>NZ_JASTTE010000001.1:0-707511 GCF_055700935.1 Corynebacterium sp. 2571A | reverse complement strand
TTTTGGGTTTGTGTGGTGTTAGTTGTTTGGCCGATTAGTACCAGTAGCCTCCACATCTTACGATGCGTCCAGGTCTGGCCTATCAACCCGGTAGTCTTCCGGGGGCCTAATAATGAAACCTCATCTTAAAACAGGCTTCCCGCTTAGATGCTTTCAGCGGTTATCCCTCCCGTACGTAGCCAACCAGCCCTGCCACTGGCGTGACAACTGGCACACTAGAGGTACGTCCGTCCCGGTCCTCTCGTACTAGGGACAGCCTTCTTCAAGTTTCAACGCGCGCGGCGGATAGAGACCGAACTGTCTCACGACGTTCTGAACCCAGCTCGCGTGCCGCTTTAATGGGCGAACAGCCCAACCCTTGGGACCTACTCCAGCCCCAGGATGCGACGAGCCGACATCGAGGTGCCAAACCATCCCGTCGATATGGACTCTTGGGGAAGATCAGCCTGTTATCCCCGGGGTACCTTTTATCCGTTGAGCGACACCACATCCACAAGTAGGTGCCGGATCACTAGTCCCGACTTTCGTCCCTGCTCGAGCCGTCACTCTCACAGTCAAGCTCCCTTGTGCACTTACACTCACCACCTGATTGCCAACCAGGCTGAGGGAACCTTTGGGCGCCTCCGTTACATTTTGGGAGGCAACCGCCCCAGTTAAACTACCCACCAGGCACTGTCCCCAACCCAGATCATGGGCCAAGGTTCAGGCATCCACTACCATCAGAGTGGTATTTCACCAACGACTCCACCACCACTAGCGTGATAGCTTCACAGTCTCCCACCTATCCTACACAAACGATAGTAAATACCAATACCAAGCTATAGTGAAGGTCCCGGGGTCTTTTCGTCCTGCCGCGCGTAACGAGCATCTTTACTCGTAATGCAATTTCACCGGGCCTGTGGTTGAGACAGCAGAGGTCTCGTTACGCCATTCGTGCAGGTCGGAACTTACCCGACAAGGAATTTCGCTACCTTAGGATGGTTATAGTTACCACCGCCGTTTACTGGGGCTTAAATTCTCCGCTTCGGAACCAAAAGCTCCTAACAGGTCCTCTTAACCTTCCAGCACCGGGCAGGCGTCAGTCCATATACATCAACTTCACGTCTTCGCATGGACCTGTGTTTTTGATAAACAGTCGGACCCCTCTATTCTCTGCGACCACCACCAGCACACACACCGCAAGAGTGCGGCACCAGCAGTGGCCCCCCTTCTCCCGAAGTTACGGGGGCATTTTGCCGAATTCCTTAACCACAGTTCACCCGAACGCCTTAGTATCCTCAACCTGACCACCTGTGTCGGTTTAGGGTACGGGCCGTACACCCACTCACTAGAGGCTTTTCTCGACAGTACAGGATCACCAACTTCACCCTTACGGGCTACGCATCACGCCTCGACTACCACGTGGTACGGATTTAACCTACACCACAGTCTGCACGCTTACACCAACAATCCAATAAGTGGCATGGCTACCAACCTGTGTCACCCCATCGCTTGGACCACAGTTCAGGCCCCACGCACACCAACCACGACACACCCCCGAAAGGGCACGTACATGGCGGCATGGGTGGTTAGTATCACTGCTTTACCATTGGGCGCGGATATACGGGTACCAGAATATCAACTGGTTATCCATCGACTACGCCTGTCGGCCTCGCCTTAGGTCCCGACTCACCCTGGGAAGACGAACTTGACCCAGGAACCCTTAGTCATCCGGCGGGTAGGATTCTCACCTACCAATTCGTTACTCATGCCTGCATTCTCACTCGCACACACTCCACAGCGCCTTACGATACTGCTTCACAACGTGCACGACGCTCCCCTACCCAACAAAAAACTTGTTGCCGCGGCTTCGGCGGTATGCTTGAGCCCCACTACATTGTCGGCGCAGAACCACTCGACCAGTGAGCTATTACGCACTCTTTCAAGGATGGCTGCTTCTAAGCCAACCTCCTGGCTGTCTTCGCGATCCCACATCCTTTTCCACTTAGCATACCCTTAGGGGCCTTAACCGGCGATCTGGGCTGTTTCCCTCTCGACTATGAAGCTTATCCCCCACAGTCTCACTGCCACGCACACACTAGCGGCATTCGGAGTTTGGCTGATGTTGCTAAGATTGTAGTCCCGCTCAACCAACCAGTAGCTCTACCTCCACTAGGCATAACACGTAACGCTGCACCTAAATGCATTTCGGGGAGAACCAGCTATCACGGAGTTTGATTGGCCTTTCACCCCTACCCACAACTCATCCCCGCAGTTTTCAACCTACGTGGGTTCGCGCCTCCACAACCTCTTACAGCTGCTTCACACTGGCCATGGGTAGATCACCCCGCTTCGGGTCCAGGACATGCCACTAAAAAACACCCCATTAGGATTCGGTTTCCCTACGGCTACCCCACACGGGTTAACCTCGCGACATGCCGCTGACTCGCAGGCTCATTCTTCAAAAGGCACGCCATCACACATTTTCAAGTGCTCTGACGGATTGTAAGCACATGGTTTCAGGAACTATTTCACTCCCCTCCCGGGGTACTTTTCACCATTCCCTCACGGTACTGAAAATACACTATCGGTTATTGCACGTATTTAGGCTTACCGGGTGGTCCCGGCAGATTCACAACAGATTCCACGAGCCCGTTGCTACTCGGGGACAACAACAATCACAATGCATGCACCTTCACCTACAGGACTCTCACCTACTCCGGTTGACCATTCCAAGCCAATTCAGCTAACACACACACCACAACGAAGCACTGGTAGACACTTCCACGTTGAAACCCCACAACACCGCATGCGCAACCCCTACCAAGTATCACACACACACGGTTTAGCCTCATCCACGTTCGCTCGCCGCTACTAGCAGAATCATTATTATTTCCTTCTCCTACGGGTACTGAGATGTTTCACTTCCCCGCGTAACCCCCACACCCACTATGAATTCATGGGCAGGTACCACCCCACAACGAGTGGCAGGTTTCCCCATTCGGACATCCTCGGATCAACGCTTACTTGACAACTCCCCGAGGCTTAACGCAGCCTGACACGTCCTTCATCGGCACACAATACCAAGGCATCCACCATGCGCCCTTCACACAACGAACACACACCACCACAAACACAACCCACAACAGGCCGTCTTCATGGCAGGTGAACACACAAAAAATTAAGAAAAACAAGAAATCACATCACACCACACACAAACAACCACCAAGGATTGCCCGCGCATGGAAAATGCTCGCGTCCACTATACAGTTCTCACACAACACCCAACACACACCACAACCAACCCAAAAAAGCTGACTGACAGTAGCGTGTTAGCACCAGGACAACACTAATGCCCCAGACACCCAACAATGCACCAACATACCAACACCATCCCCACAAAAGGGAACAACAAGCACTTGTGAAAAAACAATGATTGCACCCAGCCATCCAGACCAGAGGCATGCGTCCACCCGATTACAAAACAAGTGGCAGTGCCCTACACAGACACATCAACCACCACCCACAACCGTGGGCTAGTAAAAAAACTCCTTAGAAAGGAGGTGATCCAGCCGCACCTTCCGGTACGGCTACCTTGTTACGACTTCGTCCCAATCGCCGATCCCACCTTCGACGGCTCCCTAACATGTTTGGGCCACCGGCTTCGGGTGTTACCAACTTTCATGACGTGACGGGCGGTGTGTACAAGGCCCGGGAACGTATTCACCGCAGCATTGCTGATCTGCGATTACTAGCGACTCCGACTTCATGGGGTCGAGTTGCAGACCCCAATCCGAACTAAGGCCAACTTTAAGCGATTAGCTCCACCTCACAGTGTCGCAACGCATTGTATCGACCATTGTAGCATGTGTGAAGCCCTGGACATAAGGGGCATGATGATTTGACGTCATCCCCACCTTCCTCCGAGTTAACCCCGGCAGTCTCTCATGAGTCCCCAACCAAATGCTGGCAACATAAGACAAGGGTTGCGCTCGTTGCGGGACTTAACCCAACATCTCACGACACGAGCTGACGACAACCATGCACCACCTGTATAAAGGCCACAAAGGGAAACGACATCTCTGCCGCGAACCTAAATATGTCAAGCCCAGGTAAGGTTCTTCGCGTTGCATCGAATTAATCCACATGCTCCGCCGCTTGTGCGGGCCCCCGTCAATTCCTTTGAGTTTTAGCCTTGCGGCCGTACTCCCCAGGCGGGGCGCTTAATGCGTTAGCTACGGCACAAAACCCGTGGAAGGGTCTCACACCTAGCGCCCACCGTTTACGGCATGGACTACCAGGGTATCTAATCCTGTTCGCTACCCATGCTTTCGCTCCTCAGCGTCAGTAACTGCCCAGTAACCTGCCTTCGCCATCGGTGTTCCTCCTGATATCTGCGCATTTCACCGCTACACCAGGAATTCCAGTTACCCCTACAGTACTCAAGCCTGCCCGTATCGCCTGCACGCCCGGAGTTAAGCCCCGGAATTTCACAGACGACGCGACAAACCACCTACGAGCTCTTTACGCCCAGTAATTCCGGACAACGCTCGCACCCTACGTATTACCGCGGCTGCTGGCACGTAGTTAGCCGGTGCTTCTTATCCAGGTACCGTCACAAAAACGCTTCGTCCCTGGCGAAAGGAGTTTACAACCCGAAGGCCGTCATCCCCCACGCGGCGTCGCTGCATCAGGCTTCCGCCCATTGTGCAATATTCCCCACTGCTGCCTCCCGTAGGAGTCTGGGCCGTATCTCAGTCCCAATGTGGCCGTCCACCCTCTCAGGCCGGCTACCCGTCGCCGCCTTGGTAGGCCATTACCCCACCAACAAGCTGATAGGCCGCGGGCTCATCCTACACCGAAAAAACTTTCCACCACACACACCAAAGTGCGGTCCTATCCGGTATTAGACCCAGTTTCCCAGGCTTATCCCGAAGTGCAGGGCAGATCACCCACGTGTTACTCACCCGTTCGCCACTCGAGTACTCCAGCAAGCTGGAGCCTTTCCGTTCGACTTGCATGTGTTAAGCACGCCGCCAGCGTTCGTCCTGAGCCAGGATCAAACTCTCCACAAAAAAGGCTCGTGAAAAGCCCAAACCTAACAAACAAAACCAACACACAACACACCAAAACAGTGCGCTGCATACTGACCAAAAAAGAATTACTACAAAGAAAAAATGAAAAATTCACAAAACATGAACAATCACATCAATGCAGCCAGAAAGAAAAATTATATTTCAATGACACCCCAACTGAAAGCGCCATCCGGCACACACCAACACAACCATCCACACAAATGCAAAAAGTACATTGGCACACTATTGAGTTCTCAAACATCACTGGCACGCCCCAACAATCAGTCACAACCAACTGTTCAAAGCGGCTTGTTCAACCTTACTCACAACCGTAAACAAAGTCAAACACCGTCACCGCCCGTTAACCTCTCGGCTACCTCGCGGCGACTCGAATTAATATAGCGCGTTAGCCCTCCGGATGCCAAATCGCCTTTTCGTTTCATGTTTAACCCCAGGTAGATGGCTCATTTTCAACACCGCGTTGAGCACGGCCGACTCGCCCACGGTCGGCATGATGATGGCTCTGGGGACGAATGAAAATCCTTCCGGCAGCACCAAGGCAAAGGGATAATCACCGGTAAGTTGCGCGTCTTCGCCGCCGGCATCAACGCTTTCCGTCGCGCCTCGGGGCGCGGGGGCCCCGTCCCAGCGCCAAGGCTTGCGCTGCCGCGCCCCAAGATGAACACCACGTAACAAGCAAGTGCCGGCGCAAGCCGCGGCAGGTTCTCCCCCAGCCCCGGCGAATGTACCGTCGCGATAACGAAGAGGGTCAGGCACATGACCGGGACCATCCAGCCATCGGTGGCTTTGCCTATTTTGTCCTTGGCGCGCGTGTGCTGCACTGCCCAGGCCAGGCCGAAGGGGATGACGATGAGACCGATGAACGCCTGCAGCATGGGAGCGGCTGGGAAGGGCACGGCCCCTCCCCTCCCCCGCCGGCCGCGGCGCTGCCCGTAGTGCTTCGGCGACGCTTCCGGCTCGCAGTGAGGCCGGCGGTTTTGGGCACTGAATTTTCAGTTGTGGGCGCTGTATTCGGGGCCCGTGGGGCTAGTAGTAGCAGGCCAGCAACCCGTCGGGGCCGTCGATGACCTGGATCGGGGTGTTGAAGATCGGGGTGAGGACCTCATCCTTCATAATCTCCTCCGGGGTGCCGAAGGCGACGACCTCGCCGTCCTTGACCGCGCAGATCGAGTCTGAGTACTTGGCCGCGAAGTTAATGTCGTGGATGACCAGCACGATCGTGCGGCCGAATTCCCGGGCGGCCTGCTTGAGGTGCCGCATCATCTCCACGGAGTGGGAGATGTCCAGGTTGTTGAGCGGCTCGTCCAGCAGGACGTAGTCGGTCTCCTGGCACAGGACCATGGCCACGTACGCGCGCTGCCGCTGGCCGCCGGAGAGCTCGTCCAGGTAGCGGCCCTCGTATTCCCGCAGGTGCAGGAAGTCGATGTACTTGGAGATGATCTCCTCGTCTTCTTCGGTTAGGCGCCCCTGGGAGTACGGGAAGCGGCCGAAGCCCACCAGCTGCCTAACCGTCAGCTTCGTGATGAAGTGGTTTTCCTGCCGCAGGATGGAGACAATACGGGCCAGATCCTTCGACTTGGTCTTCCCGATGTCGTAGCCGGCAATCTCGATTGTTCCCTCGTCCATGTTCAGCAGGCGGCCGATCATCGTCAGCAGGGTGGACTTGCCGGCGCCGTTCGGCCCGACCAGGGAGGTGATGCCGCCCGAGGGGATCTCCAGGTCGACGGGACCAATGTTGGTCTCGCCGCTGTAGCTTTTCGCGACGTGCTTTAGGGAAATCACAGGCGACCCTTTCTCAAGATGACGAAGAGGAAGACGGTACCGCCGACCAGCTCAATGATGATGGAGACCACGCCTTGGGCGTAGAAGACGTGCTGCATGATGAAATACGCCCCGGTGAGCACGGCAAAGGCGGTCGCCACGGCCATCGGGAACAAGAAGCGGTGGTCGTAGGTCTCGGCAAACTGGTATGCCAGCGTAGCGACCAGGAAGCCTAGGAAGGTCATCGGGCCCACCAGGGCGGTGGTCACGGCCATGAGGATGGAGACCATAATCAGCGTGAAGATGGCGTTCGTCCGGTGGTTCACGCCCAGGTTGGTCGACGCGTCGCGGCCGAGTGCGAGCACGTTGAGCCGGCGCGAGTTGAGATACAGCGCGGCCGCGGCTAGCAGCATCAGCGGGATGGCCACCGGGTAATAGTCCGAGTCGGCGTTGTTGACGGAGCCGAACAGGCGGGCCGTGAGCACGTCGAACTCGGAGGGGGTCAGCATGCGCTGCATGAACGTCGACAGCGAGCCCAGCCCGCCGCCGATGACCACGCCGACTAGCAACATCGCGTGCATGTTGTTGGAGCGGTTGGTCAGCAGCCAGGAGTAGAGCACCAGCGACAGCAAAACCATGAGCGCGACCTGGACCAGGAACGTGGTGATGTTGCGGGCGTTGGTCAGCCCGGCTGCGCCGAGGAAGAAGATGGTCGCGGTGTTAATGGCCACGTAGAGGGCCTCGAAGCCCATGATCGACGGGGTGAGGATGCGGTTGTTGGTCACGGTGTGGAAGGCCACCGTCGCGGTCGCCTGGCAGATGGCCACCACGGCCATGGCGATGACGGCATCGGCGCGCCGCTCGGCGATGAGCCAGAAGCCGCGCGTGCCGAAGTCCATCGGGTTGTCCCACGCCAGCAGCCCGGCGGCGAAGACCCCGCCGGCGGCCAGCAGCATCAGTAGGATGACCCAGTACTTGCGCTGCGCGGCGGCGGACTGGAAGGCCCCGACGTCGCGGGCGGCGGCAGTGGCCGGAACAGAAGCAGAAACAGTCTTATTTACCACGGGTCGACCTCACAATCAGGACCACGAAAACGACCGCGCCGATGATCCCCAGGATGACGGACACCGGCATCTCAAACGGCGAGATGATGGTGCGGCCCACCAAGTCGCAGACGGTGACCGTTGCGATGCCCAACAGGCAGACCCACGGCAGGTTGGAGCGCAGGTCGTCGCCGCGGAACAGGCTCACGATATTCGGGACGATAAGCCCCAAAAACGGCAGGGCACCGACCACCACGGTCACCACGCCGGTGGCCACGGCGATGAGCCCGGTGCCGATGAGGATCATGCGGTTATAATTCAGACCGACATTGGTGGCGATCTCCTCGCCCAGCCCGGCCACGGTCAGCTTGTCCGCGAAGAAAAAGACCGCGACGAGCACGATGAGTACTAGCCACAGGACCTCGTACTGTCCCTCGTAGACCGAGGTGAACGAGCCCATGAACCAGATTCCCAGCTGCTGCAAGGAGTCCGTGGTCAGCGCGATGAAGGTAGACACGGCGCTGACGACCGCGCCCAGCATGATGCCGATGATCGGCACGATCAGGGAGGACCGCAGGGTCACCCGCCGCAGGAACGCGAAGAAGACCATGGTCCCCACGAAGGAGAAAACCACGGCGACCACCATCTTTTGCAGCACGGTGGAGGTAGGAAACAACACCATGGTGGTCAGCAGGCCGAGGCCGGCCCACTCGGTGGTGCCGGTGGTGGTCGGCTCCACGAAGCGGTTCTGGGTCAGCAGCTGCATGACCAGCCCGCTCATGGCCATGGCGGCGCCGGCCAGCATCAGCGCAATGGTGCGCGGGATGCGGGTGGTGTTGAACATCTCCCCGCCGTCCTCGTGGCCCAGGATGTCGTATTCGCCCACCGCCAGCGAGAGGGCTAGGAGCAGGACGATGCCGCCTACGCCGAGCAGAAGCTTCCAGTCGAGGAGCTTCGACCGGGAGCGCCTGGGGGTTGTTTCTTGCATAAGGTCCGATTCTTGGTAGATAGCCGAAAGCCGGATAGGCCCCGCGCGGGAAAATGAGCGCAGGGGCTATCCGGTTACTTGCGGAAAACGCCGGGTGTGGAACTAGGCATTCTCGAAAGCATCAGCCATTTCGTTCAGGATCTTCGTGTAGGTAATGATGGACTCGTTAGTGTAGGTGTCCTTCGGTGCGACGTAAACATTGCCGTCCTTGACCGCCTGCACGTTCTTCAGTGCCGCGCTGTTTTCCACCAGGTCCTTGCCCGGGGTGTAGTCCGGCTCGTCGGAGCTGACCGCACCGTCGCGGTCGAGGACCAGGATCCAGTCCGGGTTGGATTCCGCGATGGCCTCGACGGAGATGTCGTCGCCCTCGTGGTTGCTGCTGCCGTCCTCCACGGTCAGGGCCGGTTCCATACCCAGCAGGTCGAATACCGGGCCCAGGGTGCGGCCGACGTGCGGAGCGATGTAGCCGATCTCGCCGCCGGAGGTGTTAACAGCCATGACGGTCTTTTCCGGATCGTAGGCCTTCTTGGCGCGCTCGATGGCGGCGTCCAGGTCCTCGATCAGCTTCTGGGCGTCTTCCTCGTGCTCGAAGACCTCGCCCAAGGCGGTGGTGTGGCGCTTGAGCTCTTCAAAGAAGTCCTTGTCCTCGCGCGGCTCGAAGTCCACGACCGGGGTGTCCTCCACCAGCTTTTCGATGTCGGCCTGGTGCTGGGAGAAGCGCTGGCCGTTCCAGACCAGGTCCGGCTCGGCGGCGACCAGGGCCTCCAGATCCGGCTCGCGGTGGCTGCCCAGGTCCGCGGCGACGGTGTCCTTGTTGTAGGTATCAGCCAGGGACTCCGGGATGAGGTTCAGCGGCGCTGCGGACAGCTCCACGCCCCAGTCGGCCAGCACGGCGAAGGCGCGGTTGTCGGCCACCGCCGGCTTCTCGACCGGCAGGGTGATTGTCTGCTCGCCGTTGTTGTCTTCCAGCTTCAGCTCCCCGGACTCCGAGGCAGCGTTGTCTGCGGCGGTGTTCTCAGCGGAGTTGGAGGAGCTGTCGGCGGAATTGGAGGAATCCTCCGCCGAAGAGCAGGCGGTCAGCAGCAGCGAGGCGGCGGCTACCGAGGCAACCAGAGTACGACGAATCTTCATGGGCTTGTCAATCATCCTTTTCGAAACGAATCCCTTGCGGAATTCCGGGACTATCTTTCCTAGGACAACCTAACTGAAGAGAACCTAACCTGACAAGGCTTAGGCACAGCTAAGTCCCAGACAACCTTGTTCACCTGCGATTTACCTGAGTTTTTCATAACTAGATCCCCTACCCCCAGAACATACCCCCGCTTCGGGCCCGGCCGAGGCGGGAAAGACTGTCCCGCCCCGGCCGTAGCTCCCCACTATTGGGAGTTTTCCGAGCGCAGCAGCCCCTCCACCGAGACCTCACCGAGCTCCGCAAACTCCGCGCGGGCGGCGTCCCGCAGCTGAGGATCCGCGGCGAAGTCGAAGGCTACCTGGGCCAGGCCCACCGCGGAGTCGAGGGCGGCGCGCTCGGCGGACTCCGTGGCCGACCAGGAGGCGAAGGCCTCGGTGTGCAGGGCGACTTCCCGCGGGCTGACCTGCACCATAGGGTGAATGCCCGGCACCAGGTGGGAGACGTTGCCAAAGTCCGTGGAGGCCGCCAGGCTATCCGGGATAATCCCGGCGGGCAGCGGGGCGCGACCGCGGCGGCGCTGGGTGGCGGACCACCGGGCGGCCAGCGCGGAATTGTTGCGCACCGGCAACGACATCGGGTGCGGGTCCCAGGCGATCTCCACGCCCACTCCCGCCATCAGCGCCGCGCCGCGGGCGATGTCGTCGACCCGGCGGGAGAGCTCCAACAGGGTCCCGGTCCGCAGGGAGCGCGCATAGACCTCAACCACTGCCCTATCCGGGACCACGCTGGGCCGGGTGCCGCCCTCGGCGATGACGGCGTGCAGGCGGTCGCTCGGCGGCATCTGCTGCCGGTGCAGGCCTAGGCCCTGGTACATCAGAGAGGCGGCATCGAGGGCGTTTTTGCCCATAAACGGCTGCGAGCTCGCATGCGCGGCCGTGCCGTGGAAGGTCACGGTGGCCGAGCGCCGCCCGACCCAGACGTGTTCGGAGATGTCGTAGCCGAAGCCGTGGATCATCAGCGCGGCGTCCACCCCGTCTAGGCTCCCGCCGCGGATCATGTACTCCTTGCCAGTGTGTCCTTCCTCCGCCGGGGTGCCCTGCAGCTCGATGCACACGGGCGCGGCGGCATCGATAGCCCGCGCGGCCGCCAGGAAAGCGCCCACCCCGGCGGCGGCGATGACGTTGTGCCCGCAGGCGTGCCCGATACCCGGCAGCGCGTCGTATTCGGCCATGATGACCACCCGCGGGTGACGGCCGGGCTCGTAACCGGGCGAGCTGATGCTCGTCGAAAAGGCCGTCTCGACTCCATAGGCCCCGCGCACCACGTCGTGCCCGTGCCTTTCCAGGAGATCGCAGAGCACCTGCTGGCTGCGGTATTCCTCGAAGGCGGTCTCCGGGTGCGCGTGCAGGTCGTGGACTATGTGGCGGATTTCGGCCGCGAGTCCGGTTTCTTCCACCTCGCGGCGCAGGCGCTCCCAGTACTCGGGCACCGCGGCTTCCGCCGCCTGCCCGGAGCCTTCCTGCCGCTTCTGGGCGCGCTCGACCGCCGCGTCTACCTCCTCGGAGGTGGCGTCCAAGTAGCTTGTCGATGCCGCCTCTGGGGTCACGCCTGGGCGCTGCGGCGGGCAGGAATCATGGCAGTTATCTGGGTCAGCTGTCATTAGGACTCAATCATAATGCTATCGCCCGGCCCCAGCGGGATATCGGCGAAGAACCACACCCCCAGCAGGATCGCCCAGACGAGGAAGAAGGGGATAACCCCCAGCAGGATCGCCCAGACGAGGAAGAAGGGGATGACGAAAGGGATAAGGCGCGACATCAGCGTGCCCAGGCCCGCCCGGGGCTCGTAGCGCTGCAGCAGGCCCAGCATGACGATCATGTAGGGGTTGAGCGGGGTGATGATCTGGGTGGCCGAGTCGCCCACGCGGAAGGCGGCCTGCACGAACGCGGGCTCGTAGCCCAGCAGCGCAAACATGGGCACGAAGACCGCGGCCATCAGCGTCCACATGGACGAGCCCGAGATGATCAGCAGGTTCAGAACGGAGGCCAGCACGATGAAAGCCAGGATGGCCGGGAAGCCGGTCAGCCCGATGGACTCCAGGAAAGCCGCGCCCTTGACCGCGGTGAAGGTACCAATCCCGGTCCAGGCGAACAGGGCAACGAACTGGCCCAGGATGAAGGCCAGGACCAAAAAGCTCAGCATGTCCTTGAGCGCACCAGCCATCATGGTGACCGCGTCGGCCGTGCTCTTGATGGTGCCGACCACCGCGCCGTAGGTAATGCCGAAGACCCAGAAGTAGGCGCAGATGATGAACACGATGGAATCCAGCAGCGGGGACTCCGGCAGGAAGCCGCCCTCCCCGTTGCGCCACGGCGAGCCCGGGATGAGCACCGCGGCCAGGATGACCGCGGTCAGCACCAGCCCGGCCAGCAGGGACATCCACAGCGCCTTGCGCTCCTTCGGCTCCAGGGCGGCGGTCAGGGCGTTGCCCTCGGCGTCGCGGTCGCCGCGCTCCGCGGCATCCGCGGCATCCACCGACTCGTCCTGCGGCACATCCTGGGCCCGCAGGCGCGGCTCCAGGATCCGGTCGATGATGTAGCCGGCCACCAAGCCCAGCACCACGGAGGAGGCCACGTTGAAGAAGTAGTTCGACAGCGGGGTCACGGTGGAATAGCCCGCTCCGGGCAGGGTATCCATGACCGCGTTGGTGATACCGGCGAACAGCGCGTCCAGGCTGGTGGGCACCAACGCCGTGGAATAGCCCGCGCCCACCGCGGCGAAACCGCCGATAAGGCCGGCGACCGGGTGGCGCCCGGCCGCCTTAAAGACCATGGCGGCCAGCGGCGGGACCACCACGAACGCGGAGTCGCCCATGACCGAGGCGGTCACGCCGATGACACCGACCGCGTACGGGAGCACAGCCGGCCGCGCCGAGCCGAACAGCTGGCGGATAAGCGCCGAGAGCATGCCGGAGCGCTCCGCCACGCCCACGGCCAGCAGGATGGGCAGCACCGTCAGCAGCGGCGGGAAGCCGATGTAGTTCTCCGCCATCGTGGTGGTCAGCCACGCCAGCCCCTCGCCCGTAAACAGGCCGTTAACCTCGGAGACCTCATCCGATCCCGGCACCTGGACCGCGATACCCATCCAGGCCATCACGGTGGAGGCCACCCCGGTAATCAGAAACAGGATGACGAAGATGGTAAACGGCTCGGGCAACTTGTTGCCCACGTATTCCACGCCGGACAAGAACCTATCCAGCACACTCCGCTTCCCCGTGCTGCCGGAGTCCCCGGCAGCACTCGCACCGCCGCCACCGACGTCGCTACCGACGTCCTCAGCAACAGCCTTAGCACGCAAGTCTTTATTGTCGTTAGAAATGGGAGTACTCATCGCGTCCACTCCTGCCTGTCTCGGCCCGTCACCTTGCCGTCACGGTATGTGTGCAGCCAGCATAATGTAACTCACGACACATATACCTGTGTTGCAGGTTACAACTTTGTAACGGCCCCACAATCCCAGAAAACTTCCCCACAACCGGACATCCCCGCGCCCGCAACCGGACAACCCTTTGTCCGATACTGGACGTTTCCTGTCATCTTTACCCCCGACAATCGGGCAGGCAGCCACGGAGCCCACCGCGGGAGGCTATAAAAAGAAGTTGTCTAGACGTCCCTGCCCAGAGGAAAGACTATGGGCAACTCCTACGGCAATGGCCCCCAGCCTTCCGAGCCCCACGACCCACAGCAGCCGCAAGGACAAGTTAACCCCCAGCAAGGCGTACCGGGCGCTACGACCCCTCAGCCGGAGAAGAAAAAGGCAGGCTGCGGCAAGATTGGCTGCGGTGTCTTGGCTGCCATTCTCATCGTCGGCGGTATCGCCACTGCCTGCGGCGGCGGTGACGATAACAAGGACAAGCAGGAGACGAGCCAGTCCACCACGGACGTTGGCGCGGCCAACACCGACGAGGGCAACGCCGATAACACCGCCTCCGAGGGCGAGCCGGCTCCCAATAATGAGGGTCAGGACCAGGCTGAGAACGGTCAGGAACAGGAAGCTGACGTTCCGACCGAGTTCAAGTCCGCACTGCGCCAGGCAAACACCTACGCGTCCATGATGCACATGTCGCAGACCGGCGTGTACGACCAGCTGGTTTCCGAATACGGCGGTCAGTTCAGCCCGGAGGCTGCCCAATACGCCATCGATAACCTCAACGATGTCGACTGGAATGACAACGCCCTACAAAAGGCCAAGGACTACCAGGACAGCATGGCTATGTCCCCGGATGCTATCTACGATCAGCTAGTTTCCGACTATGGCGAGAAGTTCACCCCGGAACAGGCTCAGTACGCCGTCGACAACCTGAACTAATCCCCGAACATCCCCGCCGCGGAGCGCAATGCCTCGCGACGGGTTCAACAAAGAAAAGCGGGCGCCCAACCTCCTCATCGGAAGTGTGGGCGCCCGCTTTAGTGGTGGAGCTGCCGGGAATTGAACCCGGGTCCTTCGTCATCTTGCCAGGGCTTCTCCGTGCGCAGTTCGCGCGGAATCTCTGCTCGGCCCTCCGGATCGGACGAACACGTCCGGATGATGGGCCCAGTCTCCAGTAGTGGTCCCATCCGGCCCTGAAGACGCAACCGGATGGCAAGTTCCTTAGTCGATGCCAGTTACTAGGTCAGGAACAAAACCTAGGCTGACAGACACGCATTGCTAATTAGGCAGCAAGTGCGTAGTCACGCTGAGAGTTCTTCTCTGCGTTTATTGAGTGCTACGACGCTTAACGGTGGTCTCTAGCCTGCACCGGCACGCTTCCCCTGGCTCAATGTACGAAGTCGAAACCAAATCAACCCCATTGCCTATAGGGCGGGATGCGTCCGCATTCCCTATAGGAAGATTTACTTTACTCGCCCACTCGCGCTAGTTCAAGTGCTCGTCCAGCCACTCCTTGAGCACCACCGCATGGTTAATCTCCCGGTCGTGGGCGGCGAACAACAGGCTCACATCGCCGTCCTTGGCAAGGCCGATGAGCTGGCGCAGCTCCTCGGCGTCGGAGTCGTCGAGCTCCGCGCGGTAGCGCCTACTGAATTCCTCGAAGCGATCGGCGTCGTGGTTGAACCACTTGCGCAGTTCGCTGCTGGGGGCAACGTCTTTGAACCATTCGTCGTAGGCCAAGTCGTCCTTGGCCACCCCGCGGGGCCACATCCGGTCCACCAGCACCCGGGTGCCGGAGGCAATACTGGGATTCTTTTTCACGTCGTGGACTTTGCAGGTGTAAATCATGCCTTCCAGCCTAACCCTCCTACTGCGGGTTAGGCCGCGGCGGAAGTCCTAGACGTTAATGCCCTTCACACGGCGGCCGAGCTCGCGGGAGATCTCCCGGTCCTGGTCGCGGCGCTTGATGTCCTCGCGCTTGTCGTAGTCCTGCTTGCCCTGTGCCAGGCCGAGTTCCAGCTTGGCCCGGCCGTCCTTGAGGTAGACCTTGAGCGGGATGAGCGTCTTGTTGCCGGAGCGCACCTGGCCGTAGAGCTTGTCGATCTCCCGGCGGTGCAGCAGCAGCTTGCGGGTGCGCTTGGGGCTGTGGTTGGTCCACGTGCCCATGGAGTACTCCGGGATGTGGAGGTTGCGCAGCCAAACCTCGCCCTTGTCGATGGTGGCAAAGGCGTCGTTCAGGGAAATCTTGCCCTCCCGGAGGGACTTGATCTCCGTGCCTACGAGCGCGATACCGCACTCGTAGGTGTCGAGGATCTTGAAGTCATGGCGGGCACGCCGATTGGTGGCGAGTGTCGAGTTGTTGTCGACCGCGCCCTTTTTCTTCTTGCCCTTCTTTGCCATAGCCATCAAGCTTAACCGCCCCGGCTAGAGCGAACAAACCCGCCCGACGGCCACGCGGCAGGCGGTGGCATTCGGGCGGGACTGTGGGGCGCGCGGGCTACTTCTTGACGTAGAGGCGCAGCGTGACTTGGGCGGCGAGGGCGGCGAAGGCCATGGCCACCACGCCGACAATCGGCAGGGCTATCCAGATGTCCTTGGTGTGCAGCGGGGCCAGCAGCTGCGCCTGGTAGAGACTCTGCAGCGACGGGTCCACCACGTAGGACTTGGTGAGGAACAGGCCGATTCCGGCCACGACCACGCCGATGAGCGTGGACAGGACGGCTTCCAGTACGAACGGGGCCTGGGTGATCCAACGGGAGGCGCCCACCATGCGCATGATGGACATCTCCGTCGAGCGGTTGTACGCCGCGATCTGGACCATGTTGGCGATCAGGAAGATGGCTGCCACGGCCTGGACAGCGGCGACCAGGAAGGTCGCATTCCGGATGGAGTCCAGGTTGTCGGTGGCGCGGTCGACCTCCTCGACCTGGTCGACGACGGCATCGACCTGCGGCAGGTCCCGGATGGCGTCGATAGCCGCGGTATCAGTGGGATCCACCAGGCGCACGTGCAGGGCGGCCGGCAGCGCGTCCGGGGAGGTCTCCTCCACCAGCAGCGGGTCGGTCTCCTGGAAATACTCCTTGAAGCGCTCGTAGGACTCCTCCTGCGAGCGGAAGGTGACCTTCTCCACGCCGGAGTCGGCCTCCAGCTGTTCCTTAATCTCCTTACAACCGGCCGACGTGCAGTCCGTGTCGTTGGCGGAGATCTCCTCATCCAGCTGGACCATGACCTCCACCTGCTCGAGGTAGATGTCCTTGGTGTCCTGGGTCAGGATGGTCACCAAGACACCCGCGACCACCAGCCCCACGGACACGGCCGTGGTGATAATCAGCGCGATGGTCATGGTGATGTTGCGGCCGAGCCCCTTGGCGGCCTCGCGGAAGACGAAATTTGTCTGCATGGTCTTAGAAGGCCTCCCCGTAAACGGCGTGGGTTTCATCGCGCACGAGCTTGCCGTTGCTCAGCTCCAGCACGCGCTGGCGCGCCTCGTTCACGGCGCGAGCGTTGTGCGTCGACATGATGACGGTGGTGCCGCGGCGGTTGATCTTAGACAGCAGGGTCATGATCTCCGTCGCGGTCGCCGGGTCCAGGTTGCCGGTCGGCTCGTCCGCGAGCACCAGCTTCGGGCGGTTGACGAAGGCGCGGGCCACGGCCACGCGCTGCTGCTCGCCGCCGGAGAGTTCGTTCGGCATGCGGTGGGCCTTGGAGCCCAGGCCGACCATCTCGAGCACCTCCGGCACGGCCTTGTCGATCCGGTGCTTCTTCTTGCCAATGACCTCCAGCGCGAAGGCCACGTTCTGGTAGACGTTCAGCTTGGGCAGCAGCCGGAAGTCCTGGAAGACGTAGCCGATGGACTGGCGCAAGCGGTTGATCTCGCGGCCCTTCAGGGCGTTGACGTGGAAGTTATCGAAGTGGATCTGTCCGGAGCTCAAGTTGGTCTCGCGAACCATCAGCTGCAGGAAGGTGGACTTGCCTGAGCCCGAGGGGCCGATGAGGAAGACGAACTCGCCGTCCTCAATGCGGAAAGACACGTCATCCAGTGCCGGCCGCGTTGAGGTCGGATAGACCTTGGTTACGTTTTCGAAGGTGATCACGTCCGCAACTCTAGCAACAGCAGATAACAATTGAAACTCTTTTACCCATCAATCGACTAAAAATTATGTATCCCCAACTCCGTGTACGCTATAGTGACGCACACCATAAGTTCGAATACCTGCCATGAAATCCGGGCGACAGTACTCGCGCGGCGGCCGCCGGCCCCGCCTAAAACCGCCGCACCCGGACAAAACCAAGAGCCCCGGCTCTTCGACACAGAAAGTGCCGTTTTATGACAGAAACCGCTACCGAAGACCAGCCGAAGAAGACAGAATCCCCCGGGGGTTTTCTCGGCACCATCGAAAAGCTGGGCAATAAGCTGCCGGATCCCTTCTGGCTGTTCGTCGTCCTCGCCGGAGTCGTCGCCGTGTCCTCCTGGCTCGGCTCCCTGGCGGGCATGAGCGCCGTGGATCCCCAGACCAATGAGACCATCGAGGTCGAATCCCTGCTCACCCAGGAAAACATCTCGCGCATGGTCACGGATGCGGTGGAGAACTTCACCTCCTTCCCGCCACTGGGCGTCATCCTCGCCGTCATGCTGGGCGTGGGCGTGGCCGAGCAGTCCGGCCTGCTGTCCGCCCTCGTGCGCGCGATGGTTGCCAAGGTCACCCCGGCCACACTGACCTTCGCCGTCGCCCTGGCCGGCGTGACCGGCTCGGTGGCCTCCGACGCCATCTACGTCATCCTCATCCCGCTGGGCGCGATGTCCTTCCACGCGCTGGGGCGCTCCCCCATCGTTGGCGCCATGGTGGCCTTCGCCGCCTCCTCGGCCGGGTTTAACGCCTCGCTCATCCTCAACATCACCGACCTGCTGCTGGCCGGCATCTCTACCCCAGCCGCGCAGATGGTCGATCCGGACTACCACGTCAGCCCGCTGGCCAACATCTTCTTCGTCATCCCCTCCGCCGTCGTCCTGGCTCTCATCATCACCGCGGTCACCGAGCTGTTCATCACACGCAAGGCCCGCGAACTGGTCAACCACGACCACATCAACTACGAAGAGGTCTCCTTCGACAAGGCCGCCGGCGGCCCGCAAAAGTCCTCCGCCGACACTGCGGACAACGACGAGGCCGCGACCTCGGATGCTGGAGATTCCGACAGCGACTACGACTTTACCGACGACGAGGAGGCTCTGAAGCTGTCCCGTCAGGAGGCCAAGGGCCTGATGTGGGCCGGCATCGCGCTGCTGGTCTTCCTCGCCGGCTTCTTCGCCCTGCTGTTCATCCCGGGCTCGCCGCTGGCCGGCCCGGACGGGGAGACCATGGAATCCCCGCTCATCTCCGCCATCGCGGTGCCCATCGCCCTGGCCTTTTTGCTGGTGGGCATCGTCTACGGCATCGTCGTCGGCACCATCAAGGACGGCTCCGACGTCCCGAACTTCATGGCCCGGGGACTCAAGACCCTGCTGCCCATGCTGGTGCTCTTCTTTGCCGTCGCCCAGTTCCTGGCGTGGTTCGAGTGGTCCAACCTGGGCGTGTGGACCGCAATTACCGGCTCCGAGCTCCTCCAGCGCTGGGACCTGCCGCCCATCCTGATGTTCGCCGGGCTGGTCCTGCTGGTGGCCCTGCTCAACCTGCTGATTACCTCCGGTTCCGCGCAGTGGGCGCTGATGGCCCCGGTCATCGTCCCGATGATGATGTACGTCCACGTCTCCCCGGAGGTCGCCCAGATGCTGTTCCGTATCGGCGACTCCCCGACCAACATCATCACCCCGATGTCGCCCTACTTCGCCCTGGCCCTGACCTTCCTGCAGCGCTACTACAAGCGCGCCGGCGTGGGCACCCTGATGTCGCTGGCCCTGCCCTACTCCGTGGCCATGCTGGTCGGCTGGTTCCTCTTTTTCGTCGTCTGGTACCTGCTGGGCATCCCGCTCGGCCCGGGCGCGCCCATGCACTACCCGGCCGAGTAGCGAACACCGGCCTTAATACCTCAAGCGCCAGCCCCGCAGCGGAAGTTTTCTCACAATCCGCGCGGGGCTGGCGTCGTTAGTTCACGGCCGCCGTCGGCACGTAGCTGTGGCGAGTGGGCGTGACTGGCGGGGAGGTGTGGCGGGCGGCTAGTCCTCGCTGTCGTTGCGCTGGGCCATGCGCCAGCGGATGCCGGCTTCCAGGAAGCCGTCGAGGTCGCCGTCGAGGACCTTCTGCGGGTCGCCCACCTCGAAGCCGGTGCGCAGGTCCTTGACCATCTGGTACGGGTGCAGGACGTAGGAGCGCATCTGGTTGCCCCAGGAGGCGTTGCCGCCCGCGCCCAGCGCATCCAGCTCGGCCTGCTCTTCCTGGCGCTTGCGCTCCAGCAGCTTGGCCTGGAGGACCCGCATGGCCGAGGCCTTGTTCTGGATCTGGGATTTCTCGTTCTGACAGGTCACCACGATCCCGGTGGGGACGTGGGTCAGCCGCACGGCGGAGTCGGTGGTGTTGACGGACTGCCCACCCGGGCCGGAGGAGCGGTAGACGTCCACGCGCACGTCGGCGTCCGGGATATCGATGGAGTCGGTCTGCTCCACCACCGGCAGGACCTCGACCTCCGCGAAGGAGGTCTGCCGACGGCCCTGGTTGTCAAAGGGGCTGATGCGCACCAGGCGGTGCGCGCCCTGCTCCACCGAGAGCGTTCCGTACATGTACTCGCCGTGCACCACGAAGGTCGCGGACTTGATGCCAGCCTCCTCAGCATAAGAAATGTCGTAGACGTCGACCTTGTGATCGTTGTGCTCCGCCCACCGGATATACATACGCATGAGCATCTCCGCCCAGTCGGCGGCATCCACGCCGCCGGCGCCGGAGCGGATGTTGATGACCGCTTCGCGCTCGTCGTATTCGCCCGACAGCATGGTGGTCACCTCAAGCGCCTCGATAGTCGAGCGCAGCGCGGCCAGTTCCTCATCCGCCAGCGCGGTGTCGCCTTCTTCCTCGGCGAGCTCGTACATCACCGGCATGTCATCGAGCCGCCCGCGGAGATCGGCAAGCTTGCGGAGCTTCGCCTGGGCGGCGGAGAGCTCCGAGGTGACCTTCTGCGCGTGCGCCGGATCGTCCCAGAGGCTCGGGTCGCCCGCCTGGGCTTCTAGTTCCCGGACCCGCGCGCTCAGCTCCTCCGGGTTCATCACCTTTTCGATGGTGGTTAGCGTCGTGGACAACTCGTCCAAAGCAGCAGTCTTATCCGGGTGCATAGCGCCCCAGTCTACCGCGCAGGGGTGTTCAATTAGCGATCGCCTGGCGCAGGGGCGACAATAGGGGCTATGACTCAGACCCCGAGCTTGCCCGAGATGATCGACGCCATCGCCAAGACCTTCATGGTCGCGCACGCGGATGATTCCGACGCGCACCTGGCCCAGGCACTGGTCTACAACGCTGGCCGCCTGGCCTGGCGCATGCGCGATCAAGGCGTCAATATCGAACAGAAGACCTCCGTGTCCGACGTGGTCACGGAGGCCGACCGCGCCGCCGAGCGCTTCGTCGCCACCGTGCTGCAGGCGCTGCGCGGCGAGGACGGCCTGGTCGGCGAGGAAGGCACCTCCCAGGAGTCGACCTCGGGCCGCACCTGGGTCATCGACCCGGTGGACGGGACCTATAACTTCTCTTCCGGCTCCGACTACTGGTGCTCGGCGCTCGCCCTGCGCGACGCCGAAGGCACGGTGCTGGGCGCAGTCCACCGCCCGGCTATGGGCTATACCTGGTTCGGCGGCCGCGACTTCCCCACCTCCCTGGACGGCAAGGAGGTCACCCCGCTGGCCGATGCCCCGGCCACGCAGTTGTCCCTGGCCACCTACCTGCACCCGACCTCCATCCAGGACCCGGATATCCGGGCCGCCTGGCAGAAGGTGGCCTCCGGCTTTGCCACCGTGCGCATGCTGGGCGCGGGTTCGGTGGATCTGTCCAGCGTGGCGGACGGCACCTGGGGCGCGTGGATGCAGCACACCGTCGCCGAATGGGACTGGCTGCCGGGCAAGGCCCTGGTAGAGGCCGCCGGCGGCGCGACGAAAGAGATTTCGGCCGGCGGCGTGGTATGGTGCCTGGCTGGAAATAAACAGGCAGTGAAAGAAATGGAGCAGATGCTGCGTGGGTAAATACAAAGAGGACTTGGGGCTGGCCCTTGAGGTCGCTGGTCACGCGGACGCAGTGACCATGCACCGTTTCGAGTGCTCGGATCTGGCGGTCAAGTCCAAGCCGGACATGACCCCGGTCACCGACGCCGACTTGGCCTGCGAAAAGCTCATTCGCTCGAAGCTGGCCCAGGCCCGGCCCAACGACGACGTCTTGGGCGAAGAATTCGGCGGCGAGGCCAAGTTCTCCGGCCGCCAGTGGGTCATCGATCCCATCGACGGCACCAAGAACTTCGTGCGCGGTGTGCCCGTCTGGGCCACGCTCATCGCGCTGCTGGAGGACGGCGAGCCGGTCGTCTCCGTCGTCTCCGCGCCGGCCCTGCGCCGCCGCTGGTACGCCGCGAAGGGCGGCGGCGCCTTCCGCGTTTTCGGCGGCGAGCCGAAACGCCTCCACGTCAGCGGCGTCGGCGAGCTGGCCGACGCCTCCGTGGGCATTTCTTCCCTGTCCGGCTGGCGGGACCGCGGCTTGCGCGAGAACGTCCTCGAGCTGACCGACGTGACCTGGCGCCTGCGCGGCTACGGCGACTTCTGGAACTACTGCCTCGTGGCCGAGGGCGCGGTGGATATCGCCGCCGAGCCAGAGGTCTCTCTGTGGGACCTGGCCGCCCCCTGCCTGCTGGTCACCGAGGCCGGCGGCAAGTTCACCAGCATCGAGGGCACCAACGGCCCGAATAACGGCTCCGCGCTGGCCACCAACGGCCACCTGCACAAGAAGGCGCTGGGCTACCTGGCACCCTAAGCGCGGGCCCGCCGCCCCCGGAAACCTAAAAACCTACGACAAGGTCCCCGCCTGAAAATCAGGCGGGGACCTTGTGTGTTTTAGTGAGTGGCTAACCGGGGTGCCGGTTGCTTGCCACGCGTGGCCTTAGTTCTCCGGGAGGCTAAAGCCTGCGCCGACGTCACCGCGGCGGTTCAGATCCGCCAGGATGGCATCCATGTTGGTCACCGCGGTGGGCACGTGCACGGCACCCTGCAGCGGGGTGCGGCAGGCACCGTTGAAGCCCGGCGGGTTGATGCCGCCGGTGACGGAGCCAACCAGGCGGCCGCGGTTGAACAGCGGCGCGCCGGAGTCGCCCTGCATGGCGCAGACCTGGGTGAACTGGTACTGCGGGATGGTCGTCAGGGTCATACCGCAGGTATCCCCAGTGGCCAAGCCGCGCTTGCAGCTGATGTCGCCCGGCTTGACGTTGCCGCCCAGGCGGTTGGCGGTCACGCCGTTGTAGGAGCGGGAGACTTCCGCGTTGGCGCCGAACTCCACGACGGAGTAATCCAGCTCGGCGTTCTTGTCCACGATGGTGCCCGACGGGCCGACCTGCCAGGAGTCGGCCGAAGCCACGGGCTGCCCCACCTCACCGCAGTGGCCGGCGGTCAGGCCGACCTTGCGGCCGGCGTTATCTGTGCCGGCGGCGGTCAGGGTGCACATCGACTCATCGTTGACGTAGATGGGAGTGCCCGGCCCGTAGAGGGACTTGCCCTCGGTCAGGGCGGCGTTGGACTCCTCCGGCACCTGCGGGGCGTCGAAGTAGGAACCCGGCACGCGGTGCAGGATGAAGTCCTTGGTGGGTTTGCCGGCCATCACCTTGGAGAACATATCGTTGCGCCACTGGTAGTTCGGGTCAACGTTCTGGGGCTTAAACTCGGGCTGCGTTGCCTGCCGGACGGTCTCCTCGAGCCCAATCGGGTTCGGGTTAGTCGCCGGCGCGTCAGCGTAGTCGTGCGTTTGGGGTGCGGTCGCCGCGGCTGCTGCCTGGTCTGCCGCTTGCTGGGCGTGCGGGCCCTGCGGCAGGTGTTGGTTCACAGCCGCGGTGACGGCATCAGTCACCTGCGGGTCTACCTCCGGGGTGGAAATTCCCCAGTCGGCCAGATCCGAGCGGACCTGGTCCACAGCCGCCGCGGCATCAAAGCCGGGTTGGGGCGCTTCCTGCGCTCCGGCGGCTGGGGCCGCAAAGAAAAACGCACCTGCGAAAGCCGAGCCCACCAGGACTTTCTTTAGGTGCGGAATGCGAAGCATATACAGCCTTCTTTCACATCGTGGATCATTAGGGCCCCTTAATCTTGGCACGTAAATTAGTTATAAACATCCCCTTTCCCACACTGTTTCCAAGCCGTTATAGTTTCCAATTCGCGACCTCGACTTTCCCCTACTGGCCCCTCCGGGCGCGTTACCTAGCCACCCCTAACGGAGGGTGACTGGGTTTCATCCTCGGTGGAATCCCAGCGGCGCTTTTCCGCTTCCGACTTGCGGTGATTGCGCACGGCCATAAAGCCCAGGACCACGGCGATGACCAGCGGCACCCACACCTTCGTGTAGTCCAGGAGGAACGCCAGCCAGGCCGGGATGGTCAAATCCGGGAAGGGGATATCCCAGTCCGGCCACGTGGGCACCGGCAGGGTGATGTCGGGTAGGTCCGGCACCGGCAGGGCTATCGCCGGCGGCTGCCAGTCGGGAAGCTCCCAGTCCGGCAGCAGGTCAAGCAGCCAGCCGATGAGCCGGCTGACCAGCGGGCCCAAAACGATGACCGCTATGGCCCAGCCGCTCTTGCCCAGCCCGCCCAGCATGGGATAAAGCACCCGCTTGAAGGAGCTTTCCTCCATCTCACGGGCCCGCTTCTCTCCGCGGCTGCCCGGTGGCGGGGTGAATTCGACAACCTGCTTGCCCTCGCGGAACTCCACGGCCTTGAGCTCGTCAAAGAAATTGGCGGAGATCTTTACGCACGGTTTCCCGTCCATGGCCGCCAGGTTTCCCGCGGGCTCGGAGTCCCAGCCCAGCTTCTTGCTCAGCGGGATCTTGCCGCTTTGCACACTACGCACGCGCCGGCGCACCTCCCCACCCACGGTGAGCTGCAGGCGCACCGGCGGGTTTTCCACGAAGGTCTGTAGCCTCTCCATGGCCCCGGCGTCAACGGGCAGCGAAGTGCCGTTCGCCACCTCACCGGTCTCATCGTCCCGCTCGGCGGGCCAGTCCGGGTAGCGCTCGATAAACTCCGCGTCGAAGCCGCATTCGACGGTGATCCGTCCGTGGGTGGGGTGCTCTAGCGTCCAGGTTTCCACCTAGTCCTCCCCCTCCCAGGCGGTCATGGCGCCCTCCTTGTCTGCGATCGCGGCGCCGACAAAGGTCAGGATGACTATGACCGGCAGGTAAATCCAGGTCCCGGGGTTGAAGTACATCTTCATCGCGAGGAAGTACGCCACCCCGACCAGGATGGGAAAGGAATAGGTAAACCGGAACACCCGGGCATCGACCACACCGCCGACCAGGGCCACGGCCAACAGGAAGACCAGGATCCCCCACCCCGGCACAAAGGTGTGGACAAGCGGCGGGCCGGCCACGATGAGCAGCCCGACGCCTACCAGCACGATCCACCCGGCCACGCCCCGGCGCGACTTGGGCTTTTCCGGCTCGCCCGCCGCCGGCCGGGCCACCTGTGGCCCCTGCCCGGCGCGGCGGGGGTCCTTCGGCGGGACCCACTGACTGTCTTCCCGATAATCTTCCGGCCTGTTCATAGCGCACACACTATCCGATGCCCCACGCGCTGTCCTCCTCCCCGCGGAGGACTTGTACCCCGGCGGCAGGAGGGCGGCGCGGTCGACGCGAAACCCTTTATCATGGCCGCTATGAAGACTAGTGAAGAACTCTCGGAGAACCTGCAGGTCCTCTTTAACTCCATGGACGCCACGCGCGCCGAGCGCGAAGAGCTCTACACCTGGTTCCACCAGCACCCGGAGCTGTCCATGCAGGAAGAGCGCACGGCCGCGCGGGTCGAAGAAGAGCTGCGTGCCTACGGCTGCGAGGTTATAAGCCTCGCCGGCACGGGCCGGGTGGGCATTGTGCGCAACGGCGACGGCCCGACGGTGCTGTTCCGGGCTGATATGGACGCCCTACCCATCGCGGAGGACTCCGGCCTCGAGTACGCGGTCGCCAAGGAGCGCGGGCTCATGCACGCCTGCGGGCACGACTTCCACACCGCCTGCCTGCTGGGGGCTACCCGCGCCTATGCCGAACACCCCGAAGCCTGGTCGGGCACGCTCATCGCCTTGTTCCAGCCCGGGGAGGAGGCCGGCGGCGGCGCGCAGAAGATGGTCGACGACGGGCTGGCAGAAAAGATCCCGCACCCGGACGTGGCCCTGGCCCAGCACGTCGGCCCGTTCGCCCCGGATTACGCGATGACCACCCGCCCCGGCGCGCTCATGGCGGAGGCCACAAACTGGAAAATCACCGTCTACGGCCGCGGCGGGCACGGCTCCCAGCCGCACCTGAGCACCGACGCGGTGGTGCTCGCCGCCAATATCATCACGCGCCTGCAGACCGTCATCGCCCGCGAATTCGATCCACAGCAGATGGGGATCTTAACCGTCGGCTCGGTCCACGCCGGCGCGTCGTCGAATTCCATCGCCGACTCGGCCCAGCTGGGCATCAACACGCGCGCGATGTCGCCGGAGGCCACCGAGCAGATCGTCGCGGCTCTAAAGCGAATAGTCCGCGCCGAGTGCCTGGCCGCGCAGTCCCCGCGCGAGCCCGAGTTCGAGCTGCTGGACGCGGTCCCGCCCGTGCACAACGACGAGGCCACCACCGCGCGGGTGGTGGATTCTTTCACCGAGCTCTTCGGCGCCGACGCCGTCTACGGCAACATGGCGCCGTTGACCGGCTCGGAAGACTTCCCCATCATCCCGCACGCGCTGTCCGTGCCCTACTGCTACTGGGGCTGGGGCGGCTTCCCAGATACGGAAGGAGCCCCCGCCAACCACTCCCCGGCGTTCAACCCGGCGCTGCAGCCAACCCTGGATACCGGCACGCGCTACGCCATCGCCGGCATCGGTATCTGGCTCGCCCAGGCGCGGGACTAGCGCGGGACTAGCCCGGCGCTTACTGGCGCCTAGCGCAGGCGGCGGGCGCCGGCGCCGGGCTCAGCGAGCAGGAAGGACGGCTCCGGGAAGCCGGCATCGGCAGCCGCCGCGGCGATGGCGTGGGCGGTCGCGTCCACCTCGTCGCGCGGGATGAGCGCGATCACCGCGCCGCCGAAGCCGCCGCCGGTCATGCGCGCGCCCACCTCGCCGGCCGCGCTAAAGGCCTGGTCGAGCTCCTTGGTGGTGACCTCGTACTGATCACGCAGGCTCACGTGGGAATCGCGCATAAGCGCCCGGAAGGTGTCGAAGTCACCGTCCTGCAGGGCGCGGGCGGCTTCCAGGGTGCGCTGCGTTTCGTCGACCACGTGCGCCACGCGGCGGGCCACGAGATCCGGGTCGGCGCTGGTCCCAGCCGCGTTGTCGGCGGCCCAGGCGCGGGCGGCGGCCACAGCATCGCCCGTGGCGGCCTGGATGTCGCGGATCGTTCCGTTCTCACCGGGTGCGAGCGCACGCTGCACGTCGTCGATGAGCCCGCGGCGGGAGGCGTACTGCCCGTCGCTCAAAGTGTGCGGGGCGTTCGTGTCCGCGATAAGCAGCACCAGGTCGCGCGCCTTGATGTCGAAGGGAACGCGCTCCACCGCGCCGGTGGAAAAGTCCAGAACCAGGGCCTTGCCGCGGGTGCACAGCAGGCTCGCGTTCTGGTCCAGCCCGCCGGTGGACGCACCCACCACCTCGTTTTCGGCGCGGATGCAGGCCAGTGCCAGCTCCTTGCGCGCCGCGTCGTCGGGCTGGCGGCCCGCGGCCAGCTCGTAGGCCGCCACGGCCACGGAGCACTCCAGCGCCGCGGAGCTGGACAGGCCCGAGCCCACCGGGACGTCGGAGACGACCGCGATGTCCAGGCCCGCGCACTCGGCAATCGCGCCGGATCCCAGCCCCGCCCAGACGGTGCCGGCGATGTAGCCGGCCCAGCTCGCCGGGTTGCCGGGGCCGACCTGCGCCAGCGGGATCGCACACCGCGTCGGTTCGGCCTTCCCCGGCTGCGCGGAGACCATGCGCAGCTGCCCGTCGGTCCGGGGCGCCACCGCCACGGCGGTGTTGTGCTCCAGCGCGAACGGGATGGAGGCCCCGCCGGCGTAGTCGATGTGCTCGCCGATGAGGTTGACCCGGCCCGGTGCGGCCCACACCCCGGCCGGCGGGGCGGAAAACTCCGCGGCGAAGAGGGCCTGGGCGGCATCGGCCAGCGCGGCGTCGCTGCGGCGCGGCAGCCAGTTGAGCTTAGTCACGCGGCCAGACCTCCTGGAAGCGGGCGGCGATGGCCTCTGGCGTGGTGTCGTTGATCCACACGCCCTGCGCGGATTCGGAGCCCGCCAAAAACTTCATGCGGTTCGGCGAGCGCATGAGCGAGAACAGCTGCAGGTGCATACGCACGGTGCCGCAGGCGGCCGGGTCCACCGGCGCCAGGTTCCAGCCGGCGATGTAGGGGGTCCGCTCGACGCCCTCGAAGAACTCATCCACCGCGGTATACAGCTTCTTGAGCAACGCGGCCAGGTCGTCGCGCTGGGCGTCGCCCAAATCCCGGAAGTCCCGGGCCGGGGTGTTGGGCATGACCATCGCCTCGACCGGCCACTTGGCCGCGGCCGGGACGAAGGCGGTGAAGTGCTCGGTCTCCGCGATGATCCGGGTGCCGGCGGCGCGCTCGCGCTCTAGCACGTCGGCGAAGAGATCCCCGCCGGTTTGATTTCGGTACTCTCGCGAGCGGTTGACCATCGCCTTCAGCCGGGGCGAGAGGAACGGGTAGGAATAGATCTGTCCGTGCGGGTGCTGGAGGGTCACGCCGATTTCCTCCCCGCGGTTTTCGAACGGGAAGACCTGCTGGACCCCCTCGATGGCGGCCAGCGCCTCCGTCCGGTGGGCCCAGGCCTCGATGACGGTGCGGATGCGGCCCACCGGCAGGTCCTTGAAGGAGGTGTGCGCGTCCTCGGTGAAGCAGACCACCTCGCAGCGCGCGTGGGCCGGCCGGCGCGGGACCAGGCCCATCGCGTCCACGTCGTACTCAAAATCCGGGCCGGCCTCCGCCGCCAGGGAGAAGGACGGGAAGCGGTTTTCAAAGACCACGACGTCGTAGGTCGGCGACGGGATCTCCGTGGGCAGGCCGCCCGGGCGCGACGGCGCCAGCGGGTTCTCGTTGGCCGGCGGCATGAACGTGCGGCTCATGCGGTGGGCGGCGAAGGCGACCCAGTCCCCGGTCAACGGGTCCCGGCGCATCTCCGAGGTGGGCTGCACCTGCGGCAAGTCGCGCGGGTCGGTCAACACGCGCTCGCCTGCGGCGTGCGGGCGGTCATCGAAATAGAAGATGTCCCGGCCGTCTGCCAGCTGGGCTTGCGTGACTGAAACATGTGCTTCGGACATGCGTCGTTCTCCTGACGTTTCCTAAATAAAATGCTGCCGCCGGCGGGAGGCTATCGCCCCGCCGGGATCAGTATCTAGTGCTTCGGGTGAGGTTCTGCTTCCACGGCGGATTCCGCCGCGGCTGCGTCGCTTACCACGATAGGCCGCAGCTTCGCCCAGGCGGCAAAGACCACGGCGGTGGCAAGCAGCGCGAGCCCGGTCCACAGGTTGTCCGTGGCGGCCTTGAGCGCCCCGGTTTCCGGATCGATGCCCGGGTCGAGGAAGAAGTAGCAGCCGATGAGCACCACGCCGTAGATTCCGAGCAGGGCCGCGATCACGTTGCGCAGGTCGAAGGCGCCGGTCGGCGAGGTGGAGTCAGGTTTCTGGCTCACGGGTGAAGAAGTCATGATGAGTTACTCCCCTTCCCTTTCTAGGCGAAGATGACGTTGAGGACGATGACGAGGACCAGGCAGATGATCCCCAGCGGCACGGTGCGCTGGTACCACGGCAGGGACGCCTCCGTGTAGTCCTCGAAGTGGCCCTTGGGCGTGACGGAGCTGACGAAGCCGACCAGCTCGTGGTCCGGCTTCGGGGTGGTAAACAGGGTGACCACCACGGAGACAATGATATCGGTGGCAAAGGCGATACCGGCGGCGACGAAGGCGGTGCCCTGGCCGGGCAGGTTGAACAGCGTGGCGGTGGCGTCGGTGAAGTTGGCGGCGTACCAGTAGCCGATGGCCGCCAGCGTGCCGGCGGTCAGGCCGGACCAGCCGGCGTGCGGGGTCATCCGCTTCCAGAACATGCCCAGGATGAACGTGGCAAACAGCGGCGCGTTGAAGAAGCCGAAGAGTGTTTGCAGGTAGTCCATGATGTTGCCGAAGTTGCGCGCCAGCAGCGCGGTGAACATCGCGATGACGGTCGCGCCCACGGTGGCCCAGCGGCCGAACCGCAGGTAGTAATCGTCCGAGCGATCCTTGACCACGTAGGTCTGCCAGATGTCGTAGGAGATGACGGTGTTGAACGCGGAGATATTCGCGGCCATGCCCGCCATGAACGAGGCCAGCAGGCCGGCGATAGCCACGCCCAGCAGGCCGTTGGGCAGCAGGTCGCGCATGAGCAGCAGGATGGCGTCGTTCGGCTCGGCGGTGCCTTCTACCAGGTCGGCGACCAGCACGGAGGCGACCATGCCGGGGATGACCACCAGGAAGGGGATGAACATCTTCGGGAAGGCGCCGATAATCGGCGTCTTGCGGGCCGCGGAGATGGAGTCCGAGGCCATGGCGCGCTGGACCTCGACGAAGTTGGTGGTCCAGTAGCCGAACGAGAGCACGAAGCCCAGGCCCAGCACGATGCCGACCACGGACCAGAACGGCGAGTCGAAGCCGGAGATGTCCGTGCCCGGCCAGGTGTGGAAGTGGGATTCCTGCGCCACGGCATCCTTGAGCCCCTGCCAGCCGCCCACGCGGTTCAGGCCGATGATGGTCAGCGGCGCCAGGGTGGCGACGATGACGAAGAACTGCAGGACCTCGTTGTAGATCGCGGCGGACAGCCCGCCCAGGGAGATATACGACAGCACGATGATGCCGGCGATCACCAGCGCCAACCACTGCGGCCAGCCCAGCAGGGCCTCCACGATGGTGGCCAGCAGGAAGAGGTTCACGCCGGCGATGAGCAGCTGCGCGAGCGCAAAGGAGATGGCGTTGACCAGGTGCGCACCACTGCCGAAGCGCTTGCGCATGAACTCCGGCACGGAGCGGACCTTGGAGCCGTAGTAGAAGGGCATCATGACGATGCCCAGGAAGATCATCGCCGGGACCGCGCCAATCCAGAAGTAGTGCATGGTCTGGAAGCCGTATTCCACGCCGTTGGCGGACATGCCGATGATTTCCACCGCGCCCAGGTTCGCGGAGACGAACGCGAGGCCGGTCACCCACGCGGGCAGGCCGCGCCCGGAGAGGAAGAAGTCGATTGAGGAGGACACGCGGGCCTTGGCGGCCCAGCCGATGCCCAGCACGAACGCGAAGTAGACGGCCACCAAGAGGTAGTCGACCCACGAGGCGTCGAGCCGTAGTGCTTGCTGCACACTATCCATAGTGTTGCCTTTCTGTCTGTTAAAAAGCGCTGATACGCAGCGCGAAGCTCGCCGGGGCGCCCGGTCGCAGCGTGGTGATATCGCACCCGCTGGCCAGCGCGTTCGGCGGCGCGCTCATGGGTTCTACCGCCAGCGCCCGGCGCGGCGGTCCGCTGGGGTCGCCACCGGTGCGGTAATCCGTGAAGTCAGGCGCCGTATAGACCTGGGCCCAGCGCATTGCGGGCTGGCTCCCCGACCCGGGGTCGAGCTGCACGCCGTGGCCGTCGGGGCGGGTCAGGCGCGCTACCGGGTGCGCGCCGCGGAAGCAGTGGTCGAGCCACACCTTCCCGGACTCATCCCGGCAGGTACCCGGCGCGCCCGCGGCGGCCAGCGGCACGCCGCTAGCGATGCCGGGGAGTACCTCCTCGGCCGGCCGCAGCTGCCCGCAGGGCAAGTTGCGGCTACCCAGCGGGAGGTTGTCTTCAACCGCCAGCTGGAGGCGGCAGTCATCAATAGCGTCACCGCCGGCCGAAAGGTAGGTGTGTACGCCCAGTGCGAAGGGCGCGGGGCAACCGTCGGTCTCCGCCAGGTATTCGGCAGCAAGGCCGTCCGCGCCCAGCCGGTAGGTAGCGGTCAGCCGAATCTGCCACGGCCAGCCGGGCCGCGGACCGATGTCCGTGCGCAGCTGGACCGCCGCATCCTCGTCCGCATCCCCGTCCTCGACCCACACGCATTCCCAGAGGCGCTCGTGCACGAAGCCGTGGATGGCGTTGTTGCGCTCCGGCTCGGTAATAGGCAGCTGGTACTGCTGGCCTGCCCAGCCAAAGCGGCCGTCTTCGGTGCGGTTCGGCCAGGGCGCTAGCACCACCCCGCACGCGGCGGGCGCGTCTGCGCCGTCCGGGTAGGTTTCCACCAGATCGCGGCCGTTGTAGGTCAGCGCCTTGATGCCGCCGCCTACTCCTGCGATCTCCGCGCGGTAGTCACCGGCGGCGAGCGCGTATACCGGGTGATTGCCAGTAGCCGAGTCCGACATGTACCTCACCTTGGCCTTTTCGGGCCTAGCCTTTAGGGAACACGCGCCTTTCCCGCACGTGCTGCGCGATTTTTTATACGCGCCACTTACTTACGCTATAACTGGGCGGAATATCCACGCAAACGATTGCAATGTGATTTGGGATTCCTTACCCCCAGCGGACTACCCTGCCCGACCCGGGCTTAGCGCACCAGCGCGGTCGCCATCGTGTGCAGGGCGGCCGTCGCCTTTTCCTGCACGGCCGGGTCATTTGCCTGCTCGGCCGCGCGCAGGATCGCCGCGTTGAGCAGGGAGAACTCTAGCTCGGATACGCCCGGGCACAGCTGGTCCACAACCTCGTTGAATCCGGCGTGGGAGGCCTTAACCTTCTCGTCCGTAAAGGCCTCGGGGAAGCTTTGGACCGCGACCATCAAGGGCCCGTGCGAGCCGTGGACGAACAGATCCAGCGCGGCGTCCACGTAGGCGCAGATGCGCTGCGCCGGGTCCGCCGGGACCGACTGCAAGTTCTCGGCGAGCTGCTGGTTCCAGGTCTCGGTGGCTTGCACGAGCAACTGGACCAGCAGGTCGTGTTGTGAAGAGACGTAGCGGTAGATGCTGGAGCGCGCCAGGCCTACCGCGGCAGCGACCTCGCCGAGCGAGGGCATCTTCCCGTGCCCGTCCACGATGAGGCGCTCAGCGGCCTCGAGCAGCGCGCGGTGCTGGACGGCGCGGTGCTGGGAGACGGTCTCTTCCGTGATTTTCGGCATGGCTAAGAGTCTAGATGCTCTTTAATCCATCAGGCTCAAGCGCCCGTCCACCATCTCGTAGACGCGGTCGCAGTGGCCCAGGACCTCGTGGTCGTGGGTGACCATGACACCGGCGACGTTGAATTCGTGGCACTCCCGGGCCAGCAGCGCCACGATGTCCTGGGAGCGGTTCCTATCCAGGGCGGCGGTGGGCTCGTCGACCAGGAGGACCTCCGGGTCCCCGACGAGCGCGCGGGCGATGCCGACGCGCTGGCGCTCGCCGCCGGAGAGCTTCGCCGGGCGGTACTGGGCCCGCTGGGTCATGCCGACCTTGTCGAGCAGCTCCGCGCCGGTGTGCCGCCCCCACTTCCCGGCCACCCGCGCCGCCAGCTCGAGCTGCTGCTGCGCGGTCAGCGCGGACGGCAGGCTGCCGGAGGACTGGAAGACGAACCCGATATGGTCGCGGCGGATGCGGGCCAGGGCGGCGTCGTCGCAGTCGGAGATCTTTTCCCCGGCGACAACCACGCGCCCGCTATCCGGGGTGGTCAGCGCGCCGGCCACGGCCAGCAGGGTGGATTTCCCGGAGCCCGATGGGCCCACCACCGCGACGAATTCCCCGGGCGCGACGCTCATGCTCACCCGGTCGAGCGCAGTGACTTGCGAGTCGCCGTCGCTGTAGCTCACGGTGACGTCGGTTAATTCCAGTGCGGGGCTCATCGATTCTCTCCTAGGGCTGCGAGCGGGTTGGTTCGGGTAACGCGCACGACCGCGACGATCGCGCCGATTAGGCCGGCGATAAAGAGCAGCGCTCCCCCGCCGAGGACAGAGCCCAGCTCCGTGGCGTACGGCATGGCGGTCTGCTCCAGCAGGGTGCCGAGCCCCACCGCGATGAGCAGGCCCACCACGATGGATACGGCCAGGATCACCACGGCCTGACCCAGGCTGTCGCGCAGCAGGAAGCCCCGGGTCGCGCCCATCGCCCGCAGGGTGGCGATATTCCCGGCGCGCTGGATAGTCCAGACCAGGAAGAAGGCGCCGGTGACAAGCGCTGCGATGACGTAGAGGAACCACGTAATCATGGTCAGGGTCATGGTCTCTGCGGCATAGCCCGGCGAGGAATCAAAACTATCCTCCAAGGTCCGCACGTCGAGCCCGGACTGCTCGGACAGCGCCGCGGTATCCGGCTTGTCCTGGGTGCGGGCCGCGATGATGGAGGCTTCTTCATAAGCCTCGGGGGCTACCGCTTCCCCGTGGCGGGCCCCGGCGTGGACCTCCTGCCAGACATCAATAGGTAGGTAGGCAATATCCACGTGACCGAAGGTCCGCTGCTCGTCGGTGAACCCGACGACCTGCAGCGGGATCTCCAGGCGGTCAATGGTAATCGTGTCGCCGATAGCGATGCCCTCTTCCGCCAGCGTGGAGGACACCACCACCTCGTGCTTCGTCGCGGTCGGGGCGCCAGCCTCTGGCTTCCCGCTGAGCTCCGGCAGGCCCTCCGGGGCTAGGAAGGAGTCCGGCTCCACGCCGAACAGCGTCAGGTCAACCGCCTTACCGTCCTGGTTGTGAGCGTTGACGATGGCCAGGCCCAACGGGGCCGCCTCCGTCACGCCGTCGATGCCGGCCATCGCGTCTGCCTCAGCCTTGTCAACGACCGAGCGCGTAAACGCCGAATCCGTCTGCGTCCCGTCGGCGAAAGCGATGACGTCACTGTCCATCGCCTTCAGCCCGGATACACCATCATTGACCAGCCCCGCCGTCAGGCCGGAGATAATCACGACGAGCATCGACATGAGCGCCAAGACAACGCCCATCAAAAGAAAACGTGTGCGCGCGAAAAGCATTTCGCGCCAAGCTAGATACATGGTTCAACTTCCTGAGTAGTCGACAACAACCAGCGGCTTCGCCGCTCCCCAGGAATGTTAGCAACACAGTGTTTCCATCATGGCGACAGGGTGTCGCCTAACGCAGGGAGATCAAAAAAGACCCCCTCCGGAGAGGGGGCCTTCGAAGAAGTTGGTAGCGGGGGCAGGATTCGAACCTACGACCTCTGGGTTATGAGCCCAGCGAGCTACCGAGCTGCTCCACCCCGCGTCGAGATGACTTCTAACATCTGCGCTTTCCACAGTGGGTTTTTATCGTGTCCTCTCTGTGTCGGCGACTCTTGTAACTATACAGACAGTAAGGCGCCCACCCAAATCCCCAGCGCACCCGGCATATCGTCCGGGGTGCGGGGACCGGGTGGGCGCGGTCGCTTCGAACCTCGTTACTGGTTCTCGGCGTCCTGGTAGCGCTCGACGGCCTCGTCTAGCTTGTCGAGGGCCCGGCCGTACTCCTCGTGGGAGCCGCCGCGGGCGTCCTCAATGCCCTTGAGGGCGTCATTGATGCCGGAGATGGCATCGCCAGCAGCGCTATCCGCCGGGGCGCTGGCCGGGTCGGAGGTAGAAGCCTCCTGACCCTTGTCGTCGCCGGAGCTATCCGCGTCCGACTTGTCGCCCGAGCCGCCACGGCCATCGACTTCCTCGATGTCCTGGGCGGCCTCCGGGTCGATGCCGACCTGCTCCAGGGCCTCACTAATCGTCGGGGCGTAGCCCACGCGGCCCTTGTAGGAAATCAGCACGCGCAACAGCTTCGGGAACGCGGATTCCTGATCGGCGCGCTTGGAGTAGATCGGCTCCAGGTAGAGGATCTCTCCCCCGCCGACCGGCAGGGCCAGCAGGTTGCCGTTTTCCAGCTCGTTGGTGCCCTCCCACAGGGAGCGGTCGCGGGCGACCTGGTCAGAGGACATCATCGCGTCCTGGGCCTGCTTTGGGCCCTGGGTCTGCGTGTCCGTCGGCAGCACGCGCACGGTGATCTTGCCGTAGTTCTGCGGGTCGGAGGTCGCCGTCATGTGCGCCGAGAGGAACTGGCGGCGCAGACCACGGTAGGTGGTGGTCAACTGGAAGCTGGCTTCCTCGGACTGCGGATCGCGGGCCATCACGTAGTACGGCGGCTGATCCTTGGCCTGGGCACCCTCCGCCGCGGACGGGTCTTCCGGCACGGACCAGAAGGCGTCGTTGTTGAAGAACACGCCCGGGTCATCGACGTGGTAGCGGGCCAGCATGTCGCGCTGGACCTTGAACATGTCCTCCGGGTAGCGGAAGTGCTCGCGCAGCTCGTCGGAGATCTCCGACTCCGGCTTCACGACGTCTGGGAAGACACCCTCCCAGGCCTTCAGGACCGGGTCCTCGGTGTCGAACTCGTAGAGGTCCACGGTGCCGTCGTAGGCATCCACCACGGCCTTGACCGAGTTGCGGATGTAGCCGACCTGGTCGTTGATGAGACGCTGGGTGGTCCCGTCCGGGTTCAGCGCGTCCTGGGTGGTCTCCGACAGGGTGGTGCGCTGTGAGTACGGCAGGGCCTCCAGCGTGGTGTAGCCGTCCACAATCCACTTGATCTTGCCGTCGATAACGGCCGGGTAGGTCGAGGAATCCGTGGTCAGCCACGGCGCGACCTTCTCCACGCGCTCGCGCGGGTCGCGGTCGTAGAGGATCTTCGACTCGGAGCCCACGCGGTCGGACAGCAGGAAGTTCAGCTCGCGGTACTTCGCCGCGTAGATGGTGCGGTCGACGATGTTGCCAATGTCGACGCCGCCCTGGCCGTCGTAGGTGAAGGTGCTGGAGTCCGTGTCGTACTCTACGGAGCGATCGCCGGTCTGGCCGACGATGGCGTAGTCCAGGCCGTCGTTCGCAGAAGCGATGACCGGGCCGTAGTAGACGCGCGGCTGCTGGACGTTGATGCCCAGCTCCTCCTCGGCGTCGCGGACCTCGCCCTCGCGGTCTTCCTCGGCCTCCTGGGTATCCAGCTCGGAGACCGTGAAGACCGGGAAGCCGCCGCGGGAGGAGCCGGCGTCGCGGGCGACCTCATCGACCTTGTTGGCCTCGGCCGCGATGAAGCCGTTGCCGTGGGTGTAGACCGTGTGGCGGTTCAGCCAGTCCTGCTGGTTTTCCTGCAGGGCGTTCGGGTCCAGCTCACGGGCGGCGACCACGAAGTCGCGCAGCTGCCCGTCCACCTCGTAGCGGTCCATCGCCAGGGTCTCCGGGAAGCCGTAGAAGTTCTTCAGCTGCTGCATCTGGGTGAAGGTCTCACTCAGGATGTCCGGATCCAAAAGACGCAGGTTGTTGATGGTCTCCTCGTCCTTGGCCACCTTGGCGTCCGGGACCTCCTCGGCGCCCCAGTTTTCGACGTAGTCAACATCATCATCCGTAATCCCGTAGGCAAAGCGCGTGGACGCGATGTTGCGCTCGATGGATTCGGCTTCCTTCATCTGCCGGTTCGGCTGGACGGAGAACTGCTCCATCAGCAGCGGCCAGCCGTTGCCAATGACCAGGGAGGACACCAGCATCAGCACCACGGCTAGGCCGGGGATGCGCAGGTCCTTGATCACCACGGCGGCGAAGAAGGCGATAGCGACGAAGACGCCGATGACCATGAGGATGATCTTCGCCGGCAGGTAGGCGTTGATATCGGTGTAGGAGGCACCGGTAAACAGCTCGTTGGTATTGGTCAGCAGGTCGTAACGGTCCAGCCAGTAGCCGGCGACCTGCAGCAGCATCCAGATGCCGGCGGTCACGGCCAGCTGGACACGGGCCGGCTTGGAGACCTGGCCCTTCACGCCCGCGGCCTGGTTGCCGAAGCGGATGCCGCCCAGCACGTAGTGGCCGATGAGAGCGATCAGGAAGGCCACCACGGCGAGCACGCTCAGCGAGCTGACCACCAGGCGGACGACCGGCAGGGTGAAGGCGTAGAAGCCCAGGTCGTGGTGGAACTGGGGATCCTGTACGCCGAAGTCATTGCCGTTGAAGAACAACAGCACGATCCGCCAGGAGCCCTGGAGGATGAAGCCCGCGGCCAAGCCGATCAGGATGGGCAGGAACTTCAGGACCGTGTTCATGGTCTTTTCGATCGACTGCCGGTACTGGTAGACCGGGGAATTCAGGTCCCCCATGTCCGCGTCCAGGCTGTCGGGCCTGCCCCGCCAGACGAAGTGGGCTGCCAGGGCCACCACCAGGCCGGAAAAGACCGCCGCGACCAGGAAGAGGACGACGCGGGCGATGATGGCCGTGGTGAAGACGCCGCGGTAGTCAATCGCGCCGAACCACTTCCAGTCCGTGTAGAGCCCGACGAAAATCGGGCCCACGATGACGAGGATCGCAATGATGCCCACGATCCAGCCCAGCACGCGCGGCGGGCGCTTCATAGGGGCAGCGGGTTGGGATAGGTTTGAAACCAACGCCAGCTCCAATCAATTATCGTGCGAATATAGAAAGTTATAGGCTTCCAGTTTAAGCAAGCACTAAAGTGACAACGAATAAGGATGTTCATGAGTTCCCCCAGCAATTCCCAGCCAGCTCTTAACAAAGCCATGCGGGAGGCCGTCGAGTTTGTCCACGCCGAAGGGTGGGACGCCGCCCCTACCCTTTTCGCCCTCGTGCCCACGGATTTAGTGGCCGCGCAGCTCGACGACTTGGGCGCTCACGACGACGCCCCGCTGACGCTCATCGTGCAAGATAACCTTCCCGAAAACTTGGAGCCAGGTTCCGAGGAGCTGGCCGACTACGTCTCCCGGCTGGCGTGGCCGCACGACGTGGAAGGCGTGGTCCTGGCCCAGGAGATCAAGTTCCGAGACGCCGCCGCGGGGGCAGGCGCCCCGGCCCGCCCGGCGCGGCTGTATTCCGGCGTGCTGCGCGAGGAGGGCGTGGAGCTGACCCTGCTGCAGCTGCGCCCCACCGAGGAGGAGCTGGAAGCCGCCGGCCCCTTCGCCCAAGACGATATCCAGCTGCGCGGCGGCCCCGACGTGGCGCCGGGGGTGCTCGCGGCCCTGCGCTATGGCTTGGAGCAGGAACCGGATGAGGTAGTTTAAGCTGTAGGAAACGGGGCTACGGTTTGTCCAGCCCCGCTTGGTCCCCTATCGCGATGTTCTTTGAGGAGATTGATCCCGTGCGTCTTGCCAACCGTTTCCGCCGGGCGAGCCTGGCCGCCGCTACCGGACTGTGCGCGCTGAGCCTGGCCGCCTGTGGCCAGTCAGAAGAGGAGCCCCAGCCGGATCCCGCCCCGGCCGCCAGCGAAACGGACAAGGCCCCGGAGACCGAGACCTCCGAAGCTAAGGAGTCCACCGAGTCTTCGGCTCCGGCCACCAGCTCCGCGGAATCCGCTTCGGAGTCCGCCGCCGATGAGTCTGAGCCGGCCGATAGTTCGGCCGCCAAGTCCTCGCAGGCCGCCGGCGACGAAAAGCTGGAGGAGTCCGTCGCCCAGGTCTACGAGATCTTCTCCAGCCTGGCGCCGCGCTCCCTGTTCGCCCAGTTCGATAGCTGCGACGGCGTGGGCATGCGCGACTCCTACAACTGCACCGGCGCCGAGATCGGCTCCATCCAGTTCTACAAGTCCTCCTCCCAGGCCGCCCAGGCCACCCAGGTGCTCACCGGCCTGCGCAACGGGCACGTGGTCAAGGACGAGGGCGACATCCTGGTCGGCTGGTCCACCCTGGGCACCGACACCATCCTGTCCGTCGTGGACAACGACAAGGGTCTGGTCATGAAGCAGCTGGCCCCCTCCGACGTGGAAGAGCCCGAGGAGCTCCTCGAGGAGATGGGCGTCCTCTAAACCTCCCGCCACCAGGCCGCGCGCACCCTCCGGCGTGCCTCAGCCCTGGGCCGCGGCCCACGCCCGCGCAGGTTGTGCGGGTTTTTACTGCGCCGGGCAGGTTTTCACGTCGCGCCCGGCGTCGAAGTCATCCATGGCCGCGATGGCATCATCCAGCGTGTCGACGCTGGCGATGACCATGTCGCCGTGGTCGCGGCTGGTGGCCTCCGCGCAGTTCGCGGAAGGAGCCAGGAACAGCTCGGCGCCGGCCTCTTCGGCCGCGTCCACCTTGTGCACGATCCCGCCGATGGGCCCGACCTTCGCGTCCGGGCCGATGGTGCCGGTGCCGGCCACGAAGTGCCCGCCGGTCAGGTCCCCGGGCGAGAGCTTGTCGATGACGGCGAGGCTGAACATCATGCCGGCCGACGGGCCGCCGATATCCTGCAGGTTGTAGTTGACCTTGATGTCCTCCGCCGGCTGGGTGGTCATCAAGATGCCTAGCAGGGGCACGTCCTCGTCGTGCGGCGAAGCGGCCAGCGTTACCTTCTCCTCGCGTTCCTTGCCGTCGCGCTCGACGGTCAAGGTGACTTCGTCGCCCGGCGCGTGGGACTGGATGCGCTTTTGCAGCTCCTGCGGCTCCCCGACTGCATCCCCGTCCAGCGCCTTGATCACGTCCTCGCGCTCCAGGGCGCCCTGGGCCGCGGAGTCCTCGGTCAGATCGGCGACGACGATTTCTACCGGTTTGTCCAGGTAGTCCATGGCCGCAATCGTGGCGGCGGACTCGGAGTCGGTGAACGCCTGCTTGTTAGCCTCTTCCATCTGCTCCGGCGACATATTCTTCGGGATGACCGTCTCGATGGGCACGATGGTGTCGTCGCTGGTCAGCCAGCGGCCCAGCATCTGCACCAGGCTCATCTGCGTGCGCACCGAGACGGTGGTCATGTTCAGGTGCCCGGCCGGATTATCGGTGTTCGGGGCGTCGACCTCGACGACGGGCTTGCCGTCGACCTCGTCCAGGGTGTTCACGGTCGGCCCGGGGCCCTCGGCGGCATAAGGCACCGCGAGGTTGATATCGGTTCCGGGGATTTCGGTGACACTGACCGCGGCGCCGAGCAGGACCACTGGGATTGCGCCCCACACGAGCGTGCGCCGGCGGCGCGAGGATGAAGAGGTCATGGCCACACAGCCTACCGTGTTCGCTATCAGCGTTTAAGTTGGCATGGTGGCGGCCTGAGCCCGGACGGTAGATTGGGGACTATGACTAACGGATTCGGCTTTTCTTTCCCCAATAATGATGACGACGACGATAACAACGATCGCCGCGACCAGAACCCGTTTGGCGCCTTCGGATTTAGCGGAGCCGGGGGCGGCGGATTAGGCGATATGCTCAACCAGTTCGGGCAGATGCTGTCCGGCATGGGCTCGTCTATGAACTCGCCGGAAAACTCCGGCCCGGTTAATTACACCATGGCCGAGCGCATCGCCCGCCAGCAGATTTCCAGCGACAAGCCCGTCGGTGACAAGGACACCCAGGCCGTCGAGCAGTCCCTGCGCCTGGCCGAGCTGTGGCTGGATGATTCCACGGACCTGCCGACCGCTAGCTCCACCGTGGCGGCGTGGAATTCCACCGAGTGGTTAGAAAACACCCTGCCGATGTGGAAGCGCATGGTCACTCCCGTGGCCGAGCACATGAACGAGGCGCAATTAGAGTCCATGCCGGAAGAGGCCCGGGAGATGATGGGCCCGCTGTCGCAGATGATGAACCAAATGTCGGGCATGAACTTCGGCATGCAGCTCGGCCGCGCGCTGGGCGACCTGGCCCAGCAGGCGCTGACCGGCTCGGATTTCGGCCTGCCCGTCGCCCCGTCCGGGGTGACCGCCATGCTGCCGCACAACATCCAGCACATCGCGCGCGACCTGGACATCCCGGCCCAGGAGGTCATGGTCTACATCGCGGCCCGGGAGGCCGCCCGCCAGCGCCTGTTCACCCACGTGCCGTGGCTGGTCGAACGCCTGGTTTCCTCCGTGGAGGAATACGCCCTGGGACTGGTCATTGACACCTCCCACATCGAGGAGGCCACCCGCGAGCTCAACCTGGAGTCCGGCGATCCGCAGGCCATCCAGGACGCGATGAGCAAGCTGCAGGGCATGGACCTGTCCCCGCGCATTTCCTCGCGCAACGCCGCGGCCGTCTCCCGCTTGGAGACGCTGCTGGCCCTGGTCGAGGGCTGGGTCGAGCACGTCGTCACCGAGGCCATGCAGGACCGCATCCCGTCGACCTCGGCGATGAACGAGGCCTGGGCCCGCCGGCGCACCTCCGGCGGCTCCGCCGAGAAGGCGTTTTCCCGCGTGGTCGGCATCGAGCTGGCCGCCCCGAAGGTCCGGGAGGCCGCCGAGCTGTGGCGCCGCTCCACCGTGGCCGTGGGCGTGACCAAGCGCGACGGCGCCTGGGAGCACCCCGACCTGCTGCCCACCGCTGAGCAGCTGGACAACCCGGCCTCCTTCATCGACGCCCTGCTGGACGACGCCCCGAGCGACGACTTCGACGCCGAGTTCGCCAAGCTGGAAGAGATGCTGCGCAACGAGGACACCAAGGACGAGTCCGCCGACGCCGAGTCCGCTGAGGGCAAGTCCGACACCGAAAACGGTGATAACGAGGACAAGGGCGAAGACAAGGGCGAGGACGACGCCCCGAAGGACGACTAAGCCGGGGTAGGCCACCCGGCCTGACCCGCGGTGGCTCTTAGCTTTCGTTTGTTTCCCCAGCCCCGCCGCCGAAGCGCTGATAGGCCTCCAAATAGCCTTGCGCGCGCTCGGCGTGCGGGGCTTTGTTGGCCCACATCCAGAACGCTTCCCCGTGGTTGGGGATGAAGGTGTGCACCAGCTCGTGGATGATGACCGAGTCCAGCACGTATTCCGGCACCCGCTGCAGCCGGTGGGAGATCCGAATGGCGCCCGTGGTCAGGGTGCAGCTGCCCCAGCGGGTGTTCTGGTTGCTCACCCAGCGGATAGAGCCGACCTGGGCCTGGCCGTACAGGTAGGTCTGGTTGAGGTACTCGGCGCGCTCGGCCAGCTTGTCGTCGCTGGCGTGCAGGGAGGCTTCCTTCTTAGCCAGCTGCCGGCGCATATCCGCCACGGCCTGGTCCTCCTGGGCCTGCGACATCCAGGCCGGGACCCGGACTTGGAGGACGCCGCCTACCACCCGGGCCTCGACGGTGCGCTTGCGCCGGGCCGAGCGGATAACCCGCACCGGCATGGTGGCGGCTGACTCCCCCGGCTGCTGTGGTCTCGACATGACAGCCCATCCTAGCTGTGTTCCAATGAGGACACGCGCTCAAGGCCCATGCCGCCGGGGGCGCTACGCAAAGGGGTGAAGAGACGCCATCACGGCGAGGGGGACAATCCGCAGGTGGATAACGAAGACACGACTAACGCCAGGTCTGATGAGGGCACGGCCTTTGTCGCCGAGCCGGAGGACACAGACCCGCCGGCCGGAGCGGCTGAGAGCTTCCGCTTCGCGCCCGGGGTGGGGTTTTATGCGCGGGATGCGGGCACGCTGCAGTTCGGGCTGGATGCCACCCGCGCCGGCCTGATTGGCACCGGCCAACCCCTGCGCCTGGCCCGGGCGCTGGCTAACCTCCCGGATCCCTTCACGCGCGCCGACTGGGAGGACCTGGCCGGTCTGCCGCCGAGTGCCTCCCGCAGCCTGCTGGACGACCTGCTCAAATACGGCATCGTGTGTACCCAGGGGCTCGGCCCGGCGGTGGTGGTACTCGGCCGCACGCGGCTGGCCGGGTTGGTCACGGAGACGCTGCGCGCGCACGGGTGCCGGGTGCGCAACCCCTTCGACCGGGAGACGATGAGCTCCTACCTGGCGCACACCGCCCCGCACACCCCCATCGTGCTCGTCGACGAGCTGGCCGAGGCCCTCTACTGGGCGCCCCTGCTGGCCCGGTACCGCGCCAAGGCCTTTACCTGGCTGCCGGTCAGCGCCATCGACTCCCGCGGGATCATCGGGCCGCTGCACTACCGCGGCGAAGGACCCTGCCCGCTGTGCTTCGACCTGGTGCGCAGCGACATGGACCCGTCCTGGCCCACCGTCATCGCCCAGTACGGGCAGCACACCAAGGCCCACGACTTCGCTGTCTACCACGCCATCGCCGCGCACACGCTGGTGGCAGTCGGCGCGGTCACCGGCACCCCTACCCCGCCGGGGGTTCCCGCCGCCCGGGCCGTGCCCGGAGCGCTCATCGACTTGGACGTCTACGGGCAGACCACGCACCGCATCCTCGAACCGCACCCGCACTGCCCCGCCTGCTTCTAGTGTTCCCTGCTAGCTCGCGAGCAGTGCTTTGCCCGCGGGCAGTGCTACTTAGCCCGCCACGTGGCTAGAGACCAGGCTCAAGATTTCCGCGCCGAATTTTTCCATCTTGCTCGGCCCCACGCCGGAGACGCTGAGCAGCGCGGCTTCGTCCGTGGGCAGTTGCTCCGCGATGGCCAGCAGCGTGGCGTCGGAGAAAATCACGTACGCCGGCACCTGGGCCTCGGCCGCGACGTCCTTGCGCCAGGCCCGCAGGCGGGCAAAGAGCTCCTCGTCGACATCGGAGGCGCAGAACTCGTGGCGGCCCAGCGACTTCTCCGCCGGGGTGGCCAGCGGGCGCCCGCACACGCGGCAGGACGAGCGGCGCCGGGACCTCCGCGACGGCGCGTTGGCGGTCTGGTCCTGGACTATTCCGTCCAAAAAGCGGGTGCGCTCCCGGCTGGCGCGGGCGCCGGTGGTCTTCGCGCGCGCCCAGGAGCACAGCAGGTGTTCGCGGGCGCGGGTAATCCCGACGTAGAACACGCGGCGCTCTTCCTCGATGTCCTCGGCGTTGCCGGATTTGATGGCGTGGTTGAGTGGCAACAGCTTTTCGCTCAAGCCCACCAGGAAGACCGCGTCCCACTCCAGGCCCTTGGCGGCGTGGAAGGTGGCCAGGGTAACGCCCTCCATGACCGGGTTCTGCTTGTTGCGGGCGCGCTCCTGCAGCTGGGCGACCACGCCGGGCAGGTCGATGCCCGGGCGGTTGTCCACCAGCTGCCGGATGAGGTCCACCAAGGCGCTCAAGGACTGCCAGCGCTCCCGGGCCTGGGCGCCGTCGGGCTCGCGCTCGGAAAGCCCCAGCGGCGCGAAGGCGGCCTTTGCCACGGCCACCGGGTCGGCCGGCAGGTCGTCGCGGCGGGTCGCGCGCACCAGCTCGCGCACGCCCTCACGGATTTCGGCGCGGTTGAAAAATCCCTCCCCGCCGCGGACCTGGTAGACCACCCCGGCATCCGCCAGCGCCTGCTCGAAGGGCTCCGACTGGGAGTTGATGCGGTAGAGCACCGCGATCTCCTTGGCGGGCACGCCGTCGTTGAGCAGGCTTAAGATCTTGCCGGCGACCTCCTGGGCCTCGGTCTCCTCCGACTCGTAGTCCTGGAACTGCGGCTCCGGGCCGGGCTCGCGCATGCCCTGTAGCTCCAGGCGGGTGCCCGCGGCCCTCCCACTGGCCTGGCCAATGACCCGGTTAGCCAGGTCGGTAACCTGCGGCGTCGAGCGGTAGTCGCGCTGCAGCTTGACCACGGTGGCGTTCGGGTACTTGCGCGAGAAGTTCAGCAGGTTGTCCGGGCTCGCGCCGGTAAAGGAATAAATGGTCTGGTTGGCGTCGCCAACCACCGTGAGATCGTCGCGCTCGCCCAGCCAGGCGTCCAGCACGCGCTGTTGCAGCGGGGTGACGTCCTGGTACTCGTCCACCACGAAGCTGCGGTACTGCGAGCGGAACTCCTCCGCCACCGCCGGGACGTTTTCCAGCGCCCCGGCCACGTGCAGCAGCAGGTCCTCAAAGTCCAGCAGGACGCCGTCCGGGCGGGTCTTGAGGTCCTCGTAGGCCTGGTAGACCGCCGCGACCTTGTCCGGGCTCACCGGGGCCTTGCGGCCCAGCTTGGCGATGTTTTCGGCGTACGTGCCCGGGGTGAGGAGGCAAGACTTGGCCCACTTGATCTCTTCTTTGAGATCCCCCACGGTCTCCTTGGTGTTTTCCACGCCCGCCCGGTTGACGGCCCGCCCGACCAGGGAGAACTGCTTGTCCACCATGGCCCAGGGCAGGTCCCCGGCCACCTGTGGCCAGAAGTATTTCAGCTGCCGGCGGGCCGCGGAGTGGAAGGTACGCGCCTGCACGCCGCCGACGCCCATGGACTCGAGCCGGTCGCGCATCTCCCCGGCGGCCTTGGTGGTAAAAGACACCGCCAGCACGCGCTGCGGGCTGACGAAGCCCTGTTCCACCAGGTGCGCGATCCGGTAGGTGATGGTGCGGGTCTTGCCGGTGCCGGCGCCGGCCAGGATGCACACCGGCCCGCGCGGGGCGGTGGCCGCGACCCGCTGGTCCTCGTCCAGCTGGCTGAGGTCGAGACTGAACTTAGCGTCTGGTGCCACGGGCGTACCACTCCATCATCATCGTGTGTGCAATAGAACCTGGCGCGGCCAGCGGCAACGACGGCAACTGGTCCCGCCCGACCCAGCGGATTTCGGCCAGCTCCCCGTCGGTCGCAGCCGCCGGGTCTGGGTCCGGGTGCGCGGCGGTGGCGCTAAAGCCCACCATCAGTGAGCCGCTGGCCGGCCACGGCTGGGATCCCCAATAGGTTATCTTATGCACCCGACGGCCGGTCTCCTCCCACACCTCCCTTTCGAAGGCGTGTTCTAGGCTCTCGCCGACGTCGACGTAGCCGGCGATAAGCGAGAAATACCCCGGGCGCAGCCGGTTGCGGGCGAGAAGGATCTCCTCCTTTAACGGGTGATGGACCATCCCGATGACCGCCGGATCCAGGCGCGGGTAGACCGTCTGCGTGTCCTCACCCGGCGCGCGCCCGGCGATTCCCCCGGCGCCGAATTCCAGCTCCTGCCCGCTGCGCGGGTGGAAGCGGAACTCGCGGCGGTAGCGCAGCAGACCAATCGCGCGCAGCGCCCACTGAATATCCCGGCGGATTTCTTGGTCGACCTCTGGGTTGCGGGCCAGGGCGGCGAGCTCGCGCGGGCCCAGCCAGCCCGCTGCCCCGGGGATGGTCTCTACCCCGGCCGGCGGCGCGGGCTGCGCGTAGACCAGCGGGCTATAGGAAACCGTGACGGTAACGTCCGCGGCCGCCGGCGGGGCATCGTTTACCACCGGCAGCCCGTCGCCGCTGGCGGGGACCTGCCCGCGCGCGGAGACGTAGATAAGCACTAGTCGTTATCCTCCGTGACCTCGGCGGGTTCTTCCGTGTCGTGCTTGATGTAGAGAAGGCGGTCGCCGGGCCGCAGGGCGTTCGCGTCGGCGGTGTCCACGCGGTGGATCTCGTTGTCGCGCAGCACGGCCAGCACGATGTCCATGATGTGGCGCGGGTTGGAGCCGACCTCGTATTCGCGCACGGGTCGCTCGGCCACGGAAAAGCCCTCGTTCGGGGAGAGCAGGTCCTCCATCATGGACACCACCGTCGGGGTGACGGTGGCCAGCCCCAGCAGGCGGCCGGCGGTCTCGGCGGAGGTGACCACGGAATCCGCGCCGGACTGGCGCAGCAGGTGGCGGTTTTCGGACTCGCGCACCGAGGCCACGATCTTGGCGTGCGGGGACAGCTCCCGCACCGAGAGGGTGCACAGCACGGCGGTGTCATCCGTGGACGGGGTGACCACCACGGACTTGGCGTGTTCCACGCCCGCGATTTTCAGAACGTCCTGGCGGGTGCCGTTGCCGTAGATGGTGACCAGCCCGTGGTGCTCCGCGTGGGAGAGCGCCGCGCGGTTGGTGTCGATGACCACGATGTGGGAGGCCGGGACATCGTCGGCCAGCAGGGCCGCGACGGCCCCGGCACCTTTAGTGCCGTAGCCGATGACGACGGTGTGGTTATGCAACTTTTTCCTCCAACGCTGGATTTCGTAGGTCTTTCGAGTCTTTTCTGTCAGCACCGACAGGGTCGCGCCGACCAACAAGACCAGGAAGATCAGGCGGGCCGGGGTAATGAGAACGAGGTTTAAGAAGCGGGACTCCGGGCTGACCGGCACGATATCGCCGTAACCCACGGTGGTCAGCGACACGGCCGAATAATACGCCGCGTCCAGCAGCGACATGTTCTCCTCGCTGTAACCGTCCCGGTCGAGGTAGACCACCAGGGTCACAAAGACCACGATAACCAGCGCGAGGACAATGCGCCGCATCAGCTGCTTCCACGGGTTGGTCTCATCCTTGCGGGGCACGCGGATGATGTCGATGAGGCCGTGCGCCGGCAGCGCGGACAACTCGTGTCCGGGGTGGAACCGCTGGGTGATACGCCGCTTGAAGCGGCGCGCGGGAGTCGGCATGAGCTCGACGGCCTCCTTCGTGTGTCAAACCGGTGCGCGGGCGGGGAACTGACCTGCCCCACGCATTGCAATACCCTAGTGCGATTGCAGCAATATTACCGAACTTCCGCGGCGACCACCCGCCCTCACTCGGGGTGCACCGCCCCGCTGAGCAGCCGTGCCAGGGCCGGCCCGTCCGGCAGGTGGCGCGGTTCCAGCGTGTAGTTATCCGCCACGTAGTGGAAGGCCGCACGCACGCTGTGCGCCCCGGTCATCCGGCGCCAGGCCTCGGCGTAGACCGCCAGCTGGATCTGGGCGGCCTGCATATCCGCGCCCTGCGGCGGCCGGCCCGTCTTCCAGTCCACCACCAGCCAGCTGCCATCCGGGGCGCGGAAGACCGCGTCGATGCGCCCGCGCACCACCGCGCTACCGATGGTGACCTCGAACGGCGCCTCCACGTGCTCCGGGGTGCGGTTGGCCCATTCGCTGTCTAGGAACTTCTCCTTCAGCGTGACCAGGTCCGCGGCCGGCGCCGGCTCATCGATGCCGGGCAGCTCGTCCTCGCTCAGCAGCGCCTGGCCGCCGAAGCGCTCCTCCAGCCAGGCGTGGAAGGCGGTGCCGCGCTTGGCATAAGAATTCGGCTTGAACGGCACCGGGCGGCGCTGGCGGCGGGCGAACTGCACGGGATCCGCGCGCAGGGCCACCAGGTCCGAGGCGGTCAGCTCGCCCGGCAGGGCCACTTCCACCACGGGTGCTTGCAGCCCGCGGTATTCCTCGATGAGCGCGCTGGCTTCCGCCTCCCACTGGGCGAAGGCCTCGCCCTCGCTCAGCTCCGGTAGCTTCTCCATGGCCGCGGCCACCCGCCGCGCGCCGTCCCGGGCGCCCGGGCGCTGCGGCAGGACCGGGAAGCCGGCCTCCGGGGCCTGCTCGGCGTCGGTGTCTTCGAAGCCTTCGTCCCAGTGCACCACCGCGTCCGGGAACTTGTCCCGCAGCAGCTCCAGCTGCTCGTAGACGCCCTCCTCGCGCTTGCCGGTAAAGCTGCCGGTGACGGTCAGCGTGGATTCGCTGCGCGTCATGGCCACGTAGAATAGGCGCGCCGCCTCCTGGGCCAGGTGTTCCTTCTTCTCCTGCTTGTAGGCCTCGCAGCCCTTCTCGAAGTCGCTGCGGGTAGCCTCCTTCACCTCGCCCTTGGCGTTCGGCTCCGGCTCGACGACCTCGATGTAGTCGTCGTCGCCGGGCACGATGGCCGCCTGGGACAGGAAGGTCCCGCCGCGGGTCTGGTAGGAGTTGTTGTCCGCGCGCACCACGCACACGTGCTCCCACTCCAGGCCCTTGGCCTTGTGCGCGGTCAGGATCTGCACCCGGTTGTTGACCTTCGGCACCTCCCCCGGCTCCAACGCGTTCTCGTGCTCCTTGGCCAGCTCCAGGTAGTCCAGCAGCGCGCCGAGGCCGTCGACCGGCAGGGATTCCACCACGCCGGCGAAGGCGTCCAAGTGTGTGGCCCCGCCCGCCGTGCCGCGGGCCAGGACCTCGGTGCGCAGGTTGAACACCGCCTCGATGTCGGCGAAGAGATCACCCAGCGGCTTGGCCAGGCTATAGGTGCGCAGGTAGCGCAGCCGGGAGGACAGCTCCTCGATGCGGGCCAGCCCCTCCGGGGTGTAGCGCTCGCGCTCGCCCAGGTCCGCAACCGCGTCCGCCAGGCCCAGCACCTGCTCCGGGGCCTGGGCCGTGATATCGTCCAGCTCCGCGCGCAGCACCGCCTCCGGATCGCTGGGATTAAGCGGCTCCTCCGGCGCCTGGTCTGCTGGTTGCTCTGTGTGTTGGTCGGTGTGTTGTTCGGTGGTCTGGGCCGGGTCCTCCTCGCCGGGGTGGCGCAGGCGGCCGGCCAGGTTGGCCGCGCGCTTGCCCAGGGACTGGATGTCTTTGAGTCCGATGCCGCAGGCGGGCCCGGCCAGCACGCGCAGGGCCGCGGTGTTGTTCTGCGGCCGGATGAGCATGGTGGCCAGCGCCACCAGGTCCTGGACTTCCGGCTCGAAGAGCAGCCCGCCCAGGCCGGCGATTTCGTAGGGCACCCCGGCTTCTTCCAGGGCGCGGGCCACGGGTTGGGCCTGCTTGTTGGTGCGCACCAGCACCGCGGCGCTGAAGTCCCGCTCTTCTTCTTGGGCCGCCGCGTATTTCTCGCGCAGGTGCCCTGCCACGAACTCCATCTCGGCGTCCTCGTTGGCAAAAAAGCCCAGGGAAACCTCGCCTTCGCCGGCGTGATCGTGGGCGCGCAGCGGGTCCACCGGCCGCGGGCCGCCGGCGAAGACGCCGTCGGCCACGGCGTTGGCCATCTCCAGCACCTTGCGCGGGTTGCGCCAGGAGATGGTCAGCTGGTCCTTGTCCGCGGGCTCGCCGCCAACCTGCGGGAAGTCCGTGACGAACGCCGCGAGGTTCTCCGCGGTGGCCCCGCGCCAGCCGTAGATGGACTGCATGGGGTCGCCCACCGCCGTCACGGACAGGCCCGGGTGGGGCTCGCCGCCAAAGAGCGCGCGCAGCAGCACGCGCTGGGAGTGGGAGGTGTCCTGGTACTCGTCCAGCAGCACCACCCGGAAGCGGGAGCGCTGGGCCGCGCCGACCGCCGGGTGCGCGGCGGCCAGCTTCGCGGCAACGGCCATCTGTTCGCCAAAGGTGACCACGGCCTTGTCCCGCTGCGCTTGCTGCAGGGCCTCGACCAGCTCCAGGTAGTCCACGCGCACCTGCTGGGTGTCCAGGTAGCTCTGCAGTTTCTTGGAATACTCGCCCTTGGTGCGCGGGCCCTTGGGCAGGTCGTCGACCTCGGCGCGGAAGTCCTTGGCGTGCTGGCGGATATCGTCCGGGTCCGCCAGCACGTTATCCATGGCGGAGACCATCTTGACCAGCTGCTCCGTGACGGTGCCGACCTGGCTGGTGCTGGACAGGCGGCCGGTGTAGTTGGTGACCACCTCGTGGGCCAGGGCGAAGCGCTCGGCGTCGGTGATAATCCGCGCTCCCGGCTCCACCGGCACTAGCAGCCCGTACTCGCGGACCAGGTCTCCGGCGTAGGAGTCGTAGGTGGCCACTTTCGGCGCGATGGTCTCCAGGGCGTCGGCCACCGGCGAGCCTGGCGGGAACATGCCGGTCTCCCGCAGCAGCACCAGCGCCCGGCGGATGCGGTTTTCCAGCTGCAACGCGGCCTTCTTGGTAAACGTCAGCCCCAGGATCTCCTCGGGGCGGACCACCCCGTTGGCCACCAGGGAGACCACCCGGGAGGCCATGGTTTCCGTCTTGCCGGCGCCGGCGCCGGCGACCACCAGCTTCGGCCCCAGGGGGCTGTCGATGACCTGGGCCTGCTCCGGGCTGGGCGGGAATTTCTTGCCCAGCGACGCGGCCAGCACGTCCGGGCTCAGGTGGGGGTAATTAGCCTTCGACATCGGTGGTCATCCTTCCCTCCGGCTGCACCGGGCAAATGGGCTTAATCCGGCAGAACGTACAACTATCACTAAGGCGGGCGGTCACGGTCGGCCCGCGCTGCTCGGCCACCAGGTCGGGCAGCTGCGCGGCGAATTCCTCCAGGGCCTCTTCTCCCCAGGCGGTCTGGTAGCGGCCCGGCACCGACTTGTTCGACGAGGCCGGGTAGAACAGCACCCCGCCCTCGCGCGGCAGGCCGTTGCCGCTGGCGACCTTCACCCCACTGGGGTTGCGCGCGCTGGCGTCCTCGGTGACCACCTCGCCCTGGGACAGGGCCAGCTGGTAAGTGGCCAGCTGCGGGTTGTCCTCCGCGGCCTGGACCGAGGGCACGGAGCTGCCCGTCTTGAGATCCACCACGCGGTAGCCTTCGGCGGATTTGTCCAGGCGGTCGATGCGCCCGGAGATGCGCACGCCGTTGTCCAGCCGCACGTCGACGGGCACCTCGGTGCCCACGGCCGTGAAGTTCACGTTCGCCTCCGCGACCCAGCTCTGGGTGCGCTGCAAAAGCTCCGCGAAGGACTCCGCCTCCGAGGCGCGCTTCCAGGCCGGCGAGTTTTGGATGCTGCTAAAGGCCGCCAGCGACAGCTCGTGGGCCAGGGCGGGGCTCAGCCCCCGGCCGATGGCCTCCAGGAAGGCGTGCGCCAGGCTGCCGCGCAGCATGGCCATCTGGTTGTCGGGCTCTTCCTCCAGGTTGGACAGCACCGCGTGCAGCGGGCACTGCATGAGTGCTTCCACCTTGGACGGCGACAGTGCCGGCCGCGGGTCAAGCTCCGGGCTGCTGGCCACCTCGCGGGCGGCCCACCACTGCTGTGGCGCCGCACCCGGGACCCCGGCCGCGGCCAGCCGCGCCAGCTGCCGGGCGGCCTGCTCGCGGGCGGACTCGGTCTGCTCGGCGTCGCTGACCACCCGGCGCAGTGCCGCTACGAAGACGGGCACGGACAGCACCCAGACCTGCAGCGGATCCACCTCCGCCCCGCCGGCCTGCCCCGGCGCGCTCGGCGCCTGGGTTGTGGTGGGCAGGGCGCTGGGCACCGGCTGCGGGTGGGACTCGGCGGCCGGCTCTGGCACGGTCAGGCCCAGCTCCTTGGGCCACACGCTCGCGCGCAGGCGCCTGGTGGCCGCGCGGCGGGCGAACAGCGCCGGGAAGTTGATGGCCGGGGTCGCGAAATCCGCGATGAACCGGGAGGGCTCCTGGACCTGTTCGGCATCGGGGGCATCGATAGCCACGACCAGCAGGCGGGCGGTGTGCCGGGTGGTGGCCACGTGGAAGAGGCGGCGCTCCTCGTGCAGGCGCTCGCGCAGGTGGCTGACCGGCACGTCCGGGTCGATGCCCTCGTCGACCAGGTCGACCAGGTCCGCCTGGTCGAAGATGGTGCCGGTCTCCCCCAGCGACGGCCACTCGGTCTCCTGGGCGCCGACCACGACCACGGTGTCGAATTCGCGGCCCACCGCGCCGTGGGCGGTCAGGATGTTGACCGCCTGCGGGGTGGCGTTGCGCCTGTCGCGCACGCCGGTGGGTAGCTCCTGCTCCGTGATGTGGCGGACGAAGGTCTCCAGCCCCGCGCCTGGGTAGCGCTCCACGAAGTCGCCGGCGGCGTCGAAGAGCGCCATCATGGCATCCAGGTCCCGGTCCGCCTGGGAGCCGGTCGCGCCGCCGCGCAGGGCGGCCGCCTGCAGGCGCTCGGCCAGGCCCGTGGCGTTCCACATGGCCCACAGGATCTCCTCCACGCTGGCGCCGGCCTGGGCCTGCTGAACGCCCGCGCCCAGGACGCCGCGCACGCGCTCCAGCACGGCGACTTCCCGCTCGGTCAGCACATCGCCGAAGTCCGGCAGCGGGCCGGTGATGAGCTCCCGCAGGGTCTCCAGGCCGCGCTGGGCGGGATTCCAGCGCCGCAGGCCGCGGATGAGCCGGCGCAGGGTCACCGGGTCCGCGCCGCCGATGGGCCCGGTCATGAGCTCTTCCAGCTGCGCGGTGCGCAGGGGCTGGTAGACCGCCTCGAGGGCTTGGACCATGGCGGCGACGAGGCGCTGCTCGGCCAGCACCACGTCCGTGGGGTTGAGGTGCACGGGCACGCCGGCGGCCAATAGGCCCCGGCGCAGCGGGGTGATATCCGCGACCGAGCGCACGATGACGGCAATATCGCTCCACGCCACCCCGTCGCTTAGGTGGCGGCGGCGGATGGCGTCGGCCACGGAGGCCTGCAGCTGGGCCGCGGTGGACACGATGTCCAGGCAGGCCGGCTCCGGCTGCCGCTGCGAGGCGCCCAGGTCGATCCGGTGCTCGGCGTCCAGCTCGTCGAAAAAGCGGGTATTAGCGCCGCGGAAGGCGAAGACCGCTTGCTCCGGGTCGCCGCCCACCACGGCCAGTTTCGCCTGGGCGATGATAAGTTCCAGCAGCTCGCCGGAGGCCGGCGCCAAAAGCTGCGCGTCATCGACCACGATGGTGTGCCATTGGCCGAAATCCAGCTGCCCGGCGCGCAGGAGCACCTGGCTGACCAGCTCCGCGGCCGAGTAGGAATGCGCGCCGCTGAGCGCCATGACCTGTTCGTATTCCTCCAGGAAGTCCCCGGCAGCAGTCCACATGGGGCGGGAGTGTTCGCGGCCTTTCCGGCGCAGGGATTCCGGCGACTGGCCGCGCTCGATGGCGCGCAGCAAAAAGTCGCGCAGCTGCCGGGCAAAGCCCACCATGCCCAGCGCCGGGCGGACCTCTTCCGGCCAGCTAGCCCCGCCGGCGGCGGCGTGGCCTTCCAGCAGCTCGCGGATGACGGCGTCTTGTTCCGCGCCGGTGATAAGGCGCAGGTCTTCGTCGCTGGCCTGGCGCAGGAGCGAAAAGGCCAGCGAGTGCACCGAACGCACGAGCGCCGCCGAGGAGGCGTAGTCGCCCAGGTGCGCGGAGATTTCGCGCCGCAGCGCCGCCGCGGATTCCTTGGAGGAGCTGACCACCAGCACCCCGGCCGGGTCCGCCCCGGCGCGCAGCACGTTGAGGACGGTGTCCACCAGAAAGCTGCTCACCCCGGCCCCGGCCCGGCCGGTCACCTTCCATATCCCCCGCTCCGGCAGGGGGTGCGGCCACGCGCGGGTGCCTTCGGGCTCCTCACCGGCCACGAGGCGCACCTCGGGCGAGGGCGGGAGGACTACGCCGCTGCGGGCGGTGTCATGGGGGTCATAACGTCCTGTCATGCCCTAAAGTTTGGCACACACGCGGGACACGAGCATCTGCTCCACCCGCTGGATCTCCGAACGTACGTTCACGCGCGAATCCTCGTGCAGGGAGTTCACGTGGCGGCGGTAGGCCGCCGCGCGCAGTAGCAGCTGGCCCAGGCCCTCAAGGTGGTCGAAGCGGTCGCAGATGGCGTCGTCCACGGCGCGGTTAATCAGCCCGTCGACAATCACCAGGGCCGCCGTGTAGCCCTTCGGCCGGGGCGCGGCGGTGGGCACCACCTCCACGATGGCCGGCGGGTTGTGGCCGGAATACAGGGTGGTGGCCAGAAGGTCCGCGTGCCCGACCACGCGCGGCAGACCGGAAAGGTCCGCGTAGTACTCACTGGTTTCCTCCCAGGCCGCGCGCTCGGCCTGGGCGAAGACGTCCGTGCGGCTTTCCGCGGTGCCGGCGAAAGGCACCGAGTACTCCGCCAGCGCGGCCTCTAAGCGCCCGGCCAGCAGCGCCGTCTCGTCGACGCGCTTTTCTAGGTCCCCGGCCACGAACTGGGTGGCCTTCCAGCCGGCCACGGTGTAGCGCCCGTCCGTGGTCAGCAACGGGCGGGCCACCCGCGCCCCCGGCACGCTCAACTTTTCGCGCACCCGGGCCGACCAGGTGGCCGTGGCCGGGGCGACGGCGTAGACCACATCACCCACGCGCAGGCCGTTGTCCCAGGCATACCCCAGCTGCTCGGGCTGGCCCACGGCCGGCCGGCCGCTGCTGCGGAATGCGCTTAAGACATGCTCCGGAGGGTTAGAAATCACGTCCGGCTCCTTCACTCGGTTCGGTTTGGGGTTACGTCTCTAGTTGAGGTTTTGAGGTGTGTTTAGTCGTTGCGGGCTTTACCGTGGCCTGGGTCGTGGGGATCCTCCACGCCGGGGACCGGGTAGGGCCACGGGTTCGGCTCGCAGGTCACATCCTCGTCCGGGTAGACCTCGTCCGGGGCCTCGGCGTGCAGAGCCTTGTTGTTGAGCGAGATGGTCTGCTGCATCATCACCGGCGCCAGCTTGCCCTCGCCGCCGCAGGCCTGGTGTTCGGCGTAGCCGATGGCGTGGCCGAACTCGTGGTTGATGAGGTACTGGCGGTAGTTGCCCACATCGCCCTCGAAGGCGCGGGAGCCGCGCACCCAGCGCGACTCGTTGACCACCACGGTCGAGTCCCCGGTAATCGTGGTGTGGCAGGAGGTCTCCATGCCCAGCTGCGCGCCGCACAGCTCGGCGGTGGTCTCCAGGGAGGTCAGCCGGAAGCGGGTGTCCGGGTCCTCGTCGGCGCCCACGTGGACGAACTTGAAGGCCGGGTCGTTGGTCCAGCCGCGCGGGTCGGACAGGGTGGCGTCCACCATGCTGGCAAAGGCGGCGTCGCCGCCGTAGCTGGAGGTGTCGATGCCATTTTCAATCTCCACCGAGTAGCGCACGGTGCGCACCTCGCCCTGCCCCACCTCGAGCCCGGGCGTGCCGACCTCGCGGTAGGTGTCGTCCCCGGCGCGGGTGAACTCCCCGCCCGGCGGCAGCTGGTCGATAGCGCCTTGGACGTCGCCGGCGTCCGCCGGGTCCGGGCCTACGGCCGTGGCGTCGTGGCCGGCCGCTGCGCTGTCGTGCTCCTGGGCGCGCGGGGAGCCGGCCTCCTCAGCTGGGTCACCGGGGCCGGTGAAGATGTCAATGAGCACCCAGATGGTGATGATCGCCAGGACCGGGATGGCCACCACGCGCCACCAGCCGTAGTCCGCGGCGAAGCGCTGCACCGCCCCGCCGGCGCCCGTGCTGTTGTGCGCGGCGGAATGGCGGGCGTTTTCCGGCACGCCAGAATCCCCGGCCCAGCTGCGCTGGTCGTTCTCACCGCGCGGCTCGGCGCGGCGGTGGTGCCGGGGTTGTGGAAATTCCGAATTCTCCATGGCCCTTTAGGTTACCCGGTGCCTGCCGGCGCCCCGCAAGCGGGCGGCCGGGCCGAAGACCCCGGGCAGCGGTGGGAAAACTAGGCTCCGGCGAAGCCGACGGCGTGCGGCTTGACCGCGCCGATTTCGACGTAGACGACGCGGTCGGTGCGCACCAGGTACTTGCGGCCCTTCTCATCGGCCAGCTCCAGGGTGGAGTTGTCCGCGAGGGCGGAGTTGATGCGCTGGGTCAGCTCTTCCTGGGTGCCCTCCGCGTTGATGACCAATTCCCGGGCCGTGTCCGCGAAACCGAACTTGATATCCATGGGTGAAAAACCCGCCTTTCTGCGTCTTCATCGTCTCCGGCGCACCGCGGTGCGCCAATTCCTGCTGTTTGAGCGCAAAGCCAAACAATCTAATGGCCCCCACTATAACCGTGCCGGTTAGTATCGAGGTGTGTCTGACTCGCAAACGCCTTCCACCGTACCGCCGACCCCGACGTTTTCTCGCCTAGGTGTGGCCGCCGAGATCTGCGATGCCCTGGCCGCCCAGGGCATTACCCACACCTTCGCCATCCAGGAGCTCACCCTGCCGCTGGCGCTCAAGGGCGCCGACATCATCGGCCAGGCGCGCACCGGCATGGGCAAGACCTTGGGCTTCGGGGTTCCCCTGCTCGACCGGGTCTTCGACGACGCGGCCCTGCCGGAGTGCGACGGCACCCCGCACGCCCTCATCGTGGTGCCCACCCGCGAGCTGGCCCACCAGGTCGGCGACGACCTGCGGGCGGCGGCGGCCAACCTGCCGCTGCGCGTGGTCACGGTCTTCGGTGGGCGGCCCTATGCCGAGCAGATCTCCGAGCTGGAACGCGGCGCGGACGTCGTGGTCGGCACCCCGGGCCGTCTGCTGGACCTGCACGCCCAGCACCACCTGCGCTTGGACGCGGTGGCCATCCTGGTCCTAGATGAGGCCGACGAGATGCTGGACCTGGGCTTTTTGCCCGATATTGAGAAGCTCGCCGGCGCGGTGGCCGGCAGCCTGCAGCAGACGATGTTGTTCTCGGCCACCATGCCGGGTGCCATCTTGTCGCTGGCCCGCGGCTTCATGGACAAGCCGGTGCACATCCGCGCCGAGTCCGGCGAGGCCAACCAGACCCACGCCTCGACGAAGAAGATCTCCTTCCTGGCCCACCGCATGGACAAGCTGGCCGTGCTCTCCCGCGCGCTGCAGGCCCGCGGGCGGGGCCGGACCATCATCTTTACCCGCACCAAGCGCTCGGCCGCCCAGGTGGCCGAGGACCTGGCCCAGCGCGGCTTCGCCGTGGCCGCCGTGCACGGGGACATGGGCCAGGCCGCCCGCGAGCGCTCGCTGGAGGCCTTCCGCTCCGGCGCGGTCTCCACGCTGGTGGCCACGGACGTGGCCGCGCGCGGCATCGATATCGATGATGTCACCCACGTCATCAACTACCAGGTCCCGGACGATCCGCAGACCTTCGTCCACCGCATCGGCCGCACCGGGCGCGCCGGCGACACCGGCACGGCCATCACCCTGGTCGGCTACGACGAGCAGGCTAAGTGGGAGGCTATCGATGCCGAGCTGGACCTGGGCCAGCACGACCTGCCCACCTGGTTCAGCACCTCCCCGGAGCTGGCCGAGGTCCTGGGCTTCCCGGAAGACGCCGAGGAGTCGGTCGGCCCGGCCCGCGCCGTGGTGGGCGGGGACCGCAAGCGGCCCGGGCGCGAGCGCCGCTCCGGGCGCCCCCGCCGCCCCCGGACCGCGCCTCAAGCACGGGGCCGGAAGCGATGAGCCGCGCGGTGGTGCTGCGCGCTTCCCGCCGCGACTGGGTGCTCACCGCGGTCATCGCAGTAGTCTGCGTCGTCGCGGTGGTCGGCGCCTATTTCTCCGGCTCCCTAAGGGCCGCGGACCTGCACCCGGCCGACCAGCCGGTCCCGGAGGCCCCCGCCACGCTGGCGGAGATCCCCGCGCAGGTAACCCCGGCCTTCACGCTAGCCAACGGCGCCGCCCCGCAGACCTCGGCCGGGGTCCAACCCATCGCCACCAACGGGCTCATCATCGCCGCCGACGGGGACACCGTCCGCGCCGTCGATACCGAAGGCCAGGACTTCTGGTCCTATACCCGCACCGATGCCCCACTGTGCAGCCTGGCCACCGCCTGGGACAAGGTCGTGGCCACCTACCGCACCTCGGTCGGCTGCGGCGACACCGTGGCTATCGATGCCACCACGGGCCAGTACTCGGACACCCGCAGCGCGCTGAACTCGGAGGAGACCGTGCCGGTCAGCTCCAACGACCGGGTGGGCACCGCCTCAACCGACCGCGTCGAGCTGTGGCGCTCCGACATGGTGCGCACGGTGGAATACGGCGAGATCCCCGCCCCGCAGGAGGCCCACACGCAGCCGCACCCGGAGTGCACCATCAACTCCGCGCTGACCCGCACCGAGCTGCTGGTCGTCTCGGAGACCTGCCCGGACGCCGCCAACCGCGACTTCCTGCGCTTCCAGACCACGGAGCCGGAGGATTCCCGCACCCCGGACGTCAACGCCACCGCCGAGGTCGAGGCCGCCTCCGCCCGGCTGGTCGCCGTCGGCCAGTCCGCGGCCACCGTCTACGCGGAAGGTGACACCCCCGAGCTCATCTCCTTTAGCGACGACGGCACCGTCACGCACCGCCAGGCCGTCCCCTCCTCGCCGGCCGTGAGCAACTCCCCCACGCTGTTTCAGCCCGCCACCGCGGACCTGCCGCACCACATGACGTGGTTCGACGGCGCCCGCCTGTACCTCTTCAGCCCCAACGAGCTCAAGGTCACCCGCGTTTTCGACGGCGCGCTCGGCACCGGTGCGGCCATCGGCGACCGCCTGCTGGTGCCCACCGCAGACGGTATTGCCGTCTACGACTGGAAGACCGGCCAGACGGAGCGCACCGTGCCGGTCGACCGCGGCTCCTACCGCGGCCCGGTCCACCTGACCGTCGCCGGCAGCAACCTGGTCGAGGCCCGCGGCGGGCAGCTGGTGGCCCTGCAGGCCGCGCGGGCCTAGCTGCCTGGGCCTGCTCTGGCTACGCGGGCCTTGAGGCCCGCCCTAGAAGTTCTGCTGGAACCATTCCTGCGAGATGGGGTTGACCATCAGCAGGTAGATGCCCGCCAGGGCGGATACCAGCGTGGCGATGCCGAGGGCGATGGCCCCGCCGGAGAACATCTGGAAGGAGCTGGCGGCCAGGATGAACTGCACCAGCAGCACCGCGCCGCGCCCCCACCGGCGGCCGCGCGTCATGGCGATAGCGCCCACGATGACGAAGCCGAAGACGATGAAGATGAAGATCGCGGTGCCCAGGCCCAGGTAGTCGGTCGCGGCGGTCTCGGAGACCAGCGACGGGTTTTCCGGGTGGGTGGCTTCGTGCACGATCAAAAAGATGCCGAAGATGATGACGGCGATGGACTGGACGATGCCGATCCCGGCCCCCAGGCGGACCGTCGCTGGGGCGCCCAGCCCACCGGCGCGGCCGGCCGAGTTGCCAGCGGCGGAAGCAGCGGATGTCGATTTCTTAGAGCTCACGGCGCTTAGTCTACGTTTTCCCGCCCGCGCGCCTCCACTCGCCATAGCCTCCGAAGCTTAAAGGCGGGTTTAGCCGCCGTAATGTTAAACGCATTGTCTAGGGCACTGATAGGGCACTGAGCGGGCGCCCGATCCACCGCGCTCGGGTGTGGTCCGCCGGTCCGGATTTGACCTAGGCATACCTTAGGCATTTAGCAGACAAAAACTGTCCGCGCAGGCCAGCGCGCTATTAGTACCTGTCAGCTGCCTGAAATTCGGCGAAAGCTCCCCAAGCCACCGACATATAATTCGGTGATGTTGGCCACAATTTAGCCTTTAACCCTAGCGAAGTCTTTGTAAACGTGTCATTATCTTCAGGTAGCAAAAAAGACGAGCTGCTTAACCAGCTCCAAACTCTGCACCAACGCAGAGTGAACGCCAGGTAAACCATGGCGGCAAGCGGAGGCCTGACCTCGAGACCAGACACCCCGCGTTGCAGACCGGCCCTGGCACGCAAACCCCATGACATTAGGGCTTGGCTCTGATTTTCGGTGCGCCATTTGTGGTGGCTCCCGAATTCGGCTCCAGGCACCGGTGTTAAACGCTGTCGAAAATTTGTTAGGAGATATCAATCATGGATTGGCGCCACGAAGCAATTTGCCGCGACGAGGACCCCGAGCTGTTCTTCCCGGTCGGTAACTCCGGCCCCGCCCTCACCCAGATCGCCAAGGCCAAGCTGGTCTGCAACCGCTGCCCCGTTTCCTCCCAGTGCCTGAAGTGGGCCCTGGAGTCCGGCCAGGACGCCGGCGTGTGGGGCGGCCTGTCCGAGGAGGAGCGCCGCGCCCTGAAGCGCCGCCGCAACCGCGGCCGCGGACGCGCTCGCGTCTCCGCCTAAGGTAGGGCAATTTCGCCCCCGGCGTTGCCTGCCGCTACAGTTATTACCAGTTCATCTAACCGCTCTCTGCAAAGGAGTACCACCATGAGCAAGCGTGGCCGTAAGCGTAAGGATCGCCGGAAGAAGTCCGCTAACCGCGGCAAGCGTCCTAACGCATAATCACAGCTAAAAACACCGAGCCCGCCGCAGCGGGGATAACGCCTCACAGCGTAAGCCCCCGCCGCGGCGGGCTTGTTGTGTCTTGGCCTCCCCGGCCGTGTTTACCGGGACCCGGAGAAGAGCCGGCGCGGGGAGGCTGTGTTATTTACTGGTAGCGGATGGAGCGGATCTGGACGGTGATCCGCTGCCGCAAGGTCTCCGGGGCGTGGGTGGCTTTGTCGCAGGTGCGCACCAGGCGGCGCACGATCTGCTCGGTCTCCAGGCGCTCCATGCACACGTTGCACTCGGCTATGCGCGCCTCGACGGCCGCGCGCTGCTGCGGGCTCAGCGACTCGTCCAGCAGCCGGCACAGCAGCGCCTCTATCTCCTGCGAAGAACAGTCACAAGCCCCGCGGTGGTTGCAGTTGCTCACTTGTCTGCCTCCATATCTGGGTGGTTGAGCCCAATGCCTTGCTCACGTGCTACATCCTTCAACGCTTTTCGCAGTAGTTTTCTTCCCCGGTGCAGCCGCGACATGACCGTACCTAAGGGGATATCCATCACTTCCGCGACTTCCTTGTAGGCCAGCCCCACCACATCGGAGTAGTAGACCACCATGCGGTAGTCCTCCGGCAGGTCGTTCATCGCCTCCGAAATCGTCGTGTCCGGCATGGCCTTGAGCGCGGCGACCTCCGCGGACTCCAGGCCCGTCGAGTCGTGTCCGGAGGTCGTGTACAGCTGGAAATCGGTCAGCTCGTCCGCCGAGGACTGCGTGGGGCGGCGCTGCGCCTTGCGATAAGAGTTGATGTACGTGTTGGTCATGATCCGGTACAGCCACGCCTTCAGGTTGGTGCCCTGCTTGAAGGAATCGAAGTTCTTATACGCCTTCAGATAGGTCTCCTGGATCAGGTCCTCGGCGTCCTGCGGGTTGCGCGTCATGCGCATCGCTCCCCCGTAGAGCTGGTCCAGAAGCGGCATGGCCTGTTCCTCGAACGAGGCGGCCCGGTCTTTCGCCATTAACGTACTCCTTTAAATGAGCTTTCTGCCCCAACCATCCTAGGCCCCGGCGCCTTGGGGCAGAAGTTCCGGGTAATCGTTGCGGATATTGCCCACCTCCTTCGCCGCCTGGTCCACCTGCCACCCGGTCACCGGGCTGGGGTGCAAAAGCTCGGCGGCCTCCTCCGGGGTGCCCTCCACCCACTGGCGGATCTCGCCGGCGGCCAAAAAGCGCGGCAGGCGGTCGTGCAGCCAGGCCATCTCCTCGGTGGCCGCGGTGGTCACGATGGTTGCCGAGAGCTGGTCCAGCCCCGTGGCCCACAGGCCGGCCGCCCACATCATCTGGCCGTCACCCAGCCGCACGTAGTAGGGCTTCTTGCCGGTGCCGTCGTCGTGCCACTCGTAGTAGCCGTCCATGGGGATGAGGCAGCGCCCGGAGCCGGCCCGGCCGGCGAACGCGTCCCGGAACGACGGCTTCTTCTGCACCGTCTCCGCGCGGGCGTTAAACAGCGGCGGGCCGTCTAAGTCCTTCTTCCAGTGCGGCAGCAGCGCCCAGCGCCCCGGATCCACCTGCGCGTAGGCGGCCTGGATGCGCACCACGGGCACCTTCTGGGTCGGCGCGATGTTGTACCGCGGCCCGGGCAGGCCCGCGGGCGCGGAAACTTCTGCGATTCCCTCCAGCGCACCGACGGAATCGAGCAACGACTCGCTGAACAAGACAAAACGACCACACATGAACCTCTATTATGGCCTATATGGCAGATTTTTGGTTAGCCCCGCATCCCACCGGCCCCCTGCGCTGGGAGCAGCGCGTCCCCGGGTCCAAGTCCATGACCAACCGGGCCCTGGTCCTGGCCGCGCTTGCCGATGCCCCCTCCGTCATCACCCAAGCACTCATCGCCCGCGACACCGAGCTCATGATCGCCGCCCTGCGCGAGCTCGGCGCCGCAATCGAAGTCCAGGACGCCACCACCGGCCCGGAGATCCACGTGACCCCGGGCCAGCTGCGCGGCGGGCACATCGACTGCGGCCTGGCCGGCACCCTGATGCGCTTCTTGCCGCCGGTGGCGGCCCTGGCCGGCGAGCCGGTCGCCTTCGACGGCGACGACCAGGCCCGCGTGCGCCCCATGAGCGCCATCCTGGGCGCCCTGCGCGACCTGGGCGTGACGGTCGACGCCGAAGGCGACAGTCTGCCGTTTAGCATCTCCGCCTCTAACACCCCACGCGGCGGCGAGGTCACCATCGACGCCTCCCAGTCCTCCCAGTTCGTCTCCGGCCTCCTGCTGGCCGCCCCGCGCTTTAACAACGGCATCACCGTCCACCACGTCGGCGGCGCCATCCCCTCCCGCCCGCACATCGAGATGACCCTGGCCATGCTGCGCGAGGCCGGCGTGACCGTCGACGAGGACGGGGACACCTGGACCGTGCACCCCGGCCCCATCAACGGCCGCGAGTGGAGCATCGAGCCGGATCTGTCCAACGCCACCCCGTTCCTGGCCGCCGCGGCAGTGGCCGGCGGGCGCGTGACCGTGCGCGACTGGCCGGCCGTGACCACCCAGGCCGGGGATCTCATCCGCGACGTGCTCTTCCGCATGTCCGTCACCGTCGAGCAGGCCCACGGGCAGGTCACCGTCGTGGGCTCTCCAGGCGCCCGCCTGCGCGGCATCGACTACGACATGTCCGCCCTCGGCGAGCTGACCCCCACCGTGGCCGCGCTCTGCGCGCTGGCCGAAAGCCCCTCCCGGCTAACCGGCATCGCCCACCTACGCGGCCACGAGACCGACCGGCTCAGCGCCCTGGCCACGGAGCTCAACGGCCTGGGCGGCAACGTCCGCGAGCTGCCCGACGGGCTGGAAATCACCCCGGCGCCCCTGCACGCGGGCCGCTGGCACACCTACGCCGACCACCGCATGGCCACCGCCGGGGCCATCCTGGGCCTGGCCGTCGAGGGCATCGAGGTCGAGGACATCGCAACCACCGCGAAGACCCTCCCCGGCTTCGCCGAGCTCTGGGAGACCATGGTCTCCGAAGGCAGCGCGCATGCCTAGGCGCCACTACGACGAGTCCGACGTCCACGTCCGCCCCGGCAAGGGCTCGCGGCCGCGCACCAAGGACCGCCCCAAGCACAAGGACGCCAAGTTCGGCATGGTCATCACCAAGGACCGCGGCCGCTGGGGCGTGGCCCTCGACGACGGCCCCGTGGTCACCTGCATGCGCGCCCGCGAGCTGGGCCGCACCGCCATCGAGGTCGGCGACCGCGTCGGCGTCGTGGGGGACACCTCGGGCCGCAAGGACACGCTCGCGCGCATAGTCAAGCTCGCCGAGCGCAGCTCCGTGCTGCGCCGCACCGCCGACGACACCGATCCCTACGAGCGGATCGTCGTGGCCAACGCCGACCAGATGCTGATTGTGACTGCGGTGGCCGATCCGCCGCCGCGCTCCGGCTTCGTCGAGCGCGCCCTCGTGGCCGCCTTCGTGGGCAATGTCCACCCCATCCTGTGCCTGACCAAGACGGACCTGGCCGACCCGGCCCCCTTCGCCGCGGAATTCGCCGACCTGGACATCAGCGTGGTCTACGCCGGTCTCGACGACGGCCTGGAGCAGGTCAGCAACGCGATCTCCGGGCACATCACCGCGCTCATCGGGCACTCCGGGGTGGGCAAGTCCACGCTGGTCAACCGGCTGGTCCCGGACGCGGACCGGGAGACCGGCGAGGTCTCCGCGGTGGGCAAGGGCCGGCACACCTCCACCCAGTCCGTCGCGCTGCCGCTGCCCGGCGATAACGGCTGGATCATCGACACCCCCGGCATCCGCTCCTTCGGGCTCGCGCACGTCGATGCCGACACCGTCTTAGGCGTCTTCGAAGATCTCGCCGCGGCCGCCGAGTCCTGCCCGCGCGGGTGCACGCACGCCGGTCCCCCGGCCGATCCCGAGTGCGGGCTCGACGATCCCGCGCTCATCCCCCCGGACTCGGCCTCGGCCCGGCGCGCGGCCGCGGTGCGCAAGCTGCTGGCCGCGCTGCGCACCAACGTCGACTGGGAAAACTAACCCAGCCCTAGCCGCTGCCCCCCTAGAGCAGTTCCACCAGGAAGGGCAGCTCGCTCGGGTCGTAGAAGGCCATGAAGTTGTCGAGGGCGTCGCCGACGGCCAGCTCCGCGTCCTCGTCGCCCAGGTCCGCGGTGTCGATGACCTCGATGGCCTTGGCGGTCGCGGCCTCGGACTCTTCGATGTCGACGTGGATGGCGGCCAGCTGCTCGGTGGTCACCAGCGCCGGCTCCAGCTTCACCACGGGCTCGCCCATCTCCGGCTGCGGGGTGACCGCCTCGGCGGGCACGTCCACGGAGATGACCACGCGCCGGTGCGGGAAGTGCTCCTCGTCGCCGATGGCTAGCAGCCGCAGCGACGCCATGGAGGCCTCCAGGAAGGCCGAGTAGGCGATCTCTTCCTCGTCGCCGGCGGTGTAGAACTCACGCAGGGCGTCGGTGACCATAAAGCCCCAGCCCGAGCGGGCGTGCAGCTGGCCGGTCTCCTTCAGCTCCGTGAGCATGGCAAAGGTGGCCGGCAGGTAGACGCGACAATCAGTCATCTTAGAACTCGCCCTCGATGTCGAAGACGGCCTGGATCTCAATGCTGGTGCGGTCGAAGACCGTGTACAGCATGCCCAGCAGGCCGAACTCCACCGACGCCTTGACGTTGACGATGTTGTCGTCCACGAAGACGCAGTCGTTGACCGGCAGGTCCAGGGCGTCGGCCGCCGCCTGGAAGGCCGCGAGCTCCGGCTTTTCCGCCCCGATCTCGCCGGAGAGCATGACCGCGTCCACGATGCCGCGGTACTCCCACTCCCGGATTGCCTCGGCGCCGGGGCCGCCCGGGTCGTTGGACAAGATGGCCGTCGCCACGCCCTGGGCCTTGGCTGCGGCCAGGAGGTTGCGCCAGCGCTTCACGTCTTCGTCGGTGCCGTCGAGCACGCCGACGTAGTCCACAATCAAACCACGCATGAGTTCTCTTTCTTCTCGCTTCGGGTTTTTTCCCTCTAACCCCGCAAATTATAGCGAAGAGGCAGTGCGCGCGCCCCCACCCCTTTCAGCAAGCTCACAGCTTCCGCGCCTCGGCCTGCGCACCGGCCCCGCGCGTGTCAGAATACGGCCTATGTATGCCCCCATTCCCGGATTCGCCCACCTGCAGCTGTACGTGCCGGCCGACCCGATTTCCTACGACCGGCAGCCCACGCCGATGGACGAGGAGGTCAAGGAGCGCGCCCAGACGCTTATCCGCCAGGTCATCGAGACCGCCGCCGGCCGCCGCCCGCTCAGCCACGTGCGCTCCGAGCGCTTCCCGCCGCGGCTGGCCAACCACTTATCCGCCTGGCTGCGCACGCGCGGGTTCAGCCTGCCGGCGCGCCACGATCTGGTCGCCGTGCACGCGCACGCCAACGGGGAGTTCTACGGCACCGCCACCATCGGCGTCACGCAGCACGCGTTCACCGGTTCCTACGAGCAGCACCGGCTCGTGTCCTTCCGGCTGCTCTAGCCTAGAACGAGCCCAAAAACATCAGGACCTGCGTCCAGTCCACGGAAGACCACGCGGCTGCCGATGCCCCCACCGCCGCCAGGATCCCACCCAGCGCGGCGCCGATGCCCCACACGGGCACCCCGGCGTCGGCATCGCTAGCAGCGCTGCCAGCGGCGCCGTGGTCGTTTTCGGTACCGTACGCGTCCGGCGCGGCGGCGTTGTCGGCCGCTCGCCCTACGGCACCGCCATCTGCCCGGCCTGCCTGGCCGGCTTGGCCCTGTTCTGCCTCGACGCGATCGAGCCACTCGCCTACCGTTTCCTGCCCGCCGCTTAGTGCGGTGCGGGATTCGTAGCTATCGGCGCGGTAGTTTTCCGTCGGCGCGGCGCTCGCCCCCGTCGGCGCGCCCAGCAACGCTGCGGTCACCAAGGCCGACAGGGAAGCCAGACGGCTTCGGCGGCGCGGCGTTCGCATAAAAACTCCAGTCGATTAGTAGGTACTTATCAAGGACTTAAGCCTACCTCAAGCCGGCCGGCGACGCAGAATTTCCGTGCTCCGCGCGGCGGCGGGACCAGAACACGAGGCCGACGACCACGCCCAAGCCGACCACCAGACCGGTGTTGAGCGCCATGAGGCCGACCGGCCACATGCCGGTCGAGTCGCTGAGCCCCGCCTGCACGGACCAGGCGAAGCCAAACCCCAGCGTCGGACCGGTCACCGCGCCCAGCGCGCCGGCGCCGGTGCGGGGAACGCGCCAAGCCACCGCGGCGGTCAGCGCCACCACGGCGATGGCTGCCACGGCAATTTGCCACACGGCATAGTGGGTGTGGTTGCCCCAACCCAGGCTCAGCAGCCAGGCGCCGACGCCCCCGACGAAGCCGGCAGCGACCCCCTGACCGGCGCGGGCCCGCCGGACAGAAAAAATGGCGGCAGCTACCAACAGGACGCTAAACAGCGCCCAGGTCACGGTGACTGCCACCATGGGAAACCTGCTTTCCTAGCGGGGTCTAGACCGCTTTAGGCCTCGGAAGTCGAGCCGGACTCGGCGTTTTCCTCCTCGGTCGCGAACTGCTTGCGCAGCAGGAAGAGCTGGCGGACGGTCTCTTCCTTGATGCCTTCATTCATGGCCCGGAACATGTCGCCGCCCTCCTTCTGGTACTCGACCAGCGGGTCGCGCTGCGCCATCGCCCGCAGGCCGATGCCCTCCTTCAGGTAGTCCATCTCGTAGAGGTGCTCGCGCCACTTCTGGTCGATAATCGGCAGGATGACCATGCGCTCGGTGTTGCGCATCTGCTTCTCGCCGCCGATGGCCGAGATCTTCTCCTCCAGCTCGTCGTACTGGTGCTGGGCGTCGTCGGTCAGGGCGTCGCGCAGCTGTTCCGCGCTCAGCTCGCCCGGCGATCCGTACTCGGAGCCTTCCACCAGCTCCTTGGCAGACACCGACGGGCCGTAGAGGGAGTCCAGGGCCTGCCAGAGCTTGTCCAGGTCCCAGTCCTCGACGTAGCCGGCGGCGGTGGCGGCGGCCACGTAGTCCGAGACCGTGTCATCAATCATGGAGCGGATGTTGTCCTTGATGTCGCCGGCGTCCAGGATCTTGTAGCGCTCGCCGTAGACGACCTTGCGCTGCTCGTTGAGCACCTCGTCGTACTTCAGGACGTTCTTGCGCATTTCGAAGTTCTGGTTTTCCACCTGGGCCTGCGCGCCCTTGATGGAGTTGGAGACCATCTTGGCCTCGATCGGGACATCGTCCGGCACGTTCAGCCGGTTCATCATGTTCTCCATGGACTGGCCCACAAACCGCACCATGAGCTCGTCGCGCATGGACAGGTAGAAGCGGGTCTCGCCCGGATCGCCCTGGCGGCCGGTGCGGCCACGCAGCTGGTTATCGATACGGCGCGACTCGTGGCGCTCGGTACCGACCACGTAGAGGCCGCCGGCCTCGCGCACCTCGTCGCCCAGGCGCTTAGAGCGTTCCTTCTCCTCCTCGATGTGGTTGTCCCAGGCTTCCTGGTACTTTTCCTCATCCTCGAAGGGATCCAGGCCCTGCTCGCGCAGCTTCATGTCCAGGATGACCTCGGGGTTACCGCCCAGCACGATGTCGGTACCGCGGCCGGCCATGTTGGTGGCGACGGTGACCTGGCCCGGGCGGCCGGCGCGGGCGATGATGTTGCCCTCTTCCTCGTGGTGCTTGGCGTTGAGCACGGTGTGCTGGATGCCGCGCTTGTCCAGCAGCTGCGACAGGTACTCGGAGCGCTCCACGGAGGTGGTGCCCACCAGCACCGGCTGCTTGTTCTGCACATGCTCGGCGATGTCGTCGACCACCGCGGCGAACTTGGCCTCCTGCGTCTTGTAGATGCGGTCGGAGTGGTCCTTGCGCTGGTTCGGCTTGTTGGTCGGGATCGGCACCACGTCGAGGCCGTAGATGGAGTGCAGCTCGGCGGCCTCGGTCTCGGCGGTACCGGTCATGCCGGAGATCTTGTCGTAGAGGCGGAAGTAGTTCTGCAGCGTGACCGTGGCCAGCGTCTGGTTCTCGTTTTTGATCTCGACGTTTTCCTTGGCCTCGATGGCCTGGTGCATGCCCTCGTTGTAGCGGCGGCCCGCCAGCACGCGGCCGGTGAACGAGTCGACGATCATGACCTCACCGTTGCGCACGATGTAGTCCTTGTCGCGCGTGAACAGCTCCTTGGCCTTCAGCGCGTTGTTGAGGTAGGACACCAGCTGCGAGTGTTCCGGGGCGTACAGGTTATCGATGCCCAGCTGGTCCTCGACGTATTCCACGCCCTCTTCCAGCACGCCGACGGTGCGCTTTTTGTGGTCGACCTCGTAGTGGATGCCCTCGCGCATGCGCGGGGCCAGCTGCGCGAAGACCCCGTAGAACTGGGAGGAACCGTCTACCGGGCCGGAGATGATGAGCGGGGTGCGGGCCTCGTCGATGAGGATGGAGTCCACCTCGTCCACGATGCAGAAGTTGTGCCCGCGCTGGACGATGTCGTTCAGGCTGCGCACCATGTTGTCGCGCAGGTAGTCAAAGCCCAGCTCGTTGTTGGTGCCGTAGGTGATGTCGCAGGCGTAGGCCTCCTTGCGCGCCGGCGGGCGCATCTCGGACAGGATGACGCCCACGGACAGGCCCAGCCAGCGGTGGACACGGCCCATCATCTCCGCGTCGCGCTTGGCCAGGTAGTCGTTGACCGTGACGATGTGCACGCCCTTGCCGTCCAGGGCGTTGAGGTAGGCCGGCAGCAGCGAGGTCAGGGTCTTGCCCTCACCGGTTTTCATCTCGGCGACGTTGCCGAAGTGCAGGGCCGCGCCGCCCATCAGCTGGACGCGGAAGTGCTTCTGCTGGAGCACGCGCCAGGCCGCCTCGCGGACGGTGGCGAAGGCCTCCAGCAGGATGTCGTTGAGTTCCTCGCCATCGGCGAGGCGCTGCTTGAATTCGTCGGTCTTGGCCTTGAGCGCGTCGTCGCTGAGGGCGGCGTACTCATCCTCCAGGGCAATGACACGGTCGGCCATCTTTTCCAGACGCTTGACGGTGCGCCCTTCGCCGGCACGCAGCAGCTTCGAAAGTCCTAACACGTAGTAGTTTCCTTCTTTGTCGCGACACGTAAACTAGTTAACTCCGTGCCATTGTACCCACCAACGGCGCCTTAACTGTCTCCGCCCCGGCCCAAAAAGACACGAAAAAGCGCCCAGTGCCCGGCGGGCGGGCAGCTGGGCGCAGGGCGGGCTAGCTAGCTGTTAGCCTGCGCACCCTCGGCGTCCTCGGTCAGGGTGATAAGACCGTAGTCGAAGGCGTGGCGGCGGTAGACGACCGCCGGCTGCTGGGTCTCGGAGTTGATAAACAGGTAGAAATCGTGACCCACCAGCTCCATCTCGCTGAGCGCGTCATCCACGGTCATCGGGTTGGCCGGGTGCTCCTTGGTACGCACGATCTGGCCCGGGCGCTGCTCCTCGATGGAATCCGCGTACGGATCGACGTAACGATCTTCCTTCGCCGGCGCGGCCTTGCGCTCGGCCTCGGCCTCGGCGACCATCTCCGCGGCGATCTCGCCGGTGCCCTTCTGGGCGCGGTGGCCGGACTTGACGTTCTCGCGGCGGACCTTCACCTTGCGCAGGGAACGCTCCATCTTGGCCAGGGCGGTCTCCAGCGCGGCGTAGAAGGAGTCTTCCTTGGCCTCCGCGCGGGCGATATGACCCTTGCCGGTGGCGGTGATCTGGATGCGGTCCGACTGGGAGTCACGGCGCGGGTTCGGCTCGTGCTGCAGCTCGACGTGGAAGAAGGTCAGCGTCGGATCCAGCCGCTCGATCTTGGCCAGCTTGCCGGAGACGCGCTCCTGGAAGTGTTCCGGCACCTCCACGTTGCGCCCCGTGATGGTTACCTGTGCGTTGGTGGCCTGTGGCTCGGTCATTGACTTGCCTCCCTAGATTTGGCTGGGGGCGCGCAATCCCGGCGCCCCCGGGGGACTATTGGACTCGTCCTGCTGAGATCGCCGCCCCGGGCCTTCACCGGCGGAAACCGTGTGAATCCGGAGGCTAAAACCTCAACCTGTGACACCCCTCATCATACCAGTGGTCATAACCATCCCCCACCAAAGGTTGGAATTACATTTCTGTTTACCCCCACGCCGTTCCCCCTCTAGGCGTCCGCCAGCACCAAGCCCGCCCGCACCAGCGCCCCCGCCGCCCGCAGCTTGTCGGCGGTATTGATCAGTGTCGCGCCCGTGGTCACCACGTCGTCGACCACGACGGTGGCCCGGCCCACCAGCCGCGGGTCGGCATCGACAGCCACGGCGTCACGCATATTCGCCCACCGCAGGTCTGCGTTCAGCCGCGACTGGTCGGCCACGCCGCGGCGCAGGCGCGCGCAGTTGACCACCGTCAGCGGCAGGCCGTCGCCGAGCAGGCGCGCCGCGTGCTGGCACATGTGCAGCACCGGGTCCCCGCCCCGGGCCCTGGCCGACGATGCCCGCGTCGGCGCCGGCACCACCACCAGCCGCGGCGGCAGCACGCCCTGGGCCACCAGCTGCTCCAGCCCGGCGGCGATGACCGCGCCGGCAAAGGGGCGCACCGCCTGGTTGTGGTACTCCTTCATCTGAATGATGAGGTTGCGGCGGATCTCCGAATACGGACCCAGCGCAAAGATGGGCGGGTCCAGCAGCGTGCGGCGGCTGATCCGGTGCGGCGGGGTGCGCAGGTGCTCCCGGCAGGCCGCGCACAGCACCTGGCCCGGGGCCTGGCACCCGGCGCAGGCGCGCGGGACCAACAGCTCCCCGACCTGCTGCCAGACCCCCATCGCGCGCGCCGCCTAGTTGCCCACGATGGGGGCCGCGCGCACGCCCTGGAGGCCGGGGACCTCGCGCCAGAACACGGAGTCGGACTCGCCGGCCGGCAGCTGCAGCAGGGCGTTGGCGTCGGTCAGGTAGACGGTCGTCGGCGAGGCCGCCACGGAGACCACCGGGGCGGTGATATTGCCGCTGGGCAGCGTGGTCAGGGAGGACCCGTCCTGCTCGATGCGCCAGATCGGCGTCTCCGTGGACGAGGTGCCCACCACCAGCGAGCCGTCCGGCTGCCAGTCCAGCGACAGCGCGTTGCGGCCCAGCTCCGAGTCGAGCTCGCGCACGTTGACGATCCGGTAATCGCCGTCGGTCTCCTGCGCCACCACGCCGGAGTAGACCGCGCCCCCGATGATGAAGGCCACCCGCGCGCCCGTCGACGACAGGCGCATCACCGAGATCTCGCCCTCGATGTGATCCAGCGCGTCCGCGTTGATCGGCTGCTCGGTGACCTCGCCGGTAGTCGAGCGCACCACGCGGTAGATCTTCTTGCCGTCGACCGCGACCCACGCGCCCCGGCCGGTAATGCCGAAGGTGGGCCGGGTGATGCTCTCACCCTCCAAGGACTCCGCCACGTCCCCGTTCAGCGTCCCCAGCACCAGCTGGGTCTTCTCCGCGCCCTTCTTGCGCACGGCCGCGAACGTCTCCTCCGCCGAGATCTCCGCCGACTCCACGTTGCCCGCGTTCGCCGCCGGGTTGTTCAGCGGCTGCGTCTCGTTGCCGGTCAGGCGCACCACGTTGCCGTTGGTCACCGCGTACAGCGAGGTGGCGGCGTCCGTGTTCGCCTTCGGGTTGTAGTCCGCGAAGTCGTCGGTGGTCAGCTCGTCGAGGCCTTCGACCAAGGGGGCGTCGTCGGCCACGACCCGGTAGGGCCCCGGGATGCCGGCGGTGGACAGGGTCCAGACCAGCTCGGCGGCAAACCGAGTGCGGTCCTCCTGACTCATGTCCGACATGCCGGTGAAGTGGTAGACCCCGTCCTCGATGCCGCCAAAGTTCGCCTCCCGCGGCACCACCGACATCGTCGCCGGCGCCAGCTCCTCGGCCGGGCCCTGCAAAAGCAGCGTGATGAGCTCGGTATCCAGGGACTCCTGGCCCGTGGACAGCCAGCGGCGATCACTTTCCAGCGCCTGGCCGGTGTGCTCGTAGAAGAACAGGGCATGCGGCTGGTAGCGGTTACGCAGCTCCGTGCGCTCGATGACCACGACCTCCGGCAGATCCGAAATCCGCCACTCGCCGTCCACCTGCGTCATGTGGACCTGGGCCTCGAAGTCGCCGTTTTCGGAGGTATAGGACCCTCCCTCCGAGAGCGTGCCGATGACCGAGCCGCGCACGTTGAAGCTGCGGCCGCCCTCCGCGGAGTCGGCCTCGGCGGCGGTGATAATGTCCAGCGAGTCCACGATGAGCACCTGCTGGTCCGGGTCCCAGTCCCCGGCCGCCTCCTCGGTCATAAACGATCGCGCGGCCGAATAATCCCCAGCCGGCAGCGCCGAGGCCGCGTAGAAGTCGCGCAGCAAAAGGTCCGGCTCCTCCCCGGCGCGCGGGCCCATGGACGGCTCCGGGGTGGCGGCCGGCTCGAAGGAGTGCAGCACCTTGGGGCTGGAGTTTTGCGGCAGCGTCGAGCACGCACTAAGCGTCAGCGACGTCGCGGCCAGGACGGCGAGGACGGCGCGGGCCGGACGGGCCGGGCGGGTCGGGCGCCGGTGGGTCTTGTGCATCACGGCTGGCCTCCCTTCGGTTCATTCGGTTCCTGCGGGGCCTTCGATGCCTGCGGCTCTGCCAGCCCCTGCGGCTGTGCCAGCGCCTTGGGCTCCGGCACGTACAGGTCCAGCGGGGCCTCCTCCACGGCCTCGCCGGGCACGCGCGGCAGGACCAGGCGGAAGCAGGACCCGCGGCCGAAGACACCAGTCGCGTCCAGCGTACCGCTGTGCAGCACGGCATCCTCGCGGGCGATAGCCAGGCCCAGGCCGGTCCCGCCCGAGTGGCGCTTGCGGGAGGAATCCGCGCGCCAGAAGCGGTTGAAGACCAGCTCCTCCTGTCCCTCCTTCAGGCCCACGCCCTGGTCGGTGACGGTCACGGCCACGGCCGTGTCGTTGACTCCTAGGTGCACGTCCACCGGGTTGCCCTCCGAGTGGTCGATGGCGTTGGCCAGCAGGTTGCGCAGGATGCGCTGGACGCGGCGGTCGTCGCCCTCGAAGCTGATGGGCTCGTCCGGCAGGTGCAGGTTGACCGCCACCCCCAGCTCGTCGGCCAGGTGGTCGACCTGCCCGAAGGCGTTCGTGACGCAGTTGCGCAGGTCCAACTTGTTGGTGGACAGGTCCGCCACGCCGGCGTCGTGGCGCGAAATCTCCAGCAGGTCCGCCAGCAGCTCCTCGAAGCGGTCGAGCTCGCGGCTCATCAGCTCGCTGGCGCGGCGGGTGGAGATGTCCAGGCTGTCCGCGTTCGCCGCGATCATGTCCGCGGCCATGCGCACCGTGGTCAGCGGGGTGCGCAGCTCGTGCGAGACGTCGGAGGTGAACTGTCGCTGCAGGTCGCCGTACTCCTCCAGCTGCGTAATCTGCTTGGACAGCTTGTCGGCCATGTCGTTGAAGGACTGGGCCAGGCTGCCCATCTCGTCCTCGCCCTCGACGGCCATGCGCTCGCGCAGGTGCCCGGCCGCCAGGCGCTGGGCAATCCGGGACGCCGAGCGGATGGGCGTAATCACCTGCTGGGTGGCCAGCCAGGCGATGCCGACCAGCAGCACGATGACCACCACCGCGGCCGCCGAGAGCAGGCCGCGCATCAGCGCCAGCGTGGCTTCCTCCGACTCCATGCTCATCACCAGGTAGACCTGGGTGTCCGGGATATCGGACTCGGTGGGCGTGCCGACGATCATCGCGTTGTACTTGGTGCCGTCGCCGTGGTCGATGGGCGCGTATTGGACCATGACCTGGTCGTGGGAGACGCCGTTGCGCAGCTCCGTCGGGATGCGGTAGCCCTCCGGCGAGGTGGTCACCGAGCCGTCGGAGCCGTTGACCACGATCACCGGCTCGTAGGAGGCCTGCGTCTCGCCGCTCTGGGAGCCCAGCTGCGTCAGCGAGGCGCGCGCGGAATTAATGCGCACCTGCACCGAGTTGGCCGTGCCCGTGGCCGCGATCTGTTGCTCCACCGCGATCCGGGCGCGCTCCAGCTCCTGCAGCGCCACGTCCTGCTTCTGGTCCACCAGGCGGGAGGTCAACACGGAGACCAGCGCGTAGGTCAAAATGACCATCACCACGGTGGCGGTCATGAAGATCAGGCCGATGACGCGCACCTGCAGGGAGGTGCGCCACCACTGGATGGCGGAATCGCGGAATTGTCTGATGCGGTCCAGGATGGCTGTTACTCCCCCGGCTTATTCGGCGCCGGCCGGCTTGCCGGCCTTGTAGCCCACGCCGCGCACGGTCAGCACGATCTGGGGATCCTCCGGGTCGTGTTCAATCTTGGCGCGCAGGCGCTGGACGTGGACGTTGACCAGGCGGGTATCGGAGGCGTGCCGGTAGCCCCAGACCTTCTCCAGCAGCTCCTCGCGGGTGTGGACCTGGCCCGGGCGGCGGGCCATCTCCACCAGCAGGTCGAATTCCAGCGGCGTCAGGTTCAGCTCGCGGGAAGACCCGTCCGCGTTGCGGCGGGTCACGGTGTGCTCCGGCACGTCGATGACCAAGTCGCCGACCTCGATCATCTCCGTCGTCGCGGTATCCGTACGGCGCAGGCGGGCGCGGATGCGGGCCACCAGCTCCTTCGGCTTGAACGGCTTGGTGATGTAGTCGTCCGCGCCGGATTCTAGGCCTAGCACGACGTCGACGGTGTCCGTTTTAGCGGTCAGCATGACGATCGGCGCCGAGGAGCTTTGGCGGATGCTGCGGCAGATGTCCACGCCGTTCATACCCGGCAGCATGAGATCTAGCAGGATCAGATCCGGGTCGTGGCGTTGGAACATGGGCACCGCGTCGTTGCCGTCGGTCACGGCGATGGGCTCCATGCCCTCAGACTCCAAAACGATGGTCAACATTTCCGAGATCGCCGGGTCGTCATCGACCACCAGGATTGTCGGTGCCACTACTTCTCCCCTACCAGTTGTCGTACAGCTTGGATAATCATATCGCTATCTGCGGTAGCTATCCAACGCCCCGCCCACTCGCGGTCGGCCAGCGCGCGGTAGGCCGCCGCGGTGCGTGCCTGGAGGCCGGCGTCCTTTTCGTAGGCGTCGCGGGCCCGGGTGGCATCGTCAGCCGCGCGGCCCTGGGCCCGGGCCCCGGCCAGGTCGACGTCGGTGTCCAGGAAGACCTGCAGGTGCGGCTTCGGCAGGCCCAACCGCTCGAATTCCAGATGGTAGACCCAGTCGGCCACCGCCTCATCGCGCAAGCGCGCAGCCGAATACGCCGCATTCGATGCCACGTAGCGGTCCAGCACCCACACCTCCGGCGCGCGGTGGGCCGCCAGCAGCTGGTCTTTCGCGCCCCAGCGGTCCAGGGCGAACATCGTGGCCATCGCGTAGGCCGAGTCCGTCATGTCCCCCATACGGCCGTACAGCGCGTCCTGGGCCAGCTGCGCGTGGATGGAGTCGGCATACCGCGGGAAGGCCAGCGTGTGGATCTCCCGGCTTACCGCCTCGCGCAGGCGCGACACCAACGTGTTCTTGCCCGCGCCATCGATGCCCTCTATGGCAATAATCACAGCAGTGCGTCACCTACTCCCTTATGCCAGGGCCTCGAGGAAGGGCTCGATGTCGGCGTCGTCCGCCTCGCCTGGCTCGGCGTTTTCCAGCAGTTCCGCGGCCTTTTCGTTGAGCTGTTCGTCGGAGCTGCCGGCCAGCGAGCGGATGAACGGGTACTCGGCCACGACGTCGCCGGCGCTAAACGGCGCGCCGGACCAGATGGCCGCGATGGTGGCTGCGGCTAGGCCGTTGGCTAGCTCCTCGTCGGTGGGCTGGGCGGAGTCGGCGGCCAGGACGACGGCGTCCCGCACGGCTTCTACGACCTCCTCTTCTTCGAGGGCAGACAGCTCATCGAGAAAATCGGTGTTGCTGTCGCGGGTGAAAATCTCTTCGTCCCAGGTGCTCACTGTGATCTCCTTCGCAAGGTGAATTTGGCTCCCGCACTAGCGGAAGTCGGGTATCAGACGTTAAGGTGCATGGTACTGTTGTTATCGACTTGTTACCACGGAAGGGGACCGCACGGTGAATACGGATACGCGCCGCGTCGTCATCTTCGTCGTCGTCGGCCTGCTAGTGGCCGCCGGCGTCGGGGTGAGCGTCTGGCACCTCGGTGCGCCCAAGTCCTCTTCCATGGACGATAATGCCACGCCGGTGGCCAACAAGCAGCTAACCAGCTCCGAGGAGAAGGCGACGACCTCGTCGAGCTCCGCGTCCAGCACCGCGCCCTCCGAGAGCCGCGATCGCGACGACGCCAAGGACAACGACGACAACCAGCGCGCTACCCGCGAGGACGCCAACTACTCCGCCCCGCAGGCCAACGACCCGTTCCTGGCCCCCAACGCCGTGGTCGACGCCCAGACCGGGCCCGCCGCGCCGACGACGTACTACCGCCCGGACAACCTCTCCGCGTCCCAGGGTCAGCAGAACCAGCAGGGTCAGCAGAACCAGCAGGGTCAGCAGAGCCAGCAAGGCACGCAGGATTCGGGCCAGCAGGTCCAGCCGATCGCTCCGACGCAGCCGGCACAGCCCACGCAGACCACCCGCCCAGATACCAGCGAGAAGCCGTCCACGTCGAACGAGCCGCAGCCGAGCAGCCCGAACCAGCCGGAGCCGTCCCCAACCGTGCCGGGACTGCCGGCCGAGGAGAACAACGGCCACCTGGACATCCAGATCTCCGATCTGCTGCCCGAGCCGCCGCAGCTACAGGCCCCGCCGGCCGAAAAGGAACGCGCCGAGACGCAAAACGCGCCCGAGCCCACGGAGGAAACCGCGGGCCAGGGCAACAACTAGGCGCTGGCTGCGGCGCGCGGCAGGCCGGCGCTCAAGGCGTCTCCAGCGCGCGGGCGTCTGACGCGTTGGCGGCTGACGCCTAGACGCTCGCGACGAAGAATTCCGCCGGACTATCGCCGGCTGCCAAGTGGACGCGGCTCTCGGCGGCCGGGGCCCAGGCGCCGCGGCCCGGGGTGAGGTTGAGGTCCCCGGCGGTGGCGCCGTCGCCGCGGGTGCACAGCACGATGGCAGGCCCGTCCAGTTCGAGGGTGGCCTGCGCGCCGGCATCGAGGGCGTAACGGCGCAGGGAGAACTCGTCGATGGGCACCGGGTAGTCGAAGACCTCGCAGCCTGCGGCCGGGCTCACTTCCCCCGGGTGGACCTGCGGGTCGGCGGCGGCCTGGAAATCCAGGACCTTGACCAGCTCCGGCACGTCGACGTACTTGGGCGTGAGCCCGCCGCGCAGCACGTTGTCCGAGTTGGCCATCAGCTCCACGCCGAGGCCGTGGACGTAGGCGTGCAGCTGCCCCGCGGCCAGGAAGACGGCCTCGCCGGGCTGCAGCACGATGTGGTTGAGCAGCAGCGCGCCCAGCACGCCGATGTCCCCGGGGTACTGCTCGTTGATCCCCAGCACCGTGCGCACGTCGCGCACAATCCACTCCGGGGTGCCCGGGGCCGGGGCGGCAACAAGGCGCTCGCCGGCCGTCACGATGTCGGAGATGAGCTCCTTGCGCACGCCCGCCGGGATGGTGATCCAGGTGGTAAACAGCGCGCGCAGGCTGGCGCCCTCGGCGGCGGGGTCGTCGTCCAGCATAGACAGGTAGCGGTCCAGGCTGGCGCAGTCCAGCGCGGCGAAGAGCTCGCGGGTGTGCGCCAGCGGGCGGAAGCCCGCCATGGCGTAAAACTCGGTCAGGGCGACGATGAGCTCCGGCTTGTGATTGTCGTCCTTGTAGTTGCGCTGCGACGAGTCCAGGGCCACGCCCTGGGCGTTTTCCCGGGCAAAGCCCTCCTCGGCCTGGGCCTTGGACGGGTGCGCCTGCAGCGAGAGGACCTCCTCGGCGGCCAGCAGCTTCAGCAGGAAGGGCAGGCGGTCGCCGTGTTCGCGGCGCACGCGCTGACCCAGGTGGGTCTCCGGGTCGCCGGCGATAACCTCGTCGAGGCGCGTTCCCTCCAGCGTCGCCGGCGCGGCCGGGTGGGCGCCGAACCAGAGCTCGGCCACGGGGCTATCCCCCTCAGGCTGGCCCAACAGCTGCGGGATCATGGTCTTGGATCCCCACGAATAGTTACGCACGGAACTATCGAGCAACTTCATGCGGTTTATGAGTCCTCTTCCTCATTCATCGAAGGCGGTCGCGGCATAGGCGCGCGTCAAAAGCTGCAGCGCGCGGGAGAATTCGCTTCCCTCCGCCGCGTTGACAGCCAGGCTATGGGGCAGGTTCGCCTCCTCCTGCCCCCAGAAAATCACCCTCCAGGTTAGCGCACCATCTATAAAAGGATCGTAGAAGATATCGTCAGCTTGCTGTGTGCCGGCACCATCCAGGGCCTGCGGCAGCTGGGCCGCCTCCACGACGGTCCCGGAGCGCCCGCGGGTGGCCCAGACCGCCGCGGCTACCGATGCCACCGCCGCACCCACCGTCTGCCCCATCGGCGCCGAGTGCATCACCCCGCTGCCTCCCGCCTGCGCGGCGAAGGCGGCCAGCTGCCGGGCCGGGTTGGTATCCGCGCTGCGGTCGGGGGCGCAGGCGGCTAGTTCGGCATCGACGGCGTCGGCGGCGTCGCCCAAGGGCTGCGGGTCGCCGCCCAGGACCAGCCAGAGCGCCCCCGCCACGCGGGCCGGGGCGGGGCCGGTGACGTCGGGCAGGGCGGTGAACAAGAAGGCATCGTCAGCGACGTCGTCGGCCAGGGGCCCGGGCGGGCCGGCAAAGACCGTGGCGGCGCCGCGCTGCTGGGCGGTGAGCATGGCCCGCGATGCCCACTCGCAGTCCGCGGCCTCCCCCACCGTCACCACGATGTCGAGGGCGCCGACGTAGGCCGGCAGCGCGCGGGCGACGACCACCGGGCAGTGAGCCTGGGGCAGGTAGGCCTGGGCGAGCGCGCCGGCGGCCGCGGCGGCGACCTGGTCAGTGGCCAGCACCACGACCGAGCGCGGGCGCAGGCCGGCCAGATATTCATTCAGACCCGCCGCCTGGCCGGCGAGCGCGCGTAATTGCGCCCCTTCGTGCGCAATGTCGAAAAAGCGCACCTGCTCCGGTGTCCACTGTGTGCTCTCCATGGTTTCCCACCTTAGTAGCGCCGGTTATACTATTTCGACATCATGACCGGAAACACTGTTGTTCATCCCGTCCTGCTCATCGGAGGCGGCCCCGGCGCCTGGGACCTCATCACCGTGCGCGGCATGCGCGCCCTGCAGGACGCCGACGTCATCCTGGCCGACCACCTCGGCCCGACCGCGCAGCTGGATAAGCTCTGCGATATCGCCAGCAAGGAGCTCATCGACGTCTCCAAGCTGCCGTACAAGCGCCAGACGTCGCAGGACAAGATCAACGAGATGCTCATCTCCCACGCCCGCGCCGGCCGCCGCGTCGCCCGGCTCAAAGGCGGGGATCCCTTCGTCTTCGGCCGCGGCTTCGAAGAGGTCCAAGCGCTGGCCGCCGCCGGCTTAAGCTGCGAGGTCATCCCCGGGGTCACCAGCGCCGTCGCCGTGCCCGGGGCCGTGGGCATCCCCGTGACCCAGCGCGGGATGGTCCACGCCATGACCGTGGTCTCCGGGCACCTGCCACCCGGCCACGAGCGCTCCCTGGTCGACTGGGAGGCGCTCGCCCGCTCCGGGGCCACCCTGGCCGTCATCATGGGCGTGCGCAACGCCGGAGCGATTGCCTCCACGCTCACCGATGCCTCCCTCCCCGCCGACACCCCCGTCGCCGCCATCCAGGAGGGGACCCTGTCCGGCCAGCGCGTGGTGCGCACCGATCTGGCCCACTTGGGCGCAATTGTCGAGGAGGAAAAAATCCAGCCGCCGGCCGTCTTCGTCATTGGAGACGTCGCGGGACTACGCGCGGAGGCCTAAGTTATCCACAGCCGCGCCGTGTGTTGAGACCAGCTTTGCGCCTACTTGGGCACGTTGCTCCATTTTTCGGCCTTTGGGCAGCTCGTGCCGCAAAAACGGCCGTTTTCGGCCTGTGGATGGTTTACGCAGGGCGGTTATATTGCCCCGAGTTATCCACAGATCGGCATTCCGGCCCTTGTAGGGGTTGATCTGTGCTTCTAGCGTGTGAGTCATGACAACGACAGCCATGGACACACTCAAAGCAGCGCACGCCATCTTCGCGGACGGGATCAGCTACCTGGACCTGTGCCGCCAGCTCAGCCTGCCCGCTTTGAAGGCTGTCATGTCCGACGTGGCCGCCGCCGCGCAGCACCGTGCCTGCCAAACCTTCTTCGGGAAAACGTCCTATACGCGCAAGCAAGCCGCCGCCCGCCGGGGCGCCGCTTCTCAGGGCCATCACCTGGATACTTTGCTGGTGTTGGACAATGCCTTCCGCCGGGTGCGCCACCAGGGCGACGCCTGGGCCATGCTCATCGAACTGTGCAACACCCCCGGCACCACCAAACAACTCCGCAGGCTGGCCAACCAAAAAGTCTTGGAACTCAACCGCCCGGCCCCACCCGCCGAAGGCGTGCGCGTGACCCGCCGCAAAGACGGACCCAGCACCTTCTCCATCACCGGGGACCCGCAGCTGGTAGAAAACCTCTGGGCCAGCATTAAGACCATCCCCGACGTGGAAGCCTTGTTCAGCGGCGGCCTAGAAAAACAACCCAAGACCACCCACGTGGTCATCTCCCTTCCCGACTGGGTGCGCATCCTCGCCGGCGACGGGGACGAGATCACCTTGCAGCTAAGCAACGGCACCACCATGACCGGTGCCGACTACGTCCGCCAATGCCTCCTAGACGCCGGCCTTGCCACCCTGGTGGACCCGAGGCGCGGGCCGGTCAACCAATACCGTTACCAACGGCATGCCTCGCCCAAGCAGAAGGACATGGCCAAAGCCGAGACCACCACCTGTGCCTGGCCGAACTGTAGGAAGCCTGCGGATGAGTGCCAGGTCCACCACATCCACCCCTGGGCAGGCGGCGGAGAAACCAACCAAGAAAACCTGACCTTGTTGTGCGAGTTCCACAACTCCTGGAACGACGACGACCCCGCCTACCCCAGACACGGAAGGGTCAACCGAAGACACGGCGAAGTCACGTGGGACCCGCCCTGGAGCAGCGGGCCCTAGGCCCGCCGTGAAAACAAAGCCGAGAGAACAAAGCCGCGGGACGAAGGCTGCGAGGGGACGCCACAAGGAACAAGGCCAGCCAAACCCCACGACTGCCGGGCCACAAGGAGCGAGGCCAGCCGAAATACGCAAAAAGGCGCCACGGACCACGTCCGTAGCGCCTACTCGGCGTGCCTACTGGGCGCGCCTAACGACTGGAAGGCGCCGGCACAGGGTCGGTTGCCTCCACGGCCGGGGTCTGGTCAGCCGCGGCCTGCCGGTTGGCGCGGGCGCGCTTGCGCCCCCGCAGGGTCAGGGCCACTCCCCCGGCGGCCAACGCCAGGTAGAGGGCGACGGTGAGGGCGGTGGGCATCGTGAAGCCAAAGGCGTTCTCCGCCCCGCCCACAATGGTGCCGACATTCAGCAGCACGATGGCTGTGCCCACGAACCCGCCCAGCAGGATCGGGTTGAGGCGGCTAATCAGCCACGCCGCGACCGGCGCGGTCAGGCTACCGCCGACCAGCAGCGCCACGACGGCGGCCGCGTTCGCGACCAAGTCGTCCCACAGGCCCACCACGAAGCCGAGTGTCGCGCCGAGGGTGACCAAGAACTCCGCGGTGTTGACCGTGCCCACAATCCGCCGCGGCTGCTGCTTGCCCAACGACAACAGCGTGGACGTCGTGACGGGTCCCCAGCCACCGCCGCCGGTGGCATCGACGAAGCCGCCGACCGAGCCCAGCCCCAGCAGGAACGGGGTGGAATGCGGGGTCTCGGTGAGCTTGCGCGTGACCCGGCCGCGGGAAAAGCGCCAGACCAGGTTCAGGCCGACGGCGAAGAGAATGGCCGAGGTAATCGGCGCCGCGGCATCCAGCGACAGGCTGGAGAGCACCGTCGCGCCGGCAAACGCCGCAATCGACCCCGGCACCGCCAGGCGCACGACGGTCTTCCAGTCGATATTGCCGAAGCGCCAGTGGCTGATGCCGGAGACCAGCGTGGTGCCCAGCTCCGCGGTGTGCACGACAGCCGAGGCCTGCGCCGGCCCGAGGCCGGCCAGGAAAATGAGGATGGTCGTCGAGGTCACGCCGAAGCCCATCCCGATGCCGCCATCGACCAGCTGGGCAGCCGCGCCGCCCACCGCAATCAAGAGCAATGCCGTCATCTAGACACCCGCCTTCAACAGTTCCCGTGCCGGCAGCTTGCCGTGCTTATATGCGGCACCGTACCGCGCCGCGACGATGCCCGCGAGCGCAGCGCCCAGCGGCGGTTGGCAGGTCACGCGCGTCCCCGTCGCCGCCTCGATTTCCGGCACGGCCGCGGTCAGGCGGTCGAGCAGGAGGCCGTCGGTGACGAACATCGGCACCACGTGCAGGCGGGCAAGCTGCTGGGTGCGCTGTTGAACCTGCAGCTGGGTGCGGTGTTGAGCGTGTTGCTCGGCGTGCTGGCGGGCTAGGTGCTCCAGCCCGGCCACCCCGCGCGGGGCGTCCGGGGAGTCCTTCGTGGCAAAGAGCGTGGACCAGCCCAGCTCAGCCGCCAGGTCGGTCACGGCGGCGTTCGCCTCCGGGTCGGCAGAGCCCACCGCGTAGAGCACGCCGTGGTTATTTGCCGGGCAGCGCGGGGCCAGCACGTCGGCGAGATCCGCGCCCGTGCCGAGGCCGGCGGCGGCCTTGAGGGGCAGGCCGGTGGCTGAGTGGGCATCGGCGAGCACGGCCGGGTAGTCCACGCGCTGGTGGTAGCCGGGGGTAAACAGCAGCGGCACGACGACGGCCTCGTCGGCCCCGCGGTCGCGCAGGCCGGCGGCGGCACCGGCTAGGTCGGGGTCGTTGAACTCCAGGTGCGCGGCGGCGGACAGAGACACCCCGGCTCGGCGCGCGGCCGCGGCGGTAAGCCGCTCGATGCCGGCGGCCGCCCCCGCCCGGCGCGAACCGTGGGCGAGGGTGATGAGAGCGCGCTTAGGCATCGTTGGCCTCCTGCCGGGCCGTGGAGTGACCGCGCCGGCGCAGCGACTGCTGCAGCGCCTCCTGGGACGAGGGCGCAGGCGACGGGGCGACCGGCGAGTCGTCCTGGCCGTGGAAGCGCACCGAGAACACCCGGCGGCAGTCCTGGCAGTTCCAGGCAAACTCGTCCTCGGTGTCCGGGAAGAGCTGCGTGCCGGCGCAATAGGGGCAGTACGTCGGGTGGTTGCGGTTCGGGTTGGGCTGGCGGCGAAATCTCATTGCAGGTCCTCGTCCGGAGCGCGCAGCACCCACTGGCGGAACTGTTCGCCCTCGGTGCGCTGCTCCTTGAACTTGGTGACCAGACGGATGACGTAATCGGTGACCTCGTCGGCTAGGACCTTGTGGCCGCGCAGCTTGCGCCCGAAGTCCGGGTCCAAGCCCAGCGCGCCGCCCAGGTGGACCTGGAAGCCCTCCACGCGGTTGCCGTCCGGGTCGGTCAGGGTCTGGCCCTTGAAGCCGATGTCGGAGACCTGCGTGCGGGCGCAGGAGTTCGGGCAGCCGTTGAGCGCGATGGAAATCGGCACGTCGAGGTCGTCGAGGGCGTCCTCCAGCTCGTCGACGAGCTGGATGGCGCGCGCCTTCGTGGTCACGTGCGCGAGCTTGCAGAACTCCAGGCCCGTGCAGGAGATGACGCCGCGGCGGAACTCGGACGGGTGGGAGTAGAGGCCGGTGGCGTCGAGGGCATCGCTGAGCGCGGCGACCTGGTCCTCCGGCACGTCGAGGAAGAGCAGCTCCTTCATGGGCGTGGTGCGGATGCGGGTCAGCCCGAAGCGCTCGGCGACGTCGGCGATGGCGATGAGCTGCTCGCCGGTCGCGTGCCCCACGGTGGGCTTGACGCCGACGTAGTAGTTGCCGTCCTTTTGCTGGTGCACGCCCAGGTGGTCGCGGCTGCCCGGGTTGATGGGCGTGGGCACGCCGTCGGCTAGCGGGGCGTCCAGGTACTCGTCCTCGAGGACCTGCCGGAACTTCTCGACGCCCCACTGCGCCACCAGGAACTTCAGCCGCGCGCGGTTGCGCAGGCGGCGGAAGCCGTAGTCGCGGAAGATGCCGACCACGCCGGCCCAGACCTCCGGCACGCGCTCCAGCGGCACGAAGGCGCCGAGCGAGCGGGAGAGCATCGGGTTGGTGGACAGGCCGCCGCCGACGAAGCAGTCGAAGCCCGGGCCGTAGTCCGGGTGGTCGGTGCCGATGAAGGCGACGTCCTGGATTTCGTGGGTGACGTCCTGGCGCGCATTGCCGGAGATGGCGGTCTTGAACTTGCGGGGCAGGTTCTGGAATTCCTCGCGGAGGAGGTAGTCGTCGACGATCTCCTCGATGGCGGGGGTGGCGTCGATGATTTCGTCGGCCGCGACGCCGGCGACGGGCGAGCCGAGGATGACGCGGGGGACGTCGCCGCAGCCCATGAGCGTGGACAGGCCGACGGCCTCGAGGCGGTCCCAGATTTCGGGGACGTCCTCGATACGGATCCAGTGCAGCTGGATGTTCTGCCGGTCGGTGAAATCCGCCGTGGAGCGGGCGAAGTCGCGGGAGATTCCGCCGACGACGCGCAACTGCTGCGGGGTGGCGCGGCCGCCGTCGAAGCGGATGCGCATCATGAAATATTCGTCCTGCAGCTCGGAGTTGTCGAGCTGGCTGGTCAGCTCCCCACCCAGGTTCTGCTTGCGCTGCGTGTAGAGGCCGAGCCACTTGAAGCGCGGGGCGAGGTCGTCGGCCGGAATGGAGGAGAAACCTTGTTTAGAATAGATGTCGATGACGCGCTGGCGCGCCGACATGCCCCCGTCTTCCTGCTTGATGAACTCGTCGTTGTTGAGGGGGTCCTGGCCGTCGATTTTCCATTGGCCCTCGGGCTTTTTCGGCCGGGCGGATCGCTTTCGCTCTTTGACGTCGGTTGCCATAGTCGTGTGCCTTTCCGTGTGGCGCGGGGCGGGAAAATTGTGTGCCCAAAGTCTAGCGAACAAACAGGTACGGTCCAGCTAGACCGCTCGGTCTTAGGTGGGGGCGGTGGATATATATGCCTTGCGCTGGGGTTTAGTAGGTGCTTTGGCTAGAAAATAATTAGCGCGGCGGGGCCACCTGAATTCGGTTAGCCGAAAGTTACGCGGGCCACAATCGCGAAAAACCCGCCCTGCGCTGGGTTTATCAGCGCCGGGGCGGGTTGGTCTAGACGGCTTGGTACGCCGCGGGGGTGGGTGGTTAGCGCGGCAGGTGGATACCGAACTTGTCCAGCTGGGCGGCGATGGACCGCCAGTTGAACGCCAAGCCGATGCCCGCCGCCAGAGCCGCGATAATCGCGACGATGGGGCCAGCCTTGCTGGAGCTGGAACCGTTGCTGGAGCCGTCGGAGCTGGAGCTGGAGTTGTCGGAGCTGGAGTTGTCGGAGCTGGAGTCGTCGGCGGAGCTGGAGCCGTCGGCGGAGCTGGAGCTGGAGCCGTCGGCCGAGCTGGAGCTGGAGCCGGCATCGGTGGCATCGCCGGCGTTGTGGGCGCGGGCGGTCAGCCACTCGTCCTCGTCGATAACGCTGTTGACCAGGCGGGTCTCCCCAATCCAGCCGTACCACGGGTCCTGCGGGCGCTTGTCGTCCATGCCCGCGCCCATGACCCAGCGCAGCTCGCGCGGCAGCAGGCCCTGCGCGCCGACGGCGTTGCGCAGGATGGGCGCGCCGTTGATGAACATCTCGACGGTGTCGCGCTCCGGGTTGTTGACGACGGCGACGTGCATCCACTCGTCGGTGGGTACCTCGTGGGACCAGACGGTGCTGCCGCTGCCCTCCTCCGGCTCGGCCCACCAGCGCAGCTCGCGCAGGTTGGACACGCCCATCATGACGGTCGGGTCGGTGTCGGTGGAGCCGTCCACCAGGTCGGCGATGGAGGAATCACGGGCAATCGCGTTGCCCCAGCCGTGCTTCTCGCCGTCGAAGTCGGCCGGCAGCTTCACGAAGGACTCGAAGGTGTAGCCGCGGGAGGTGTCGACGTTGTTGATGGCGGCATCAGGGGCGGACTTAAACCAGGCCACGGCGGGCTTGCCGGCCGGGTCGGACCAGTAGAGGGAGCCGGCGTCGGCGGACAGCGGGTGGTGCTCGGTGCTGTAGGTAACGCGGTCGTCCAGGCCGGACTCGCGGGTGAGATCGCCGTCGCCGTTAATGTCCGGGATGACCGAGCCGCGGCCGGCGGCCTCGCCCTCAGCCAGCTGCTTGCCGTCCAGGGTGGTCTGGCCCGGGCGCCAGTGGAACACGGTGTCCTCGGCCTGAACGTAGTCCTGATCGTCAATCGGCAGCTCGTCATCGGTGATTTCGTAGGGCTGGTAGCCCTCGGCGACGATCTCCTTGGCCTTGCCGGCCAGGTCGCCTTCCTTCCCGTCGCCGGTCTCCCACTCGGGGGCGAAGCCGGCGAAGCGCTCCTGAAAGTTCAGCGGGATGCGGTAGCTGTCGCCCTCGCCGTCCAGGATGAGCTTGTCGAACTGGGTCAGCTCCGCGTGCGGCTTCTTGGCCACCCACGGCGACAGCGCGGCCATCTCCAGCTCGTTGCCGGACAGGTCGAATTCCAGCACGCCCAGCAGGCCGTTGCCGCCCTGGTAGGCCATCTGGTAGTCCTGCAGGATGGAAACGACCTCGTGGCCGGCGTCGTTGGTGTCCACGCGGTAGCCGGCGCCGTGGTGGTGGCCGCCCATGGTCAAAAAGATCTGGTCGTTTTTGCGGATGAACTTGTCCCACAGGCCCTGGCCGTAGTCGTCGGAGTAGAAGACCTGGCCCTGGCCGTCGATGTTGAGCACCTCGTGGGTCGTCAGGATGACCGGCAGCTCGGGGTGGGCGTCGATGACGCCTTGGGCCCAGTCCAGGGTGGCATCGTTAGCGCGCCAGGCCAGCGCCAGGACCAGGTACTGCTGGCCCTCGGCCTCGAAGATGTGGTATTCGGACTCCTGGTTGGGCACCTCGTGGCGCTCGCCGAAGGTGTCGTTGCCGGCGGCGCGGGAGGCCGGGAAGTGGGTGCCAAACGGGTCATCGTCGGCCATGTCGTGGTTGCCAGGCAGGATGGAGTAGTTCAGGTCGGAGTCGTCCAACACGCGCATGGCCTTGTCGGCGACGTCCCACTCGCCGGCGACGTCGGCCTGGTCGACCACGTCGCCCAGGTGGGTGGCGAATTCCATGTTGAGGGCGTCCTGGTTGTCGGCCAGCCACTCCATCTGGGCCTGGTAGGGCTCGCTGCCGTAGCGCTCGCTGGCCAGGTTGCCGGTCTCCGGGGTGGAATAGCGGGAGTAGAACTGGGTGTCCGGGATGACGCCCAGGGTGAACCGGGAGCCGGCGTCCTCGGCGGCGGTAGCAGGGGTGATGACGACCAAAGAAGAAGCCACCGCGGTAGAAACCACGGTGGCGGTGATACGACGGTTGGGCATGACGGCCTTTCCTTTTACTAGAACGATTCAATACGCGATGAATATTAAAACCGCCTAGTAAACGGCTGGGGACGCCCGCGTGAACAGGAGCTTATGCGCGGATGAAGCTTAGGACTTCCTGGACGATGCCGTCGACCTCGTCCTTGCTCGGCGCCTCCACGTTCAGGCGCAGCAGCGGCTCCGTGTTGGAGGCGCGCACGTTGAACCAGGCCGGGGTGCCCTTGAGATCCACGGTCACGCCGTCCAGGCGGTCGACGCCGGCGATCTTGTCGGCCATGCCGTCCAGCACGGCCTGGGTGGCGGCGTCCTGGTCGTCGACGGTGGAGTTGATTTCGCCGGAGGCCTCGTACTTGAGGTAGTCGGCCATGAGCTCGCTGAGCGGCTTGTCGCTAGCGCCCAGGGCGGCCAGCACGTGCATGGCGGCCAGCATGCCGGAGTCGGCGTTCCAGAACTCCTGGAAGTAGTAGTGGGCGGAGTGCTCGCCGCCGAAGACGGCGTCGTGCTCGGCCATCTGGGCCTTGATGAAGGAGTGGCCCACGCGGGTGCGCACCGGGGTGCCGCCGGCGGCCTCGACCAGCTCCGGCACGGCGCGGGAGGTGATCAGGTTGTGGATGATGGTCGCTCCCGGGAACTTGTCCAGGTAGCGCTCGGCGACCAGCGCGCAGATGGCCGACGGGGAGACCGGCTGGCCCAGCTCGTCCACGACGAAGCAGCGGTCGGCGTCGCCGTCGAAGGCCAGGCCGATGTCCGCGCCCTGCTCCTTGACGAAGGCCTGCAGATCCACCAGGTTCTTCGGGTCCAGCGGGTTGGCTTCGTGGTTGGGGAAGGTGCCGTCCAGCTCGAAGTAGAGCGGGCGAATGTCCAGGTTCAGCCCCTCCAGGACGGCGGGGACGGTGTGGCCGCCCATGCCGTTGGCGGCATCGACAGCGACGACGAGGGGACGGGTGGCGGACAGGTCGACGAGCTTGTTGAGGTAGGCCGCGTAGTCGTCCAGGACCTCGCGGGCCGTGGCCGCGCCCGGCTCGCCGTCGAAGTCGGGCACGCCGGCGGCCAGCATGTCCTTGATGTCGGCCAGGCCCGTGGCCTCGCCCACCGGCTTCGCGCCGGCACGGCAGAGCTTGATGCCGTTGTACTTGGCCGGGTTATGGGAGGCGGTAAACATCGCGCCGGCGCAGTCCAAGTCGCCGGAGGCGAAGTAGAGCTCGTCGGTGGAGGTCAGCCCCAGCATGACCACGTTGAGGCCCTGGGCGTTGACGCCCTCGCCGAAGGCGGCGGCCAGCTCCGGCGACGACGGGCGCATGTCGTGGCCGATGGCGACGACGTGCTCACCCTCGGAGCGCATCAGCGCCGCGAAGGCCGCACCGACCTCGCGCACGAAGTCGACGTCGATGTCCTCGCCCACCACGCCGCGCACGTCATAGGCCTTGATTACTTGGTCCAGCTTTTCACGGTCTCGCATAAATGACCAGTCTAGTCCGCCGCTGCGGCGGTGGAGCCACGGGCCGGGCTCCCCGAGGGTTACTGGTAGCTAACTCACAGGCAACGGGAGGCTAGCTGTTGCTGCCCGGGTCCGGGACCACGGACAGGTGGGCGCGGCGCTGCTGCTTGGCGGTGGCCACGCGGCGGGTGCGGAAGACCGGGTGGTTGGAGCGGGCCGGATCGGCGCCGTCGAAGGTGGGCGCGTAGTCGATAGGGTCCGCGCCGGAGCCGGGCTCGCCGCCTTCGACCAGCCCGGTGGTCACGCGCCCGCCCTCGCGGACGGCCTCGGCTAGGGCCAGGAGATCGTCGTCGTCTTCGATGTCGACCTGGTCGACGCGCAGCATCTCCCAGCCCTGCGGGGCGGTGATGCGCTCGGCGTGCTCGGCGCACAGGTCCCAGGAGTGCGGGTCTTCTTCTTCCACGAGCGGGCCGACCACGGCGGTCTGCTCGGCGTAGGCGTAAGTCAACGTAGCCACGGCTTCACGGCCGCAGCCGGGGCGGGAACAACGTCGAAATTCAGTCACAGCCACACAGTCTAGACCTCAAGTAGTCATTTAGACAGTCCCCGACCGGCGCGCCCCGGAAAAATCCGCCCCGCGGCGTCCTAGAGTAAGCCTCATGCCCGCTACCCCGCCGCTTTCCGTCCGCCGCGACCGCCACGGCCGCGGCCAGCGCGGCCCCCTGTTGCCGCAGCAGACGCCGCGCTTCCGCACGCGCGCCCAGAGCTTCGACATGGCCGTGCTGGAGGCCTACGCGCCCATCCAGAACGCCTTCGCCGACCAGCTGACCACCCTGGATCTGGCCGTCGATACCGTGCCGCGGATGCGCCTGCGCGCCGACATGACGGTGCTGCCCGACGAGATCGTCGCGGACGGCCCGGTGCCGCTGGGGCGGATCGTGCCAGCCGGCGTGGATGCGAAGGGCCGGCCGACGCGCTCGCGGCTGGTGATTTTCCGCATGCCCATCGAGGCCCGCTGCGCCACCCGCGAGGAGCGCAGCGAACTCCTGTCCACGGTGCTGACCTCCCTGGTGGCCAACTACCTGAACCTCAGCCCGCAGGACATCGACCCGCGGTTTAGCTGGTAGCAGGCGCAGGCGCGCACCGGCCTTCAAAGCGCCCCAAGATCTCAAAAATCCCAGCCCGGCAGGCTGGGAGCGGGTAGCTACCCGCGGCGGACAGGCCAGGTTAGTTAGCTGATTTCTCGCTTCAGGCGGCGGCGTTCGCGGTCGGAGAGGCCACCCCAGATGCCAAAGCGCTCGTCGTGTTCGAGCGCGTATTCCAAGCATTCATCCCGTACGGCGCAGGCCTGGCAGATTCGCTTCGCTTCCCGAGTGGAGCCTCCCTTTTCCGGGAAGAATGCCTCCGGATCGGTTTGCGCGCACAGCGCCTGGTCTTGCCATTCTTGCTCGACCGCCCCGAAAAGCTCGTCGATGGACATCTCTGCAGCAGCACCGCCACGGGGAATGGCGCCGTTAGCCATGTCTTTCACGCCTCGTCCTTCCTCCGTAGTTTGCAGTAGTTAAAAGTTCAGTCAGTTCAGTCAGCCTTAGCCAGCCCGGGGGCCGCGCCAAGTGGTTTCTTACACTGTTGTTATTTCACACTGTATCACTAAATATCGTCAACCCGTCGGGAGCTAAATTAGCGAAAAGATCCCGAAACCCCACGTCACTATTCACATTCTTCACACGGATCACAGACACGACTTCCCCGGGGGAGAAGGCGGGGGTACTACATATAGGGGTCGCCCCGATCCCTGTTCACAATTCACAGGAATCCCCGGCGTGTCGCTACCCTTTTGCCAGGTTTTTGATCCTGGCGGCCACGGACCGGGCAGTCCTGGCAGCTCAGCCCGCCCAACCGGGGCGGGCAGCCCGGCAACCTAGCCGCGCGGGCGGCCCGGACAATGCAGGGAGCGCCGCCGGCGCAGGTGGCATCGGCAGTCCGCGGCGACCGCGGTGGCGGGGGCTGCGGGGAGCGACAGGTGGCATCGGCAGCACAAAGCGGGCCACCAGCCGGTGGCCCGCCAGGCAGGTTTAGGCGTCGGAGGAGAAGCGGACGCCGCGGTCCGGGATGACAACGCCCGGGAAGATGCGCATGCCGCCTTCCAGCTCGCAGCGGGCGCCGATCTGGGCGCCCTCGCCGATGACGCAGCCGTCGATGTGCGTGTTGGCGCCGATGTGGGCGCCAGAGGCGATGATGGAATTCGTAATCACCGCGCCCGGCTCGATGGTCACGCCGTCGAAGACCACGGTGCCGTCCAGGCGGGAGCCGGCGCCGACCTCGGAGCCGCGGCCCACGGAGGTGCCGGACAACAGGAGCGCTCCCCCGGCCACGCCGGCGGAATCATCCACGATGGCCTCGCCGGTGCGGCCTGCCAGCAGCGGCGACGGCGCGATCCCGCGGACCAGGTCGGAGGAACCGCGCACGAAGTCCTCTGGGCGGCCCATGTCACGCCAGTAGGAGTTGTCCACGTGCCCGATGACCTTGCGGCCGGCCTCGAGGACCTGCGGGAAGGTCTCGCGCTCGACGGAGACCACGCGGCCGGCCGGGATGGTGGCGATAAGCTCCTTGTCGAAGACGTAGCAGCCGGCGTTGATCTGGTTGGTGGGCGGATCCTCGGTCTTTTCCAGGAAGGCGGTGACCTGCCCGTCGGCGTCGGTGGGCACGCAGCCGAAGGCGCGCGGGTCGGCGACCTTGAGCAGGTGCATGGTCAGATCTGCGCCCTTGGAGTGGTGGGTTTCCAGGATGGAGTTGAGATCCATGCCGGAGAGCACGTCGCCGTTGAAGACCATGGCGGTGTCGTGCCGCAGGTGGTCGTAGACGTTGCGGATGCCGCCGCCGGTGCCCAGGGCTTCTTCCTCGACGACGTATTCGATCTCCAGGCCCAGATCGGCACCGTCGCCGAAGTATTCCTCGAAGACCTCGGCCTTGTAGGAGGTCGACATGATGACGTGGGTGATGCCGGCGGCCTGGATGCGTGCCAGCAGGTGCTGCAGGAAGGGATAGTTGGCCGTCGGCAGCATGGGCTTGGGCGTGCCGATGGTCAAGGGGCGCAGGCGGGTACCGCGTCCACCGACGAGGATCACGGCATCAGTAACCGCGCCCAGATTGTCTGCTGCGGCAGTCTCGTGCTCGGCCATAGAATCCATCTTTCTTTGGTTTAGTTAATAATATTCTCGCCCGATTGTAGAGCCCGAGCCCCGGCCGCCGCGCCGCGCCACGCGCGTGCCGCCGCCATTTTCCCGGCCGCCGACCCCGCTCGCCGCAGCGACACAGCTTCCTAGCTGCCACAACGCCGATAAAAGCGGCACTAAACTTTGTCTGTACCTTTCGCCACAGCCAGCCCGGCGCGCAGGCGCAACCCCGCCCGCAGCACCCAGCGCAGGGGCGCTTGCCAGGCCGCGGGATGCCTATCCGCCTGGAAGCGATAGGCGGAGTCGTGGTGGGCGCGTAGCATGGCCGCCGAGTGCGCCTTGGTGGAATGGCCCTGGGCGTGCGTGATGACCGCCTCCGGGCAGAAGACGTTGCGGTAGCCGGCCCGCGCCAGGCGGTCGCCCAGGTCCACGTCCTCCAGGTACATGAAGTAGCGCTCGTCGAAGCCGCCGACGGCGGCGAAGGCCTCCCAGCTGACCAGGAGGCAGGAGCCGGACAGCCAGCCGGCCTCGCGCTGGCGGGCCATGTCCTCGCCCGCCCGGTAGCGCGCCGACCACGGGTTGGACGGCCAGATATCGGAGAAGACCGCGTGGCCGACCCCGGTCAGCAGGTCCGGAACCGCGCGCGCCGAGGGATAGTTGCTGCCGTCCGGCTCAACGATGCGCGGCCCCACCGACCCCACCCGGTCCCAGGTCCGGGCGCAGGCCAGGAGGGCATCGATAGAGCCGGGGGAAAAGGCCACGTCCGGGTTGGACAGCAGTACCCAGTCCGGGTCGATCTCACCGGCCGCGCGCAGCTTGCCCAGCGCCTTGACGCCGGCGTTCATGCCGCCGCCGTAGCCCAGGTTGCCGCCGGTCGGCACGAAGTCGACGCCGTCGCGCTCGCGCGCGGCCGCCTCCGGCACGCCGTCGGTGGAGCCGTTGTCGGCCAGCACGACGTGGGTGGGTTGGCTGCAGGCGCCGGCCAGCGAATCCAGGAAGTCCGCCAGGAAGGCGCCGGGCGAGTACGTCACGGTCACCACGGCCAGCGGGGTTTGGTTATCGGTAGTCACAATGGCTTCCACACTACCCACCCCGCCTGGCCGGCTCGCCCGCGACACGAGCCGGCGCGCCCAGTTCCGGCCACCCGCCCGGGGAGGCTTCGTCCCCCGGCCACTGCCCCACCAAGAAAGCGTAAAGGGTGGTGAAGGCGCGGCCGGCTTTCGGGGATTTACCCGATCTCGCCTAAACTGAGTGCTATTATTTCCCAGTTCCAGTACCCCTCGCTACCAGCAGTCCAACGGAAGTCGAACTTGTGAACAAAGAACCTGCCCGCCCCGTGCGCGATATTCAGGCCGCCCCCACGCGCGGTCCGCAGACCGCCCAGACCGGGTCCACAGCACTGAAGACCGTGCTGACCATCCTGTCGGTGGTAGTGCTGGTTGTCAGCGGCATCGGTTATGCCACCATCGGCCGCCTGGGCGGGGACCTGTCCTCGGTGTCCAACCTGCAGCTCGGCGGCGGGGGCGGCTTTAAGGATAAGGACGCCGCGGACGGCGCCGTGGATATCCTGCTGGTCGGCTCCGACTCGCGCTCGGACGCCCACGGCAACCGTTTGAGCGACGAGGAGTTGGAAAAGCTCCACGCCGGCGTCGACGAGGGCGAGGAAAACACCGACACCATCATGGTCATCCGCGTGCCCAACGACGGCTCGCGGGCCTCCGCCGTGTCCATCCCGCGCGATACTTATATCTCCGACGACGAGCACGGCAACATGAAGATCAACGGCGTCTACGCCGCGCACAAGGGCGCGATGACGGACCAGCTGCAGGCCGAAAACGACGAGGCCGAGGCCGCCGGCAAGTCTGCCCCGCACGACGCCAAGGAGATCGAGCAAAAGGGCGTCGAGGCCGGCCGCGCCGCCCTGCTGGAGGAGGTCCGGGACCTCACCGGCATCGAGATCGATCACTACGCGGAGATCGGCCTGCTGGGCTTCGTCCTGCTGACTGAGGCCGTCGGCGGCGTGGACGTTTGCCTCAACGAGCCGGTCGATGACGAGATGTCCGGCGCCAGGTTCCCCGCCGGCGAGCAGACCCTGCACGGCGCCGACGCCCTGGCCTTTGTCCGCCAGCGCTACGGCCTGCCCCGCGGCGACCTGGACCGCATCACCCGCCAGCAGGCCTTCATGGCCTCCCTGGTCAACAAGCTGCTGGACGCCGGCACCCTGACCAACCCGTCCAAGCTGGGCAAGATCTCCGAGGCGGTGGAGCGCTCCGTCGTCATCGATGAGAACTGGGACGTGATGAGCTTTGCCACCCAGCTGGCCGATCTCGCCGGCGGCAACGTCACCTTCAACACCATCCCGGTCACCTCCGTGGACGGCACGGGCGATTATGGCGAGTCGATTATCACCATCGACGTGGCCGAGGTCCACAAGTTCATGGACGACCTGGCCCGCAGCCAGGAGGAAAAGGACAAGGAAGAAGCCCCGGCCGAGGACTCCGGCGAGGCCGCGGGCGCGGGCGATGCCCCGGCCCACGTCGACGGCGTCGAGGTCCACGTCCTCAACGCCGGCTCGGTCTCCGGCCTGGCCGGCGGCGTGGGCTCCTTCCTGGAGGGCGAGGGCTACACCGTGGCGCGCACCTCGAACGCGCAGCCGGGTGTCTACGCCGAGTCCCAGGTGGTCGCCGCCGACGCCAATGATGAGAAGGCCAAGGCCCTGGCGGAGAAGCTCGGCGGCCTGCCGGTTACCGTCAACGAGGGCCTGGATGATTCCACCCTCATCGTGGTCACCGCCGACGAGTACTCCGGCCCCTCCGACGAGGAGGCGCAGGGCCCGGCCGGCGAGGCCGACGCGAACGCCGATGCCCCCGTCGGCACCCCGGGCGGCGATTTCGGCACCGCCGAGGTCTCCCCGGAGATCGACGCCGGCGGCCACGGCCCGCGCTGCGTGAACTAGCCACACAGCCACACCGCCGGCGCCCATCCGGCGCCCAGCCGGCGCCCCACCAGCACCGCCGCCTGCCACCGCCTCCAGCGCCGTGGCGGGCGGCTTTTGCCTACCATGGGGTGCCATGAATTTCCTCAAAGCTTTGCTGGACCAGGATCCGGCCGCCCCGCGCATTACCGTCTACACGGAGGCCACCGGCGCCCGCCTCGACTTTTCCGCCCAGACCCTGCAGAACTGGGTGGCGAAGATCGCTAACATGCTGGCCGAGGAGCTCGACTTGGAACCCGGCGACACCATCGCCGTGAACCTGCCGGTCAGCTGGCAGGCCGCCGTCATCTGCCTCGGCGCCCTGGCCCGCGACATCGACGTCCAGCTGTCCACCAGCGCCAGCGCCGGCTCCGACACCGCGCAGGTGGTCTTCACCAGCCCGGAGCGCTTCAAAGACTTCCCGGGCCGCGACGTCGTCCTGGTCACCGAGGATCCCTTCGGCCGCGGCGTGGCCGAATCCGGCGGCACGCTGCCGCTGGGCGCCATCGACTTCGGCCCCACCGTGCGCTTCTACGGCGACCAGTACTTCGAGCCGACCACGCCCCTGCCCGAGCTCGTGCTCACCGACGCGGCCGCAGACAACCCTGACAGCCCCGCGGGCCCCGCCGGCCAGGCCCACGGCGGCCCTAACGGACCCCGCGTGCTGAGCACCGGTTGGCACGACTGGGACAGCTTCCGCGCGAACGTGTTGGTGCCGCTGGCTAAAGGCGGGTCCGCAGTAGTGGTTTCGGGCCTAGCAGATGACCGCCGTTTAGAGGAAATCCGGGCCAACGAAAAGGCCACTGAGCTGCGCTAACAAAAAAGTTTTTGCTTTGGGCGTGCATTCTTAGCCGACCTACGTTAGTATCGTAATTGCGAGGCAGCGTGGCGCCGGAACATCACCCCCCGAGCGTTCCGGCCGCCCCACCTCGCACCCGTTGCCCCTCTGCCTATCACCCCCCCCGAGCAGGCGGAGGGGCAACTTCATGCCTTCAGCCGCTCAGGCGGCGGACTCCCGCTTGCAAAGCAGTGATATATACCACCGCCGCAGGACTTTTATTCTCCGGCGCGCGGCGTATATTTCTTTGTCGTGGCAATGCATCTTCCCCGCCCGCACAAGCCAGTGCGGAGGGACAATTTTTCCTCGCACCCCATTCCCGAGCGCACCTACCCGTGGTGGCAGGTGATGTGCCTGTCCGGGGTGGACTATTTCTCCACGCTGGGATACCAGCCCGGCATCGCGGTGCTGGCCGCCGGCACCCTGGCCCCGGCCGCCACCCTCATCCTCGTGGTCGTCACCCTGGCCGGGGCGGTGCCGGTCTACCGGCGCGTCGCGGCGCGCTCGCCGCACGGGCTGGGATCTATCGCGATGATGGAGGCCCTCACCCACGGCTGGTGGGGCAAGCTGCTCGTCCTGGTGCTGTTGGGCTTTGCGGCCACGGATTTCATGGTCACCATTACGCTGTCGGCCTCCGATGCCTCCGCGCACCTTCTCGGCGCCACCGACAGCCCGCACCAGCTTCCCGTCACCATCGCACTGGTCAGCGCCCTGGCAGTGGTCTTTTTGATCGGCTTCCGCGAGGCCGTCGGCGTGGCCGTGGGCCTAGTCGTGACCTATCTCTCGCTGACCCTGGTGGTAGTATCCGCCGGCCTGTGGACTCTGGCCACCCACCCGGCCCTCTTGGGCGACTGGGCCGATACCCTTCACGCCCAGCACCCACACCCGGTAGGCATGGCGGTGGTGTGCCTGATCGTCTTCCCCAAGCTCGCCCTCGGCCTGTCCGGTTTTGAGACGGGCGTGTCCGTCATGCCGCTGATCCGCTCGCAGTCCCTGCCGCAGCGCATCAAGCGCGCCCGCCGGCTGGTGACCACCAGCGCGGTGATTATGAGCCTGTACCTGCTGGCCTCTTCGCTACTTGTGACCACCCTTATCCCGGCCGACCAATTCGGCGCCGGCGGCAGCGCCGACGGGCGGGCGCTGGCTTGGCTGGCCGAGCACTACCTCGGGGCCACCTTCGGGCAGTTCTACGGATACGTCACCACGGCCATCCTATGGTTCGCCGGTGCCTCGGCGATGTCGGGCATGCTCGCCCTGATCCCGAAGTACCTGCCGCGTTTCGGAATGGCCCCGGAGTGGGCCAAGCGCTCCCGGCCGATGGTGTTGTTGCTCAGCGCCATCGCCATCGGCATTACCTGCGTCTTCGACGCGGACGTGGACAAGCAGTCGGGGGCCTATGCCACCGGCGTGCTGGTGGTGATTTTCTCCGGCGCCGTGGCGGTGACCTGCACTGCGCGCGCCAAGGCCTGGTTCGCCGCCATCGCGGTGGTCATGGGCCTGACCCTTGCCGCCAACCTCGTGGAGCGCCCCGACGGCCTGCGCGTGGCCGGGTTCTTTATCGTAGCCATTGTCTTGAGCTCGCTGGCCTCCCGCGCCCTGCGCTCCTACGAGCTGCGCGACAACGGCATCTCCTGGGATGCAGCCGCCGTAGAGTTGCTCGAGGTCCCAGGATCTAGCATCCAGCTGATGCCGGCGGCCCCCTGCCCTGAGTTGGGGCCAAAGAAGGAGCGCATCTGCCGCGCCCACCACCTGGACAGCGCCGCGGACATCGTGGCACTGGAGATTTCCGTGCGCGATCCTAGCGCCTTCGCCGAGCCCTACTCCGTGCGCGGCGTGGACGGCGCGCTGGTGGTCGAGGCGGCCTCGGTGTCCAACGCGGTGGCCGTTATCGCCCTGGACATCCAGCGGCGCACCGGCAAGCCGGTGGAGGTCTACTTCGAGTGGGCTGACGATGGCCCGCTCAAGGCCGCGCTGCGCACCGTCTTCCTGGGCCGCGGTCAGGTCGCCACGGTCACCCGCGAGATCCTACGGCGGACAAGTCTGGACACCGGTCAGCCCAGCCCCAGCGTGCACGTGGCTTAAGCAGCCGCCACACAGCCTGGCTCGCCGCTCCCACCCGCCGTCCCTCCCTGCGCAGGGCGGCGCAGCGCGCTAAAGCCGCAGCGCTGGCGGCAGCCTGACCCCTGCCACGGGCGAAACACCCCGAAACAGCTGTCCCAGTGCCCAGCTAGACCTAGGATTGCAAACTTTTTATCACTTCCTACCCATCAACGGAGGTCAGCCTAACCGGCGTGGTGTAGTTAACCTTTAGTTAACTTGACGCCTAAACCAAAATCGACTCCACTTCCCCGGCGCCAAGCAACTGCCAGCTCAATAACGCTTTTTAACAGTGTTTACCGGCCGGTAACGTCTGAGAGTTTCCTTATTTTTAACCCCTATTTCACCCCTATTCGAGGGTGTCGGGCTTTTCTGGAAATTCTACTTGTATATACCTTTCATCCCTAAGTAGATAATGATTTATCCCGCCGTAGCCAGCGAATCTACAGAAAAAGCTCAACAAAGGATGAACCAACTGTCCGATCCTCGAAAACGATAATTTGTCTAGACATTCCGACTATTGCGGTTCTTTCCAGCGGCCTTTACGTTGGACTGCATCACGCCTTGAGGAATGCGTGTCGTACTGTCAAAACCCATCCCCTACTTCAGGAGATTTTTCTTTATGAATATCCGTCGTCGTTTTGCCGGCCTGACCGCTGGCATCATCGTTGCGGGTACCGCTCTGACCGCCCCGGTCGCCGGTGCCGCCACCCAGACCGAGTCCTACCCGGAGACCCCGGCGCTGAACCCGAAGCTGCCGATCATCCACACCACCCACGGCTCCGATCACATGAAGGCCAACGTGCTGAACCCGCGTCCGGTCTGCAACCCGTGGGAAGACCACCGCACCGTGGTCTACAAGGCCACCGACACCTTCATGCCGGCCGGCACCATCTCCACCACCAACCAGACCAAGAAGGACATCCCGCTTAGCCAGGAGCTGTCCAAGTCTCAGTCCATCAACGTGGAGATCAACGGTGACCGCACCTCCACCACCTCCATGAACCTGGGTGGCGGCTACTCCAAGGATGGCGGCGAGTCCTCCGTGGGCATCTCCCACTCCATCGCCACCAAGATCGGTGCTTCCGCTTCTTACTCCCTGTCCTGGGACGCTGGCCAGACCATCGGCCCGTACGACGTTCCGCCGAACCACACCGGTGAGGCCACCTACGGCTTCCGCGTCCTGAACATGACCGGTACCCAGCAGTACTGCAAGCCGAACGGCACCTGGTCCACCCCGACCTTCTGGTCCGCTCTGCAGCCGGTCAAGAACGAGGTCCGCGTCAAGCTGTACGACGATCTGGCTGATTCCTTCGCCCCGAACAAGGACGCTCAGAACACCACCGACGTCAACGACCCGAAGGTGGCTGAGGAAGAGAAGGACCCGAAGGCTGACGCTGAGGTTGTCGCCGAGAACGAGAAGCCGGTTGAGGAAGAGGTTGCTTCCGAGGCTGAGGGCGACAAGGAAGAGGCTGCTGACAAGAAGAAGCAGGAAGAGGTCGACAAGGGCGAGGCCACCGAGGAAGACTCCGAGCTGGACCTGAAGCCGTTCATCAAGACCTCCGGCGCTAAGCACGCTGGCTTCTCCGGCACCGTCGCCGTCGGCGCTGAGAACGTTGGTTCCAAGCGCTACTACGGTGAGTTCCCGGCTACCCAGTTCCGCGTCGATGTCAAGACCGGTGAGGGCCCGGAGGGCGTCGACCGCCTGATCACCCCGCGCTCCACCAACGGTGCTCACATCCGCGACCTGGGCTTCGACAAGAAGACCTCCACCCGCTCCTTCGAGGTTAACCTGTCCAACCCGATCAACAAGGGTGAGAAGCAGGAGCTGGCGTTCCTGGACTTCGGCGACGGCAACACCAAGGAAGGCCGCCTGAAGAACTACATCACCGTTACCCAGACCTCCCGCCTGGACGGTGACAACTCCAAGGGCAACGACCAGAACGTTGACTCCCGCAAGGTTGGCACCAACGACTTCGGTAAGAAGCACAGCGGTCTGTACTAAAGACCACCTGGTTCCTTAAGGGACAGAGGAACTACATGGGACTATCTGCTCATCGCCTCAGGCGGTGATGCTTGAAACTCCCTTGGTTGCGCACTGGGAATGTCATTCCTCCCCGCGCAACCAAGGGAGTTTTCTTGTCGTTTTTCTTCCCCATTATCTTGGATTGTCTTGGCCCGGCCCGGCTGGGGCCATAAAATTGGTTCCATGTCCGATAACACTAAGAACCCGCCGCGCATCCTGGCGATCACCGCCTGCCCCACGGGCATCGCGCACACGTATATGGCGGCCGAAAACCTCACCGCGGCCGCGCAAGAATTGGGTTTCGATCTTAAGGTCGAAACGCACGGTTCCATCGGCGTCGAGGGTGCGTTCACCCCCGCTGATATTGAGGCTGCCGATGCCGTCCTCATCGGCGCCGATACCGTCATCAACAAGGAGCGCTTCGTGGGCAAGCGCCTGCTGGCCACCGGCGTCGACGACGCCATCAAGCGCCCGAAGGAGCTGCTGCGCCAGTCCCTGGAGGCGAACACCTTCACCGACCGCCAGCTGCAAAAGCAGCAGGCCGACCAGGCCGGCCAGGGCGCGGGCACCAAGTCCGAGTCCTCCGGCCTCGCCGGCGTGGGCCAGACGATGTACAAGGCCCTGATGAACGGTGTCAGCCACATGATCCCGTTCGTGGTCACGGGTGGTCTGCTGCTGGCCGTGGCCCTATCCATCGGCGGCACGCCCACCCCGGAGGGCCTGGCCATCCCGGAAGATTCCTTCTGGTTCACCATCTCTGAGCTGGGCACCCTGGCGTTTTCCCTGATGGTGCCGGTGCTTTCCGGCTATATCGCCGTCGGCATCGCGGACCGGCCCGGGCTCGCCCCGGGCCTGATTACGGGCTTTATCGCCACCACCGGTTCCCTCTACGGCTCGGAGGCCGGCGCCGGCTTCCTGGGCGGCATCGTCACCGGCATCTTGTCCGGCTACGTGGCCCTGGGGATTAGGAAGATCCCGGTGCACAAGTTCATCGCGCCCATCTGGCCCATCATCGTCATCCCCATCCTAACCACGCTCATCGTGGGCCTGGCTTTCATCTGGCTCATCGGCGCCCCGATTGCCAGCGTCTTCGCCGCGCTGACCGAGTACCTCGCCGGCATGCAGGGCGCCTCGGTGCTGGTGCTGGGTGCCATCATCGGCGCCATGATGGCCTTCGACATGGGCGGGCCTTTCAACAAGACCGCCTTCCTCTTCGGCGGCGGCATGATCGCCTCCGGTAACGCGCTGCCGATGGGCATGGCCGCGGCCGCCATCGCCGTCCCGCCGCTGGCCGTGGGCCTGGCCACGCTCATCCGCCGCGCCTGGTTCACCAAGGCGGAGCGCGACTCCGGCATCGCCGCGCTGTTCATGGGCTTCTTCGGCATCACCGAGGGCGCCATCCCGCTGGCCGCGGCCCGCCCGCTGCAGGTCATTCCGGCCAACGTCGTCGGTGGCGCCATCGCCGGCGCCCTGGCCGGTGCCTTCGGCGCGGCCGACCACGTCATGCACGGCGGACCCATCGTCGCCCTGCTGGGCGCGGTGGACAACGTCGTCGGCTTCTTCATCGCCATGGCCGCCGGCGTAGCCGCCACGACCATCCTCATCCTGGTCCTGGTGGGGCTCACCCAGAAGAAGAACCCTGCCACCCCTGAAGCACAAAACACCGGCGCCGACGCCGACGCCGCCAACACCGCCGATGCCACCACCCAGCCCGGCACCGACACCACGGCTGCCGCGGTCCCGGCCGGCGCCGCGGGTGCTACCACTGCCGCCCCGAGTACTACGGCGACCGCCACCACCCCCAGCACGCTCATCGACCCCTCGGTGGTGCTGCTGGAACCGGATACCGTCTCCAGCCGCGACGACGTCATCCGTGAGCTCGTCGCCGCCGCGGCCTCCAGCGGGCGCATCACCGACGCCCAGGCCGTCGTCGACGCCGCCCTGGACCGGGAGGCCAAGCACTCGACCTCCGTGGGCAACGCCGTGGCCATCCCGCACGCCCGCGTGGCCGGCGTGACCGCCCCGACCCTGGCCTTTGCCCGCCTGGACGAGCCCGGCATCCCCTGGGCCGCGGAGGAGGAACCCTCCCGCCTGGTCTTCCTCATCGCCGTGCCCGACGACGCCGGCAAGCAGCACCTCAAGCTTCTGTCCAAGCTGGCGCGCAGCCTGATGAAGCAGGACTTCCGCGATAAGCTCTACGCCGCCGCGGACCGCCGCGCCGTCGTCGCCCTCGTCGAAGAGGCCGTGGCCTAGCCACCGCACGACCCTGCCGGGCGCAGAGAAGCGGCCGAGGACCGGATCCACCATCCAGCCCTCGGCCGCTTTTGTCATTCCTGAGCCCGCTCCTGCCAGACATCTGCCGGGTCGCAGACGGCAGTCACGTTCAGCGCCGCCGCAAAGCGCCCATCCGGCAACCCGGTCATGGCCTGCAGCGCCGGCTCATCGATGCCCGCCCGCCGCAGGTTCTCCGCAATCTCCCCCGCAGCGGCCTGGCGTTCCTTGTTATTCAGACTCATGGGAGAAAGGCTACTCCGGTTTAGAACACCCCTTGTTTTCGCAGCCAGTTGTAGGGCTCATCGAGCGCTTCCCGCACCTTCGCAGTTAGCCTCTGATGCTCCCAGTACTTCATGGTTTCCCGCATCAAGTCTTCACGCTGGCTCTTTCCGGTCAGCTCGAATACTCGCCGCATGAGCTCTGCGCGTTCCTCGAACGGGATGACATCGAAGTCGCGGTCACCCCGTGTGCGAACGCAAGCCAAGTCTTGGCCCTCTAGGTAGAAGGTCCGTTCCTTGTATCCAGCTGTACCTGCTGTTTCAGTCACGTGGATAGCTTTCTTGTGGAGCAAGTCGGACAAGGCCTTATTGAGCGCTGTGCGAGAAGCGCGGGTAACGCGGAACCCGTTAGCTTCCTGGTAACGGCGGTAGATTAGCTCACCGGTGATAGGTCCTTCATGCTCCACGATCGCGCGAATCCCAACGCTGATCTTTTGGATCGGAACGCGCATATCTTTGCTTGCCTCATAAGGATGAACCTGCCCCGAAAACTTGCTGTAAACAGCGTCAAACGGCCCGTCAATTTCTCCTTGGCCAGACTCCCCCACTTGCTTGCCCGTGCTTGCTCCAGAATCACTCAACGCAGCCGGCTCCGAGGTGTCCTTCGGTTCCCTGGCTGGTAGCGGTTGGCCCTCCCGCGGAGCAGGCTCTGGACTCATCTGCGGGGACACAGGCTCATCCATTACCCCACTGCCGCCGGGAACCTCACCGGTCTCCAGCAGCCGGAATGCCTCCTCAATGACCTCAACGTTCTTGGACTTCTTCGCCTGGTTGGCAGAGGTGAACGGAGTGATCCCGCGGCTATCCAGCTCGTCGAAGACGCGTTGCATCTGCTCGTCGGGGTTCAGGTAGAAATCGGACTCGAAGATGCGCACGAAGTTCCATCCGAGGCGCTCCAGCTCGTGCTGGCGCCCTTGGTCTTCCTTGGCTTGGGCTGGCCCGTGCCAGTGATCGCCGTCGCACTCGACCGCGAGTCGTCCGCCGGCGCCCTCGACGACGAGGTCGATGTAATAGTGTGCGGACTGGTATTGCGGGATCACCCGGAAGCCGCGCTGGGCAATCCGGTTGTAGACGCGCTGTTCAAAGAGCGAGTCGAAGGGTTCGCAACGCTGGTCACCAGAAACGAGTTCGCTGTAGCTGACCTCCGGGTCCGCTTCGGCCACGGCGTAGGCGTGCTCCAAAAGCTGCCAGCGCACGTCCTCGTTGGAGTGCAGCTGGTCGGTGCCGATGGAGTGGAAAAGCCACACTTGGTCCTTGGCGCGGCTGACCGCGACGTTGTAGCGCTGTACGTATTCCTTCCCGCTCAGGGTTGCCACACGCTTGGGCGCCAGTCGTCCATTTTCCTGAACTTGGGCCGTGGAGACCATAGTCAGGAAAATGACGTCGCGCTCCGCGCCCTGGAAATCGGACGGGGCACCGACAACAAGTTCGCGTTCCTCCCAGATCTCCGGCGGCAGTTCTTCCTGTAAGCGGGCCCGGATGAATTTGATCTGCGGTGCGGAACCCAACAGAGAGATCACGCCCATGGTCAACCCGTCGTACCGAGGGTTGTCCAAGCAGCGCTTCAACCGATCGATGAGGACGAGAGCCTCGGCGCGGTTGACCTGGGCGCCGCTAGAGGCTTCACTAAACGCATTCGGAGTACGGGTGACCTTAAAGGGCGCGAGCCGCTCTCCCGGTGGTACCTGGCGCACCGGGGTGAGCTCGATTTTATTCGGCCGGTAGGCCAGCTTGTTGGAGAACTCAATGATCTCCGGTACGCAGCGCCGGTGCTCATCGAGCACAATCCGGTCCTGGTAATACATCTGGGCCGCGCCGAACAGGGACTGATCCTGGTTGGTCCAGCTATCAAAATACCGGAAGTCTTTGATGTGCTGCCGCGCCAGTTCGTACACCTCATCGGTACGGGAACCCACGCTCATCGGAGACACCTGCTGGTCGTCACCGATGACAACGATCTTCTCAGCCAAGTACTGGAGGAATACTGCTTCCACGCCCGCCTGCGAAGCCTCGTCCACGATGACGACGTCGAACATGTTCTCCTTGAGCTGGAACTGTTCGACTACCCTGTAGATAGGCATGATCCACACGGGCACCGCCGCTGAACAGCGCTCGAGTGACTTGCGCACGGCGCGACGATAGCGCTCGGTGTCCTTGCTCTTGCCTTTACCGAGCTTGCGGACCCGCTGGGTGTAATCCATCATGTCGGTCCGCGTTTGCCGGTTAATTCGGCCGTGACCGACAGCCTTGTCCCAGGCCCGCAGCGCGGCGATTTCCACTGCGATGTCGGTGATCCGCTGGTCGATGAAGGATAGCTCTTCCTGTAGCTGCACGAAGTCGATGTCTTCGGTAGCGGCCAGGCGCTGCGCCGCAAGAGCCCACGCCCGAGCGTCATCCAGGATAAAGACCCGCGGGCGCCACTCCGGTGCGGTTTCCGCGTCAGAGACCAACGAGGTCAGTTTGAACGACCACTCCTTAACCGCGGCGCTGAGTTCATTGCGGCGGCGTGCCCGGGGCGCTTCGCCCGCCACACGGACAAGCTCGCCCATCGCGGTCGAATAGCCCTCGGCCGAGCGGGCCTTCGCCGCCGCATATAGATCCCGCAGGTTTTGCGACGCACCCGCCTTATCGGCTGGGCTAGCAAGGGCGTCTTCTACCTCTTGCGCCTGCGCTTCCAGGTCTTTAATCCGCTGGTTGAGTTCCTTTTCGGAGGCACGGTACTGGCGCACTACTGCGAGGTCGTAAGGCTTGCCATCGGCAGATACCAGGCCGCGGTCCTTGAGCTGCCGGTAGTTCGTGGCGCGCTGCTGGTGTAGGTCTACGAGGGAGGTGAGGTTGTTCACCTCGCGCTGGATATTGCCCATCCGCAGCTCCAGGCTTGCGTCCTGGATACGTGCCAGCGGCGCCCAAGCCTCGACTAACTCGGAGACCACCCAGCGCAGGGCGACGTAGTCCAGGAAGGTATGCACCGCCTCCAGCGACGTGGGAGGAAGCCCGTCTACGCGCACGTTGGAGAAGAAAGGTTCACTTTCTTTAACGACCGAGGAGGTGAAGAAACCCGTTTTAACCGAGCCATCAGCGCGGGTCTTCACCGTACCGCCGCCGTTGAGGTATTCCTGCAGGGAACGAGCCATAGCCGTGAATTGCTCGAGGCTGCCGTTAACGCTGACGCGGGCCAAGCTGCCGTCAGTCAGGCGCTCCTTCTGGAAAGTAGATATCTTGCCTGCCAGGAAATTCGCCGTAGATACCGAGCGCTGGCCGCTGTCTTGCGCGAAATCGCGGGTAACATCATCCGCCCAGTCTTGGTGGAAGCCCTGGATCTTTTCTTCCACCTCCTTCAGCTCATTTAGTTTTGCTTCGCGGCTGGCCCGAGTGAACTCATCCAGTTTGGCCAATTCTGTTGCCCATGCCGGCAGCTCAGATTCGAGGGTCTCCAGTGCGCCTCGTGACTGTTCGAGGTCAGCTACGAGCTCCTCCCACTGCGCCGGCTCGGGAAGGCCCAAGGAGATGACGTCGAGCTCGTCCTCGTTGCCCCGGGCGCCGGTGAGACAAGCATCATCAAGGAGCGTGAACCATTCGTTGATCTCCCCGGAACTCAGCGGAAAGGGTTCAGTAAAGGAAGCGTCATTGAGCTGCTGGACCCAGCTGTAATCGTCGGTTTCTTCCTGGGTACGCAGGGCCGCCTCGGAGAATTTATCCGGGTAACCGGCCACACCGAAGTCGGTGAACTCGCGCTCCAAGCGCTTGCTCCACGCCTGCCCCAGGCGCTGGCGCTGTTCCCGCAGCTGGTCCAGCTCGTTCGAGAGCCTCTCCAGGTCCCGCACATTCTGCGAGGCGTCAAAGCTGTCGGCTTTCCTTGCGATAGTGGACACCGCCACCTCGAGCTCGCTCATGTTCTGATCTGACCAATCAAGTACGGAGACCGCCAGCTCACGAATCTCAGCCGGCAGCTTATCCCGCAGCTCGTACAAAGCACGGGCCTTCTCCGCGGTGACTAGGACCCGCTTGCCTTGGGCAAGAAGATGCGACAACAGGGCCGCCGCCATGTGCGTCTTACCGGTACCCGGCGGGCCCTGGACGATGGTCTGGGCGCTGGAGTCCACGCGGGCGAGGACTTGCTTTTGCTTGTCATTCAGCGGCAAAGGGCTGAAGATCTCGCCGTCAATGCGCAGCACTCCGCCGCGATCAGCGATATGGTCTTCGCGCAGCCGTTCCTCCGGGCTCTCCTCGACTGGCATCTCCACCAGCTCCCACAGGGAGCGGGGTACGGTGCCGGTCTCAGCGATGGCGCGGGCAATTTGCTCGAAGAAAGAACCCAACCCCACTTTGACGCGCTTGCGGAGAATCATCGCCGGGGCGTAGGTGAGCACCGGGTGTCCGTCCCCGGCCATGATTTCGGCGCTCGGGCGGTAGACGGCCTGCCGGTGCAAGCGGTTAGCGGTGGTCCGCAGCAAATCGGTCAGATCGTTGACGTTCACAACCTCGCCCTCGAACTCTGCGACGGCACGCTTGGTCTCATCAATGAAATTAATGTCATCCAGCGCGTCCGGCGGCAACGCGTTCAGCTCCGCCTTTGCGGGAGTATCTTCTAACCTGACGGTCAGAGAACCGTTGCGCGGCGAATGTTCGATCTCCAGCTTCGCAACGAATAGGTGTCGGTTGATTTTGTCCCGGTTGGGGGCCACCCAGTGCAGGTTGCCGAAGCCGAATACCAACTCGAATTCTTCCGAATTCTGGTTGGCATCGGTTTGGATTTCGAAGATTTGATCGTAGAGGTCACGTATCCGTTCATCCAGCGCCCACTCGTCCCACAGCTGCAGCCACTGTTCGATAGCCTGCGTGACCGTAGTGTCGAGTTCCTCGTAGTAGGAGGTTTCCACGCCCACGGTGACCTCTTCGCGGATCTGCGGGCGCTTGAGCGGGTTATCGATTCCACCGTCCAGCCAGCGTTGGACCTCGGCGCCTGGCTCCGGTGCGGACTCTTTTTCTAGGCGCTCAATCTTCAGCAGCGCATTCGCGGCAGCGTCCCCGCTCTCCGCTCCGGCCTTGCCTGCCGGCAAACCCAGCAGTGCGCGCAGAGGCGCAGCTAGGGTCAGGTACTTTCCGCGCTGCTGCACCAGCTCCTTCAGATCATGGAACCAGACCCGGTGTTTCTTAGGACCGTAATCTTTGGTCTCCTTGACCGGCTTTTCTGAACGCTTTTGCATATCAGCCAGGAAGGCAAAGAGACTGACAGCTTTCTCAATCTGAGGTTCCACGACACTCCTCGAACTCCGGCTCAACGAGCCACACAAATCTCAACGCATAGCGATAACGGCCACCCGCTTCCGGGGCCCTATACCGAGAACGCCCATACGGTTCCCTCCAAAAATCGGAGGAAAACAACTCATACATTTTAAGCGAGTAATGCGCTCCTCAAGTTACTAACTGAGAAGGACTTTTCTGGTGAAAATTACATCAGGTTTCGAACCTACGTACACGAATCTGCGGAAGAGATCAGATAAGTAGTAATCAAACGCGCGCTTAAAGTAGCCACCCCAACGTCTTTAGAACACAGAAACCAATCCATTCCGTTATGTGTCGGGGGTAAGCCTTAAGGTCCCCTATATAGGCCCCCAGAAATCAGGAGCATACACGCGTCGCTAATCGACGCGAGCTCTACGACCGAAAAGATAAAATTCCTCCTTATGGACCTCTCTTCCACCTCCAGCACCGCGGCCCCTAAATTCGACACTGACTCCTTCGACCAGCTCTCGCCCGGTGTGACTGTCCACTGCCGCGACGAGCAGTGGTTGGTCACCAAGGTTGCGCGCACCACCGATGGTTACCGGGTTAATGTCCGCGGTTTGAGCGACTACGTCCGGGATGCGACCGCGGTCTTTTATACCGCGCTGGACGATATCAAGATTTTCGATCCCTCGGAGGTCACCGTCGTCGCGGACGAAAGCCCCCGCTACCGGCACACCGCGCTGTGGTTGGAGTCCACGCTGCGGCAAACTCCCATCCCGGTCGGCCAGCAGCAGGTGGAGGTCGCCGACGAGATGCTGGCGGATCCCCTCGATTACCAGCTGGCGGCCGTGGACAAGGCACTCGATCCGCAGCGCCTGCGCACCCGTATCTTGCTCGCGGACGCGGTCGGCCTGGGCAAGACCCTGGAGATCGGCATGATTCTGGCGGAACTTATCCGGCGCGGCCGCGGCGAGCGCATCTTGGTGGTGACCCCCAAGCACGTGCTGGAACAGTTCCAGCAGGAGATGTGGACGCGCTTTGCCATCCCGCTGGTGCGCCTCGACTCCCTGGGCATCCAGCAGGTGCGCCAAAAGCTGCCCGCCTCAAAGAACCCGTTTACGTATTTCCCCCGCGTCATCGTCTCCATGGACACGTTGAAGTCGGTGAAGTACCGCGCGCAGCTGGAGAAGGTGCGCTGGGACGCGGTGGTTATTGATGAGATCCACAACGCCACCAACGCGGGTACTCAAAACAATGAGCTCGCCCGCACGCTGGCGCCGACTACGGAGGCCCTCATCCTAGCTTCGGCGACGCCGCACAACGGCGACCCGGACTCCTTCAAGGAGCTGTTGCGCCTACTCGACCCGCTCGCGGTGCTGCCGGACGGGACCATCGATCAGGACGCCGCCAAGGACCTGATTATCCGGCGCCACCGCAACTCCCCGGAGGTTGCCTCCGTGGTGGGTTCCAAGTGGGCCAAGCGCAAAGACCCGTTGCACGTTCCGGTCGAGCCCAGCCCGGAAGAGCAGGCCGTCGCCCGCGAGCTCCACGACACCTGGCTGAACTCTTCGGTCTGCAAGGACCGCCTGTTCCCGTGGACGCTCATCAAGGCGTTCCTGTCCTCGCCGGCCGCACTGGCCGAAACCCTGAACACCCGCCTGCGTTCGTTGGAGGGCACTGACCGCACGGAGGAGATCAAGGCACTCGAGCGCCTGCAAGAGCTCAACGCCAAGGTCACGCCGGAGAACTCAGCTAAGTTCGCGGAGCTGGCCACCTACCTCACTGACATTGGGGTCGGCAAGGGCAAGGCCAAGCGCGCGGTGGTCTTCTCCGAACGCGTCGCGACGCTGAAGTGGCTGCAGGAGAACCTGGTCAAGTACCTCAAGTTGCCGGCCAAGTCCGTGGCGGTCATGCACGGGTCCCTGTCCGATGTGGAGCAGATGGCCCTCATCGATGAGTTCAAGCGGGAAAACACCCCGCTGCGCGTCCTAATTACCGGCGACGTCGCCTCGGAGGGCGTGAACCTGCACTCCCAGTGCCACGACCTCGTTCACTACGACATCCCGTGGTCGCTCATCCGTATTCAGCAACGCAACGGCCGTATCGACCGCTACGGCCAGGAGCATGAACCGCAAATCACCACGCTACTGCTGGACACCGGGTCCTCGGTCGGCGATCTCAACGTGCTGACCAAGCTGGTCGACCGCGAAACCGAAGCCTTCAAGGTTTTGGGCGACGCCGCTTCCCTGATGGGCTCTTACAACGTGCGCGCTGAGGAAGACGCCATCCGCACCGTCCTGCAGGGCTCGCAAGCCTTCGACGCGGTCGTGGCTGATCCCACCGATATCGCCCGCGGCGCCCACGCCAAGCCCGCACCGGAGAAAGACACCACCGCACAGGACGATATCACCGCGCAGAACCGGGACATCATGGAACTCCTGGCGAATTTCGACGCCAGCGACGACGCGGATGATGACTACGACCAGCCGCAAGCCCAGCACCGGGTGAGCCTGTACCCCGCGGAGATCGACTACCTTATCGATGCGCTGAACGAGGCCTTCCACGACGTGCCGCAGGCGTCCCCGTCCGCCGGCGGCGTGGATCTGGAGGTCTTCGACAACGACATCGTGGAATTCACCCCGCCTTATGACTTACAGCGCCGTTTCGAGTTCCTGCCCCAGGACTACGTGGACTACCGCAAGGTGATGGAGCGCCTCGTGCTCGCCACGTCCACCTCCCGCGGCAACGAGCAGCTCCAGGCCGCCCGCGAGGGTGATTCGGAAAAGTCCTGGCCGGTCGCCCACTACCTCTCGCCGCTGCACCCGGTGACCTCCTGGGCGGCCGATCGGGCCCTGGCCGCGATGAGCCAGAACGAAATCCCGGCCTTTACCGGCAACGTGGACAAGCCCACCGTCTTTTCCATGGGCACTCTCACCAACGCACGCGGCCAGGTGGTCACCCGCGCGTTCTCCTTGGCCACCGAAGGCCCCTTCGGCCTGGACGTTCCCGCGGGCGTGCAGGGTGCGCAGGTGGAAATGCTCAAGGAACCGCTGACCCGGCTAAAAGAACTGGGGCTGAGCTCCACGTCGATCAACGCTTCCACCGCCAGCGTCCCGGATAACCTGGCCAAGCTGGTCGCTGCTGCGGTAGAGGCCTCGGAAGATGAGCTGTTCTTCGTCCAAGACGAGGTCACCAAACGGCTTAAAGAGATCAACGACCACTGGCACGAGCGCGTCAACGCCTGGGATAAGCAGGGTACCCCGCAGCAACTGGCCCGCGCGCGCAAGCGCTCCAAGGCCCTGCTCGAAGAGGAGGACAACCTGCTCGCAGCCATGCAACCAGAGCGCCTACTCATCCGCCCGCTAGCCGTCATCCTGCCGGCCTGACCCACCACACAGGCCCAAGCACACAACCGCCCAAGCACTCACCATCCCCAAATACCGCTTCCCCGCCAACCTCTACAGGAATTTTCACCATGTCTGCTTTTGATTCCATCATCAACGTTGAAGAGTGGATCTCTGACTACTACCTGACCTCGGACGAGAAGAAGGAAGACAACTTCGGCAAGAAGGTCGACGCACGCGTCAAGGAATGGAAGGCCGCCGATAAGGAGAACCAGGCGCACACCTCCCCGCTCGCGCGCTACACCGGCCAGCGCGAGGAGCTACAGCGCGCGCTGTCCAAGCTCGACAAGGACCGCCCGGACACCGCCCTGGCCAGCCACCGCGCCATCCAGCAGGCCTTCGGCTACCCGGGGCCGGAAGAACTGACGCTGGAACGCAACGGACAGGACCTCACCCTCACCGCCTTCCGGGGAGCACAGGGCTCGATGTTGGCGCTGGAGTCGCACCCCATCGAGGCGGTGGAAGATCTCAGCAGTGTCAGCCCGCTAACTGCCCCGCGGCTCAACGAGAAGGAGCAGGATTGGTCTACACGCAAGACGGTCAGTGAGCTTTTCCTGACGGATACCCCGCCGCAGTTCATCCTGGTCTTCGCCGGCAACTGGGCCATCCTGGCCGAGCGGGAGTCCTGGCCGTTGGGCCGGTTCCTGGCGGTGGACGTGGCGCTGGCTACCGAGCGCAACGACACCCGCGCCAAGGGTGAGGTGCCGCGCACGGTCGCCTCCCTGGCGCGCGAGAACGTGGAGGTCGCAGCGGACGGTACCTGCTGGTGGTCGCAGACGCTCGAGGACTCGCACGCGCACACCGCGAAGGTCTCCGCGGGATTGCGCGAGGCAATTAAGGACTCGATTGAGGTGCTCGGCAACGACGTGCTGGAGCGCTACCGCCAGCAGGGCATTTCCACCGAGGATCTGGAGGGCAACGAGCTGGCCAAGCAGTCGCTGCGCTACCTCTACCGCATCCTGTTCTTGCTGTTCGCGGAGTCTTCCCCGGAGCTGGAAATCCTCCCGACCGGGGACGCCGGTTACGACGAAGGCTACGGCATGACCCGCCTGCGGGACCAGATCCTTGTAGAGCCCACTAGCGACCGCGCCCGGCGCGGCACCTACCTCTACGACTCGCTGCAGTTGCTGTTCAGCCAGGTCAATGACGGGCACGATCCGCTCGACCCGGATAACCCGCTGCACGCGCCGAAGGCCGGCGAAGAAGGCTTGACGTTCCGCAACCTGTCGGCGGATCTGTTTCAGCCGGCCGCCACGGCGTATATCGACCGGGTGAAGCTGTCGAACGCCGCGCTGCAGAAGGTCCTGTCCAACCTGCTGCTGACCAAGGAGAAGCGCGGGGCCGACCGCGGTTTCATCTCTTATGCCACCCTCGGCGTCACAGAGCTGGGCCAGGTCTACGAGGGCCTGATGTCTTATACGGGCTTCATCGCGGAGGAGGACCTGCTGGAGGTCGCTCCCCACGGTAACCCGGAGAAGGGCTCCTGGCTGGTCGCCGAGGATAAGGCCGCAGGCCTTCCCGAGGACTCCTTCGTGTTGGTCAAGCGCGCGGAGGCCACCGGCGGCTTCTCGGAGCACCGCCGCCGCCACCCGCGGGGCAGCTTCGTCTACCGGCAGTCCTCCCGCGACCGGGAGCGCTCCGCCTCCTTCTACTCCCCGCAGGTTCTGTCCAGCTTCACCGTGGGCCAGGGTATTGAGGAGCTCAAGGCGGCGGGCCGTATCGACCACGCGGACGACATCTTGGGCCTGACCATCTGTGAGCCGGCCATGGGCTCCGGGGCCTTCGCGGTGGAGACGGTCAATCAGCTGGCGGAGCTCTACCTGGAGATGAAGCAGGAGGAGCTTGGCGAGCAGATTGAGCCCGAGCAGCGCCCTGTGGAGCTGCAACGGGTGAAGGCAACTATTGCACTGCACCAGGTCTACGGCGTAGACCTTAACGACACTGCGGTTGAGCTGGCCGAAATCTCGCTCTGGCTGGACACCATGACCTCGGATTTGAAGGCCCCATGGTTCGGCCTGCACCTGCGCGCCGGTAACTCGCTGATTGGCGCAACGCGCTCGACGCTGAGCGCCAATGATGTGAAGAAGCGGGCATATCTGAAGGAGATGCCCACCTACCACGGCGTCGAAAGCGTGGCGGAGTCCATCACCAACGGCTCCCCAGACCCGAAGCTGGCCGGCCGCATCCACCACTTCCTGCTCCCATCGAATGGTTGGGGTGCTGCCGCCGATGCCAAGGATCTCAAGGACATCGCCCCCGACGAGGTCAAGGCGATGAAGGCCTGGCGCAAGAGCATCCGCACCTCGCTGACCGCGGCCCAGGCCAAGCTGGCCACGCAACTGGCCAAGGAGGTCGAACGCCTCTGGCAGATCTCCCTGGTCCGCCTCCGCCTCGCGGAGCAGCAATCCCGCCGCGACATCCGCATCTTCGGCCAGGAATTCAACCCGACGGCCAAGAACGTTACCCGCGCGGAGATCGAAGAGCAGCTGTTCAACAACCCGGACAGCGCCTACCAGCGCCTGCGCCTAGCCATGGACGCGTGGAACGCCCTCTGGTTCTGGCCGATTACCAAAACCGACGAACTGCCTGACCTCGACGAGTGGCTAAACACCCTCAAGGACCTGCTGGGTATCTTCCCCGAATCGCGCAAGCGCCCGAAGCAGACCGAAGGCTTCGGCTTCGACATGCGGTGGGAGGATCTGGGCTACCTCGAATCCTTCGAGCTTACCGCCACCAGCGCCCTGTCCCGCGACGAGCTCCTTGTCGCCCACCCCTGGCTAGAAACCGCCATCACCGTCGCCCAAGAGCAGGCGTTCTTCCACTGGGACCTCGACTTCGCCGCAGTCATGTCCCGCGGCGGCTTCGACTTCCAAGTGGGCAACCCGCCGTGGGTACGCCCCCGCACAGACGTCGATGCCCTCCTGTCCGAGCACGACCCGTGGTTCAACCTGGCACACAAACCTACCCAGGCGCAGAAGAAGGAACGCCGTCAACACCTAGCTAACGATTCCGCCGTCCGCGACACCCTGGCCAAGGGCCTCGCCGACTCTGTGGTCACGTCTGCCGTGCTTGGCGATGCCACCCGGTTCCCCCTCCTAGTCAAGCAACAGCCGGATCTGTACCGCGGCTTCATGGAGGTAACCTGGCGCAACGCGAACGCCGCGGGCATCACCACCCTGATTCACCCCGAGTCCCATTTCACCGAGAAGAAGGCAGCGGCCCTGCGCGCCGGCGCCTATCGACGCCTGCGCAGGCATTGGCAGTTCATCAATGAACATGTACTTTTCGATGTCCACCACTTAGTTCAGTACGGTGTTCACGTTTACGGTGATCCGCAGGACTCCCCAGATTTCCTCATGGCGACGTCGTTGTACCACCCACAAACCGTCATCGATTCCTTCGCCCACGACGGCACCGGCCCTCTGCCCGGTTTCAAGGATGACAACAACAATTGGGATTTGCGCCCCCACCGCGATCGACTGATCCACGTCGACAAGGAGATGCTCAAGACCTGGAACTCGATTTTGGAGGACCCTGGTACTCCGCTGCTGGAGTCGCGCACGGTCTATTCCGTAAACACCGAGGCCGCTAAAGTCCTTCAAAAGCTCGCCGAGGCCCCACGCTTGCACGAGCTAGGTCTTTCGTACTCGTCTGGGTGGCACGAAAGCGCGGACAAGAAAGCCGGATACTTCGACTCCTCGTGGCAGCACCCAGATTCCTGGAGCGACGTCATCCTGCAGGGACCGCACCTGGGCGTCTCCACGCCCATGATCAAACAGCCGAACCCCACAATGAAGCACAACCAGGACTGGTCGGTGATTGATTTCGAGGCCATGCCCGTGGACTTCATTCCGGCGACAGCATATGCTCCTAATCGAGCTGACAAGCCCAACTACGATATCGACTACGGTCAGTGGACCATAGATGGCAAATCCGTGAACGCCATCAGTACCTATCGCATCGCCTGGCGAGAAATGGCTGCGACCACGGGTTTCCGCACGCTCTACCCATCAATAATTCCTCGCAACTCAGCCCATGTCAACACCGTGCTTAGCTGCACTGCTGAGGATAGGACTCTTGCCCAAATCGGAGCAGTTTTCTCCTCCATCACAAGTGATTTTTGGGCGCGGTCTGCGGGTAGCGGACATCTCTTCCGAAGCTTGGTGGACAGCATTCCGTTCAATGATTCATCGTCACTTCTCGAAACTGCCTCCGAAAACTACCTCCGCCTCAACTGCCTCACCTCGGCGTATGCGGAGCTGTGGGAGTCGGTGATGGGTACTGCGTGGACTGTGGATGTGCCGTTGCGCAATGCTCGTGAGCGGTGGCATGCGCAGAATGAGATTGATGCGATTGTGGCTCTGTCCTTGGGGATTACGGTTGATGAGCTGTGCATGATCTACCGCACCCAGTTCCCGGTGATGCGGCGCTACGACACGGAGGATTTGTACGACGCTAACGGACGTTTGGTGCAGGGGCCTGTGGCTAAGGCACAGAAGAAGGCTGGTTTTGATGTCGAGTTGCCGGAATCGGAGCGGCGGTGGACGCATCCGCAGTCGGGTGTGGAGTACCTGTTCGAGTACCCGTTCGCGCCGTTGGACCGTGAGGCGGACCTGCGGGCATCGTATGCCAAGTTCGCTGCTCTGATGGACGAGAGTTAGACCCTAGGAGACAATGGGAACCATGCCAAGTCTTATCCCCACCCATGCCGCGGCCCACGTTGCGCAGGGACTCAGCGAATACCTGGCCACGAACTTCGCGCTGAGTGAGGCGAAGACGGCGGCTAAGCTGCGCGAATTCCTGCAGTCGGACGCTGCCGGGATGTTCCACGGTCCGTACGTGCGCACGCGTTTGCCGTATGCGCCCGCGGACGACTGGGAGGGGATCCTGGAGTGGCTGCCGGACTGGTTCAAGCCCTACCGGCACCAGGCCGAGGCCTTCCGACGCCTGGCCTCTTGGGCCGACGGCGCGCCGAAGCGACCGGAGCCCACCCTGGTGGTCACGGGTACTGGTTCCGGTAAGACGGAGAGCTTCCTGTTTCCCATCCTGGACCATTGCCGCCGGGTCAATAGCCCCGGTGTGAAGGCGTTGATCCTCTACCCCATGAACGCGCTGGCCAATGACCAGGAGCGGCGTCTGGCGAAGCTGCTGCACGCCCACGCGGAGCTGGCCGGGGTGCGCGCGGGTATCTATACCGGCGAGGCGAAAGACTCCGCGCGTACGGTGATGAGCGAGCACGGGTTGATTAGTGATCGTTCGGTGCTGCGCGATAATCCGCCGGATATCCTGCTCACCAACTACAAGATGCTGGACCAGCTGTTGCTGCGCGAGGCCGACCGGGGGATCTGGGAGGCATCGGCAGCGTCCTTGCAGTACTTGGTGCTCGATGAGTTCCACACCTACGACGGTGCGCAGGGCACGGACGTGGCCATGCTGATTCGCCGGCTGGGGCTGCGGCTGAAGAAGCACCAGCCGGAAGGCTTCTTGGACGCGGACGCGGCGGCCCGGCCGCTGGGCCAGGTCACGCCGGTGGCGACCTCAGCCACGCTGGGTGGCGGGCCGGATGCGGCCACAAATATGGCCAGCTTCGCCCACACCGTCTTCGGCGAGGACGTGGGAGCCGAGGCCGTCGTGGGCGAAACGCTAATGGACCTGCCCGACTGGCAGGCCGCGGTGGAAAAAATGGTCGGCCGGGAAGGCAGACCTACGGACATGCCGAGCGTGGATACCATCGCGCTTATCAACCAGGAGATTGCGGAAGGTCTGGATTCCCTGGGCAGTGCCAGTTCTGCTAGTTCTGAGGGCGCCTCGTCCTACGAGTCGATTGTGCACGAGGTGTTGTGCCGGCGGCTGTTTTCTTGTGATTCCTCCCTTGAGTCCGCGATTGCGGCCATGTCGCGCAACGCGCTGGTGCTGGAGGTACTGCAGGCGGCGGCAGTCGCGCGGCCGCTGTCCGAGGAGGTCGGCGACCAGGACAGCCAGCACCTGGTGGAAATGGTCTTCGATCCTCTGACACGTCGCCTGGCCGGGACCGGGGCGCTAGAACTGGTAACGCACCTACTGACCGAGCTGGCCCACCTGCGAGCCGCCTACGGCGAGGTGGACGCGTGGGAGGCGAAGAAGCTGCCCGGCGTGGAAACCCACCTGTGGGTCCGGGAGGTCTCCCGCCTCGAGCGCGTCGTGGACTTGGACGACAGCGGCGAGGACAGTTTCCGCTGGTCCGATGACGGCGTCACGACCGCGGACTCCAAGCATAAATGGCTGCCGGCCTGCTACTGCCGGCACTGCGGGCGCTCCGGGTGGATGATCTCTGTCGCCCCGGGCGGAGATGGGCTGGAGATCAAACCGAAGAACATCCGCCGCGAGTCTATCCGGCACCGGCGCTACATGCGACCGCTCATTGACGCTTCCTCGGAAATCGCCGCACAAGGGACCTCCCAACCCAACTCGGATCCGCGCCTCTACTGGTTCAAAATAGACGAACCTTCGCTGAGCTCCACCCAACCCGAGGAGGAGGAGCTGGAAAATGAACCGTGCATTCCCGTCCTTACTTACCACGGTGAGGACGTGGATGAGCTCGCCGCTTCGGATACCTGCCCGGCGTGCGGGGAAGCGGACGCGATCCGCTACCTCGGTTCTTCCGTTGCCACGCTGCTGTCCGTAGCCATCTCCAATCTCTTCGGCATGGCCGACCTGGCCGACGAGGAAAAGAAGACCCTCGTGTTCACGGACTCGGTCCAGGACGCCGCCCACCGCGCCGGCTTCATCCAGGCCCGTGCGCGCACGTTCACGCTGCGTACCCGCATCCGGCAGATCGTCGGCGACGGCGAGGTAACGCTCGCCGCCCTCCCGCAGCAGCTGGTCAAGCACGTGGATAGCCTCCGCAAGGAGCTGGTCCCCCGCGCCCGCTACGAGCTGTTGCCGCCGGACGTGGCCGAGTCCGGGGCGTTTTCCGCGTTCTGGGACCCGGCGGCCACCCGCAACCAGCGCCGTACGGCGACCACCGCCGCGCTCCGGCGGTTGGGGCTGGACACCGCCCTGGAATTCGGTGACCGCGTGGACCTGTCCCGCTCGCTGGTCTCGACCGGCACGCTGACCGTGCGCGTGGATATCAGCGACGAGCAGCTGCTAGACGCCGCCCGCACCCTGGGCCTTGTCGCCGAGGACTCCGAGCTGCTGCGCTGGGCCCGCGGGCTGGTGGAATACATGCGCACGGCCGGCTCCATCAACCACCCGTGGTTTGGCTCCTACCTGCGCCAGGACTGCAACCCGTTCCAGCTCAACCGGCGCGAGGCCCGCGCCAAGGGGCTGCCCGGATTCGTCAAGGGCGGCGCGCCGCAGTTCCCCCGCACCGGCCCGAAGATGACGCGCAACCGCAAGTGGGACGACGGCCTGCTGCCCGTCGGCGCGCCGGCCGGTTGGTTCGCCCGCTGGACGGGACGCACCATCGGCGGTTCCGGACACGACGCCGGCCACCTGGCATCGTCCTTGCTCCGACAGCTCGCCGACGATGGGGCCCTAGGCACCGCCACCACGGATAGCGGCGGCACGATCTACTACCTGGCCCCGGAGCAGATCGTCATCAGCGCGCCGGACGGGCCTGCGCGAGGCGGGGCTAGCCCGGTGCTCGAGTGCACGACCTGCCACACCCAGATCGGCGTCGCGCCCAGCGTCCTTAGCACCCTGCTCGGCGCCCCCTGCTACAACCTGTCCTGCGCGGGCGTCTACGAGGCCAGCGAGGTTGCGGACAACTACTACCGGCGCCTCTACGAGTCGAAGAGCTCGCGCACGGTGGTCTCCAAGGAGCACACGAGCCTGCTCGAGTCCTCCGAGCGCCTCGCCGTGGAATCCGAATTCAAAAAGCCCCTCGATGACGCCGCCGCGAACGCCCCGAACGTGCTGGTGGCGACCCCGACGCTGGAGATGGGTATCGACATCGGCGACCTGTCCACCGTGATGCTGTCGTCCATGCCGACCAGCGTTGCCAGCTACGTCCAGCGCGTCGGCCGCGCCGGCCGCCTGTCGGGCAACTCCCTGGTGCTCGCACTCATCCGCGGCCGCGGCCAGTCCTTGATGAAGCTCGAGCACCCCCTGCACACCATCGCCGGGACCGTGGGCGCGCCGGCCGCGCACCTGTCCGCGCGAGATATCGTGCGCCGCCAGTTCGTGGCCTTCCTCATCGACGGGCTCCAGCTGGCCGACGACATCGAGCCGCCCCGCACCGCGAACGACATCTTCCCCTTCAACAAGCGCACCCTGCTGGACGCGGTGGGAGACGCCATCGCCGCGGGCATCGAGCCGGAGCTAGAGGTCTTCACCGGCAGCCTGGCCGAGCACAGCCACGCCGACGTGCTGGAGAACCTGCGTGATTGGGCCCGCGATCCGGGAGGGCTGCGCGCAGAAATCGACGCGGCCCGGCGCGACTGGGAGGACACGCTGCGCGAACTCCTGGAGCGGCTTAAGGTGGTCGAGAACGCCATCAATGACCTCGAAGCCCAGAACGTGGCGGAGGCCTCCGCGGGCCTGGCCCGGGCGGAAGGCGAGGCTGACGAGTTCCAGCAGGAGCTCGACTCGCTGCGCGCCAGCCGGAGGTTCCTGCGCCGCCAGCAGCGCGAGACCGTCACCGACGAGCACTGGGTCGCCGCCTTGGAGCGCTACGGCCTCCTGCCGAACTTCACCCTGTTGGACGACACGGTGGACTTCCACGTCTCCGTCTCGAAGCTGGACCCGGCCACCGCGGAAATCACCACCGAGGGCTACGACTACCAGCGCGGGATCTCCAGCGCCCTCTACGAGCTGGCGCCGGGCTCGACCTTCTACGTGCGCGGCGTGGCCGCCACCGTGGACACGGTCGAACTGGGGATGAAGGAATCCGCAATCCAGCAGTGGCGCCTGTGCCCGCAGTGCTCCTACTCGGAGACCATCGTCGAGGACGTAGCCGGCACCGCGCCGGCTACCCCGACCGGCTGCCCGGTGTGCGGGTCCGCCGCCTTCGCCGACCGAGACCAGGTCTTCTCCGTGGTCGAGATGACCAAGGTCTACGCGTCCGTGGACCACACCCGCGCCGCCATCAACGACCTGCGGGAAGAGCGCCAAACCACGAACTACCAGCAGGCGCTGAGCTTTATCTCCCGGGCGCCGGGTGAGGAGGAAGCCTGGTACCTGACCGGCACCGGCTTCGGCGTGCGCTACCTGCCGCAGCTGCAGATGCGCTGGCTCAACCTGGGCCAGCCCGCCGGCGCCAACCAGCGCGAGGTCTCCGGCCAGACCGTCGAGGCCCCGCTGTTTCGGGTCTGCCGTCACTGCGGGCACCTGGACAGCGAGGCCGGCAGGAACAGCTGGCGGGATCACGCGCCCTGGTGCAAGCAGCGCCACGCACAAGAAGAGGACACCGTCAGCTTCGCCCTGGGCCGCACGCTCAACACCCAGGGTGTCATGCTCAACCTGCCGCAGCGCCTGACCGCCGGCGATAGCCTGACCGTGCCGAGCCTCATCGCCGCGCTGCGCCTGGGCTTCAAGACCTACCTGGGCGGCGATCCTTCCCACCTGGACGTCGCCGCGGTGTACACCCCGTCGGACGGGGTGGTCACGCCGATGCTCCTGTTGCACGACACCATCCCCGGTGGCACCGGCTACCTGGCCGAGTTCATCACCCCGGAGCACATCCGCAAGCTGCTGACTGCAGTCTATGAGAAGCTCCAGAAATGCGCCTGTGCGCACGACTCGCGCCTGGCCTGCCCGGACTGCCTGCTGCCGTATACCAGCGAACACCTAGCCGAGTCCACCTCTAGGGAAGCCGCCCTAGTCGTGCTGTCCAAGATCCTGGCGGATACCGATCACCTCGACGCCGAGGACGATCCGCTTCTGCGAGATTGGTCCGGCAAGATCTCGACCTCGGAGCCGAAGCAGACCTCCCAGTCCCACCTCGAGGCCCGCTTCCTGACCATGCTGCGCGAGGAGCTGAAGTCTAGTCGCGCCACGGTTTCGGAAAAGGTCAATGGTCAGCACGCCCAGTGGACCATAACGTTCCCCGGCTCACCGCACGTGTGGCAGATGCACGAGCAAAAGGACCTGGGGAAAACCATCCCGGATTTCTACTTCGAGACCCAGGACTCACGCCTGCGCGACATCGCGCTCTACCTCGACGGGCAGCAGTACCACGCGAGTACCGCCCACAACCGCGTGGTGGGCGACTTTGAAAAGCGCAACTGGCTCTACCACGAGATGGGCGTCCTGCCCTGGACCATGACCTGGGAGGATCTCAACAGCTTCGAGCGGGCTCAGGCGGGCGAGGCTGACACCCCGCCGGCCTGGTACAACCAGCGCCTGGCCAAGGCGTTGGCCATGAATACAAACCTGGAGCGCAGCAAGATGGAGCTGCTGACCACCGATCCTTTCACCCAGCTGCTCAAGATCCTGGCCGAGCCCACCGGCGACTGGGCCGGCGTCGCCCAGGCGGCCGCAGCGCTGAGTTCGCAGGCCCAGTCCCCCTCCGGTCTTATCGACGCGACCTTCGCCAGAAACCAGTACACGTTGCAGCTCAACCTGGACGGGCGGGCCCTCGCCCCGGAGGTATGGAACTCGTTCACGGCGCGTTCCAACCTGTACTACCTGGATAGTAACCGGTCGAAGGTGCGCGTTGCCGGGGCCGCCGAGCCGCTCGGCCAGCCGACCGTGACGGAGATGTACCCGGGCGCGGCCGATCTCGCGGCAGCGGAAAGCCCCGCCCCCACCGGCGGTGCTGCGCCCCTGCCCGAAGAATGGAGCGAGCTGGTCGCCGACTACGCGGGCGACGAAGAGGCCGCCTGGTTCGAGCAGCTGGCCCGCGCCGGCGTGCCGGTGCCGGACGAGAGCGGCGAGGAGGTCGCCGGTCTTATCACCGTGGCCGGCTGGGCCGAGCCCGCCGCGGTACTGGTCTACCCCGAGGACGTCGACGCGGTGCGCGAACACGTGCCCGCCGGCACCGCCGTGTGTGCGGCGACCGAATCCGGGCTGGCCCGCCTGATTGAGAACCTCACCGCCGGCAGTAGCAGTGACAGTAGCGAGGAGAACTAAACCATGCCCAAAGTTGTCTTTTACAAGTCCATCACGCAGCGCTACGGGATCTCCGAGCACATCATGGCGTTTGTCAACAAGCTCACCTCGGATCCCACCAACCCGTCGCTGCACATCGAGCCGGTGCGCAACGCCCGGGACAAGCGCGTGCGCACCGGGCGGGTCAACCATAAATACCGGGCGGTGCTGTTCGACATGGACGGCAGCCGGGACCGCACGTTTTTGATCGCGGACGTGCTGAACCACGACGACGCCTACGAGCTGGCCGCCCGGGTGAAGCTGGACATCAACCCGACCAACGGCGTCACCGAGCTCATCATGGGCGAACCGCTCGCCACGGATGAGTTGGGGGCGCCTGGCCCGTCGGAGTCTGAGGCTGCGATCGCGGCGGAGGTCGAATCCCGCGCCAAGGCACTGGCGGCCGAGGAGGCCAGCCGGCAGCTGGCCCGCTGGCAGGAAAAGCAGGCCCCGGAAGAGCCGGCTGCGACAAGCGGCATCACCGAGGCGCCCACCGCTAGCCGGCCGCCGGCTGAGGTCTTCGCAGAAGGCGGCATCGACAGCACGGTGCTGATCGAGCGCCTAGGCTTCCGGCCGGAGGTAGCCGCCGCCGTGCTGGCCGCCGGCAGCGAGGACGAGCTCGTCGATCTGCTTGGTACCCAGCCCGAATGGACCCTGGACGCCGCCACCGGCCTGCTGGCCGGGATGAGCGTGGCCGAGGTCATCGAGGACCTTGGCTTGGGCGAGCCTGGTGTTGACGCTGATGTCGAGGCTGAGGCGGATGCTGGTGCTGCTGATGCTGGTGCTTCGCCTTCGGCCGAGGAGCCGCAGAATGAGGACGACGCGCTAGTGGCGGGTATGTCCACGCCGGCGGGCCAACGCAGCTTCATCATGGTGGAAAGCAATGAGGAGATGCGCCGGGTGCTCACCGAGGGCACCATGGACGACTGGCGGATCTTCCTGCACCCGTCGCAGCGCTCCGCCGTGACGGCCCAGCACTCCGGGTCCGCGCGGATTGTCGGCGGCGCGGGCACGGGCAAGACCATCGTGGTGCTCCACCGCACGAAGCACCTGCTGGACAAGGAAACCACGGCCGGGCGCCCGCCGCGGGTGCTGCTGACCACCTTCACCCGGGACCTGTCCCGGTCGCTGAAGCACCAGATGTACCAGCTCTACCCCACCTACCCAGAGGCGACCACCCACGGGGCGCCCGGGCTGTGGATTAGCGGCATCGACGAGCTCATCCGCCGCGTCATCGATCACGCCCAGCCGGGCGAAATCCGCAGCGCGCTCGAGGCTGGCTTAGGTATCCAGGCCTCCTTCCACCCCAAGTCCATGGACGCCCGCACGGAGACAAAGCTCTGGGAGGAATCCATCAACCTGGTCGGCCAGGATCTCAGCGGCGGCAAGGAAAAGCCGGAGTTTCTCTCCCAGGAATTCGCCGCGGTTTTCCTGACCCGCAACATCCACGCCGAGCGCGACTACCTGCGCGTTTCCCGGGCCGGGCGCGGGACCTCCCTGTCGCGGAAGGAGCGCAAGGCGGTCTGGGCCACGGTGCAGGCCTTCTTGAAGAAGTGCGTGAGCGAGCAGCGCCTGCCCTTCCCCGCCCTGGCCGTGGTGGCCGCGGAGATTCTCGAGGCCCGCTACGGCGAAGGCCAGGACCGCCTCTTCGACCACGTGCTGGTCGACGAGGCCCAGGACTTCCACCCCGGCCACTGGCGCTTCCTGCGCGCAAGCGTGTCGCAGGGGCCGAACGATATCTTCCTGGCCGAGGACTCCCACCAGCGCATCTACGGCCAGCGCCTGGTGCTCTCCCACTACGGGATCAGCACCCGCGGGCGCGCCAGCCACAAGCTGCGCCTGAACTACCGCACCACCGCGCAGAACCTGGCTTATGCCTCCGCCATCCTGAAAGGGGCCGAATGGATTGACTCCACGGAATCCACCGATGACATCACCGGTTACCGCTCGGTGCGCCTGGGCCCGGTGCCGCAGGTGGCCTACAGCCAGGACGAAGGCGAGGAATCAAAGCTCTTGGTAGCTACCATCCGCACCTGGCTGGAGCAGAACCCGAACGCGTCCATCGGCGTGCTGGCCCGGTCCAAGATGCGCATCCGCTCGGTCTCCACGCTGCTATCGGAGGCGGGCGTGGCGGTCAATGACAGCCACTCGCCGGTGCGCGCCTCCGAGATGCCGGTGTCCGTGATGACCATGCAAAACGCCAAGGGAATGGAGTTCAGCCACGTCATCTTGCTGGACGTGGGCGAGCGTTCTCTGCCCCAGCGCAGTGCGCTACGCGGCCTGGCGCCGGCCGAGTACGAAGACGCCCTCCTGCGCGAGCGCGCCCTGCTCTACGTGGCGGCCTCCCGCGCCCGCGACCAGCTCCTGGTCAGCGTCGTGGGCGACCCCAGCCCGCTGCTGCCGCAGCGGGAGGAGCACGCGGACGGCGAGGACTCGGCGGATACTGGAGAGGCCTAGCCGGTTAACCCCGCCGCACAGATTATCGTTTACACCACATCCGTGCTTCGGTAGGCTCCACATCACATTTTGGTTTTGTGAACGCGAGGAAAGGACGCTGTGATGGTGGACCGGGTTGGGTATTTGTGGGACACGCTCTACGGCTGGGTGGATACCGGCACCGGCGGGATGGAGGCCGCGGACCCGGCGCGGGGCCTGCAGCCTATCTCCCACCACGTCGCGCACGCGGACACTAAGCGCCGCTTCCACGAGCTGGTGCAGGTCAGCGCCCTGCGCGAGCACCTGACGCCGCTGCGGGCGCGGTATGCGAGCGAAGACGAGCTGGCGCGGGTGCACACCCGCGGGCACATCGCGGAGATGAAGCGGCAGTCGCAGCTGCTGCGCGGGGGTGACGCCGGCGACGACGCCAGCCCGTTCGGCCGGGGCGGGTTCGACATCGCGCGCCTGGCCGCCGGCGGGGCGATCCGCACGGTGGAGGCCGTGGTCACCGGCGAGGTGGATACGGCCTACGGGCTGGTCAACCCGCCGGGACACCACGCCGAGCGGGCCCGCGGCATGGGCTTTTGCCTGTTCGGGAACGCCTCCGTGGCGATTGCGCACGCGCGTCAGGTGCACGGGGTGGGGCGCGTGGCGGTGGTGGACTGGGACGTCCACCACGGCAACGGCACCCAGGACATCTGGTGGGAGGACCCGGAGGTGCTGACCATCTCCGTCCACCAGCACAACAACTTCCCGCCGCGCTCCGGGCACCGCGAGCACAACGGCGCCGGCGCGGGTCAGGGCGCGGCGCTGAATATTCCCCTGCCTCCGGGCAGCGGCAACGCGGTCTACGATCTGGCGTTCGCGGACGTGGTGGTGCCCGCGCTCGAGCGCTTTCGGCCGGAGCTTATCGTGGTGGCCAGCGGCTTTGATGCCGCCATCATGGATCCCCTGGCGCAGATGATGGTCACCCAGCGCGGCTTCAAGGCGCTGACCCGCCGGCTGCTGGCGGCTGCCGATGCCCTCTGCGGCGGGCGGATCGCCTTCCTCCAGGAGGGCGGCTACAGCCCGTATTACCTGCCCATCTGCGGGCTGGGGGTTATCGAGGAGCTGACCGGCCGCGCGTCCGGCTTCGGGGACCCGCACGCGGCGAACCTGGACACCAAAGGCGTGGACGAGCTCTACGAGCACCAGCGCGCCGAGGTCGCCCGTGCCGCCGCGCTCGTCGAGCAGGTACCGGCCGGCTAGCGCCCGACGTTTGTCTCCGGGGCTTGCCCCTGGGCGCGCCCCGGCGCGGGGTGCGCCCGCGAGAGTTAACGCGAAGTTTCCTTCACTGTCATGGTCCCGAGATGTTCGGAGTTTAGAGTTTCTTCACGTGCGGCTGTGACCGGCCTGTCAAAACCATAACGCCGCCCTTGGCGCAGCATGGGGACGGAGGCCACCACTGCCCGTACGCTGTCTCATCTTGTCTCTCTATCTCGTCTAAGTGAAGGACCCTTCTCATGCGTTTTTCTCTGCGCGCCGGCTCCGTGGCCGTTGCGGCTTCCCTGATCGCCGCGGGCGTTGCCCCGGCCACCGCCCAGGAATCCAACGGCCCAAAGAACATCATCTACATGATCGGTGACGGCATGGGCTACGGCCACGTCGCCTACAACAACCTGTACGAAACCGGCCAGTCCAAGTACCTGGTCGACGGCGAATTCAGCGAGGAAGGCCCGCAGGAGCTGGACGGCGAGTCCGTCCAGTCCTACGAGGACTTCAACCGCCTGTCCATGTCCACCTACTCCCAGGGCGGGTCCTACGACCCGTCCAAGGCCTGGGCCACCCACGAGTACGTGCAGGAAGGCATCATCACCGACTCGGCCGCGGCAGGTACCGCCATGGCCACCGGCGTGAAGGTCGAAAACGGCATCCTGGGCATGTCCAACTACGGCATGGCCCAGAAGAACTCCCAGGAAACCGCCATCGAGCAGGGCAAGTCCGCCGGCGTGGTCTCCTCCGTGCCGTTCTCCCACGCCACCCCGGCGGCCTTTGCCGCCCACAACCAGGACCGCAACGCCTACGGCGAGATCGCCAAGGACATGATCGACTCGGACCTGTCCGTGGTCATGGGTGCCGGCCACCCGTTCTTCACCAATGACAACCAGCCGACGGAGACCGGCTCCTTTGGCTACATCGACGAGGCCGACTACAACCGCCTGGCCGAGGGCCAGACCGACTGGGAGTACTTCGACTCCAACGACGGCTTCGCCAGCCTGGCCGAAGGCAACGTGGAAGAGGGCAAGAAGTACTGGGGCCTGGCTCCGGTCCACTCCACCCTGCAGCAGTCCCGCTCCGGGGAGGGGACAACCCCGTACTCCGATCCGCAAAACGATGTCGTCGACCTGCCGACCATGACCACCGGCGCCCTGAACGCCCTGGGCCAGGACGCCGACGGCTTCTCCGTGATGATTGAGGGCGGCGCCATCGACTGGACCGGCCACGCCAACCAGTCCGCCCGTGAGATCGAGGAGATGCAGGACTTTAACGCCTCCGTCGACGCCGCCATCGAGTGGGTAGAGCAGAACTCCAACTGGGACGAGACCCTGTTGATCGTCACCGCCGACCACGAGACCGGCTACCTGTCCGGTGAGAACGAGCCGGAGGAGGGCCGTTTCAACCAGATGGCCGGCGACGCCGAGTCCCTGCCGAGCCACCAGTGGTACTCTACGGATCACACCAACCAGCTGGTTCCGTTCTTCTTCAAGGGCGCCGGCTCCGAGGACATCATGTCCCGCGTCAAGGGCACCGACCCGGTCCGCGGCGACTACATCGACAACACCGACGTCGCCCAGCTGGCCATGAAGTCCTGGTGGAAGGAAACCCCGGGCACGCCGGGCGATGACGCCCAGGACGATGGGGACCAGGACGGCACCGCTGGCTCCGCGCAGGGCAGTTCAAACGCCGCCTCCGGCCTGGCGGGCGCGGGCCTGGTGGCCGCTATCTTCGGCGCCATCTTCGCCGCCGCGCAGGCAGCCGGCATCCTGAAGATCGACTTCTCCCCCATTCAGAAGCTGCTGCGCCAGATCGGCCTGGCCTAAGCGCCAAAAAATTCCCATCGCCTCGCGGGAGGTGATGGGAATTCTTTCTGCGCTGTGCCTGCTTGACTGCTGGCCTTAGCGCAGCGGGTCGAACGGGTCCAGGATGGGATCGATAACGCCGGTGGCGATCTGCTTGGCCAGCAGCTTGCCGGAGATGGGCCCCAGCACTACGCCCCACATGCCGTGGCCGCCGCAGGTGTAGACGTTGGGCACCTGGGTCTGGCCGATAAGCGGCAGGCCGTCCGGGGTCACGGGCCGGGAGCCGACCCACTCGTCCTGGATGTCGTCCCAGTCGATGCCTTTGAACATCGGGGCGGTGACCTTGATCATCGACTCGATGCGGCCGGGCTGGAAGGCCTCGTCGGGGCCGCGGAATTCCATGGTGCCGGCGATCTGGAAGCGGCCGCGGGTAGGTGCCGGGGTGCAGGCCACGCGGGTCTCCGGCAGGTAGACCGAGTGCTTGGCCTCCTGCTCCGGCTTGACGGTGAAGGAATAGCCGCGGCCCGCCTGGACCATGGTGCGCACGCCCAGGGACTTGGCCAGCTTCGGCAGCCAGGCCCCGGTGGCGATGACCACCACGTCGGCGGGCTTCCACTCGCCGGTGGCCAGCTGGATGGCCGGCTTGCGGGTGGACTGGACGTCGGTGACCTCCGCGCCGGTGGTGATCGTGCCACCGCGGGCCACGAAGGACTCTGCGATGGCCTCGCAGAAGTACTGCGGCTCAATGTAGCGCTGGCCGCCCAGCTTGTAGACGGTCTGGACGCGCTCCGAGAGCATCGGGGCGTAGTCCAGGGCCTGGGAGTGGCTGAGGTTTTCGAAGGGGATCTCCTGGCCGTGGCGGATGGCGCCCTCGACCTCGTCCAAGAAGCCCTTGGCCTGGTTGTCGTTTTCGAAGCCGACGATGAACGGGCCCTCGTGGGTCACGGCGTCGACGCCGCCGTCGATGAGCTCGTCGTAGGCGCCCAGGGCGGCCTTGTCGATGGGGGTCAGGGCCGCCATGGTCTTGTCCCAGGAGCGCTGGTTGGCCCGAGCCATGAACTGGGCGACGAACGCCCACAGCTTCGGGTCGATGCGGGTGGGCACGCTCAGCGCCGCATCCTTGTCGAACAGAGCGGTGGGGCCGTAGCCCCAGAGGCTGGAATTGGACAGCGGGATGGTCTTGCCGGGCGCCAGCCACCCGGCGTTGCCCCAGGACGCGCCGGCGGCGACGCCGATCTTGTCCACAATTTCCACGTCGTAGCCGTGTTCCTGCAGGTACCACGCCGTCGACAGGCCGGTCATACCGGCGCCCACCACAATAGCCTTAGTCATGTGCTCCTCCTCACAGATGATTTGAATACCTATATCATCCACGGAGGATAGAGTGGGCGGGTACACATTGGCAGGATCCCCCAGAATCCGCCCGATTTTGCAAGCATCCCCCACCGCGGAGAACGAACACCCCCATGCAGCTGGATCAGATTGAGGCGGCCATCTGCCGCGAATTGGCTTCCGATGCCCGCCTGCCCATCTCCGAACTCGCCCACCGCATCAACGTCAGCGAGTCCACCGCCCACCGCCGGCTGAACTCGCTCATCGCGCGCGGGGTCATCACCGGCTTTTCCGCGCACGTGGACCCGGCGGCCCTGGGGCTGGGGACGGAGGCGCTCATCCACATCCGCCTCCACCCCGGCGCCCGCGGCGCCCTGCGGGACTTCTACCACTACCTGCTGGAGCTAGAGCCGGTGCGCCACGTCTACTTCGTGGCCGGCAACCAGGACTTCGTGGCGCACGTGCAGCTGGCCAGCGCGGCCGGTCTGCGGGATTTCATCTCCGATGTGGTCAGCGCGCGCCCCGAGGTGGCCTCCACCAACACCTCCCTGGTCTTCGACCACCGGGCGGGCTAGCCGTCCTCGCGCTTCGGCTTCTTGAGATCCTCCAGCGTGGGCAGGTCCAGCGCCTCCAGGATTCCGGCCAGGGCCGTGATGTCGGCCTCCAGCCGGTCCAGGCGGGCGGCCTGGTCCTCGCTGAGCTTGGCCCGCAGGGCCTGCAGCCGCGGGTAGCGGCCGGCCAGCAGGGTACCCCAGTAGATGCGCAGGTCCAGGATCTCCTGGTTGCCCGGCACCTGTTCGCCGTTGTGGAAGGCGACGATGTCGCGCAGCTGCTCCTCCAGCATGGACAGGTCCATGTCGGCGCCGGGCAGGCCGGCATCGTGAGCATAGGCGTTAACGCCGGTGGGCCGCGGCGGGTCCTCGGCGCGGTAGAAGCGATCCAGGGTCATGGCCTCGCGCGCCAGGACCGGGTCGTTGACGGGCAGGCGCGGGGCGTCGTCCTCGCCCAGCAGCTGTCCGCGACTAACCCGGATGAAGGTGCGCTGGTCCTCCATGCCCGGGCGGGTGCACTGCAGGCCCACGCCGAAGGACTCCAGGTCCTCGGCCTGGAACATGTAGCCCAGGTAGCGGGCGCGCGGGTTGACCTCGAAGTCGTCCGGGCCCGCCCCCGGCAGGTGGAAGTCGACCTCGCGGAGGTAGTCGCGCACGCGCTGCTGTTGCTCGGGGCTTAGGAAAATGTCTTGGTATAACGCTCGTGACATGGTGTGTCCTCCTTAGAGCATCTGCAGGCGGTCGTAGGAATCGGTGTCCTCGAAGAAGCCGCCCATCCCGTTGCCGATGATGTCGAAGCGGTTGACCACCTCGATCCGGTCCAGCCACTTCGCCGAGCGGAAACCGGTGGAGGTCTCCAGACGCAGGCGCATGGGCGCGCCGTTCTTGATGGGGATCTCGTCGCCGTCGTAACCGATAGCAATCAGGGACTGCGGCTGGCGGGCCTCTTCCATCGGCATGGACTCGTAGTAGTAGGAACCGTTGTAGTTGTCGTCGTCGCGGGTCATGTTCTGGAAGCTGTGGACCACCACGTCGCTAGCGCCGTCCAGCGGGCCGGCTAGGTCGAGCAGCTTGTACAGCGGCACGCCGTCCCACTTGCCCACCGAGGAAAAGCCCTGCACGCAGTGGTGGACGGTGTTTTGCGAGTGCCCGCCGGCGATTTCGCGGATATCCGCCATGGTCAAGCGCATGGGCTTTTCGACAAGCCCGCCGATTTCCAGCACGTAGTCGTCCTCGTAGTCGTTGCAGACCAGGGCCATATAGGCCTCCGTTGCCGGCGGCATGCCCGAGGCGCGGTGGTGCGGCGCCTTGGTGATCTCGGCATCGCTGTAGCTGTTCTGGCGCGAGGGCAGCTTGCGCAGCGCGCGGGTCAACGGGCGGACCACCACGTTGTGCAGGCGCTCGATGACCTTCGGGCGCTCCAGGGAGGTCTTCGTGGCCCAGACGTGGAAGGCGACGATGCCGACCAGGCCCAGGGTGAAGATGACCCCGCCGGCGATCGGGTTCTCCGAGTGGCCGAAGACCATCTTGGAGACCTCGTGGCCGTAGCCGTGCAGGACCACCATCGCGACGTGGATGACAATGAAGACGACGTAGGCGATAAGGCCCCAGAAGTGCAGGGTGCGGATGACCTGGCGCCCGCCCATCAGCTTGGAAATGCGCGGGAAGTGGTTGTTAATGGCCGGCGACTGGAAGGCGCCGGTGATGATCATCCACAGCGGCAGGATGAGCACCACGAAGCCATAGGACAGCTGCTGGATGGCGTTGAAGGGGTAGCCATCCATCGCCGGCGGGATCTGGAAGGCCAGGTAGTGGATGAGGTCGTCCCAGGCCTGGGCGAAAACGCCCCAGTCCTCCGGCCAGTAGCGGCGCCACTGCCCGGTGCCCAGCAAAAGGCCCCAGTAGATGACCATCAGCAGCACCCAGCCCATCACGCTGATGAAGTGCCAGTAGCGGCCCTGGCCCAGGGCGCCGTGGCCGGGCAGCGAGATGACGGGCGAGTAGTCGTCGTATTCGCCGGAGACCGGGAAGTACTTGCGCTTGCGCTTTTGCTTAATGGAAAACTGCGCCCACTGCCCGCCCAGCGGGGTGTGCACGGAGCGGTGCAGCTTGGGGAAGGTGCCCAGGATTTCGATACCGCTGCGGATAAACAGCGTCACGAACAAGATGTTGACGAAGTGCTCGACGCGGAGCCAGACCGGAAATTCTTCTAGCATGATTAATCCTCAAATCCTTGGGTATCCGGGTATGCCACCAGCACGCCGTAGTTCAGCGCCCAGTAGATAACGCAGTAGGCCAGGCTGGCGAAGAACATGGTGTTCCAGCCGGCCGCGAGGTACACGCCCGCGCCGTTGCCGACGAAGGGCGCATGCCCGAACAGGCCGCCGATGTAGACCAGGATGCCGGCGGCGGCCACCACGGTGCCAAAGCCCCAGATGCGCCACTTGGTCACCAGGCCCAGCACCAGGAAGATTGCGGCCAGGGCGATGACCAGGCCGAGCGCGATGTCGCTGCCGGCGAAGATGTCGAAGCCGCTGGACAGCACGGCCCAGGCGCAGCCGCCGATAAGCGCCACGACCACCAGGATGGCGGCCTTGGTCAGGCGCGGCAGGTTGATGCGGATATAGCGGAAAAACGGCGCCCGCGTCTTCCCGGGTTTGACGTGGAGCTTGATGTCCTCGGTGTCCGGGTTCGGTTGCTGTGACACGGCTCGGCTCCTTTTCTGTTCAGATTGTTCTTTATCGACTTCGGTTGCCGGCACTGCGGGTGCGCGCCGGCGGAGTTTTCGCGTTGCAGGTTTGGGCGAAAAGACACTGAAGTCTTTCCGGGCTTTACGGGGCACGCGCGTCCGGCCGGTGGCCGGTATCAGGCCGCTGCGCCCATAACCCCAAGGTAGTTTAAGCTGGGCAAACGCGCTGAATTGATCGTTCGTTCAAGGGCGGGGCTATCCCGTTTACCTGCGGTTTAGATCAAGCGTCCAAAACCGTATGCTCGTTCGACTTCGCATGGATTAAAAACCCAGCTTAGAGTCTATAAATGTAGCGCCCGCGGGGCGCTCCTGCGCGCGGCTAGTCGCGCTCACATATCGCAAACACTCTGAAAGGACCGTCGAACAATGTCAGCAATGGTCATCTTCGGGCTGATCGCCTCGGTCGCCCTGCTCTTCGCCTTCGCGATGCTCAACCTGGGCAAGTGGACGCCGGACGATTACCCCTACCAGATCCTGAACTTCGTCGGCGCCGGCTTCCTGACCGCTTCTGCCGCCAACCCGTTCAACGCGGGCGTGTTCTGGACCGAGCTCATCTGGTCCCTGCTAGGCCTCTACGGCATCATCAAGATCTTCCTGAACCGCCGGAAGAACCAGTCCCAGTCCGCCACCGCCTAGTCCGCAACGAACGAAAGGAAAACCCTCATGGCACTCTCCTACGAAATTGGCATCATCGCCGGCATCTGCTTCGTCGTTGCCTTCGGCCTGCTCAACTTCAAGGTCCTGACCGCTACCTCCCCCATCTACCAGACCCTGAACTTCCTGGGCGCGATGGGCTTCGTCTACACCGCCCTGTCCCCGTTCAACCCGGGCCTGTTCATCACCGAGGCCGTCTGGGCCATCGTCGCCCTGTTCGGCCTGTGGAAGATTTTCACCTCCTCCAGCAAGCGCAAGGCCGCCGAGGCCGTGCCGGACACCCGCCGCAACGAGGCCTAAATTTAACGCCACCACCCCCGACCCCTGCTTGCCGGTCCGGGGTGGGCAACTATACTTTCCCTAGCACACGGTTTACTGCCGCGGCCGCCCGCTTTCTTGTCGGCCGCGTTTCGGCTGCGTTGAGGAGCGATGGTTGCCCAAGAATAACCCCCAGTACGGCCCCCGACTGCGCATTATCGATGCCACCCTAGACTCCATCGTGCACAACGGAGTGGCCGGCACCACCATGCGCGTCGTCGCCGACAAGGCGGACGTGTCCTTGGGCTCCATCGCCTATTACTTCAACGACAAGGACGGCCTGCTGGCGGCCACTTTTTCCGTCTTCGCGGAGCGCTCCGTGGCGGATTTCGGGTCCTATTTCACGGGTATTCACTGCCTTGACGATGCCCGCGCCGCCCTGTCCCAGATGCTCATCGCGTCCGCGGCCTCCCGCAAGACGCTGATCCTGGGCACCGAGCTCTACACCCTGTCCCTGCGGCGCCCCCTGCACCGCATGAACCTACTGGAATGGACGCAGGGCTGCCGCAACGTGATGGGCCAGTACTTCGATGCCCCCACCACCTACCTGTTGGACGCCTTCTACGAAGGCCTGCTGCTGCACCGCAGCATGTCGCTCGGCGAGTTCACCGAGGACCGCATCAACCTGGCGATCACCCGGCTGACCCCGCCCGAAAGCTATATCGGGCCGGGCGCTTAAGACGCTGGGCTTTCTGGCTTTTCTGGCTCTTCTAGCCTTCTAGCCTTCTAGCCTTCTAACTCTGCACTGACGGCGAAGTCCGCGGCGGTGACCTCGCGCACCGACTCGACGGTCTCGCCGTCGGCGACCTCGATGAGCGTGAGACCTTCCTGTGGGTCCACGCGGAAGACCGCGTAATCGGTGATAATCAGGTCCACGCACTGCGCGCCGGTCAGCGGCAGCTCGCAGGTGTTGAGCACCTTGGACGCGCCGTGCTTGTTGGTGTGCGACATCATCACCACGATCCGCTGGGCGCCGTGCACCAGGTCCATCGCCCCGCCCATGCCGCGGACCATCTTGCCCGGGATCATCCAATTGGCCAGGTCGCCGTAGCGCGAGACCTCCATCGCGCCCAGGATGGCCACGTCCACCGCGCGCGAGCGGATCATCCCGAAGGAATCCGAGGAGGAGAAAAACGCCGCCCCCGGGTTGACCGTGATGGTCTCCTTGCCGGCGTTGATAAGCTCCGGGTCCACCTCGTCCTCGGTCGGGTACGGGCCCACGCCCAGCACACCGTTCTCCGAGTGCAGGATGACCTCCGAGTCTTCCGGCAGAAAGCCCGGCACCAGCGTAGGCATGCCGATCCCTAAGTTCACGTACTGCCCGTTGGTCAGTTCCTTCGCCGCGCGTGCGGCCATCTGTTCCCTCGTCCAGGTCATTTACCTCACCGTCCTGTTTTCGATGCCCGTTTCCTGCGGTCCTACTTCCACCACCCGGTCGACGTGGATGCCGGGCAGGTGGACCTCGTCCGGGTCGAGCTGGTCGACCACGTGCTCCGCCTGCACGATGGTGGTCCGCGCACACTGCGCGGCGTCCGGGTTGAAGTTGCGCGCGGTCTTGGAAAAGACCAGGTTGCCCCAGCGGTCGGCGATATGAGCGTGGACCAGGGCGAAGTCGGCCACGATGGCCTCCTCCAGCACGTAGGTCCGGCCGCCGAAGACGCGGGTCTCCTTCGGCTCGGAAACCTCGGCGATGCTCCCGTCCGGGTTATAGCGCATGGGCAGCCCGCCCTCGGCGACCTGGGTGCCCACGCCGGCGGTGGTGTAGAAGGCCGGAATGCCCGCGCCCCCGGCGCGCATCTTCTCCGCCAGGGTGCCCTGGGGGGTGAATTCCACGGTCAGCTCGCCGGCCAGGTACTGCCGGGCGTATTCCTTGTTGGAGCCGATATAGGAGCCGATGGTTCGGGCGATCCGGCCGTCGGCCAGCAGGAGGCCCAGGCCGAAGCCGTCGGTGCCGCAGTTGTTGGAGATGATCGTCAGATCGCTGGCGCCCTGTTCGCGGAGCGCATCAATGAGTCGGGCGGGGATGCCTACCAGGCCAAACCCGCCGACGGCCACCGATGCGGAATCCGGGATATCGGCCACCGCCGCGGATATTTCGGGGAATGTCTTGTCAAACATGCCCCACAATGTACACTGAAGTTCGTACAGAGCACAAGGGTTCATTATGCGAACACGCAGCGTACACGCTTAGGAGCAACCACCATGTCCACCCCGACCCCTCAGCCGGTCCAGTCACTGGTCCGCGGGCTGCAGGTCATCCGGTCTTTCGGGCCGAACGCACCCCGGCAGTCCCTCTCCGAGGTCGCCACCGCCACCGGCCTAGCCCGCGCCACCGCCCGGCGCTTCCTCCACACCCTGGTGGGGGAAGGCTACGCCGCCACGAACGGCTCCGAATTCTGGCTCACGCCGAAGGTTTTAGAGCTCGGCTACAGCTTCGTCTCCGGCCTGGGCCTGCCCGCGCTCGCCCAGCCCCACCTGGAGTCGCTCTCCCAGACCATCGACGAGTCCAGCTCCCTGTCCGTCCTCGACGGCGCCGACGTGGTCTACGTCTGCCGCGTGCCCGTGCGCCGCATCATGACGGTCAACATCACCGTCGGCACCCGCTTCCCCGCCCACGCGACCTCCATGGGCCGCGTCCTGCTGGCCGGGCTTGACGATGCCTCCTTGGCCCAGCACCTCGACCACACCACGCTCGAACCGCTCACCCCGCGGACCGTCACCTCGCCGGCGCAGCTGCGCGAGATCCTGCACGAGGTCCGCCTGCAGGGCTACAGCCTGGTCGACCAGGAGCTCGAGCTGGGCCTGCGGTCCATCGCCGCGCCCGTGACCGATCCGCAAGGCAAGGTCGTGGCCGCGGTCAACATCTCCACCCAGACCGCCTCCTACGACCTCGAGCACCTGGAGACCACCCTCATCCCCGCGCTGCTGCGCACCACGCAGGCCATCAGCGCCGATATCACCCACGCGAAGGAGCCTTACCATGCCTAAGTTCACCGCCCACGACGCTAACGATGCCGACATCGTCATCTGCTCGCCCCTGCGCACCCCGGTCGGCCGCTTCGGCGGCGCCCTGGCCGCCGTGCCGGTCCAGGATCTCGCCACCACCGTCGTGCGCGCCCTGGTCGAGCGCACCGGCCTGCGCGCCGCCGACGTCGACGACCTCATCCTGGGCCAGGCGGCCCCCAGCGGCGCCGCCCCCGCGCTGGGCCGCGTGGTGGCGCTGGACTCCGGCCTGGGCGAGGGCGTGCCCGGCATGCAGCTGGACCGCCGCTGCGGCTCCGGCCTGCAGGCGGTGACCACCGCCGCCGCGCACGTGGCCACGGGGGCGGCCGACCTCATCATCGCCGGCGGGGCCGAGTCCATGTCCCAGACCGAATACACCGTCGACCCGGACATCCGCACCGGCGTGAAGGCCGGCAACATGGTCCTGCGCGACCGCCTGCAGCAGGCCCGCGAGACCGCCGGCGGCAAGCACCACCCCATCCCCGGCGGCATGATCGAAACCGCCGAGAACCTCCGCCGCGAGGCCGGGCTTAGCCGCACCGCCCAGGACGAGCTCGCCGCCGCCTCCCAGCAGCGCGCCGTCGCCGCCCAGGAAGGCGGGCTCTTCGACGCCGAAATCGTGCCGGTGACCGTGCCGGGCCGGCGCCGCAAGGACCCCGACGTCGTGGTCGAGCGCGACGAGCACCCGCGGCCGGGCACCACCGCCGACAAGCTCGCCGGCCTGCGCCCGGTCATGGGCGCCCAAGACCCGGAGGCTACGGTCACCGCCGGCAACGCCTCCGGCCAAAACGATGGCGCGGCCGCCATGATCGTCACCACCCGCGCCCGCGCCCGGGAGCTCGGCCTGACCCCGGCCGCCTGCCTGCGCGGCTGGGCCGTCGCCGGCGTCGAGCCGGAGCGCATGGGGATCGGCCCGGTGCCCGCCACCGCCCGCGTCCTGGAACGCCTGGGCTTGGGCTTCGACGACCTGGACCTCATCGAGCTCAACGAGGCCTTCGCCGCCCAGGCCCTGGCCTGCCTGCGCGAATGGGGTATTTCCGCCGACGACAAGCGCCTGAACCCGCTCGGCTCCGGCATCTCGCTGGGCCACCCCGTCGGCGCCACCGGCGCGCGCATGCTGGTGACCGCCGCCCACACCCTGGAACGCCAGGACCTGCACACCGCGCTGGTGACCATGTGCATCGGCGGCGGCCAGGGCCTAGCCGCCATCCTCACCCGCGACTAGTCGAAAGGATAAAAACCATGACCGTTTTGCACTACCACGACTTCCCCGCCACCCAAGACACCTCCCGCCCGGTCGTCCTGCTGGGCTCTATCGCCTCTACCACCGCGATGTGGGCCCCGGTCGCCGACGAACTCGCCGGCGACCACCGCGTCATCGCCATCGACCACCGCGGCCACGGGTGCTCGCCGGACATCGCCGAGCCGGCCAGCATGGAGGCCCTTGCCGCCGACGTGCTGGAGACGCTGAATGCAGCCGGCATCGATAGCTTTAGCGTGGTGGGCCTGTCCCTGGGCGGGGCGATCGCCCAGTACCTGGCCGCGACCTCGCCGCGCGTGGAGCGCGCCGCCTTCCTGTGCACCGCCTCCTACTTCGGCGGCCCGGACAAGTGGCTGCCCCGCGTGGAGCTCACCAGCCGCGAGGGCCTTGCCCCCATGGCCGAGTCCGTGGTCGGGCTCTGGCTGACCGACGACTTCCGCCGCAGCCACCCGGCCACCACGGCCGCCTGCCTCGACATGGTCCTTGCCACCCGCGGGTCCGGCTACGCCAGCTGCGCCCACGCCCTGGCCGGCTGGGACTTCACCGAGCGCTTAACCGACATCACCTGCCCCGTGCTCACCCTCGCCGGCGCCGACGACGCCTCCACCCCACCCGACACCGTCCACGCCATCGCCGAGGGCGTGGGCGGGCCGGCAACCACAGTCACCGTGCCCGGCGCGCACGTGCCGACCCTGGAATCCCCCGCGGCCGTAACCAAGGCGCTGGCAGACTTCCTGTCCGCCTAGTCGCGGGTGAAGAAGTCCACCTTGTCCCAGTCCGGCTCGAGCCCCAGGCCCGGGCCTGCGGGCAGCTCGACCTTCCCGTCGCGGTAGACCAGGTCCTCGGTGGTGTAGGACTCGCGCAGCAGCAGCGGGCCGAAGAGCTCGGATCCGAAGTTAATCTCCGGCGTGGAGCACGCGAAGTGCAGCGAGGCCGCCGTGCCGAAGGGGCCCTCCAGGCTGGTCGCGCCGTGGCAGGCCAGGCCCGCGGCCGCCGCGACGGCCACGGTCTTCTTCGACTCCTGCAGCCCGCCCAGCTTGGTGGTCTTAATGGCCACCACGTCGGCGGCCTGGGCGCGTACGACGCGCAGGGCATCGGCCGGCGAGCACACCGACTCGTCCGCCATGACCGGCACGCCCACCCGCGTGGTGATTTCGCGCAGCGTGGCCACATCATCCGCCGGGGTGGGCTGCTCGAAAAGCTCCACGCCGGCCGCCGCCAGGCGCGGCAGGTAGCGCAGGGCCGTAAGCCGGTCCCAGCGCGCGTTGACGTCGATGCGCAGGCCCACCTCGCCGCCCAGGGCATCGGCAAGCTCCGCGATGCGCCCCGTATCCCGCGCCGGATCGCCCGCGCCCATCTTCAGCTTGAACGAGGTGTGCCCGAAGCGCTCGCGGCGGTCGTTGATTTCTTCCAGCGCCTCTTTAAGCGGCAGCACGCCGAGCGCCCAGGTCACGTCGATGGCCTCGCGCACGCGCCCGCCCAGCAGGTCCGTGACCGGCACGCCCAGCGCGCGGGCCCAGGCGTCGTGCATGGCGACGTCGCAGGCCGCCTTCGCAAAACGCATATTCGCCACGGAGCGCTCGAAATCCGCCACGATGCCCGCCAGCTCATTGACCGGGCGGCCCTCCATGTGCGGGCGCAGGTGGCCGTCGATGATGACTTTCATCGTCTCCGCCGACTCCCCGCCCCACCAGGGGCCGCCGGGCACCACGCCCTCGCCATAGCCAACGATGCCACCTTTTAGCCGCACCATCACCAGCAGGATGGGCTGCGCCGTCGCCGTGTAGGTGGCAAAGCCGTGCGGGCGAAACAGCGGCACGTCCAGCAGGCGGGTTTCTACCTTGTCAATTACCAGATCACTCATTGCTCAATCCTCGCTTCTTTTTCCTAGGTTTAACGCACCAAAAGCCCCACCGCTACTTCGTGCGGCTGGGGCCAGGTGTGGTGGGGTGATAATCCCTTAGGCTTCTTCCTTGTCGAGTGCGAACGGGTAGGTCACCACGTCGATGCCGCCCTCGCCCGGCTGCGGGTCCAGGATGAGCTCCGGCTTCACGGCGGTGGCGACGTCGTTGTCGACCCAGTCGCCGCCCTGGAAGTACAGCTGCGTGGTGATCTCGCGGTAGCCGGGGTGCTTGACGCGCAGGTGCAGGTGCGCCGGGCGCCACGGGTGGCCGCCGTAGGACTCAACGAACCAGCCGGTCGGGCCGTCGGTCGGGATCTGGTACGGGGCCGGCTTGACGGTGGTGATTTCGTACTCGCCGTTCTCGTTGGTCACGATGGTCCCGCGCAGGTTCCACTCCGGGATGCCCGGGGCGTACTGGGAGTAGTAGCCGTCCTCATCGGCGTGCCAGAGCTCGACGGTCGCGCCGGACAGGCCGTTGCCGTCCAGGTCGGTGACCTGGCCCTGGAAGACCAGCTGCTCGGAGTCCTTGTCCTTGTCGCGCATGGGCATCTCGGTCTTCCACGGCAGCTTCGGGGCGTTGGGCACGTAGTACGGGCCCTCGATGGACCCCTTGGTGCCGGTGAAGTTGTTGCGGTTGTAGTTGATTTCCTCGATCTCGTGCTCGACGAAGACGTCCAGCCACAGCGGCCACTCGCCGTACTCGCCGACCTTGATCATCCAGTCCTTGAGCACGCGGTACTCGTCGTAGGTGACCTGGTGCTTGTGGGCGACCTCGGCGATGGCGGCCAGCAGGTCCTTGTAGATTTCCCCGGCGCGTTCCTGCGAGGTGTCGGCCTTGACGATGGTGTTCTTGAACGCGTCGGTCGCGGCGTTGCCGGAACCCTTGGCGGACAGTTCCTCGTCGTGGGCGTTTGCCAGCTTAGACATGGGGTGCTCCTTCGGTGTTCGTGTTTCGGTCTTGCGGAGTGCCAAGCGCCCGACCCGTGATGTGGGCGACTTGATGAGCACAAGTGTGTTTCAACTCACCTCGGTGCGCAAGCCCCTTTTTGGAACGTTTTCTTTAGGTTACGCTGCCCTAATTTGACCCTGCGGCATGCCCCAACAGCACTTTCCCCACGCTCCGCCGCCACGCGAACGTGGCACCCCTAACAACCACTAGGCGCCACCCTGGGCCTTGGGGGTGGCGGCACACCCGGCGGCGCGAAAAATACTTATCTCAGTAAATAAAGGCTTGCCTAACCGGGATTGTGCTGCGGGTTTTCGCCCCGCGAACCGCCTGGGGACGTCGCGAACGCGGGACCCTTAAATCACCCTAGGACTTTCCCTAATGCGACTCGGGTCACGTTCGACCCATCATTGTCACACCTTCACCGAAAACGTGAGGGCGAACACATGACGTTGCTTTAAGCGCACAACGAGGAAAGGTTTTCCCATGACTGCCCCCACCTCTTCCGCCCGCGAGATCCTCTCCCGGGCGCTGGACAACCGCCCGGACGAGGGCATCGTTCGCGTGAACCGCGAGGTCTTCACCGACCAGGAGATCTACGACCTGGAGATGAAGTACATCTTCGAGGGCAACTGGCTGTTTCTGGCCCACGACTCGCAGATCCCCAACCCCGGCGACTACTTCACTACGAATATCGGCCGCCAACCCGTCGTCATTACCCGCTCCAAAGACGGCGAGCTGAACTGCCTCATCAACGCCTGCTCCCACCGCGGCGCCATGCTCTGCCGCAAGAAGGTGGACAACCGCACCACCATCACCTGCCCGTTCCACGGCTGGACCTTCTCCAACGACGGCCAGCTCATCAAGGTCAAGGACGAAAAGGACGGCGGCTACCCGGACAACTTCAACACCGACGGCTCCCACAACCTACGCCGCGTACCCAAGTTCGCCTCCTACCGCGGCTTCCTGTTCGGCTCCCTGAACCCGGACGTCGTCGACCTCGAGGAGCACCTGGGCGACGCCCGCGTCTTCCTCGACATGCTCATCGACCAGTCCCCCGAGGGCCTCGAGGTGCTCAAGGGCGCGTCCACCTACACCTACGACGGCAACTGGAAACTACAGGCCGAAAACGGCGCCGACGGCTACCACGTCTCGTCTACCCACTGGAACTACGCCGCGACCACCTCCCGCCGCGGCTCCGGCGAGTCCAAAAACGACACCAAGGCCATGGACGCCGGCAAGTGGGGCGAGCAGGGCGGCGGCTACTTCTCCTTCCCGAACGGCCACCTGGCCCTCTGGTCCACCTGGGCCAACCCGGAGGACCGCCCACTCTACGACCGCCTGGACGCCCTCAAGGACCTGCACGGCGAGGAACGCGCCAACTTCATGGTCGGCGCCTCCCGCAACCTGTGCCTGTACCCGAACGTCTACATCATGGACCAGTTCTCCACCCAGATCCGCCGCCTCGAGCCCAAGGGCGTGGACAAGACCGAGGTGACCATCTACTGCATCGCCCCGAAGGGCGAGTCCGCAGAGTCCCGCGCCGCGCGCATCCGCCAGTACGAGGACTTCTTCAACGCCACCGGCATGGCCACCCCGGACGACCTGGAAGAATTCCGCAGCTGCCAGAAGACCTACCAGGCCTCCGCCTTCCCGTGGAACGACATGACCCGCGGCCAGCAGCAGCAGTCCGCAGGCCCCAACGACAAGGCGCAGGAGCTGGGCATGGACGAGGTTCTTTCCTCCGGCGCCCGCACCGAGGACGAAGGCCTCTACCCGGTCCAGCACGGCTACTGGGAGCAGGTGATGGAAAAGGCCCTCGAGCACGAGGAATCCGGCGCTATCAAGCAGCGGGAGGACAACGAGGCATCGCAAGCCGCGACCGTCGACTACGCCAAGCAGAAGGCCGCCGCCAAGGCCGAAGCCGCCGAAAACGCCCCCGCCCGCCGCCGTCGCCGCCGCCGCTAAACACAAGCCCGAAGGAGAAACGCCATGTCACAGACCATCACGCGCACGGAAATCGAAGACTTCCTCTACTACGAGGCCCGCCTGCTCGACGACCGCGACTTCGAGAACTGGCTGAACTGCTACCGCGAAGACGCCGAGTACTGGATGCCCGCCTGGGACGTCGACGACGAGCTAACCCAGGACCCGCAGCAGGAAATCTCGCTCATCTACTACCCGACCCGCGCCGGCCTCGAGGACCGCGTCTTCCGCATCCGCACCGAGCGCTCGTCCGCGACCTCCATCCCGGAGCCGCGCCACAACCACAACATCACCAACGTCGAAATCCTGGAGCGGCGCGACGACGCCGTGGACATCCGCTTCAACTGGATTTCCTACTACTTCCGCTACAACACCACCGACCACTACTTCGGCACCACGTTTATCACCCTGGATACCTCCCAGGACAACCTCCAGATCGCCAAGAAGAAGATCGTGCTCAAAAACGACTACATCCACCACGTCGTAGACATCTACCAGGTCTAGAGACCCCGACACTAGGAAAGGTGAGAAATCATGACTGCACCGCATAAGGTCGCGCTGGCCTTCGAGGACGGCGTCACGCGCTTCATCGACTGCGCGGAAAACGAAACCATCGCCGATGCCGCCTACCAGGCCCGCATCAACATTCCCTTCGACTGCCGCGACGGCGCCTGCGGGACCTGCAAGTCCTTCTGCGACGCCGGCGACTTCACCGAGGGCGACTACGTCGACGAGGCGCTCTCCCCCGACGAGGCCGCGGAAGGCTACATCCTGGCCTGCCAGACCAAGCCGCTGACCGACATGGTCGTGCAAATCGCCTCCACCTCGGAGATGGCCAAGACCGGCGTCAGCGAGTTCGCCGGCGAGGTCGCCGCCCTGGACCGCCTGTCGGACTCGACCTTCAAGCTCTCGGTCAAGCTCGACGACCCGTCCGCCCTGCACTTTCTGGCCGGCCAGTACATCAACATCACCGTGCCGGGCAGCTCCGAGCACCGCTCCTATTCCTTCTCCTCCGACGTCTCTGACGAGCTGGCGACGTTCCTCATCAAGCACACCCCCGGCGGGCTGATGTCGACCTACCTGGACGAGCGCGCCGCCGTCGGCGATCGGCTGACGATGGCCGGCCCCGTCGGTTCCTTCTTCCTCCGCGAGCCGCTGGATCCCATCCTGCTGCTGGCCGGCGGCACGGGCCTGGCACCCATCATGGCCATCCTGGAAAAGCTCTCCCGCGACGAGCTGCTGGACGTGCCCGTCCGCCTCATCTACGGCGCGACCTTCGACCACGACCTGGTGGAGCTGGAGCGCCTCGATGCCTTCCGCGACAAGCTGCCGGACTTCGACTACACCACCGTCGTGGCGGACCCGGAGTCCTCCCACGAGCGCCGCGGCTACGTCACCGACCACATGGACATCAGCGAGCACCTGCACGACGGCGACGCCGACGTCTACCTGTGCGGCCCGCCGCCGATGGTCGAGGCCGTCCGCAAGTACCTGGACGGCCAGGATACCCCGCCGCGCAACTTCTACTTCGAGAAGTTCAACCCGTCCACCACGGCGGAAAAGGCTAAAGAAACGGCAAAGGAGTCCGCCTAAACCATGTCTTCCACGCAATCCGGACCCGGCGAGGTCCCCGTCGGCAGCGAAGAGACCTCGCAGCTGCATACGCCCGACCGCTTCCGGGGCCGCAAGGTCGTGGTCACTGGGGCCGCGCAGGGGATTGGCCGGGCGGTGGCGCGGCGCATCGCGCGCGAGAACGGCTCCGTGTTCCTGGTCGACCGCTCTCCCATCGTGCACGAGGTCGCCGAGTCCCTGTGCGAGCTGACCCTGGGCGCGGTCGGCTCCGCCACCGCCGACCTGGAGGCCTTCGGCGGCGCCCAGGACGCGCTCGCGGAGGCCGCGGAGGCGCTCGGCGGGGTGGATACCGCCGTCAACAACGTCGGCGGCACCATCTGGGCCAAGCCCTACCAGCACTACACCGAGGACGAGATCACGCAGGAGATCCAGCGCTCGCTGTTTACCACCCTGTGGTCGGTGCGCGCGGAGCTGCCCCTGCTTATCGATGCCGGCGGCGGCACCATCGTCAACGTCTCCTCCGTGGCCACGGCCGGCATCAACCGCGTGCCTTACGCCGCCGCCAAGGGCGGGGTCAACGCCCTGACCTCCGCCCTGGCGAAGGAGGCGGCCGGCCACAACGTGCGGGTCGTCGCCGCCGCGCCCGGCGGTACGCTGGCGCCCAAGCGGCAGGTCCCCCGCGGGCCGGGCCCCGGCACCGAGCAGGAAAAGGCCTGGTACCAGGAGATCGTCGACCAGACCATCGAGTCCTCGCTGGCCAAGCGCTACGGGACCCTGGACGAGCAGGCCGCCCCGATCGCCTTCCTCGCCTCGCCGGAAGCCTCCTACATCAACGGCTCGGTCCTGCCGGTCGCCGGCGGGGATCAGGGCTAGGACAGCCTCCGAGCAGAATCGGTAGACTCAGAACACATGCCCCACCCCACTAGTGATTCCCGTCACTCGCGCCGGCACCTGTTTTCGGCCCTGGGCCACTTGGGCCCGGGCGAAAGCCTCATCGCCAGCATCTCTGGCCCGGCCGGCGCGGGCAAGACGGAACTGACCCGCCGCATCCTCCAGTCGCTGTCCGGCTGGTCCACGGTGCAGGCCGCGGCGCTGGACTGGGACGACACCCCGCTGCTCGACCTCATCCGCGCCCGCCTGCTGGCCCGCTCCCGCCACCCGCACGCCAGCCTGGATAGCGTGCTGGATACCCCCGATGCCGCCACGCTCATCATCGTCGACGACGCCCACTGGGCCGACCCGGAGTCCCTCGAGCAACTGGTCACCCTGGCGCGCCGCCTGACGGTGGGCACGATGTGCCTGGTCTTTACCATCGATGCCACCCACTCCGGCACCAACCGCCTGCCGATGCCGCGGCTGCGCGCCATCTCCGACGTCGTCGTCGACATCCCGCCGCTGGGCGCGGAGGAGATCCAGTCCCTGGCGCTGACCCACCTGGGCGTGCACCTGTCACCGCTGTCGGCGCTGAGCCTGCAGCACGTCTCCGGCGGGCGCCCCTCGCTGGTCCGCCAGCTCCTCGACGTCGCCGCGCCGGACCACTGGCGCGATCCGAACCCGCTCATCCGCCTGCCGGAGGCGTGGCACGGGGCGCTGGCGGCGCGCATCGACGGCCGTAACCTGGGCGACCTGCTGCCGATTGCCGCCCTCGAGCACCTGCACCGCTCCAGCCTGGACCTGGGCCTTATCGAGTACCTCGACCCGGGCGCCGCCACCAACTTGGAACCCGCGCTGGAGGCAGGCATCCTCACGCTGGCCACCAACGACCACCAGCACAGCGTCTACTTCCGCCACCCCACCGACCGCGCCGTTGTCCGCTCCACCACAGATCCCGCCCGCGCGCGCCGCCTCCACGCCCGCGCCGCAGACTACTACGCCGCCCGCGACGACATCGACGCCGCCACCTTCCACCGCGCCCTCAGCCACCCCACCGGCTCCACGGCCCCGCAGGACCTGGCCGAACGCGGCGCCGCCCTGGGGCAGGCGGGGCGCTGGCGGGCGGCCGCGGACTCCTACCGGCTGGCGGCGCACCTGGCGGACGGCGAGGAGGCATCGACAAGCTATACGCTGCTGGCCATCGAGGCGCTCATCGCCGGCTCCGACATCCGACAAGCCAAGCTGTACACGGCGCTGCTCAACTCCGCGGGCGCGGACCCACGGGTGGACTCCGTGCGCGGCTACCTCGCCCTCCACGAGGGCCGGCGCACCGCGGCCCGCGGCGTCCTCGACCGCGCCTGGGCGAAACTCGAGCGCGACGACACCCCGGACCGCTCCCTGCGCGCCACCGTCGCCGCCCGCCACACCTTGTACTACCTCCACGAATGGCGCCCGGAGCAGGTCCTCGACTGGGCCCAGACCACCGCCCAGTGGTCCCCCGCCGACGATGCCCCCAGCGCCGAAGCCCGCTACCTATCCTCCTTCGCCCACGCCATCCAGACCGACACCGACCACGCCGGGCCCGCCCTGCCGCACGAAACCCCGGCCCTGGCCCACCGGCGCGCGATGACGCAGGGCTGGCTGTCCGTCGTCCACGACGATCCCGTCACCGCCAGCCAGCTGCTGCGCACCACCTACCACGTGGAGGGCTCCGAGCGCATCGCGCTGTGGATGGACGCTTGGCACGCCCGCGCCCTGCTGCTGATGGGGGACTTGGACGGGGCGCTGGGCATCGTCGAGCGGGGCCTGTCCCGGGCCGAGCAGTTCGGCATTAGGGTGCTGGAGCCGGTGCTGCTGTGGACCGGGTCCATCGTCGCGCACTACCGCGGCGACCGGGAGCTGGGTCGCGACTACACCAACCGGCTCACCCTGAGCCAGGACGCGTTTCTGATTCAGCGCATCCCGTCCGCGATGACGCAGATGCACTCGGCCGCCATGAACAAGGACTTCCCCGCCGCGGTGCGCTTCGGGCGCTCGCTCTACGAGATGGGCCGGCTGGTCGACATCGGCCAGCCCGGGTACTGGCCCTGGGAGGACATCTGGGCCCAGCAGCTCCTCCACGCCGGCGATGCCGCCCTCGCCGAGGAGGTCACCTCCCGCGCCGAGGAGCGCGCCGCCGGCAGCGACATCCTCTCCGTTGCCGCCAAACTGGCCGTCCCGCGCGCGAGCCTGCTCATCCAGCGCGGCGAAACCTCCGCCGGGCTGAAAAAGCTCGCCGATGCCGTCGAGATGATCGAGTCGCGCCCCCTGCCCTTCTACCAGTCGCGCATCCTGTTCGAGTACGGGCGCATCCTGCGGCGGCTGGGCCGGCGGCGCCACGCCGACGAGATCTTCAGCCGCGCCGGCGAGGTCTACGCCGCGATGGGCGCGCCCGAATTCGTCGAGCGCTGCAACCAGGAGCGCCGCGCCAGCGGCCTGGGGCGGCGCACCACCGGCGCCGGCGGGCTGACCCCGCAGGAGGAGGAGATCGCCAAGGCCGTCGCCGACGGCGCCAGCAACCGCGAAGTCGCCGAGGAGCTCTACCTGTCGACCAAGACCGTCGAGTACCACCTGACGCGGGTCTACCGGAAGCTCGGGATCCGCTCGCGCAACGAACTTCCGCGTGCCCTCGCGCACGCGGGCCCCGACAATTAAATAGACCACCCGCAACCTGCCCCTTGAACTACACACTGGACCTACCAGGAAAGGACTTGTATACCATGCTGTTTCTTGCCCGAATGGACGTCACCTTCCCCGATCACCTAAGCCCCGAAGAGGTCGCCGATTTCCAGGCCCGCGAAAAGGAGTACTCCGGCTCGCTCCAGGCCGCCGGCAAGATGAAGGGCATCTGGCGCGTGGTCGGCGAGTACTCCAACTACTCCATCTACGACGCGCCCGACAACGATGCCCTCCACGACATCTTCGCCGGCTTCCCCATGTACAAGTACATGAAGATCCACGTCACCCCGCTGGCGAAGCACCCCAACTCCACCGACGCCGTCGCCTACTAGCTCCTAGGCGACCTACCCAGGCGCGCCACCCGGTCGCACCACCTGGGTACACCATCCAGGTGCGCCACCCCGGTGCACGACCCAGGCGCGCAACCTGGGTGCGCACCCCTAGGCGTGCAAACTAGGCGCGCCGAGTAGGCACGCTGAATGGGCGTTCACGGTCTTAAACCGTGGACGCCTACTCGCGTGTTCCTGGTGTTTGCTGCGCGTCTGCCACCAGATCGACCGCCGGCTTGTTTTGCCGTTGCCGAAGTGGCAGCCGGGCTGGCTGCTAGGTAAGCCGCAGGCTGGCTGCGAGGTGTTGGCCGCAGGGTGGGCCGCTAGGCGGACTAGGCCGGCACGCGTTCGGGTGGTATCCACACCACCCGGCCGCCAACCCTAGCCATCCGGCCCCTAGTCTGCGCCGGGCCCGGCCCATCCTCGTTGGCACCGTTATGGTGCGGGCACAACGTCGCCAGGTTCGCCGCGTTCGTCGGACCACCCGAATCCCACGACTCCAGGTGATGGACCTGGCACTCATCCGCGCCGGCCAAACACTCCGGCCACGCACACACCGGATGCTCCATCAACGCCAAGCGCCGCTGCTTCCACGACGCCAAACGCTCATCCCGATAACAATTAACCGGCCCGGCCACCGGATCGAAAACCCCGACGTAGCCGACCTGCTCAAACGCCCGGGTCACCAACTCCGCACCACTAATCACCGCACCGTTGGTCAACTGCACGGTAATATCCGCGGCATCCTTGCCGCCAACCAAGTGCCCGAAATCCTTGAGATTGAGTACCACATTGGTGACAACCGACGCGCGCACCCCGCCGCGGCGCCTACCGCCGACACCAGCACCGGTACCGTCGCCGCTGGTGAAGACCGCGCGGGCATCCTCGACGGTGCGGACTTGGGCTTTGATATCGGCGACGAGGCCGGCGTCGGCGATAAGGCGCATCGACCACAACCCCTCAGCCGAACGGCGGTAGATCACCCCCGGCTGCGGCGTCGGAGCAGGCCGGGCCTCCTGGATTTTGCGGCGGGCCGTGGCGGCCATCTCCTTGGCATCAACCGGCTGGGCCGACAGCTCCTCCATGATGCGCCAGGCATCGTTTTTGTTTTTCACCCGCCGCAGTACCCCGCGCAACACATCCAGCACGGGCAGGCAGTGGCCGTGGCGGGCGGCATTCGCGCGCACCCGCCGCTGGCGGCGGGCGTGCCTGACGGGGCCGAAAAACACCCCGGCCAGGTCGAAGAGGCGCTCCAGCTCGTCGCGGCCGGAGCCGGCGGCGGCGCGCTCGGCATCCCAGTCGGCGTGCCAAGCCCCCTCCACGATCTCGATACCGGGCTGGGTCACGGCAGCCACAAACCTAGAAAAACAATCCCCCGATGTCATGCCCCACACACTAAGACAGACCCCACCACCCCGCAACCGGGGCGGGGCAACTACTTGCCCAACCAGGCATAAGCGGCGGCGATGAGCGCCTCGGTGCCGGTCTGCAGCGTCGGCTGCTGGACGGGCGCGAAGAACGGGCTGTGGTTCGGCATCTCCTCGCCCTCCTTGCCGCCGCCGAAGATCCAGTAGCAGTACGGGGTGCCGAAGGCGTCGGCGACCACGGAGAAGTCCTCGGAGGCGGTGAACCGGTCGGCGTCCTGGACGCGGTCGCTGCCCAGGTGTTCCTCGAGGGCCTCGCGCACGCGGGCGGTCACCTCGGCGTCGTTGTCGGTGAGCGGGTAACGGTCGGAGAAGCTGAACTCCGGCTCCTTCGGCGAGCGCGCGGCCTCGCACTCGGCCTTCACGATCCGCTCGATGGCGGCGATGATCTTGTCGCGGACGTCCTCGTCGTAGGCGCGGATGTTGATCTTCAGCGTGGCGTCGAAGGGGATGACGTTGGCCTTGGAACCGGCCTGGACGGAGCCGACGGTGACCACGCCGAACTCGCTCGGGTTGAGCTCGCGGGAGACGATGGTCTGCAGGCGCATCACAATGGAGCTGGCCAGCACGACCGGGTCGACGCTTAAGTGCGGCATGGAGCCGTGGGAGCCGGCGCCGAAGACCTTGACGGTCACGCTGGTGGCCGTCGAGAGCACCGGGCCCGGCTTGATGGCCACGCTGCCGGCAGGCACGACGCTGCAGAAAACGTGCTGGCCCAGCATGACGTCCGGCCTGGCGACCTGGTCCACCACGCCGGCGTCCACCATGGATCGTGCGCCCTCGGCGGTTTCCTCGCCGGGCTGGAAGAGGACTTCCAGGGTGCCGGACCAGGCATCGGTGGCGTCCTTCATGAGGGCGGCCACGCCCATGAGCGCGGCGACGTGGGAGTCGTGGCCGCAGGCGTGCATGACGCCGTCGACGGTGGAGGCGTACTCGAGGCCGGTGTCCTCCTGGATGGGCAGGGCATCGAAGTCGGCGCGCAGCATCACGGTGGGCCCGTCGCCGTTTTCTAAAACGCCGACGACACCGCCGCCGACCTCCACGACGTCGTAGCCGAATTCGCGCAGCTTGTCCGCGATGATCCCGCGGGTGCGCTCCTCTTCCATGCTGAGCTCGGGGTGCTGGTGCAGGTCGACGTACAGCGCCTCCTGCTTCTCCCGAATCCCGTCGTAGCCGCTAACGATGTCCCCTACTGCCATGGGCTGGCTCCTTCCGGTTCACTAGAACGTACGGAGCCAGCCTACGCCGAAACTCCGCGCGCTAGCGGCTGGCCTTGTCCAGCAGCTCCAGGATGTGGTGGTAGTCGGCGCCGGTCGCCCGCATCAGCCCCAGCTCGCAGGTGCGGTTGGTCGACGCGTGGTATTGGGCGCCGAATTCCTTTACCTGGGCGGCCTCGGCGCGGGTGGCGGACGCGGTCAGCTCGGGGTGGAGCATGCCGCGGTCGCCGGCGTAGCCGCAGCAGTTCCAGGCGGTCGGCACGTTGACCTCGCGCGCGGCGGCCCCGGCGACCTTTTCCAGGTCGGGCATGAGCCCCAGCTGGAAGGCGGAGCAGGTCGGGTGCAGCGTGACGGACTCGGCGGGGTGCGCAACATCTAGGGCCGGGAGGATGTGCTCGGCGGTGAAGGCGATGGCATCGATAACGGTGACGCCGTGGGCTTCCAGCAGGTCGCGGAAGCCGGCGGTACAGCTGGAGGCGTCGACGACAACGGGCAGCTTCCCGCCGTCGGTCAGCGGCACGACGGTGTCCACGACGCGCTTTTCCATCACGTCGTGGCCCTCGCTGAGGCCCTTGGACGACCACGGGGTGCCGCAGCAGAGCTTGTCGATGCCACCGGGCACCTCCAGCGCCAGCCCGGCGCGCTCCAGGAGGTTGACGAAGGCATCGGTGGCGCCGGGGCCGTCGCCCTGCGGGCCGAACATGGTGTTCACGCAGGCGGGCAGGAAGATGCCGGTCACGGCGGCGCGGTTGTCGCCGACGCGGCGGCCCAGGCGGGCGCGCGGCTTGCCGCCCTTGGACAGCTCGGGCTGGTACTGCGGCATGACGTCGGAGCCGACCAGGCGGCGGCCGACGTCGGTGACGGCCTTGACCAGGGAGGTCGGCAGGAAGTGGGCGCCGGTCAGCGCCACCGATGCGCCTTCGCTGACCACCGGCCAGCCCTTCGCCGCGGCCTTCCACCCGGCCTGCAGGACCGGCTGGGCCTGCTCGCGGCGCAGGCGCTTGATGAACTTGCCGGTGTCGATGCCCACCGGGCAGGCGGTGCGGCACATGGAGTCGACGGCGCAGGTCTCGATGCCCTCGTACTGGTAGGCCTCGTCGAGTTCGGCGACGGTGGCGCTATCACCGGCTTCCTCGGCGCGCTGGCGGGCGCGGCGGACCACGATGCGCTGGCGCGGGGTGAGCGTGAGATCCCGCGACGGGCAGACCGGCTCGCAGTAGCCGCACTCCACGCAGCGGTCGATCTCTTCCTCGACGGTCGGGTTGAGCTTGATGTTTTTGACGTGGGCGTCCGGGTCGTCGTCGAGGATGACGCCCGGGTTCATGGTGTTGCCCGGGTCGCAGGCGCGCTTGAGCTCCTGCATGACGGCGTAGAGCTCGTCGCCGTACTGGCGGCGCACATACGGCGCCATCGCGCGGCCGGTGCCGTGCTCGGCCTTGAGGTTGCCCTCGGCTTCCAGGACCAGGGAGACCATGTCCTCGTTGAAGTTGTTGAAGCGGCCGATGGCCTCGTCGCCCTCGAAGCGGTCGGTGAGCAGGAAGTGGATGTTGCCGTCCTTGGCGTGGCCGAAGATGACGGCGTCGTCGTAGGAGTAGCGGGCGAAGATGTCCTGCAGGCCGGCGCAGGCGTCCGCCAGGTCGGCGACCGGCACGACGATGTCCTCCAGCAGCGCCGTGGTGCCCGACGGGCGGGCCTCCGCGACCTGGGCGTAGAGGCCCTTGCGGAAGTTCCAGGCGGCGGTGCGGGTGGCGGCATCGGCGGAAAATTGCGCCGGGGACTGGAGGTTGAGCTCGGCCAGCAGCTTGGAGCCGGCTTGCTCCTTGGCGTTGATTTCGTCCTCGCTGTCGGCGTGGTACTCGATGAGCAAGGCGGCCTGGGAGTCGACGTCGAAGCCGGTAATCGCCTCCGGGACCTTGTCGAAGGTGCGCCCCACCTGGATGGAGGCCGAGTCCATCAGCTCCAGGGTGGCCGCGCCGGTATCCAGCAGGTCCGGCAGGCTGCGGGTGGCGGCGTCCACGTCCGGGAAGACGGCCACGGAGGTGGTGGTCAGGCGGGCAATCGGCACGGTGCGGAAGACGGCCTCGGCGATAAAGGCCAGGGTGCCTTCCGAGCCGATGATGAGGTGCTCCAGGATCTTCGCCGGGTTCTCATAGTCCAGGAAGGAGTTCAGGCCGTAGCCCATGGTGTTTTTCAGGCTGAAGTGCTTGGTGATTTTCTCCACCGACGCCGGGTTGTCCACCACGCGGCGGCGCAGGCGCTGGAGGGTCTCGAAAAGCTCCGGCTCCTGCTGGGCCAGCTGTTGGTCGGCGTCCGGGCGGGCGGTGTCCAGGACGGTGCCGGACGGCAGGACCAGGGTCATCGACTCCAGGGTGCGGTAGGTGTTTAGCTCCGTGCCGCAGGCCATGCCGGAGGAGTTGTTGGCGATCACGCCGCCCACCGTGGCGGCGGATTCGCTGGCCGGGTCCGGGCCCAGCTTGCGGCCGTACAGTCCCAGGCGGGCGTTGACCTGGCGGACCGTGGCGCCCGGTTGGACGCGCACGCGCTCGCCGCCATCGAGGACCTCGATGCCGCGGAAGTGCTTGCGCACGTCCACCAGGTAGCCGTCGCCGGCGGACTGGCCGGCCAGGGAGGTGCCGCCGGAGCGGAGGGTCACGGGGATGTGGTTGGCGCGCCCGGCGCGGAAGGCTGCGGCGACGTCATCGGCGTTTTTGGCTTCGATGACGGCTTGTGGGGTGAACAGGAAGTGGGAGGCATCGCTGGCCGCGGCCACGCGATCGATCAGGGCGGTATTGACGTCGAGGCTCATGCCTTTAATTGCACGCCCGCCGGAACACCCCCGCAAGTAAGGAGGGGGTTAGAACGGGGCTAGTTCCGGGGCGCGGGTGGTTTCGGCGCTCCCGCCGGCGGGGTGATACGCGGGTAGTGCCGCCAGGTGCCGCGGCGGGATTCGGCTCCGTCGCCGGCGCCTGCGCCGGCCTCGTCGTGCGCGGTTGGCGCGGGGCGGTGCGGGGTGGGGTCCCAGTGGGCGTCGACGAGCCGGACCTGGCAGAACCATCCGAGCCCCAGCACGGCCAAACCGACGAGGCCGACTAGGACGAGGCCCACTACCCCGCCGGGCGCGGACGCCCAGCCGATGAGCATGCCGAACCAGCCGAAGTCGGCGTCGCCGAAGGTGGTGTTCGCCGATCCGAAGGAGCCCAACACGCCCAGCAGGAAGGCCGGCAGGAAGGTAATGAGCAGGCCGTTGACGAAGCCGCCGGCGGCCGCGCCCCGGCGCCCACCGGTGGCGTTGCCGTAGACACCCGCGGCGCCGCCGGTGAAAAAGTGCGGGACGAGACCGGGGAGGATGAGTGCGACCCCGAAGGCCGGGCCCAGCCACAGCGACAGGACCGCCAGGCCGACCAGCCCGCCGGCAAAGGAGGTCAGGAAGCCGACCAGGACGGCGTTTTGGGCGTACGGGAAGACGATGGGGGCATCCAGCGCCGGGATGGCGCCGGGCACGACCTTGGCAGCAATGCCCTGGAAGGCGGGCACGAGCTCGCCCAGGATGGTGCGCACGCCAAACAGGATGACGGCGACTGCTACGCCGAACTGCAGGCCCTGGGTCAGCGACTGCATCAGGTAGTTGCCCACCCCGGTCGCGCCATTCTCGAAGGCGGCGAAGGCCTCGTCGCCGGCGCGGGCCAGAAACAGCAGGGCGAGCACGATGTACATCAGGGCCATCGACAGCGCGGTGGCGACCATGGAGTCGCGCAGGAAGCGCAGGCCCTCCGGCAGGTGGAACTGCTCGGTGGAGGCGGACGGTTTACGCTTGCCACCGACCAGCTTGCCGACCGCGCCGGCGGCGACGTAGCCGGCGGTGCCGAAGTGGCCGATCGCCACGGAGTCGTCGCCGGTAATGCGCCGGGTCCAGGGGTGCGCGATGGCCGGCAGGGAGACCATCAGGATGCCCAGGAGGGCGGCGCCGAAGACGATGACCACCCAGGCGGGGTAGCCGGCGGGGGCGAAGACCATCGTTAGCAGGGTGGCCATGAACAGCACGTGGTGGCCGGTTAGGAAGACGTACCGCAGCGGCGTGAACCGCGCCAGCAGCAGGGAGACCACGAAGCCTAGGATCATCACCCAGGCGACCTGGCTGCCGAACTGCTGCTGGGCGATGCCCACGATGGCCTCGTTGGTCGGCACCACCCCGTGCGCGCCGGTCGCGCCGGTGATCATGACGCCGAGCGGCTCCAGGGAGGCGGTGACCAGCCCGGCGCCGGCGTTGATGAGCAGGAAGCCGAGCGTGGCCTTAATCGCCCCGCCCATCACCTGGCCGATGCCCCGGCCCAGCGCGGACAGCCCGATGGCGGTGATGATGCCGATGAGGAACGCCGGCACGGCCAGGATCTCATTGACCACGAAGTTAGCGGCGTCTACCAGGATGTTCATGTGCTTTTACCGGCCTTCCTGTGCGGCGGAGAGGTCATAGATTTCGCGGAGCGCGCGGTCGATCTCCGCGGCAGAGGTGAAGTTGTCGATGACGTAGACCGGCACCCCCACATCGCCTAAGGCGGCGGCGATCTCGCCGGAGGTGAGCAGCACGTCGGCCTCGCTGGCGCGACCCTTCGCGGAGATGGTGTCGGTGGCCTCGACGGTGAAATACGGCGACCAGCCCCACTCGCCCAACACGCCGTCCAGCGTGTTCTTCAAAAACAGCGAGGTACCCAGCCCGTTGCCGCAGACCGTGAGGATCTTGCCCTTGCTCTCGACGGCGCCGGCAGGGCGCTCGGCGGGGCCAGCGGTTGCGGCGGCCGAGCCCGCTGTGCCGGTTGCGGAGTCCCCGGCGGACGCGGCGGCTTCTTGGGCCTCGCGGGCTTCGCGCTCGCGGCGCATGGCGATGGCGTTCGCGGCGGCGGTGGGCACGTAGCCGTCCAGGACGTTGCGCAGCTGCCCTTCGGAGGTGACGACGTCGAGGAGTTCGCGCTTGTCGGCATCGCCGAGCACGCGGGCCAGTTCCTTCATGGCGCGGGTGTGGGCGAAGTCGTCGCGGGCGGCCAGGGCAACGACCAGGGTGACCGGGTCGTTGGTGCCGTGGCCAAAGCGGACGGGCTCGGCCAGGCGCACCCAGCTAATCGCGGTGTGTCGGACCGCCTCCGAGGGGCGGGCGTGGGCGAAGGCGAAGCCGGGCGCGACGACAATATAGGGCCCGTTGTTGTCCACGGTCTCGATCATCGCCTGGGTGTAGTCGGCGGTGGCGGAACCGCTGGCCTCCAGCAGGCGGCCGGCGCGGGTGATAGCGGCGCGCCAGTCCGCGGCAGGCGCGTCCAGCTCCACGGCCCCGGGCGCGAGTAGGGCTCCTAGTTTGGACATGCTCTCTCCTCGGTTTACTTGAAAATTCTTCAGCGTCAACTAGGTCTCAACTAGGGCGCCGCCCTGCGGTAGATACACCTGAATTTAGCAACCCGCACGCCGCGGACTCAAAAAGCAAATCCCGCAGGTGTGTTGTTTCCCAAGCTCACCGACACCCTAAACGCGGGGGTGTGCGTGTTAACTTGAGTTATTGGCCCCATGCCCGCCCACAGCGAGCGGAGCCTTCCCCCTAACGACACAAACCACAAAAGAAAAGAGGTTTGTCCCTATGGAGACTATGGACACCTGGGAGCCGACGCTGGGCGCGGGCCCGCTGTTGGGCATCGCGGTGGCGGCCATCGCGCTGATTCTGGTGATGGTCATCTATTTCCGCGTGCACGCTTTCGTCACGCTAGTGACCGTGTCGGCGCTCACGGCTTTGGCGGCGGGGCTGCCCATCGCCGGGGTGGTCGAGACGATGACGGATGGCTTCGGGAGCACGCTGGCATCGGTGGCGCTTCTGGTCGGCCTGGGCGCGATGATCGGGCGGCTGGTGGAGGCCTCCGGCGGCGCGAAATCGCTGGCCGATGCCCTCGTAGCCCGCTTCGGCGAAGACCGCGCGCCGTTGGCGCTGGGCATCGCCTCGCTGATCATGGGCTTCCCCATCTTCTTCGACGCCGGCCTGGTGGTCATGCTGCCGGTCATCTTCGCGGTGGCGCGCCGGCTCAACGGCCCGGTGCTGGCCTACGGCATCCCGGCCGCCGGCGCTTTCTCGGTCACCCACGTCTTCCTGCCGCCGCACCCGGGCCCGGTCGCGGCCGCGGAGTTTTTCAACGCGGACATCGGGCTTATTCTGGCGCTGGGCCTGCTGATCGCTATCCCGACGTGGTACTTCTCCGGCTACCGCCTGGGCCTGTTTCTGGGTAAGAAATTCCCCTTCGGCGTGACCGATATGCTCACCGGCCCGGCCGTGCAGGAAGCCGAGATGCCCAACCGCCCGGCCTCCCCGGCGGCGGTGATTTCGGTGCTGCTCATCCCGCTGGTGCTGATCTTCTGCAACACGGGGTTGAGCACGCTGGCGGCGGCCGGCACCATCGATGGCGAGGCCACCTGGGCGCAGGTGCTCATCATGGTGGGCCAGACCCCCATCGCGCTGCTGATTACCACCTTCGCCGCGATGGCAATCCTGGGCCTGCGCCGCGGGGTGGACAAGAACGTCATCGAAAAGACCATGGAGTCCTCGCTGGGGCCCATCTGCTCGGTGGTGCTCATTACCGGTGCGGGCGGCATGTTCGGCGGGGTGCTGCGCACCTCCGGTATCGGGGATGCGCTGGCGGATTCACTGTCGGGTATCGGCATCCCGGTGATTCTGGCCTGCTACCTCATCGCCGTGGCACTGCGCCTGGCGCAGGGCTCGGCGACGGTCGCGCTGACCACCGCCGCCGCGCTGATGGTCCCGGCGGTCGAGGCCGGCGGCTTCAACGAGGTCCAGCTCGCGCTCATCGTGCTGGCGACGGCGGCTGGCTCGGTCTTCGGCAGCCACGTCAACGACTCGGGCTTCTGGCTGGTCGGTCGCCTGATGGGCATGGACGTGGCCACCACCCTGCGCACCTGGACCGTCAACCAGATGCTCATCAGCGTGATCGGCTTTGCCTTCGCGCTGGTGCTCTTCGGGGTCGCCGCGGCGTTCTAACGCGTCGGGGAAATCCCGCGGTGTGCGGCTGGCTGCGTTTAACTGGCTGCGTTCAAGCAGCCAGGTAGTCCGCCACCTGGCGGGCGATTTCTTCTTCCGGCTGGTCGACGTCGAAGACGGCGCCGGCCTCGTCGGCCTCTAGCGGCTCGAGCGTGTCGAACTGCGACTGCAACAGCGAGGCCGGCATGAAGTGGCCGGCGCGGTGCTGCATGCGCTCGGCCAGCACGCCGAATTCCCCGGCCACGTGCACGAACACGACATCGGGGCAGTGCTCGCGCAACAGGTCGCGGTAGGAGCGCTTGAGCGCGGAGCAGCCGACCATGGTGCCGCTAGGCTGATCGGCCAGCCAGGTGCCGATGGCGGTGAGCCAGGGCCAGCGGTCGGCATCGTTGAGCGGGGTGCCCGCGGACATCTTGGCGATGTTTTCGGCCGGATGCATGTCATCGCCGTCGCGGTAGGCGTTGCCGGTCAGCGCCGCGACGTTGTGGCCGACGGTGGTCTTGCCGGAACCGGACACGCCCATGATGACGACGTGGTAGGAACTGCTAGTCATTCTCCCGAGTTTAGTGGCGCGACCTGCGCCAGCGGCAAAGGGTGAGTAGGAGCACTTGACGGGGCGAGGCCCGACGCCGTAAATTTAGCCGCACAGCCCAATGCAAACGTTTGCAGCAATCGTTTGCACTCCTCCCCTCCTACCGGGAAGAAGGTTCACCCCTACATGCCTGCCCACAGCGCCAACCTGAAAGACGTCGCCCTGGCCGCGGGAGTCTCGGTGTCCACGGCCTCCCGCGCGCTGGCCGGCAAGGACTCCATCTCCGCGGCCACGCGCCAGCGCGTGGAGCGGGCAGCCCAGGCGCTCAACTACCACCCGAATATCCAGGCCCGCGGGCTGCGCACCGCGCGCACCTACACGCTGGGCCTGGCCATCCCCACCCTGCTCAACCCCTATTTCGCCACGATGGCCGACGCGGTCCAGGCCCGCGCGACCGCCAACGGCCTGGCCACTATCATCACCTCCTATTCGGAAGACTCGAGCCGGCTGCGCGACGCGGTGACCACGCTGTCGCAGCAGAACGTGGACGGCATGCTGGTCGTCCCCACCGCGGACGCGCGCTCCCTGCTCGGCACGGTCAAGGCGGCGGGCACGCCGGTCGTGCTCATCGACCGCTCCCTTGCCGGATCCGACCTGCCGACGGTGGTCTCCGACCCGGAGCCCGGCATCACGGCGGCGGTGGAGCTGCTCCACGCGCGCGGGCACCGGCGCATCGGCTACCTGGCCGGCCCGGAGGAGCTGTCCACCGGCGCGGAGCGGCGGGCGGCCTTTAGTGCGGCGGCAGACCGCGTGGGCATCGGCGGCGAGCACGTCTTCCAGGGCGGCTTCGAGGTCTCGCAGGGCATTACCGGCACGCAGCAGCTGCGGGAGGCCGGGTGCACGGCGGTCATCGCGGGCGATTCCATGATGACCCTCGGCGCGCTGGAGTACTGCCACCGGGAGAAGGTGCGCATCGGCAAGCAGCTGGCGCTGGTGGGCTTCGACGACCTGGACTATATGCGGGTCCAGCCCACGCCGCTGTCTGTCATCGACCAGGACGTGACCCAGCTGGGCTACCGCGCCGCCGATGCCCTGGTCGCCGCCCTGTCCGGCATCTCCCCGCCGGACGTGACCCTGCCGACCCGGCTTATCACCCGTCAATCCACCGAACACTATCTCCAGGAGGTGCCGCGATGAACCACCCGGTCATCATGCGGCTAGAAGGAATCAACAAATCCTTCGGACCCGTCAACGTCATCCGCGACGTCAGCCTTGACGTGCGCGCGGGCCACGTGCACGCGCTGCTGGGCGAAAACGGCGCCGGCAAGTCGACGCTCATCAAGATGATGTCGGGCGTCTACCAGCCGGATACCGGCCGCGTCCTCGTCGACGGCGCGGAGGTCCAGCTGCCGAACACGAAGGCGGCGGAGGCGTTGGGCATTGCCACCATCCACCAGGAGCTCAACCTGGTGCCGACGATGTCCGTGGCCGAAAACATCATGCTGGGCCGCACGCCGTCGCGCTTCGGGCTGGTCAACAAGAAGTACCTGCGCAACGAGGCCGCGGCCGCCCTGCGGCTCATCGGCCTGGACGTCAACCTGGACACGCCCGTCGGCGAGCTGGGCATCGCCCGCCAGCAGCTGGTGGAAATCGCCAAGGCTCTGTCGATGAACGCGCGCCTGCTCATCCTGGACGAGCCCACCGCCGCCCTGACCGGCAAGGAAGTCGACCAGCTCTTCGCCGTGGTCGAGGACCTGCGCGCCAAGGGCGTCGGCATGGTCTTCATCTCCCACCACCTGGAGGAGCTGGCCCGGATCGCGGATTCCATCTCCGTGCTGCGCGACGGCAACGTCGTCGCCGAGGTCGGCCCGGACACCCCGGAGGCGGAGCTGGTCCGCCTGATGGTCGGCCGCGACATCGACAACCAGTACCCGCGCGAGGCGGAAGCACCCGGCGAGGCCCTGCTCAGCGTGCGGGGGCTTTCCACGCAGGGCAGCTTCGCAGACGTCAGCTTCGACGTCCACGCCGGCGAGGTCGTCGGCCTAGCCGGGCTGGTGGGCGCCGGGCGCACGGAGATCATCCGGGCCATCGCCGGCGCGGACAAGGTCGATTCCGGGGAGGTCCGCGTGGCCGGCAGCCCGCTCAAGCTGGGCGATATCGCCGCCGCCATCCGCGCCGGCATCGGGCACGTGCCCGAGGACCGCAAGTCCCAGGCGCTCATCCTGGACGCCACCATCGGCGAGAACCTCGGCTTGGCCACGCTGAATAAGACCAGCAAGGCCGGGCTCGCCGACCGGCGCGGCCAGAAGGCCCGCGCCCGCGAGGTGGCCGAGAAGCTGCGCATCCGCATGGCCGACATCGACCAGCCCATCCGGGACCTGTCCGGCGGCAACCAGCAAAAGGCCGTCTTCGGCCGCTGGGTGCTGGCCGGCTCCCGCGTGCTGCTGCTGGACGAGCCCACCCGCGGCGTCGACGTCGGCGCCAAGGTGGAGATTTACCGCATCATCAACGAGGTCACCGCCGCCGGCGGGGCCGTTTTGATGGCTTCCTCCGACCTGCCGGAGGTGCTGGGCATGTCCGACCGGGTGCTGGTGGCCTCCGGCGGGAAGATCGCCGGCGAGCTGCCGCCGACCGCCACCCAGGACGAGGTCATGACCCTCGCCGTATCCAACGTCACCAGCACGATTACCGAAAACCCCCACGACTTTGAGGAGATCGCCTCATGACCACCACCGCTACCGCCGCCAGCGCGCCCGCCGGCTCCCCTTCCGGGCCCAACCGCTGGCACCGGGTATCCAACTGGATGATGAACAACGGCGCGCTCGTCGGCCTGATCGCCTTGTGCGTGGCGCTTTTCATCGCCACCCCGCACTTTCTGACCGTTAACAACCTGGTCAACATCGGCATCCAGGCCGCCACCGTGGCCATCCTGGCCTTCGGCATGACGTTTGTCATCATCACCGCGGGCATCGACCTGTCGGTTGGTTCGGTCGCCGCCCTGGGCGCGATGGTCTCGGCCTCCTTTTTCGTCAACACCGGCCTGCCGGGCTGGGTCACGCTGATCCTCGGCCTGCTCACCGGCCTGCTGGCCGGCGTCATCTGCGGCATGGCGACGGCCTGGGGCAAGATCCCGTCGTTCATCGCCACCCTGGCCATGATGTCGATCGCCCGCGGCGCCACCCTGGTCATCTCCCAGGGCTCGCCCATGCCCACCTCCGACGCCGTCAACTGGATGGGCTCGACCGTGGCCGGCGTGCCCATCCCGATCGTCATGATGGTCATCGCCGGCCTGGTGTGCTGGTTCATCCTGGAGCGCACCGTGCTGGGGCGCTCCATGTACGCCATCGGCGGCAACCTGGAGGCCGCGCGCCTGTCCGGCCTGCCGGTCCGCAAGATCCAGGTCGCCGTCTTCGGCCTGTCCGGCCTCTTCGCCGCGCTGTCCGGCCTGGTCATGGCCGGCCGGCTGACCTCGGCGCAGCCGCAGGCGGGCGTGGGCTACGAGCTGGACGCGATTGCGGCGGTGGTCATCGGTGGGGCATCGCTAGCCGGCGGCGCCGGCAAGGCCACCGGCACCCTGGTCGGCGCGCTGCTGCTAGCCGTCATCCGCAACGGGCTGAACCTGCTCAACGTCTCCTCCTTCTGGCAGCAGATTGTCATCGGCCTGGTCATCGCACTGGCCGTGGGCTTCGACGTCATCCGTAACAAGACCGCTAACTAAATACCCTCCCCCTCCCCCTCCCCCGGCGGCGCGCGGAAACCAACCCCGCCGCCGCAGAACAAGTAAAGGAACACCTCATGTCTGCATCCCGGACCCGCACCCTTGTCCGCAAGTCCCTGGCCGTGGCCTCCGTCGCCGCGCTGACCCTGTCGGTCGCCGCCTGCAACCGCGGCGAGGCCGCCAGCGAGAACGTCACCCTGGCGCTGTCGACCCAGACCAACCCCTTCTTCGTCGAGCTGCGCGACGGCGCCCAGGAAAAGGCCGACGAGCTGGGCATCAACCTGGATATCCAGGACGCCTCCGACGACGCGTCCACCCAGACCAACCAGCTGAAAAACGCGGAGACCTCCGGCGCGGGCGTCGTGATTGTCAACCCGACGGACTCTGACGCCGTGGGCTCGGCCGTCCAGTCGCTCAACGCCGCGGACATCCCGGTCGTGGCGGTGGACCGCTCCTCCAACGCCGGCGAGGTCGCCTCCTTTGTGGCCTCCGACAACGTCGCCGGCGGCGAGCAGGCCGCCGATGCCCTGGCTGAATCCATCGGCGAGGAGGGCGAGATCCTCGTCCTGCAGGGTATTTCCGGCTCCTCGGCCTCCCGCGACCGCGGCGAGGGCTTCGAGAAGGGCTTAAAGAAGTACCCGAAGATCAAGGTCGCGGCCAAGCAGACCGCGAACTTCGACCGCACCGAGGGCCTGAACGTGACCACCAACCTGCTGCAGGCCCACCCGAACGTGAAGGCCGTCTTCGCCGAGAACGACGAGATGGCCCTCGGCGCCATCGAGGCCCTGGGCGCCAAGGCCGGCAAGGAGGTCAAGGTCTTCGGCTTCGACGGCACCGAGGACGGCATCAAGGCCATCGAGGACGGCACCCTGGAAGGCACCATCGCCCAGCTGCCGGACGAGCTCGGCGCCAAGGCCGTGGAGCAGGCCGCTGCTATCCTGAACGGCGAGGACCCGGAAGCCGAAATCCCGGTCGAAGTTGTCACCGTCACCGAGCAGAACGTAGCTGAGTACAAATAATGACTGAACCGACCAGCACCCCGTCCACCGCTGCCGCCCACACCGGCCGCCTGGCCGTCGTGGGCTCCATCAACGCCGACCTCATGGTGGGCGTGGACCGCCACCCGCACCCGGGCGAGACCCTCCTGGGCAGCGGCGGCGGCATCCTGGCCGGCGGCAAGGGCGCCAACCAGGCCGTGGCCGCCGCGCTGCAGGGCGCGCAGGTGGACTTCGTCGGCGCGGTGGGCGACGACCCCTACTCCGCCCCGGCGATGAGCCACCTGAAAAGCAGCGGCGTGAACCTGGAGCACGTAGCGACCCGTTCCTCCACGACGACGGGGCTGGCGGTTATCACGGTCAGCGCCGACGGGGAGAACACCATCGTGGTCATCCCCGGCGCGAACGCCACCGTGGACGGCGGCTACGTCGACGCGCACTCGGCGGCGGTGGCGGCGGCCGACATCGTCCTGCTCCAAGGCGAAATTCCCGCGGAAGGCTTTGCTGCCGCCGCCCGCCACGCCCACCGCCTGGTGGTCAACCTGGCCCCGGTCATTGAGGTCGACCGCGCCAGCCTGCTGCGCGCGGACCCGCTGGTGGTCAACGAACACGAGGCCGACCTGGTGCTGGCCCAGCTGGGCGCGCCGGTGGCCTCGGCGGATCCGCACGACTTGGTGCAGGCGCTGCTGGGCGTCGGCTTCGCCAGCGTCGTGCTGACGCTGGGCGCCCAGGGCGCCCTGGTCGGGGACGCCTCCGGTCTGACGGACATCCCCACCCCGCGCATCCACGCGGTGGATACCACCGGCGCCGGCGACGCCTTCACGGGCGCGCTGGTGGCCCGCCTGCTGGCCGGGGCATCGCTTAACGATGCCGCCCGGCACGCCGCCCGCGTCGGCGCTTTTGCCGCCCTGTCCGCTGGCGCCCAGCCGTCCTACCCCGGCCTGGACGCGGAACTACCACAGGTATAAAAACATGCGTAAACAAGGAATTCTAAACCCCGAGCTGACCTGGGCGATTAGCCGCCTGGGCCACACCGATACCTTCGCCATCGGCGACTGCGGCCTGCCGCTGCCGGACGGCGTGAAGGTCATCGATTTAAGCCTCGTCTTCGGCGTGCCGAGCTTCGCGGACGTCGCCCGCGCCGTCCTCAACGAGGTGGTGGTGGAGGCCGTCGCGATTGCCGACAGCACCCCACGCGAAATCCGCGAGCTACTCCCGAACGTGCCCGTCCGGGAGACCACTCACGAAACACTGAAGAACCGGCTCGCGGAGTGCCGGTTCATCGTGCGCACCGGGGAAACCACCCCGTTTGCTAATGCGATTTTCCGCAGTGGCGTCGCCTTCTAGTGGAAGACCATACCGCCGTCGACCACTAGGGTCTGGCCGGTGACGTAGTCCGAGTCCTCGCCGGCCAGGAAGGAAATCGCCTTGGCGACGTCCTCGACCTCGGACAGGCGCTTGAGCGTGATGTTCTTGGTGAACTGCTCCCAGCCCCACTCCTCCGGCTGGTTGTTGCTCTTCGCCAGGTCCTGGGCGAGCTTCTCCATCAGCGGGGTGCGGACGATGCCAGGGGCGTAGGCGTTGACGGTGATGCCGTCGTCAGCCAGGTCCTGGGCCGTGGTCTGGGTCAGGCCACGGATGGCGAACTTGGTGGAGGTGTACAGCGGGATACCCGGGTTGCCCTTCACGCCGGCCTGGGAGGCGGCGTTGATGATCTTGCCGCCGTGGCCCAGCTCGCGCAGCTTCTTGGCTGCCGCCTGGATGCCCCAGATAACACCCTTGACGTTGATGTCGTAGATGGTGTCGATGTCCTTTTCGGTCACGTCGAGGATATCGATCTGCGGCGCGATGCCGGCGTTGTTGATGATGACATCGAAGCCGCCGAGCTTTTCCACCGTCTGGTCCACCGCCGCGTAGACCGAGTCCCGGTCCGCCGCGTTGACCTCGATGGCGATGGCACCTGCGGCCTCGCCGCCCAGGTCTTCCGCGACCTTGCTAGCGGTGTCCAGGTTCAGGTCCCCCACCGCGACGCGGAAGCCATCCCGGTGCAGGCGCTTGATAGCCGCCTCACCAATTCCCTGGCCGCCGCCGATCATCAGGGCGACCTTGCCGTTTTCTACGCGTTCCGTAGCTTGAGCAGACATTGGTTTTCTCCTTAAGTCCAGCACGTTGGAATCCAACGTAAACTTCTGAATGTGCTCACCAGCAAGCCTACTCCGAACCAGAAAAAGCGGCATCAACATTAGCGCCCACCAGGCATTTCGCGTGAAAATAACCGATGTCTGATTGTTTTTGGGTGTTTTTGTTCGAATTAATAACGCGCTAACGTCCACGGTCGCCGGTATAGTTTTTGATACAAGTTTTTACCGACGGAAGGCCAGCTTTTGAACATTGAGGACCAGAAACGCGAAAACGACATCGAGTATTTCGTTGAAGAGTTCCGTAGACAATCTAATTCTGGTTATTCAATCCCGGCGATCGCCGATTTGATTCGCCGTAACCCGTACGCCGCGCCGCCCGACGATATCCTCGAGGAAGCCCAGAGCCGGTACCTCATGTCGGTCGGGCGCGTCGCGAGGTACGCCCCCATGGACACTCTCCTCACTAACGAACGCGACCACGGCACCTGGTACGCAGGGGTCGACGAAGAGCACCATGTCTATTGGCCTCATGTCCGAGAGATTCTGCGCCCAAAGCTAGGTGACGCCCTCGAAGAGGTGGATGCCGCATCCGGCACCGTTCTAGCTTCCCTGCGTCCTCCCGGAGAGGATGAGTTCGACGTACGCGGCTTGGTCCTTGGCTACGTCCAGAGCGGTAAAACCACCAACTTCATCTCGCTTATCGCCAAGGCCGCCGACGTCGGGTATCGACTCATCATCGTTCTCGCCGGTATGACCGACAACCTGCGCAAACAAACGCAAGAACGCTTGGACGAGCAGCTCATCGATGATCAGAGCTGGCACCGCTTGACAGATCAGGACAACGACTTCGACGCGGCGCGCGCCAAGGCCAACCTCCAAAACGCTCAGTCAATTCTCTCCAGCAAAGAGATGCGCTCCATCGCTATCGTCAAGAAAAACGGTCACATTCTGCGCTCGCTGAATGAGTACCTCCAGAGCGGTGGCAAGGTCACCAACGAGACACCAATCTTGATTATCGACGACGAGTCGGATCAGGCCAGCATCAACGTTTCCCCTTCTGCCAAGGAGGAAGCCTCGAAGATCAACGCGCAGATTCGGCAGCTCCTGCGTAACCGCAAGACAGCCTACGTGGCCTATACCGCCACCCCGTTCGCCAATATTCTGGTCAACCCAAACGTCTCGGATGATCTCTACCCCAAGGACTTCATCCACGTTTTACCCAAGCCCAAGGGATATTTCGGCACAGAGGACGTCTTCGGGCGCTCCCTCTTACACGGTGAGGACGACGAGGTCCACGACGGGCTTAAAATGATCCGGACCATCCCCGAAGCGGAAGTCTCAGCCACCCAAGCACCTACCCGCAAGAACGCTCTAAGCGAGTGGGAACCGTATGTCTCTGACTCCCTAGACACCGCAATCAAGTGGTTCTTCCTAGCAACCGCAGCCCGCCGAGCCCGCGACGGAAAGTCCAAGCACTCCTCCATGTTGGTCCACACCGCTGTACGGACGGTTGCCCACGAAATGCTCCGAGACATGCTCGATGAGCATGTGCGCATCTTGAAGACTCACTTCAAGTCCGGGAAGAACCGAGAAGAATTCCGTAGGCTCTGGGACGCCGAAATTCAGGAAGTACAGCTAGTCACCGACTCCGAGGGAAGCACCTCTCAGCAACCCTTCGAGGAAGTCGCCCAGTACCTGCCGCAGGTCATGGATGACGTAAAGGTCATCATGGACAACGGGGTTTCTGACGAGCGACTTTCTTACTCAGACAACGACCCACAGACCGTAATCGCCGTCGGCGGCAATACCTTGGCTCGTGGACTCACGCTCGAAGGTCTGGTGTCCAGCTACTTCATTCGCAACGCGACGGCGTATGACACGCTCCTGCAGATGGGTCGTTGGTTCGGTTTCCGCAAGGGCTACGAAGACTTGCCCCGCATCTGGATGACCGAAGAACTCGAAAGCTGGTTCCGGGATCTAGCGCTCGTGGAAGCAGACCTGCGGTCCGACCTATCCCGCTACGCGCGCGAGGGCATCACTCCCCTTGACTTCCAAGCGCGCATCCGCACGCACCCGTCCATGTTAGTTACCGCACGCGCGAAGCAGCAGGCCTCGCGCCCAGCAAGCATCAGCTATTCGGGGCAGAAGGTCCAAACAATCCTGTTCCGCCACAAAAACTCTGCGTGGCTTCAAAACAATATCGACGCCGCGCGCGGGCTTGTTCACGATCTGAAGCAAGCTGGCTTGCAAGAGGTCCAAAAACCCAACGGCACCTCAGTGTTCCGGGAGGCAGATCCTTCAGTGATTGAGGACTTCCTAGACCGGTACACCATCTATGAAGAATCCGACCTAGGCAAGAACAACGCGGAGCTCCTACGCAAGTACATTAGCGGCGAACACGAGTCGGGCTCTATCCGTAAATGGGATATCTCTTTCTACGGTAAGAAGCCTTCTGATTCTTCCCCATTGCACAGCATCGAGTTGGGGCTCGAGCAGCCGCTGAACCTCGTCACCCGTTCTCAGATGACGCTCAACTCCAAGCCGGAAGTAGCCAATATCAAGACCCTGGTGGGCCCGCTCGATCGCTTGAATTCCTTGGAAATCGACTCACAGCAGCGGAATGAGGCCGTGAAGAAGATCCGCAAGGACAATGACAGCGCAGCAGAGTACGCCTACCTGCAAGTCCAAGAGGATTACCGCGGCTCCGACATCGCGCACCTCGTGCTTTACTCCATCGACCCGCAATCGAAGACCTCCCAGCCGGAAGACTACGAGCACAAGTCTGGCGCTAAGGCTGGCCAATTGATCAGCCCCAGTTACCGACGCAAGGATCTCGATGCCGTGGACGTACCCATCGGTCTCGGTATCTTTTTCCCGACCTCGTCGGGTCCGGAAGCCGAGGTAAACTACGTTCAGGCACCCGAATACCGTGACGACGAAACCTACCAGCGGATCCAGGAAGCCGAAGAAGAGCTCGACGTTATGCCCGAGCAGGAGACTGAATAAATGGCACAGTTGTCCAACGCAAAAAGCCTTTTCCGAACGATCCCTGAAAGCGACGACCTAACTCTGTTCGGTTCAGGCGTCTTCGTCGAGGCAGGGGAAGTTAGCTGTTGCTCGTTTCCTGACGGTCGCATCGGACTAGTCATCCCTCTTACCCAGCAGGAGATGGAGTATTTCAGTCCTGATACGCGCAGCAAGGCCATCCACCTTTCCTTGTTAAACCTCAAGGGTCCGGACCATCGTGGCTCGAAGTCTGCGAAGCTTGATCTCCACGATCCATCACAGGCCGAGATGTTCTACGCCTTCGCGGACGAAGTCTTGGCGTACTTGGACACCACTCCACATGCCGTCATCGCAGACGTCGCGGCGCTATTATCGCGGTGGCGTAGGTTCTTCTCACCTGCTCCCGTCCGAGCCCTGTCGCAGGAAGAGCAGCTGGGGCTTCTCTGTGAGCTCGAGGTTCTCCACAAGCTGCTAGACGAAGGCAACCATTTAGCCATCGACCGCTGGGTAGGCCCAGAAAACGCCCAACACGACTTCGAATTCCCAGAGTATTCAATTGAGTGCAAGGCATCCGCGTCCGTCAACCAAATGCAGACCACTATCCATGGCGCATCGCAGCTAGAGCGGACCCAAGATAAGTCGCTCCATCTATTGTTCCGCCGCTACCAGCGGGACCCAGACGGCACACTATCCGTCCCAGTACTTGTCAAACATCTTGCTGAGCATCCGCAGATGAAAGTGGATCTTTTCTGGCAGAAACTGCACAATCTCGGGATCGATTATGCCTCGCTCCGAGAGACGGAAGCGTTTTTCTCATTCAACCCAATCGACTCGTTCCAATTTGAAGTCACTGACGAATTTCCACACGTTAATCTAGAAAAAGCCGAAAACCGGATCGCTAATCTCCAGTTCACTCTAGATCTCTCCGACCCCAAGTCCTTACCCGGTCACGAGGATACGACTCTTATCTAATGACTACCGCCCCTTTCCACCACAAAAAGCCGTTCGACCCTTCCGGCGACGTCTACGCGAACTCCGTCACGCGAACTATGAAGAGCCAGTCTCTATCCGCGTGGGATATGTTCACCCGTGAGACCTTGCAAAATAGCTGGGATGCTCGCGATCAGGAATCTCACGACGACGGTGTCACCTTCGCCATCGACTACCGCGATCTTGAACCAGACCAAGTAGCTACTCTGCGCAACGATGTTTTCGGCAACGATTTCATCGGCATCCCGAGCCTAGAAAATGCCTTCCGGGGGGATTCCCTTTCGGCCCTGTGTGTCAGCGACGCCGGCACCTACGGGCTACGCGGCCCGAGCCGTGCTACCAGTGCTTCCCAGGGGCCGACCGATTTCAACTCATTCGTGCGCAACATCGGCCGTAGTGATTCCAAGGAGCTGGCCGGTGGTACCTACGGCTTCGGTAAAGGCGTCTTCTATATCGTGAGCGAGGCAAACACGATTGTCGTCTATACTCGCACGGTTGACGAGAACAATCGCCCAGTAAGTCGCCTAATCGCCATGTCCAACTCGGACGACTTCCACTACAACGGCGTGGCCTACACAGGCCGCCACTGGTGGGGCGTGCGCGCCTGCGAGGACACAGGGAAGGACCACACTGAGTTCGCAGAGCCCTTCGTCGGGGAGCACGCCGATGCTCTAGCGAAACGCCTTGGTCTGGATACGTATTTTAGCGATGATCGTCCCTCTGGCACGTCCATCATGATCCTCAGTCCGGATATGTCGACGGACACTCCGGTACCCGATGGCGGGTCTACAACGGAGACCGTCATGCAGCAAATCTCGCGCTCGCTGACCCGGTGGGCGTGGCCGCACATGCTCTCCATTGACACCGGCTTGGATCCAATTGAATTCCGGGTAAACCACAACGGCTCGGCAATTCCGTTGGTAGACCCTCAATCCGACAGAGGCCTCTCGAAATTCGTTGAGGCATACATCGAAGCAATCAGTGCACAGCACCCCACGGTCAACGAATGGGACAAACACTTCCGCGGACGAATTACCACTTTAGCTGGCAAGAAACCGAAGAAAACTCTCGGAATTCTGTCCACTATCAACCTGCATTCGCCAGTTGAGGAATCCGAAACCATCGTGGAGGAAACAATCTCCCACCACATCGCCACTATCCGAAATCCGCGAATGGTTGTCGAGTACTATCCGGCTTCCGTTTCCCCGGACGGGGCTGCCTACTGCGGCGTTTTCATCGCGGATCCCGAAGCCGACAAGATCTTCGCGCGCAGCGAGCCGGCTGCTCACCACCAGTGGAACCCAGAAACGATCGCGCACGATTACGACTTGCTCCGCGAGTTTTGGAAGAGTACCAATAACCCAGTCCGTGTCTTCCAGACCCGACTCAAGGAACTAACTCGGAAAATTGAGCTGTCCGGTCCCAACGCTTCCAAGGCTCGGCACTTCAAAGCCACGTCGCAGCTGGCAGATTCTTTTGGTTCGCTCATCGCCAACGCCCAAGGCGGTTCGGGCGCCCGCACCAAGTTCAAGCAGCCAAAGAAAAAGCCCACTGGCAAACCGACGCAGTCGCGGAACAAGGCTTCGACGGATGTCACGGTCGCAGGCTTGGATAACATCGATGGCCAGACCGTCTGTACCTTCAAAGTAGAAGTTTCCGTGCCGAAGCGTCTGCTTCCGGCGGAGATCTTTTTCAAGCCAACTGTCGACTCCGACAGGGGCAACATCTTCGACAGACTCGTGGAGGTGGGTGCTGACACGCCCTATATCCAATCCATCGCGAGCGATGCCGGCGAGACCGGGCTTCTGATAGAGACTGACTCCGACTGGACAAGTAAGGTTCTTGGAGAGACAGACACGACGTTCTACGTGAAGATCTATCAGCCTGCTAACACGGCAGTCTCGCTGAACACTGACTTCGAATACCAGATTGGCACGGACGGGGAGGAGACCGGCGATGTCGAAGCAAACTAGTTTTGGTTACCTTCGCCCTCCTCAGGAGTCCGTAGATCTCCTCAACCTCGATTTCTATATTGACGGAGACCAGTACGAGGAATCCGACCCCAGCGCCACCCACTGGAACTACGAGTCAGAGGTTGAGGTCCAGGCAACCTTCGAGGTGGACTTAGACGAGTTCACTAAGGCATGTGGCTTCGACCCGTCCGCCGAGGCTGCGCAGAGGCCTGTCTTTAATAGCCAGTTGTATTGGTTCTGCGGCAAAACGAAGCAGAAAGGTGCGAGTCCGGCACTCCCCCTGAAGGATGGCTCTAACTCAGTATCTTTCAAGATGGACAATCTGCTCCTCGGCGGGGAGCTGCAGTGCCAGATTCTAATCAGCCTGGAACGCCCAGGCACGCCGCTGAACAACGCGATCACCGCCGAGCAACGTGGCGCCCGCGTGTGGAGCAGTGCGAGTTACCGCGCCCGCTTAGAGGGCGACGCCGCGCAGATGACGATCTCTCCGGTTGACTTCAAGGAACAGGTCATCGAACCGGCTCACGCGCCATGGCGTATCCAGATCGATGGCTCCCTGCTAATTCCGGTGCAGGCTGGCATTCGCGTGTTCATCAACACGAACAACCCGCTGAGCTTAAGAATGCTAGAAAAGGCGCCGGCGAAAGAGAAGGCCCTCTGGGAGGCTCACCTGCAAAGCGATATCTTGACCCAGCTGTTGCTGCGGTGCAGCGAGCTGCCCGAATATGCAGAAATCCAAGAGGATGCGTTGTTCCCCGGTTCTACCGCGGAAACGATCTTCAACTTGGCCCACGCCCTCTTCCCCGGGGAATCCATTAGCGAGATTCCCAGTGATTTCTCGCGCTTGACCGCGACTGTCCAAGCCTTCATTTTCCAGGAGCTCAAATAATGGCAATCTCCTACTACCCGCGCCTTACGGATGCCGTAGCCATCACAATCATCACTGAGATGAACAACCTGGAGAGCATCAACGGCATTCAGTCGTTGGTGGCTTTCGACCATGAGATGGCCTTCCACGACGCTGTAGCTACGAGCTATGTGACCCGCCAGGAACTCCAAGAGCTGCGCTCCAAAGTTCTGGCGGTTGCCCAAGCACAAGGCTTTCCCGGGCAATCCTCTAAGAATGCTCGGCGCACCTTCGATCAACGGGTGTCCGAGGTCCTCGATGAATCAATGGATCTTCTGCCCGCTGAGGCAGCTAACCGAGAAATCTGGAATTTTCTCACCCTAGTTGTCATGCCGGATATCGCGGCATGGCGCTATCCGAATGACGCTAAAAAGCTCACCTTTGAGCGTTGGCTCGGCACCGACCGCAACGTCTTCCGCAAACTTTGGTGGCGGGAAGTGACCCTAGGCAGCAAACTCAACCGACAACTCGGTGAGGACGAAGCCGTCGCCCTCATGGAACGTCCGGGTCTTTCCGGTAATCCTCTCGTCGCCCGAGCCATCGCCCAGTCATTCTTGGACGTAGCCAAAGAATTCGGTGATCAGCCCCGGTCCGAGCTGATGCGAGCGATCTCTCTCAACGTTCGCAAGCACCTACCCCTTTTGAACTTCGAATACTTTACGGAAGAAGAGTTAACTACACTGTTTAGCGATATTGCTCGCCAATCGTGCGAGCAATTTGTCGCCTCCCAGTCGAGTAGTTAGAAGTACATCAGACAAACACATGAGCACAAAGGTTTCTGTAGCCCCCTCTGCCAGCCGATTGAGCCGCTCCCTGCGAGACATCGGTTACAGCTTTGAATCTGCCGTGGCAGACCTCATCGACAACTCGATCGCAGCTAAAGCCACCCAGGTCGACGTCGATATCTTCTTCGAAGGACGGAATTCCTACCTCACCATTACCGACAATGGGAACGGGATGAATGGCGATGAGCTGAACGAGGCAATGCGATTTGGTACTCGCCGGAGCTACCAACGCAGTGATCTCGGCCGCTACGGCTTGGGGCTGAAAACCGCGTCTCTTTCCCAATGCAAGCGAGTGGAGGTAGTGAGCCGGAAGATAGAGGGAGAAGGCGAAAGCCGCGTCCTCGACCTCGACTACCTGCAATCAACCGACCAGTGGTCGATTTTGGACTACACAGATGAGGAAGAAACTGCGGAAGCGCTAGAACGCTTCGCATACTCCACTGGCACCGTTATCACCTGGCGGAAGTTGGACCGCCTTCTGCCAGTGAAGTCCCCCGAGAGCGGATGGGGCCGCCGTCGCATCGAGAACCTCGGCCCCCGCTTGGAGAAGTACCTCTCCATGGTGTTCCACCGCTTCTTGTCTGGCGAAGCCTTCAAACGGGTCACTATCTCGGTCAATGGCAAATCGCTGCAGCCGTGGGATCCCTTCGTCCGGCACGAAGAGGAAACCTCCGAGTTCGAGACCAATGAATTCGAGCTCGAGCACGGCGATAGCCTCGGAACCGTCAAGCTCCGTCGTTTCCTGCTGCCGCAACGCGACAAGTTTTCTTCGCGTCAGGCCTTCGACGACGCTTCCGGCGTAGACAAGTGGAACAAGCAGCAGGGCCTTTATATCTACCGCGCCGACCGCCTTGTGCAGTGGGGCGGCTGGAGCGGCATCCGCACTATCGACGAGCACTTGAAGCTTGCCCGCGCTTCGCTGGACTTCGACACGCCTCTTGACGAGGCGTTCAACATCAACGTCGCGAAGATGCGCGTCACTTTGCCCAGCGAGCTCAAAAAGATGCTGACTCGCCCAGTGAACGAGCTGTGCATCGCCGCTGATGCAGCCTACCGCAAGAGCGAAGCTCGCCAAGTGAAGCCCGAACCACTCGAGCAGATGCAGAAGCACGATTTCGGCGGCTACGAGGCCGGCCAAACAATCGGCCTCAACCTCCGCGCTGCAGCCGCTCGAACCGGACACGCTAAGGCCCTCAACGAGGTCTTCGAACTCCTTAAAAAGGAAGCTCCCGAAGTAGCGGAATACCTAGGGTTTAACTAGTACAAGGTGGCCGGTGCGTACGCCTTCTCGTACTCACACCACTTCTGCAAGGGGCAATCGAAGCACCGTGGGGTTTCCGTAGTGCACACCGTCCGAGCCAGCTCGTACAGCCCCAAGATGGCATCGCGCGAATCCGTGTTCAGCCCCAACATGCGGGCAATACTTAGTCGCCCGTCCGACTGCTTGTTCCGAGTCTCGGCGTCATAGCCCTGGAAACGCCCGGTAACACGCAGCACGCCTTTAGCGACGATTACTGCCTCACTGCTTCGCTCCTCAGCGGTTCGCTCGCTGCCAGCTAACTCTAGCGTGGAGCGCTCAACCGGCTTCAGGCTCGGGAATAGCGATGCATCAATCTCAGGCGCCCAGAACTCAGTAAGGTTTTTTGAAATTTCCTCGCATACCGAGCGGAATTTCTTGCGGCGCACCTCGTATCGCGGCCCACGGAACACATCGCAGATGGTCTCAATCGTTGTCTCCGGAGGGACTGTTTCCTTGGTGCACTGTGGAAGAGATTCCATAAGCGGCCACAGCATTCGGATCTCGGTCATCTGGGCTCGTTGCAGGAAGATTTCTCCTAACAAGACGAGCCATCGGTTCCCCGAGCGAAGCCATGGCTGCGTCAGGTCCCGTTCACTTGTGTTTCGGTACCAATCGGCGAGCGCGGCTGAGGTGTCCTTCGACGACCACTCCACGCGGTTGTCAGCGGCTAGCGAGTCCAAGACAGCGGTGCCCACCGCAGTCCCCAAACGGACCGGTACAGCGTTACCAATCTGCTTGAAGGCGGCACTGGGAGGACCGCTAAAACGGAAATCGTCTGGGAAAGTCTGGAGGCGTGCGGCCTCCCGGACCGTTAGCGTGCGGGGCTGGCGGGGATGGATGAACCCATACCCGTCCTTAGCAATGTGGGCGGTAATGGTCCGCGACAGATCGTTTTCGTCCAGCCGCTTGTATTTGTCGTTAAATATGTCAGAGCGGTAGCGCTGCAGGTGCTCGGGAAGATCCGAATACTTTGTTTCCGACGTCATCAATTCGAAGGCGACCCGATCATCTTCGCGGACCGGACGAGTGATGTGGTCGTAGAGCCGGTTCGCTTCTTCCGCCGGTACGTTCCTGCGGATGTATTTCTGAAAGTCTGTACGCGGGCCGTCGTATTCGATCCACCCCTCAGCACCTCCTTCCGGACGCCACCCACCTTCGACGGACGGCATATCCCCGATGGCGTTCCAGACGGAGACCTTCTTCGAGGCCTCCGCCGGCCACGTGAACTCGACCCCTCCTCGCAGCGCGACCAGAATTAAACGCTGACGGAACTGCGGCACGCCGTAGCGCCACGCGTCGAGCACGCGCTCTTCCACGCTGTACCCGAGTTGCTCTAGTTCCTCGATCATGCTTCGGATGATGAACATTTCACTGTCTAAAGCCATGTCTGGAACGTTTTCCATAATCACGGCACGCGGCTGCGCGATTTGCACGACTTCCAGATAGGCGCGCCACAGGTTACGACGCTGATCCTCCGGATCGCGCAGGCCTTTTTCGATAAGGTTGCGGATGCCGTTGCGGCCGGCCTTAGAGAATGGCTGGCAGGGCGGGCCGCCTGCCAGTACCTCAATCCCCGCCTCCTTCATGAGGGAGCCAATTCGCTCCACGCTCTCCTTGGATGACATGTCCCATGAAACGGTCATTCCGGGAAAGCGGGCGTCGTGGGTTTCTACCGCATATTGGTAGTGATCAACTCCTACCACCATTTCGATGCCGGCATCGGTCAGCCCCTGACTGAGTCCGCCCGCGCCGCAAAACAAATCGATTCCCAAGATGGCACCCTCGGCACGGCGCCCCGCACAGTAGTCAATAAGCTCCTGCTCAGTTTCACAGTGCGCAGGGTGCGACGGAAGCTTCACGTACGGTCCCCGTACTTGCTTTACCGCATACTCATCTTTCTCCTTCACCCAAACTAATGTAGCGATATTCCGCCGAGAAACGAAATCCCAGAACCAGCAAAAATCTCTATTAAGCTGCGAGAATTCTTCTCTTGACGGGAAATTAGCGCCGTGACCTGGCCGAAGAGCCCATCCGGCCACTCACTGTGTCAGGAAAAGAAAAATTAACTTTCTTCCGAAAACTAACGTGACGCACCGCACATCGGGGTACAGTGACTTCCACCACTGTTCCCCCCTAGTGTCGCCTGTGAAGGAGTGCGTCATGGAATCTGACCCTGCTGCTCGTCCGGCTGGTGCGTCCGGTAGCTCGCCGGTCGCTGGAGCCGCCGCTGATGAAGGACAACAGAAGGTTCGCTGGACCCTGGTGGGGCCTGGCCTGGTGGCGGCGGCCACTGGCGTGGGCGCGGCGGACATGGTGGCCACGATGATTGCGGGCCAGCGCTACGGCTTTGCGCTGCTGTGGGCGGTCATTCTGGGCACGTTCATGAAGATCGTGCTCGTGGAGGGCGTTGGCCGCTACAGCCTGGCCACGGGGAATACTATCTTCCACGGCTGGCGGGAGCTGGGGCCGTGGACGGCCTGGTACTTCGCCCCCTACATCGTGATTTGGGGGCTGGTCTACGGGGCCGCGGCGATGTCGGGCACCGGCTTGGCGCTATCCGCCCTTTTCCCCGGCACGAGCCTGAACATGTGGGCCATCGGCACCGGGCTGGTCTGTTTCGCGCTGACGTGGCTGGGCCGCTACCAGCTCTTTGAGAAGATCTCCGCGGTGCTGGTGGGCATCATGTTCGTCACCGTCGTGGGCGTTGCCGCGATCACCGCACCTAATCTGCCCGGGATCATCGCCGGGCTGGTCCCCACGGTCCCGGACGGATCGTTCGTCTACGTGCTCTCTATCGCCGGCGGCGTGGGCGGCACTATTACCCTGGCCGCCTACGGCTACTGGCTACGCGAGAAGAAGTGGTACACCCCGAAGTGGATGAAGGTCATGCGCCTGGACAACTCGGTGGCCTATATCGTCACCGGTATTTTCGTACTGGCCATGCTGGTGCTGGGCGCCGAGCTCCTCTACAGCGCCAATGTGGCGGTTTCCGACAACGACGAGGGCCTGGTCGACATGGCCGACGTGTTGGAGGCCCGCTACGGGACCGTCCTGTCCAAGGGCTTCATCGTCGGCTTCTTCGCCGCCGCGTTCTCGTCCTGCCTGGGTGTGTGGAACGGGGTGTCCCTGATGTTTGCCGACTACATCGGCCACCTCAAGAAGCTGCCGCAGGATGATCCTTCCACCAAGACCGGCGGTAAGTACTACCGCGCCTACCTGGTGTGGCTGACCTTCCCGCCCATGCTGCTTTTACTGCTGGGCAAGCCCACCGGCCTCATCATCACCTACGGGGTCCTCGGCGCGTTGTTCATGCCGTTTTTGGGGCTGACCCTCCTGGTACTACTCAACACGAAGCTCACGCCGAAGCGCTGGCGCAACGGCTGGATTGTCAACACCCTGATGGCTGTCATCTCCGTCGCGTTCGTCTACCTGTGCATCACCCAGGTCGCCGGTCTCTTTACCTAGAAGCCCCTAGCCAATCTGCACCTTGGTCGAGCAATCAATCTTGGCGTACGGCCGACCCTGGTTGTCCACGGAGGTCAGCGCGTAGTTTCCGCCGTAGGCGCGGCAGCCGGTGTAGGTATCCGGCGCGGGGGCGGCGGGGGCTGGTGCGGCAGGGGCATCGTTAGCCGGGTTGGGCTTAGCCGGGGCAGGGTTAGCCGGCGCGGGGTAATCGGCGCCGTCGGGGCTGACGGCCTCGCCGGCCGGGCGGTTGGCCTCTTCCTGCCGCTTGTTGTCGCGCTCGGCTTGCTCGACCGCGTCGGCGCGCTCGTCGCGGAGGTGCTCCTCGGCCTCGTCGAGTTCGGCGCGGCGTTCGGCTAGCAAGGTGTTGAGGCGATCGACCAGGTAGGTGCCGTAGAAGGCGTTGCGGGCGCCGCCCTCGATGGCGTCCAGATCCGCACGGCGGGCGGCGGTGCCGGCCAACAGCTTGTCGATGGCAGCCACCTCGTCGCCGGAACCATAGGTCGTGGTCGGCGACGAGCTCAGCGCAGTGGCCGCGGGGCCACCGTCAGCAGCGAAGCACTCGGGATCCACGTCGAAGATGCCACGGCGGGCCTGCTGGGCGGCATCGACGGCCTCTTGGACAGGCGGATAGAACTTCCGGTTGTCGCCAACCACCATGGCCGCGGCGAAGCCTTCCTCGGCTATGCGCGCGTTGACCAGCTCGTCGTCCAGGAAGACGCCGGCGAGCTCACGGCCGTATTTGTCCTGGTGCTCGACGTCGTATTCCAGGCGCACGGCGGTGCCGGCCGGCAGGAGATCGGCCAGGAAATCCCGGGCGGCCTCCGCCAGGCAGTCGGCGGGGCGGCCGTCGCGGGCGAGCTCCGGGGTGTCGATGTTGAGCAGCCGCACGCGCTTGTCGCCGTCGGCGGTGTGCACGTCGATGGTGTCGCCGTCGATGACGCGGTTGACGGTGGTTTCTTCTTCCCCGCCGCCCATGATGGCCACCCCGGCGACCGCGGCGATGGCCACCCCGCCCACGCCCAGAAGCGCTTTTCCGAAACCCATTGCGCAGGTCCTTCCTGTAAGAACAAAATCTTTAGAATCTTAGCCCGCCGCAGCTGTGGGGGTAGCCGTGAAATCCAGTGAACGTAACCCTATTCACAAATTGAAGTGATGCGCGCTACACTAGATCCATCAGATTGTTCAACAATTTTAGGGATGGTGTTGATGTCTTCGCTTGTCATTGATCTCAACGCAGATTTGGGTGAGACGACCGCCGGCAACCCCGTGGCCGATGACGCGGCCATGCTGGAGCTGGTCTCCTCCGCCAACGTGGCCACCGGCTTCCACGCCGGGGACCCGCACTCAATTGCGCAGACGGTCCAGGCCGCGGCCCGCGCGGACGTGGTCATCGGCGCGCACGTGGGCTATAACGATGCCGCCGGTTTCGGCCGCCGCTTCATCGACTACGCTCCGGCGGAGCTGGCCGATGAGATTACCTACCAGATCGGCGCGCTGGAGGCCCTGGCGCGCGCGGCCGGCACCCGCGTGCGCTACGTCAAGCCGCACGGGGCTCTCTACAACACCATCGTCCACGATAAGGCCCAGGCCCAGGCGGTCATCGACGGCGTGCGCGCCTTCGGCGACCTGCCGCTGATGCTGCTGCCCGGCGGTGTGGCCGTGGACATGGCCGAGGACCAGGGGCTGACCGTGGTGCGCGAGGCCTTCGCCGACCGCAACTACAACGCCGACGGCACGCTGGTCTCCCGGCGCGAGGCGCACGCGGTCATGCACGAGCCCCAGGCCGTGGCCGACCGCGTCCTCCAGGTGGCCCGCACCGGCTCTATCACCGCCTACGACGGCACCGAGCTGGCCGTCGATGCCCAGTCCGTGTGCACCCACGGCGACTCCCCCGGCGCCGTCGAGCTGCTGCGCGGCGTCGTCGACCTACTGGGCCGCGAAGGCGTGGAGATTCGGAGCTTCCTCGATGTCTAACCCCACCATCCACCCGGTCGGCACGCGCGCGATGCTCATCGACTTGGACGGGCTCGACCAGGTCATGAGCTGGCACGCGGAGCTGTCCGCGCACCCGCTGCCGCACCAGGTCGACTGCATCGCGGCCGCCACCACCTTGCTGGTCACCTTCGACGCCCCGCGCGCGGCCGAGCTCGCCGCCGAGCAGCTGGCCGAGTTCCAGCCCACCAAGGCGGGCCGGCGCGAGCCGCGCACCGTCGACATCGACGTGCGCTACGACGGCGAGGACCTAGCCGATGTCGCGGAGCTGCTCGGCATGTCGGAGCAAGCGCTCATCGACTGGCACACCTCCACCACCTGGACCGCCGCCTTCGGCGGCTTCGCGCCCGGGTTTACCTACTGCGCGCCGGAGGACCCGGCCCAGGCCAAGGCCGTGCCGCGCCGCCCCGACCCGCGCACGGCCGTGCCGGCCGGAGCAGTCGGCATCGCGGGCGATTTCTCCGCGGTCTATCCGCGCGTCTCCCCCGGCGGCTGGCAGCTCATCGGCACCACGAACACCCCGATGTGGGAATCCCACGCGGAGCCGCCGGCGCTGGTCCAGCCCGGCGACCGGGTGCGCTACAACGCGGTGCGCGAGCTGCCCGAGCTGACCCGCGACCACGACGGGGCCAAGAAGTCCCCGGCGCGGCTGCCCCGCATGGAGGTCGAGGACGCCGGCCTGCTGACCCTGTACCAGGACCTCGGCCGGCCGGGCCGCGGCGACCTGGGCGTTACCCCCTCCGGCGCGGCGGACCGCGCGGCGGCCGCCACCGCCAACATCGCGGTGGGCAATCCGCGCAATGCGACGGTGCTGGAAAACATCGGCGGCATCAAGCTCAAGGCGCTGACCGACACGGTCATCTGCGTCACCGGCGCGACCGCCGTGGTGCGCGTGGGCGAATACCCGCTGCAGCTGGCCCGCCCCATCCTGGTCACGGCCGGCACCACCCTGACCGTCAGCCCGGCGATTACCGGCATGCGCTCCTACATCGCCATCCGCGGCGGCATCATCGCCGACACGGAGCTGGGCTCGTCCGCCACGGACGTGCTCTCCGGGCTGGGCCCGGACCCGGTGCGCGCCGGCGAGGTCATCGGCGTGCTGCCGCGCTCGAACGCCATGACGGACGCCCAGCTAGCCAACCCGCTGCGCGTGCGCGACGACAACGGCACCACCACCGGCGTGCTGCGCTGCGCGCTGGGCCCGCGCGACGACTGGTTCGGCGAGAACGTCCAGCAGTTCCTGGACACCGAGTGGACCGTCACCTCGGACTCGAACCGCGTCGGCCTGCGCCTGGCTGGGGATGCCACCATCGAGCGCGTCGTCGACGGCGAGCTGCCCTCGGAGGGCATGGTGGCCGGCAGCGTGCAGATCCCGCCGAACGGCAAGCCCGTGGTCTTCCTGCGGGACCACGCCGTGACCGGCGGCTACCCCGTCGTCGCCACCGTCCTGGAAGAAGATATTGATATTGCCGCCCAGCTCCCGCCCGGGGCCCGGGTCCGCTTCGAACTAGTCTCAGGAGTCAACTAACCATGGCCATTTCTGCTGTACTTATTGCTAACCGCGGCGAGATCGCCGTGCGCATCGCCCGCGTCGCCCGCGACCTGGGGATCCGCTCCATCGCCGTCTACTCCGAGGCCGACGCCGGCGCCCTGCACACCGTGGTGGCCGACGAGGCCTACGCCCTGCCGGGCAACTCCGCCGGCGAGACCTACATGAACATCCCGGCGCTGCTGGACATCGCCGTGCGCGCCGGCGCGGACGCCATCCACCCGGGCTACGGCTTCCTATCGGAAAACTCCGAGTTCGCCCGCACCGTCAGCGCCGCCGGTCTGACCTGGATCGGCCCGGACCCGGACGCCATCGACCTGCTGGGCGACAAGATCGCCGCCCGCCGCGTGGCCGAGGAGGTCGGCGCCCCGCTGGCCCCGGGCACCTCCGACCCAATCGGCGACTGGCAGGAGGCCCGCGCCTTCGCCGAGGAGCACGGCCTGCCGATCGCCATCAAGGCCGCCTACGGTGGCGGCGGGCGCGGCCTGAAGGTCGTGGACACCATGGAAGAGATCGAGGGCGCGTTCAACTCCGCCGGCCGCGAGGCCATGGAGGCCTTCGGCCGCGCCGAGTGCTTCGTGGAGAAGTTCCTGGTCCACCCGCGCCACGTGGAGGCCCAGGTGCTGGCGGATACCCACGGCAACGTGCGCGTGCTGGGCACCCGCGACTGCTCCACGCAGCGCCGCTTCCAGAAGCTCATCGAGGAGGCCCCGGCCCCGAACCTGACCGAGAAGCAGTACCAGGGCATCATCGAGGGCTCCCGCGCCATCTGCCAGAAGGTCGGCTACACCGGCGCCGGCACCGTGGAGTTCATCGTCTCCGAGGACGGCACCATCTCCTTCCTGGAGGTCAACACCCGCGTCCAGGTCGAGCACCCCGTCACCGAGGCCGTGACCGGCGTGGACATCATCGCCGAGCAGTTCCGGATCGCCGCCGGCGAGGAGATCTCCATCGCGGAGGATCCGGAATCCCACGGCCATGCCTTCGAGTTCCGCATCAACGCCGAGGACATCCTCAACGGCTTTGCCCCCTGCCCGGGCACCATCGTGGCCTTCGAACCGCCGACGGGCCCCGGCATCCGCGTCGATGCCGCCGTGCGCACCGGGTCCATCGTGCCGCCGTACTACGACTCCCTGATTGCCAAGCTGGTGGTCTGGGGGCCTAACCGCCAGGTGGCCCTGCGCCGCGCCCAGCAGGCGCTGCAGGAGTTTACGGTCTCCGGCGTGCGCACCGTGCTGCCCTTCCACCGCGACATGGTCAACAACCCGGCACTAACCGGCGACGAGCTGGGGCTCTACACCGACTGGGTGGACCACAACTACCGCCCGTCCGCCGGGCACCAGACCGAGCAGGTAGAAGCCATCTACACGCAGCGCCGCACCGTGGCCATCGAGGTCGACGGCAAGCTGATGAACATCGGCCTGCCCGTCGAGTTCTTCCAGGCGCCCGCCGGGGCCGCTAGCTCCGCCGCGCCTGCCGGCGGCGAGGCCAAGGCCGGCTCCGCCGGGGCCGTGACCGCCCCGTTCGAGGCCAACCTGGTCGAGTGGAAGGTCGAGGACGGCGCCGAGGTCGCCGAGGGAGACGCTATCGCCACCATCGAGGCCATGAAGATGGAATCCGCCGTCAAGGCGCCGAACGCCGGCACGATTTCCATCAAGGTCGACGCCGGCGAGCGCGTCACCCCTGACGACGTCATCGCCACCATCAACTAACCGCCTCCCCCGCCGCATCCCCCCGGCGCGCGCAGGTGCTGCTTTCGTCTCGGAGGCGGCACCGGCAAGCTGGTTTGGCCAAAGTGCCCTGTAAGCCGGGGCGCGGCACTAGAGTGTTACGCATGCTTTCTCAGACCGTCGCGGCGGGCCTCCGGGACGCCATCTCCCGGGGCGAGTACCAGCCGGGCCAGCAGCTCAGCGAGGTCAAGGTGGCCGCGCGCTTCGAGTGCTCCCGGAATACCCTGCGGGAGGCCTTCGCGCGGCTGACCGCGGAGCGGCTGGTGGAGCGCATCCCCAACCGCGGGGTCTTCATCGCCACCCCGGACCGCGCCTATATCCAGGATCTCTTCCGCGCCCGGGCAGCCATCGAGCCCTCCGGGGTGGCCTGGGGCGATTTCCCCGACGCGGACGCGCTGGTCGAGCTAACCGAGTCCGCCCGCGCTTTCGCCGCCCGCGGCGAGCACCAGGAGGTCTCCAATATCAACCAGCGCTTCCACCGGGCGCTGGTAGCCGCGCTCGGCTCGCCGACGCTGGACGAGCAGATGGGCAACCTGCTCGCGCGCATGCGCCTGACCTTCCTGTTGGTCATCCCCCGCTACCCGCTGCTGCACGCCGATCACATCGACGGCAACGTGAAGCTCGCGGGCCTTATCGCCCGGGGCGAGCGCCGCGCTGCCGCCGATTACTCCCACGCGACGCTGCGCGCCACCTGCGACAAGATTCTGGCTGTGGTTTAAAGCCGCGGTTTAGGGCACCTGGTAGCCCAGGTCGCGGGCGTCGGTGACCAGCATCTGCCCCGGCGCGTGGGTAATGGCCAGGCGGGGTGCCGAGTTCATCACCACCGCCTGCGGGGTCACCCCGCAGGCCCAGAAGACCGGGATATAGCCGGCCGGCACCTCGATGGCCTCGCCGAAGTCCGGCTCCGCCAGGCTATCGATGCCAATCGCCGCCGGGTCCCCCACGTGCACCGGAGCCCCGTGGACGCCGGGATAGCGCGAGGTAATCCGCACGGCATCGGCGACCTGGGAGGCCTTGATGGGCCGCATGGAGACCACCAGCGGGCCGCTAAAGACCCCGGCCGGCGTGGTGGCGATGTTGGTGCGGTACATGGCCACGTTCTTGCCCTGGGCGATGTGGGGGATTTCCACGCCGTTGTCCAGCAGGGCGGTTTCGAAGGTGAAGGAACAGCCGATGAGGAAGCTGACCATGTCCGGGGTGTAGAAGGAGGTGGCATCGGCAGTCTCCTGCGTTAGCTCGCCGTTTTCGAAGACGCGGTAGCCCGGGATGTCGGTGCGGATGTCCCCGCCGGCAAGCAGGTCCGAGGAGTGCTGGCCGGCCTCCAGCACGCCCACGATGGGGCACGGCTTGGGGTTGCGCTGGGCGAACAACAGGAAGTCGAAGGCGTATTCCTGGGGCACGGCCAGCAGGTTGGCCTGCATATAGCCGCGGGCCAGCCCGGAGGTCGTCGGCAGCTGGTGGTGGCGGGCGAAGGCGCGCACCTGGGCCGGGGTCGAGTTCGGGTTAAGCTGGGGGCGATCCGATGCCATGGGGCGGCCTTCCTTCTGAGTCTTTCCGTTGCGCTGTTTGTTCTGCGCTGGTTGCTCTGCGCTGGTTGCTCTGGGCTGGTTGCTCTGGGCTGGTTGCTCTGGGCTGGTTGTTCTGGGTTCGTTGCTCTAGGTTTGTGGTCCTTGGGTTGGTGGGTTCCCTGGGGTACCGGGGCCTAGGACCAGAGGGCGGCGATGCCGCTGAAGGCCATCACGCCGATGAAGATGGTCAGGAACCAGGCCAGGATGCCGATTATGAGCAACCAAGCCGGGTACTTGTAGCCCTGCAGCAGGTCGCGGCGGCGCCAGGCCACCCACATCACGATGGCGAAGCCAATCGGCAGGATGAGACCGTTGATGGCGCCGGCGAAGATCAGCAGGGTCTGCGGGGCGGAGTTCAGGACCACGAAGGCCACGGCGCACACGGCGATGAAGGCAACGGTGGCGAAGTTGCGGACCCTATCGCTGGACTGCTGGGAGGTCACGAAGGACACGGAGGTGTACGCCGCGCCGATGACCGAGGACAGGCCGGCCGCGAACAGGACCACGCCGAAGGCGCGGAGGCCGAATTCGCCGGCGGCGTGCTGGAAGGCATCGGCAGCAGTGTTGTCCTCCGACAGGGTCACGCCGGTGGCCACCACGCCCAGGACGGCCAGGAAGAGCAGCACGCGCATGATGCCGGTGATGATGATGCCGGAGACCGAAGTGTAGGTGATGCTCTTGACGTTCTCCACGCCGGAGTAGCCGGTGTCAATCAGGCGGTGCGCGCCCGCGAAGGTGATGTAGCCGCCCACGGTGCCGCCGATGATGGTGGTGATGACAAACGGGTCGATGGTCTCCGGAGCCACGGTGTTCTTCAGAGCCTCGCCCAGCGGGGGCTGGGAGACAATCGCGACGTAGAGCATGAGCAGGATCATGATGGCGCCCAGGGCGGCCACCAGACGGTCCAGGGCCATGCCGGCGCGCTTGGACAGGAAGATGAAGATGGCAATGGCGGAGGCGATGAGGCCGCCCCAGCGGGCGTCCATGCCCAGCATGGCGTTCATGCCCAGGCCGGCGCCGGCGATATTGCCGATGTTAAAGACCAAGCCGCCGAAGAAGACGAAGGCGGCCAGCACCCAGCCGAGCCCCGGCAGGACCGTGTTGGCCAGGGTGTTGGCGCGCATGCCGGACACGCACAGCACGCGCCAGACGTTGAGCTGGATAGCGATGTCCACGAGGATCGACACCGCAATAGCGAACGCGAAGGCCGCGCCCATCTGGACGGTGAAGACGGAGGTCTGGGTCAAAAAGCCCGGGCCGATGGCGGAGGTCGCCATGAGGAACATGGCGCCGGCCATGGCGCCGATCCCCTTCGAGGCCGGAGACTTCTTCTTGGCGCCCGAGGGGGAAGCTGCGGCATCGGCAGCCGGTTGGGCGGTGCCTGCGGCCTGGGCGGAACCCTGGGCGGGGCCCTGGCTGTCGGCCGGGCTGGCGCTCTGGTTGCTGGGGGCGGGGCCCTGGTTGGAGTCCCGGCCTGGGTTAGAGCCGGCGTGAGAAGTGGATTCGGGTGTCTGTGCACTCATTATTTTCCCTCCGCGATATAGGTCACACGGGTTTGTGATGCGCATCATCTTAGGGGGTTGTTGAACAATATGTAAAGGCGAACCCCACCCGCCTAGCCCCGTGGGCATCGTGGGTAGCCCGGGGGAGGCGGCTGTTGGTGGGCTGGGTGGCTGTTTGGTGGGCTGGGCGGCTGTCGGTGGGCTGGGTCGCTGCTGGTGGCTGTTGGTGGGCTGCTGGTGGCTGTTGGTGGGCTGCTGGTGGCTGTTGGTGGGCCCCGGGGAACGGGCCCGGATGCCGGTACGGTTTACTAGTAGGCATGGAACCCGTCGATCTCGCCGCGCTGGTAGGTACAGAATCACGCACTTACCGATCGCGAAAGGTCACCCCGCAGATGCACAACGCGCCGGTGCACGTGGCCATCGCCATGTGGGACATCCCCTGGAAGTCCGCTGCGGAGGGCAAGCTCAACGGGTGGGTCATTGCCGTGGATGCCAAGCCCGGCCCGCGGTTTGTGCGCACCGGGCGGACCACGGAGGAAGACACCGTGGGGCCGGTGATGCGCGACCTCAATGACGCCATCAGCGGCATCCGCAGCTTTAACGGGGCCAAGAAGAAGGTCTGGTGCAACGTCGGCCGCCGGCGCGGGGCGCTGCGCCTAGAGTTAGAAAAGCAGGGCTACCTGGTCACCGGCAGCTTTTCCGAGTACAACCGCGCCTGCCCCCGAGCCAGCAAGCTACGCACCGTCGAGGAGACCAAGGCCAAGCGCGAGGGCAAGCGCAACGGCCAGTCCCCCAAGCGCAAGCCCACTCCCCCGCCCGCCACGGAAGCCCACTGGTGGCCGCAGTTCTCCGACTTTTCTAACGCTAACGATGCCGCCCCCACCCGCATCGCCACCGATGCCTCCTCCGACACCAACATCAAGGGCGCGTCCTGTTTCGTCGCCAGCAACGGCGACTACCAGCTACTCACTCGGCGCACGAAGGCCTCCACCGACGAGCTGGAGCTCGAGGCCCTCACCCTCGCCCTGAAGTACTTGGTGCACACCGATGCCACCGACGTCCTCATCGAGAGCGACAGCCAGGCCGCCCTGCGCGCCGTCGATTACATCACCGGCCAGGGCAAACTCGGCAAGCGCTGGCGCGGCATCCATCCGGGCGCGCTCTCCCGCTTCCAGCAGGCCTGGAAGGACAACCAGGGGCAGCGCAGCATCACCTTCCGGCGCGTCATGGGCCACTCCGGCGACCCCCTCAACCGCGCCGCCGACAAGATCGCCATCATGGGGCTGCGCGCCATCGCCTACCGCCAAAAGGAGGTCCGCGACACCCTGGCGGAGGGCATCGATAAGGCCCTGCAGGAAGCCGCGAAGGACGCCCACAAGCGGGCGGCGTCGCGCCTGCCCGAGTCGGTGACGCGGGGTGCTGGTGGCTCTGGTGCTGGTTCTAGGTCTAGGTCCGGGGCTGGTTCAGGCTCTGGCGCGCGGAATAAGCGGCGTCGGGGCGGGCGACGCGGGGGACGTCGTCGCAGCGGACGCCGGCGCGGCAGTCCGGGCGCGGGTTCTGGGGCCTAGTTTTTGGGGGCTTGCTTGGGGGCCGCTTGAAGGCCGTTTGGGGGCCGTTTGGGGCCGTTCAGGGTTAGTCGGGGCGGCCCTCGAGGCGGTGCCGGAGGCGTCGCCAAGCGATGCGCAGCGCGGAATGCGGCGTCGCGGCGAGCTCGCGGGCATAGTTTTGTAGTTTGTGGCCGTGCGGGGTCGGGGCGGCGACCGTGTGGATGGGAATTTTGAGGTGCCAGGCCCAGAGCCGGGTGCGCAAGATGTGGAAGTTGCTGGTGACGACGGTCATCGTCGAGCCCGGGGGCAGCAAGCGCGCGGAGTTTTCGAGGTTTTCGTTCGTGCTGGTGGCCAGGGGTTCGAGGAGGATGCGCTCCGGGTTGATGCCGTGGGCGGTGAGGTAGTTGTGCATCGGGAGCGCTTCCCCGTGCCCGCTGACCACGATGGGGGCTTGGGGGTGCGCTTGGGCGAGGCGGGCGGCGGTGATGAGACGTGCGCGGAGCAGCGGTTCGGGGCGGCCGGCGGTCGTGCGCGAGCCAAGGACGACGATGGGGGCCGTCGGATCAAGCGTGGGTCGCCCGGAGGCTTTTCCGCCGTCGTTTCTGAACATAAGAATTAGGATACTTGAGGGCATTAGCCGTCCTGTTCGGCGCCGTATATGCCTATTGCTGCCAGAGGTTACCCCCGTTTTACTAACAATGTAACCATCTAGAACAAAGTTGTGCTTTAGGGGTTGCGTGGGGTGGTTGGTTGAATAGGATTGAAGGCGTAAGGAACAAAGGTTCGAGCACCTCAAGGGGGTGAAGATCATGACCAAAGCAACTCAATCCATTGCCGAATGTGTAGCCGAAATCGAACAGGCATACTCACGCCTGCACGCCGCCGTCACGGAGGTGGACTCGGTGTACTTTGGTGAGATCTACCCTTATTTCGAGAAGCTCGCTGCCCTCTCCGGCACCATCACTACTATCGATGCCGCATTTGCGTTCATCGCCGAACGCGACGACGCTGGCCGCCACGTCAACTCCACGCGGGTGATGGACTACCTGATGAACCGGCTGGGGCTGTCCTACGGGGAGGCGAAGGACCGGCTCCGCAACGGGCAGACCATCTTCGGGACCGCTCCCCTGTTAGATCCGCCGCCGTTGCAGGATCCGCAGGAGGATGCTGCAGACTCTGGGGATTCTGGGGAAACTGGGGAAACTGGGGAAACTGGGGATTCCGCGGAGGATGCTCAGGCGGCAGAAGAACGCCGAAAGCATGCCGAGGAGCGCCGCAGGAAGGCCGAAGAAGAGGCTCGTCTCCGCAGGGAGCGCGAGGAAAGGGCCCGCGCTGAGGCGCAGCGCAAGCTGCGGGAGAAGGAAGCGCTCCGCGGCCGCTACCTGGCCATCATTGACCGCGAGCTCAAGCACCTCAACGCCCACGCCACCCCGGGGCCGAACGAGCTGCGCAACAAGGCCATCGACGAGGCGAAGAAGCGGAACCTCAAGGACTTCGCCCAGTGGCTGCGCCGCGAGGTCCGTGCGGCGAATGCCCGCAGCCGGGATCCCTTCGGCAACCGGGACCGGTTTGCCGCCACCCGCAAGCGTCATTTGGAGTTCAGCCCCGCGGACGCCGACGGTGGCGTGCACGTGAGCGGTTACCTGGATGGCGCCACCGCGGCGCTGATGAGCCAGGCGTTTGCACCCGCCACGCGTCCGGGCACCCCGGACCTGCCGCCGGAGGAGGACAAGCGCAACTACCGTCAGCGGATGGCAGACCAGTTCACCGCAATTCTGCAGGAGTACCTCGGCTCGCGCGAGAAGGCGCACCCCGGCCTGGGCTCCATCATCATCTCCGGCACGGTCGATGACTTCGAGAACCTCAAGGCGGATTCCCTGCTGCCGACCAACACCGGGCACTCGCTGACCCCGCTGGACATTATCCGGCTCGGGGCCGCGGCTAGTGATTACCTCTGCATCATGGACTGCGAGGACTTCCAGCCGCTGGCGCTGGGGCGCTCGAAGCGGACGGCGAGCTTCATGCAGAAGCTGGCGCTGATTGCCTCCGAGCTGGTGTGTTCCCACCCCGGGTGCGACCGGGCCGCCAATGCTTGCGATGTCCACCACCTGCAGGCCTGGTACTACGGCGGGGTCACCGACATACACAATCTGACCTTGTTATGCCGCTCCCATCACGTCAACAACAACGACAGACAAGATGGCAGAGGAAACATGGGCCATGCGGCCAGGGATCCGAGAAGCGGAAGGGTCGGGTTCGTCAGGCCCGGAAGTAGCGACGTCGAATGCAATGAATCAGTCGCCGCTCAAGAGGCCGCCGGGTATAAGCTCCGACGGCAAACCGCGGCCGCTAGTTAAAGCGGCGTAGTTAAGACGGCCTAGTTAAAACGGTAGCGAATGCCGGTAGTGGATACTGGAAGTGGATCCTGCCCGCGGCAAGGTCAGTGAGATCCGTGCTAGTCACCCAGCAGTTTCCGGCGGAGGTTTGCGTCCTTTTCCTCCACGGAATCTGCCATGTCCTGCTGGTATTTGCTCATCTTCTCGATCAGCTGGGGGTCGCCCGCGCCCAGGATCCGAACCGCCAGGAGGCCGGCGTTCTTGGCTCCCCCGATAGAGACGGTGGCGACCGGGACCCCGCCCGGCATCTGGACGATGGACAGCAAGGAATCCAGACCGTCGAGCTCCTTCAGGGCCCGCGGGATACCGATGACCGGCAGCGGGGTGGCCGCCGCGACCATGCCCGGCAGGTGGGCCGCTCCGCCCGCGCAGGCGATGATGGCCTGCAAGCCGCGGGTGTGGGCCTGCTTGGCGTAAGCGAGCATCTTCTCCGGAGTGCGGTGGGCGGAGACGACACCGACCTCAAAGGGGACGCCGAATTCGGCCAGCACCTGGGCGGCCGGTTCGACGGTGGGCCAGTCGGAATCGGAACCCATGATGATGCCGACGCGGGCCTGGGTGTTCTCGGTGTTCGCTGCGTTCTCTGGGGTAGCGGTCATGCTGTGGGGCACTCCTTTGTGAGTTTTGGGTTCTGAGCGTTGGGGTTACGGCTGCTGGGTGCTGGGGTTACGGCCGCTGGGTGCTGAGGTTACGGCCGTTGGGTGCTGGGGCTACGCGTTCTGCGGTGCTGGATCCTGGGGGCAGGTTCCGAAGGCTGAGGTGAAGGTACGCCGAGCCCGGAGGAAGCTGCCGGGCCGCGGTGGCTAGTCGTCCCAGCGGGCGTTGACCAGGAAGCCTGCCGCCAGGCGGGCCTCGTGCCGGGTCTGCTCCGCGTCCTGGCCGGTCAGGTTGACGTGGCCGATCTTACGCCCCGGGCGGTGGCCCTTACCGTAGAGGTGGATCTTGGCCTGCGGGAAGCGGCGGTGGACCTCGACGGCGCGCTGGGCCATCGGCATCTCCGGATCCTCCTCGGCGCCCAGGACGTTGGCCATCACGGTGACCGGGGCGGTCGGGGTGGTAGAGCCGAGCGGGTAGTCGATGACGGCCCGCAGGTGCTGCTCGAACTGGGAGGTCACGCAGCCATCCTGGGTCCAGTGGCCGGTGTTGTGGGGGCGCATCGCCAGTTCGTTGATGGCGACGTCCTCCTCGCCGGCATCGTTGGTAAAGGCGAAGAGCTCGACCGCCAGGACGCCGGTGACGCCGAGCGACTCGGCGATCAAGACGCCCAGCTGGGAGGCGCGGGACTCGAGGGCGGAGCTGAGCCCGGGGGCCGGGGCGACCGCCTCGGAGCAGATGCCGTCGCGCTGGACCGACTCTGTGATCGGCCAGGAAGCGGTCTGCCCCGACGGGGTTCGCGCCACCAGGGCGGACAGCTCGCGGGTCAGGGCGACCTTCTTCTCCGCCATCAGCGGGGTGCCGGCCTCCAGCAGCTCGCTAACCAGGTTGACCAGATCCTCCTCGGTGGAGGGGAACCAAACACCCTTGCCGTCGTAGCCGCCGCGGCGGGCCTTCAGGCAGACCTGGCCGGAGGTGGCGGACCAGAAAGAGGAGGCATCGTTAGTGCTGGTGATTTCGGCGAACTCCGGGACCGGGGCGCCGAGCTCCCGCAGGCGGCGGCGCATGACGAGCTTGTCCTGCGCGTTGACCAGGGCGGACGGCACCGGCTGCACGTTGTAGCCGGCCTCGATGAGGGCCTCCAAGTGCTTGTTCGGGACGTGCTCGTGGTCGAAAGTGACCGCGTCCGCGCCCTCGACGGCCCGCAACAGGTCGTCGTAATCGGTGTAGTCGCCCACCACCACGTCGACGCAGACCTGCGCGGCCGACGAATCAGGGCTGCCCGCCAGCAGGCGCAGCGACTGCCCCAGCTCGATGGCGGCGGTCTGCATCATCCGCGCCAGCTGACCGTCACCGATGACGGTGACCACTGGCATACCGGGGGCATGGGCTTGGGGATTTCCAGCTTGTTCACTCACGTTTTCAATCCTAGCGCGGCGCCGGCGGCTCGCGCGTCACCCCAGGAAACCGGGCATGACGGTACCCCAATTTGCTAGTAGCGGGCTGGGTTGCTCCGGGCTGGGTTGCTCCGGGCGGGGTTGCTCCGGGCCTCGCTTGGTTCCCGACCGCTAGCGCCAGATGGGAGACCGCAGCGCTCGCAGCTGATCCCCGATGGCCGCCTCGACCTTCTTGGTCTTCGGCACGTCCGGGAAGTACAGCGCCTGGTCGTAGCCGCGGATCGCCAGCGAAATGCCGCCCCGGCGACGCCGCGCCCCCACGATGTCGCGCAGCGGGATCGAATCCGGCCGGCCACCCAGCCGGGCCGCCCGGGCGATGACCCGCCGGTCCGTGACGATGAAACGCTTCCGGCGAGAACGGATGACCGGCAGCACGAAGCGCCACACGCTGAGCGCGCCCCACAGCACGACCAGCGCGTTGCGCAGGCGCAGGTCCGCCCCCTGCGCGTCCAGCCAGCCGATGGCTATCCAGCACACCCCCGTAATCAGGATGAGCTCCAGCAGCGGGAAGACGAGCGTGCGGAAAGGCGCGGTCACGTCGACCCGCTTGGCCTCACCGGGCCCCATCGTCATATATCCCATAGCGCCCTAAAGCTTACCCGGGATGGCATCGGCGGCGAAGGGGCGGTGGAGGTTTCTAGCGCTGCGGCCGCAGGTGGGTCACGTCGCCGGCCGAGTAGTACTCGCCGCCGACGTTGATGCGGCCGTCGTCGGCAACGCCCTCGACGATGCCCTCCACATCCCCCGTCGGCGCCTCCAGGCGCACCTCCTGGCCAATCGACGAGCACACTGCGCGGTAGTCCCGCATCAGCTGCGGATCCTGGTTCTGCCACTGGGCGATGCGTCGGCGCAGATTGGTCAGCAGGTCAATCGCCAGCTGGGTGCGGTCCGTGTTGCGGCCCTCCAGCGCTAGCGATGTCGCCTTCTCAATCGGCAGGTCCTCCCGGGTCAGGGTGACATTCAGGCCCATGCCCAGCACGACGCGGGCGCTCGGGGCGGCGCCAGCCTCGGTCTTGGGGGCTGCCTCGGTCTTAGGGGCAACCTCGGCCTTGTTGATCTCGGTCTTGTTCAGCTCTGCTTTGTTGACCTCCGCCTTGCTCAGCTCTGCTTTGTTGACCTCCGCCTTGCTCAGCTCGGTCTGGTTCAGCTCAGTCTTGTTCAGCTCGCCGGCGGCCTTGCCGGACTTGAACTCCCCGCCCTTGAACTCGCCGGTCTTGAAACCGCCCGACTTGAAGGCGGCGCCGACCGGGCCGGCCTCGGCGAGGATGCCGCAGAGCTTGTTGCCGTCGATGTGGACATCGTTCGGCCACTTCAGGACGGATCCCTCGACGGTGTCGGTCACCGCCAGGCCGCCCGCCAGGGGCAGGGTGCCCAGGTGCTCGAGGGAGTCCGGGAGCAGCAGGACCGAAAGGATGAGTTGCTTGCCCGCCGGAGCGACCCAGCTGCGGCCCAGGCGGCCCTTGCCGCTGACCTGTTCGTTGGCGAGGAGGACGGTGCCGTCGGCGACATCGTTAGCCCCCATCAGATCCGTGTTCGTGGATCCCGTCTGTTCCTTGTAGTCAACGGTGCTGTAAAGGCCAGACAGTGCGGCGCGGATGCGGTCCAGGTCGAGATCGCGGCTGTTGTGCACGGCATCGTTGTGCGCGGCATCGTTGTGCTCAGTTTCGTTTCGCTCAGTTTCGTTTCGCTCAGTCATAACCCAAACAATACCCGCCGGACCCACCTGCCCTGTGGGTGCGAGCGCCGCCGGGCCCGCTACCCCCGGCGTGGGGGCTAGAACCCAAAAAACTATTCTTCCGGACGTTGGTGAATATAACCTGAAATACACCTACTGTTTCCCGAAAGGTAAATCACTATGATGCAGTCACCTTCCCGGCGCACCGTGCGCAACGGCGTCATCGCCAGCACCGCCGCCCTCGCCCTGGCGCTTTCCGCGTGCAGCTCCGACTCCGGCAGCTCCAACGCCGACGGATCTGCCACCGAGAACACCGACGGCCGTGGCCCCATCACCTTCGCCATGGGCAAGAACGACACGGACAAGATCCAGCCCATCATCGAAAAGTGGAACGAGGAGCACCCCGAGGAAAAGGTCACCCTCGAAGAGCTCGCCGGTGAGGCCGACGCCCAGCGGGAGACCCTCGTGCAGTCCCTGCAGGCCGGCAACTCCGACTACGACGTGATGGCCCTCGACGTCGTCTGGACCGCCGACTTCGCCGCCAACCAGTGGCTGGCCCCGCTGACCGAGGACCTGGCCGTCAACACCGACGGCCTGCTGCCGGCCACGGTCGAGTCCGCCACCTACAACGACACCCTCTACGCCCTGCCGCAGAACACCAACGGCCAGCTGCTCTACCGCAACACGGAGCTCGCCCCCGAGGAGGTCTCCACCTTCGACGACGTCAAGTCCGCTTGCGAGGCGCTCAAGGACGACACCGACTGCCTGACCACCCAGCTCAAGCAGTACGAGGGCCTGACCGTCAACACCGTCGGCTTCATCGAGGGCTGGGGCGGCAAGGTCCTGGCCGACGACGGCACCATCACCGTCGACTCCGCCGAGGCCAAGGAGGGCCTGCAGGCCCTGGTCGACGCCTACGAGGACGGCACCATCTCCCCGGACTCGACCGCCGCCACCGAGGAGGAGACCAACCTGGCGTTCACCGAGGGCAAGTCCGCCTTCGCCATCAACTGGCCGTACATGTACACCAACGCCGAGGAATCCCCGGAGACCCAGGGCAAGTTCGAGGTCCAGCCGCTGGTCGCCAAGGACGGCGTGGGCGTGTCCACCCTGGGCGGCTACAACAACGGCATCAACATCAACTCCGAGTACAAGGCCACGGCCCGCGACTTCATCGAGTACATCATCAACGAGGAGAACCAGACCTCCTTCGCGGAAGCCTCCTTCCCGCCGGTGCTGGCCTCCATCTACGATGACCCGGAGCTCATCGAGAAGTTCCCGTACCTGCCGGCCCTGAAGGAGTCCCTGGAGGCCGCCTCCCCGCGTCCGGTCTCCCCGTTCTACTCCGCTATCTCCAAGGCCATCCAGGACAACGCCTACGCCGCCATCACCGACGGCAAGAGCGTCGACGACGCCACCAAGGACATGAAGGCCGCCATCGAGTCTGCCTCCCAGGCCTAAGACGTCCCAGGACTGAAGCCCGACCCAGCGAACGATGCCCCTTCCCGCGCGGCGAGGTGGCATCGTTCGCTTCTTTGTGGGCGCGGCGAGTTTCGAGGCTGCGTCCGCGCCGTGCGTTATGATCAGTGCCATCCTCGGTGCAAACCATTGCACGCCGCACAGCAGCGGTAAGCACAGAACACCACAGCAAGCATCAGAGCAGTAAAGCAAGCATCAGAAAGGCCATGCGCGTGACCGAGAAAACCGCCCACCGGCGCCGCCCCGCGCCCAAGTCTCGGGCCTGGGTGCCCGCCGGGCTCATTGCGCCCGCGATCATCGTGCTGGCGATCGTGATCGGCTACCCGGTCATCCGGGCCATCATCCTGTCGTTCAAGGGCAACCGACAGCTCGACCCGACCACCGGGCTCTTCGTCGAGGGCCAGTTCGCCGGGCTGGACAACTACCTGTACTGGATCACCAACCAGTGCATGTCGCCGTCCGGCGTGGCCGCCACCTGCCCGCCCGGGGTCATCGCGACCGACTTCTGGCCGGCCGTGCAGATCACGCTGTTTTTCACCGTCGTGACCGTGGGCCTCGAGACCATCCTGGGCATGGCCATGGCTCTTATCATGAACGGCAACTACCGCGGCCGCGGCTTCGTGCGCGCCGCCGTCCTCATCCCCTGGGCCATCCCCACCGCCGTAACCGCCAAGCTGTGGCAGTTCATGTTCGCCCCGCAGGGCGTGGTGAACTCGCTGCTCGGCACCGACATCGCCTGGACCACCGACCCCTTCTACGCCCGCCTGGCCGTCATCATCGCCGACGTGTGGAAGACCTCCCCGTTCATGGCCCTGCTCATCCTCGCCGGCCTGCAGATGATCCCGAAGGACGTCTACGAGGCCGCACGCATGGACGGCGCTAGCCGCCTGCAAATCTTTACCCGCATCACCCTGCCGCTGGTCCGGCCGGCCCTGATGGTGGCCATCCTCTTCCGCACCCTCGACGCGCTGCGCATGTACGACCTGCCGGTCATCATGATTTCCAGCTCCTCGAACTCCCCGACCGCGACCATCTCCCAGCTGGTCGTCGAGGACATGCGCCAGGGCAATTTCAACTCCGCCTCCGCGCTGTCGACCCTGATCTTCCTGCTCATCTTCTTCGTCGCCTTCATCCTCATCCGCTTCCTGGGAGCCAATATCGCGGGCTCGACCGAGGAGCCCCGCAAACGCCGACACCTTCCCTGGGTCGGGAAGAAGTCCCCGGGCAAGACCCCGGGCAAGTCCCCGGCTGAGGACGCCGGGGCATCGGCAGTGCCTGCTTCTGCTGTACCTGCCTCCGCCGTCCCCGCCTCTGCCGAGTCCAACAAGGAGGCCAAGTAATGAAATCGCGCATCTCCTGGGGAGCCGTGGGCCACTTCGCCGGCATCCTCTTCATCATCTTCTGGGGGCTGGCGCCCTTCTACTGGATGGTCGTGACCGCCCTGCGGCACAAGGACCACACCTTTGACACGACCCCGTGGCCGACCCACCTGACCCTGGACAACTTCCGGGACGCCCTGGCCACCGACAAGGGCAACGACTTCCTCGGGGCCCTGACCAACTCGCTGGTCATCTCCCTAGTCACCACCGCCCTGGCCGTGCTGGTGGGCGTGTTCACCGCCTACGCCCTGGCGCGCTACGAGTTCCCGGGCAAGGGGATCGTCACCGGCGTCATCCTGGCGGCCTCCATGTTCCCGGCCATCGCGCTGGTCACCCCGCTCTTCCAGCTCTTCGGGGACCTGGACTGGATTGGCACCTACCGGGCCATGATCATCCCGAATATCTCCTTCGCCCTCCCGCTGACCATCTACACCCTGCTCAGCTTCTTTAGGCAGCTGCCCTGGGAGCTGGAGGAGGCCGCCCGCGTCGACGGCGCCACCAAGGCGCAGGCCTTCCGCATGATCCTGCTGCCCCTGGCCGCCCCGGCCCTGTTCACCACGGCCATCATCGCGTTCATCACCACCTGGAACGAGTTCATGCTGGCCCGCCAGCTGTCCTCCACCGACACCGAGCCGGTCACCGTGGCCATCGCGCGCTTCTCCGGGCCCTCGGCCTTCGAGTACCCATACGCGGCCACCATGGCCGCCGGCGCCCTGGTGACCATCCCGCTCATCATCATGGTCCTGATCTTCCAGCACCGGATCGTCGCCGGCCTGACCGCCGGCGGCGTCAAGGGCTAGGCGCGGCATGCGCTACGCCCTCCTCTGGGACACGGCCCTAGGGTTTTGCGGCTTCTTCGCCGCCCTGGCCCTCATCCAGGCCGTGGTCAACCTCTTCCGCCCCGCGCCGGCCCTCTGGCCCGGACTTTTGGCAGCGGTTTTGTGCTTGGCGCTGTACGGGATCTACCGTGCCAAGCGCGCGCACCTGGCCCGGACCGGCCCGAGCGCGCAGCCGCGCACCCCTGCCCACAACACGGCGGCCCACAACACGGCGGCCCACAACACGGCGGCCCACAACACGGCGCCCAACAACACGGTGCCCAACAACAACACGGCGCCGCACAACACGGCGCCGCACAACACCCATCCCCGAAACACCCCTCCCCAACAGAAAGACCGAGCATGAGCTGGTACCACAACGCCGTTTTCTATCAAGCCCTGGTGCACGCCTTTAAGGACGGCAAGGGAGATGGCATCGGCACGCTGAGTGGCGTGACGGAGAAGCTGGACTACCTGCAGTGGCTGGGCATCGATTGCCTGTGGCTGCCTCCCTTCTACGCCTCCCCGCTGCGCGACGACGGCTACGACATCGCCGACTACTACGAGGTCAACCCGGTCTACGGCAGCATGGCCGACGTCGAGGAGCTCATCGCCGCCATCCACGCCCGCGGCATGCGCATCATCACCGACCTGGCGCTGAACCACACCTCCTCCGATCACCGCTGGTTCCAGGCCTCCCGGCAGGACCCTCACGGGCCCTACGGCGACTACTACGTCTGGGGCGACGACCCGAACCGCTACCCGGAAATCCGCGTCATCTTCACCGACGTCGAGGAGTCCAACTGGGCGTGGGACCCGGTGCGCGAGCAGTACTACTTCCACCGCTTCTACTCCCACCAGCCGGATCTCAACTACGACAACCCGGCGGTGCGCGAGGAGGTCAAAAACGTCATCCGCTTCTGGCTGGGCAAGGGAATCGACGGCTTCCGCCTGGACGCCATCCCCTACCTCTACGAGCGCGACGGGCTGGGCGGAGAGTCCCTGCCGGAGACCATCGCCTTCATCGAGGAGATCCGCGCGCTTATCGATGCCGAGTTCCCCGGCGCCGTCATGATCGCCGAGGCCAACCAGCCGCCGGCCGAAACGCGCGAGTTCTTCGGCGCCGGCAACCGCTTCCACATGGTCTTCAACTTCCCCGTCATGCCGCGCCTCTACCAGGCGCTGGCGCTGAACTCGGCCACCCCGGTCTACGAGATCATGGACGAGCTCGGTTCCCTGCCGGCCAGCTGCCAGTGGGGCACCTTCCTGCGCAACCACGACGAGCTGACCCTGGAGATGGTCGACGAGTCCGTGCGCGAACAGATGTACGCGGCCTACCTGCCGGACGATGCCATGCGGGCCCACCTGGGCATCGCCCGCCGGCTGATGCCGCTGATGGGCGGAGACCGCCGCAAGGTGGAGCTGATGTTTTCGCTCCTGTTCACCCTGCCCGGCGCCCCATTCATCTACTACGGCGACGAGATCGGGATGCTGGACAACCCGGCCCTGCCCGACCGCCACGCCGTGCGCACCCCGATGCAGTGGGACGAGACCGAGCACGCCGGCTTCAGCACCCGCGTCCCGCAGCGCTGGGCCGTCGTCGGCGGGGCCTCCGTGGCCGCGCAGGCCAACAACGAGGACTCGCTGCTGCACACGGTGCGCCGCATGGTGGCCGCCCGGCACGCCCACCCCGAGCTGGGCACGGCCGAGTTCGAAGCAGTAGAGACCGGCCACGAGGCGGTCCTGGGCTTCCAGCGCGGCGGGCTGCTGTGCCTGCACAACTTCTCCGCCGATCCGGTGGATCTGGGCCCGGTCGATCTGGGCCCGTACGGCTACAGCTGGCTGCCGGTCGAAGACTTGAGCTAGCTCTCGCCCGCGGCGGCGGACCCGCGCGTTCCGTTAGGCTGGGCCACACGGCGCCTTCACAGCCCCGAACGAGCCTAAAACTATGTGCATCCCCCGCCGCGCCCTGGCGCCGGGCAGAAGCGCTGGGATGGGAAGGAACGCAGCCATGACTGACAATTCTATTGAAACCCGCGCCGCCGAGGCCGCCCGCGGCGGCTTCGACCACAAGGTAGCCCTCGTGACCGGTGCCGCCTCCGGGCTGGGCGAGGCCATCGCCAAGGACCTGGCCTCCCTGGGCACCAAGGTCGTCGCCGCCGATCTGAACTACGAGGGCGCCCAGCGCGTCGTCGGGGAAATCGAGGAGGCCGGCGGGCAGGCCGCCGCCTTCCACATGGACGCCTCGACCCGCGAGGACAACCGCGGCGCCGTGGACTTCGCCGTCGAAACCTACGGGGCGCTGCACCTGGCGGTCAACAACGCGGGCATCGCCGGGCCGGGCGCCCCGCTGTCGGCCATGGACCTGGACGCCTGGGACAAGACCATCCAGCTCGACCTGAACGGCAACGTCTACGGCCTGCACTACCAGCTCAAGCATTTCTTAAGCCAGGAGAACCCGGCCGAGTGCGCCGTGGTGATGATGTCGTCCATCCACGGCTCCGTGGCCATCATGGATAACGCCGCCTACACCGCCGCCAAGCACGGACTCAACGGCGTGGCCAAGAACGCCGCCGCCGAGCTGGCCGAGACCGGCGTGCGCGTCAACGCCGTCGGCCCGGCCTACATCAAGACCCCGCTGCAGGACACCCTGCCCGAGGACGTGCAGGCCGGGCTCGCCGCCAAGCACACCCTGGGCCGCACCGGCCGCCCGGAGGAGGTCGCCGCCCTGGTGCGCTTCCTGCTCTCCGACGAGGCCTCGTTCGTCACCGGCGCCTACTACCTGGTCGACGGCGGCTACACCGCGGTCTAGGCGCTAGGCCCGCGCTGGGGTTTTATCCCCACTCCGGGGCATCGCCCAGGCGCAGCTCGGAGTACTTCGCCTCCGGGGCGCTGGCCTGGTAGGGCTTGCCGGCCGGCTCCCAGACCTGGTCGGTGCTGCAGCGCACGTCCTGGGCGTCGACGTCGAGCATCGTAAAGCCCCAGACCAGCTGGCCCTGCGACTGCGGCGGCAGGGTGTACGGGCCGACCTTCTGCTTCAGCTTCCAGTGCTGCTCGGAGACGTAGTTGAAGCCGTAGGTCTGGGTCAGCACCTTGGCCAGCTCGCCCTCGCCGGTGACCCCGGCGCTGACCTCGATGGTCTGGGTGCGCGCCTGGGTCACGGTGTGACTGACCGGCACGGGGCCGTCGGTGTTGTTGGCCACGCTGGTGGCATCGGTCTGCTTGAACCAGCGCCGCTGCGCCGTGACGTAGGTGCCCGTGAAGCCGGGCGTCGCGCAGTGCGACCCCGGGGCGTAGTCATCGTTCCAGCGCTGCGGCAGCTCGAAATCCGCCGCCGGGGAGACCGCGCTTGCCGATGCCGGGTAGCCCAGCGCCACCACCACCGGCAGGCACAGCGCCGCGAGTCCGGCGCGCCGCTTTCCCGCCATGTTTATGCGCCCCAATCAGTGTTGTCGCGGGTGGATACCTGCACGTGGCGCTCCTTCGGCAGGGTGGCGGTGAACTTGCCGCCGTTGGCCTGCCAGGTGTGGTCGGAGCCGCAGACGGTCTTCTGGCCCTCGAAGTCGGAGACAACCCAGCCGGCCTTGAGCACCGCGGTCTTGCCCGGGGCGATGTTGTACGGGCCGACCTGCTCGCCGACCTCGTAGGACTGGCTGTCGGTGTAGCTGGATGAGAAGCTGATGTTGATCAGATCCAGCAGCTTGAAGTCGATGCCGGCGGAGACGTTCCAGGTCTTGGTCTTGGTCTCCTTGATGGAGCGGGTCACCGGCAGCGGCTCGTCGTTGTAGTTGGACACGGTCCAGGTGCCGGCGGAGCCGTCGAAGTAGGTGCGCTTGATGTCGACGGTCTGGCCGGTATCGCCCGGGTTGGCGCACTGCTGGCCGATGACGGTCGGGTTGGCCGGGCCCAGGTCGCGGGCCGGCAGGGCCTGGGCGGCCGGGGTGACAGACGCGGCGGCGACGATGCCGCCGGCCAGGGCCAGGCCGGTCAGGCCGGCGAGGGCGCGGGAAGAGATTGCGTTCAATGCGTGCATGAGGGAACTCCTTGAAGTATGTGGTTGGGGGTTAGTAGGAAGCCTGGGTGGGCACCGGCAGCGACCGGTACTCCTCCGGGGTGACGTCGACGGTGCGCTTGGCCCCGCCCGGGCTGGTGATGGTGGCCTCGGCCCAGAAACCGCTGGGCGCGGAGGTCTGCTTGTAGTTCGAGGTCAGGCTGTACTTGCCGTCCTTGCCGCAGGTGATCTCGCGGTAGTTGATGCGGGTCATCGTCGTGCCGTACTCGACGCGCACGCGCTCCCCTGCGGCCAGGTCCACGTGGCCCAGCTCCGTGCCGACCGGCATGTAGGCGCGCTTGACGGCGCCGACGGATTCGAGCCAGCCGCGTGGGATGTCGCCGCGGTTGCCCTGCCAGTTGGTGTACGGGTGGTGCTCGGCGCCGACCACAAAGTCGGTGACTGGGGCGTACTCGTAATCCTTCTTCGACCAGTTGAGGAAGTCGGTGGAATAGCCCGGCTTGCGGTAGGTCGGCTGGACGGCGGTGATATCCAGCGGGTACCAGGTGCGGGTGCCGGCCTGGCAGGTATCGCCCTCGTTGGGCCAGTCGGCCTCGCGCTGCGGCTCGGTGGTCGGTTCGACGACCTCGTCGCGGGCCGGATCGGCGATCTTTTCCAGGCTGGGACCGGACACGGAGGTATAGGTGCCGTCGATGGGCTTGCTGTTGGCGCCCGGGGAACGGGAGGGGATCTCCATAGCCAGATCGGAGACCGTGCCGTCCGCCCGGATGATGTAGGCGAACGCGTAACGCTCGGCCGGGCCGGTGCCGCGCACGACGTTGGCGCCCGGGGTGTTTTCCAGGCGGCCGTCGTTGCAGCTGACGAACATGGAGATGAAGTCCTTCTCGATGACGCCGTATTCGACGCGGAAGGATTCACCCGGGGCCAGCTTGACCGGGCCGAAGGTCTCGGTGTCGCGCCAGCCGTTGGTCATCTTCAGGCCGATATCGGACTTGGCGGTCGTGTCCCAGCCGTTGGGCAGCTTGGCTTTGGAGTTGGCATCGATCTCGTGGTTGGTGCCCGTTTCCACCTCGGCGGTGTAGGGGACTTCCTGATCGGTGGTGTTGGTGAATTGCAGCGTGCCGTCGCTTAAGTAGCGACGCCCGGTCTCGCCGAAGCGCCACTCGGGCTCCGGGGTGTTCTTGCCGGCGGCATCGCAGGACTTGTAGAGGTTGGCAATAGGGTAGCCCTGCGGCATGGGCGGAACGGCCCGTGCCGAAACTGCGGGGCTGGCCACCAGCGGGACCAGTGCCGCCGCGACGATGGCGACGGCTGCTCGTGCCCAGCCCTTCTTCCCTACGGTTAGCGCCTTGGGTGCGTGCACTTTAAGGGTTCCTTGTCTTGAGAGTGCGGCCCAAGACCCCTTCACTGAACTATACGAAGATTTTAAGCTTCCAGGAAGCCCCTGCGCAAGGCCGGGCGGAAACCACGTGCTGAAACGGAGCGTTCCGGCGGCAGGCAGCGGGCGGCAGAACGTCGGGAGGGCGACGGGCGGCGAGCTGAGGCATCGGCAGCAGCGGCGGGGCGGCATCGACAGCGGCGGCCGATTCCCCCTAATGGGGGCAGGCCTAAAGCCCGCGACAAACGTGAGGACAATCTCATATTTAACGCGCGAGCTGCGAATTTCGTTTCTCATGCAAAATTATCGACTCTTGGGTCTAGAATAGAGGGGACTTTTCGCACTACCATCCCTAAACATGACCATTTCCTCACATTTGACGGAACTAGACAGCTTGAACGACGCCAACACCACCGCCGGCAAGATCGCCGAGCTCAAACGCCGCCGCGCCGAGGCCGAGGCACCCCTGGGCCAGAAGGCCTTCGAGAAGGTCCACTCCCAGGAGCGCCTGACCGCCCGGGAGCGCCTGGACTACCTGCTGGACGAGGGATCCTTCGTCGAGACCGACATGCTGGCCAAGCACCGCACCACCGACTTCGGGATGGATGCCAAGCGGCCGACCACGGACGGCATCGTTACCGGCTGGGGCACCATCGATGGGCGCGAGGTGTGCATCTTCAGCCAGGACGGCACCGTCTTCGGCGGCGCCCTGGGCGAGGTCTACGGCGAAAAGATGGTCAAGATCATGGAGCTGGCCGTGACCACCGGCCGCCCGCTCGTGGGCCTCTACGAAGGCGCGGGCGCGCGCATCCAGGACGGGGCGGTCTCCCTCGACTGGATCGCGCAGACCTTCTACCAAAACGTCAAAGCCTCCGGCGTCGTGCCCCAGATTTCCGTCATCATGGGCGCCTGCGCCGGCGGCAACGCCTACTCCCCCGCCCTAACCGACTTCGTGGTCATGATGGACAAGAAGTCCAAGATGTTCGTCACCGGCCCCGACGTCATCAAGACCGTCACCGGCGAGGAAATCACGCAGGAAGAGCTCGGCGGCGCCGGGGTCCACATGGTTTCGGCGGGCAACTCCCACTACACCGCCGCCACCGACGAGGAGGCCCTCGACTGGGTCCACGATCTACTGGGCTACCTGCCGTCCAACAACCAGCAGCGCAGCCCCGTCGAGCCCTTCGAGCCGGTCACCGAGACCAGCGTCGACGACCTGGCCCTGGACGAAATCATCCCGGACTCGCCCACCCAGCCCTACGACGTCAAGGACGTCATCGCCGCCCTGACCGACGACGCCGAGTACTTGGAGATCCAGGCCGAGCGCGCCGAGAACGTCGTCATCGCCTTCGGGCGCATCGAGGGGCAGACCGTCGGGTTCGTGGCCAACCAGCCACAGGTCTTCGCCGGCTGCCTGGACATCGACTCCTCCGAGAAGGCCGCCCGCTTCGTGCGCACCTGCGACGCCTACAACATCCCGATCGTCATGCTCGTCGACGTCCCCGGCTTCCTGCCGGGCGCGTCCCAGGAGCACGACGGGATCCTGCGCCACGGCGCCAAGCTGCTCTACGCCTACGGCGAGGCCACCGTCCCGAAGATCACGGTGACCATGCGCAAGGCCTACGGCGGCGCCTACTGCGTCATGGGCTCCAAGGGCTTGGGCGCGGACGTCAATCTTGCCTGGCCGACGGCCCAGATCGCCGTCATGGGCGCGGCCGGCGCCGTGGGTTTTATCTACCGCAAGGAGCTCAAGGCCGCCCGCGAGAAGGGCGTCGACGAGCAGGCCCTGGCCAAGTCCTTCGAGCGCGAGTACGAAGACCACATGCTCAACCCATACAAGGCCGCCGAGCGCGGGCTTATCGATGCCGTCATCCTGCCCTCCGAGACCCGCGCCATGGTGGCCAAGAACCTGCGCCTCTACGCCGACAAGTCCGTGCCGCGCCCCAGCCGCAAGCACGGCAACATGCCGCTGTAGCCCGCCCCGGGGTGGGACGGGCTAGAGCTCAGGGCTGTGGCGGTTGCGGGGACTGCGGGGGTTTGCAGGGCAGGGTTCCCGCTTAGGCCGGCGGCACGTTGCCGGCCATCTCAATTTCTACCGTTACCGGGTTCCAAGCGAACGACGCGAACGAGCTGCCCGTCGGGTTGGCGTTGGCATCGCCGTCCTGCGGCCAGCGGTAGGTGACATCCATCTGCCGGCCCGAGGCCCGGTTAATCTCCGGGGCGAAGCCGTAGGGCTGCGCGGTCGCGGTGCCCAGGTACCCACCCTTGTGGAAGAGCATGATGTGGTACGGCGACGAGGCCGTCGCCCCGGTGACGGTGACGGCTGCCCAGGACAGATCCGCGCACGGATCGTAATCCGCGATGGCGGTGTCCGGGTTCCACTCCAGGTTGGGCGCGAGCTGCCCCACGTTGGCCGCGACCGCGGCGTGGGCGTCCGGCTCGCCACACTGGCCGCCGGCCTGCGGGTCAGGCGCCGGCGCGGCCTCCTCCCCTGCGGCGCCGTTGGCGCCCGCAGCGTTGTTCGCGTTCTCGCCGCCCGCGGCGGCTTGGCCCTGCTGTGCCTGGTCTTGCTGTCCCTTTTCTTTCTGTCCCTTGTCCTGCTGTTCGTTGGCCTTGACCGGGTCGGTCTCCGCGACGGAGGCCACGGAGGCCTCGCTGGCGGGGGCGGACTCGTTATCGGCGTTGTCTGCGTTCAGGCCCGAGCATCCGGCCAGCGCAAACACGGCGCCGGCGATACCGGTGGCTAGTATTCCTCGCATGGTGGACATTGCTACTCCTAGACTTGTCTAGACTCCTGGATACGGCCCCATTATGACATGGGCCACCAGGATTCCAGATAACGTTTCCGCTTCAATGCCATGGCAAAAAGCTGTCCGAAGACTGTCCCTACGGTGTCTTTTAGGTGTGCCCGCGCGGTGCGAGTTGGGGGGCCGGCGCGGTCCCGCTTGGGCGGCGCCGCCGTAGTGGTTGGGCGCCGGCGCGGTGCCGGGTGGACGTCGCCGAGGCGTCACGAGGTGTTAACAGAAAAGGGGCGGGCGCCGACTAAAAGGGAGTACCCAGGCAGCCGGGCGGACCGAGGGCGCCTCCGGCGCCGCCCGCAGAGCACAGGCTGCGAGTTTGTTTTATTTTTAGAGGTTGTAGACTAAGCGATTATGACAGATAAACCGGATCTGAAAACGACTGCCGGCAAGATCACCGATCTGGACAACCGCCTGAGCGAGTCCCGCCAGCCCACCGGCGCTGCGGGCCCGACCGACGCCCGACAGCGGGTCCTCGACCTGCTGGACGAGGGATCCTTCGTCGAGACGGACGCCCTGGCCCGCCACCGCTCCACCGACTTCGGGCGCGAGCACGACCGCCCCTACACCGACGGCGTCGTGACCGGCTACGGCACCATCGACGGCCGCCGCGTCTGCGTCTTCAGCCAGGACGCCTCCGTCTTCGAGGGCACCCTGGGCGAGGTCACCGGGGAAAAGATCTGCAAGCTCTACGACCTGGCGCTGAAGACCGGCGTGCCCATGGTGGGCATCCACGAGTCGGCGGGCCCGCGCGTGCAGGAGGGCATCGTCAGCCTGAGCATGCACGCGCGCATCATGGCCGCCGTCACGCGCGCCTCCGGCCTCATCCCGCAGGTGGCCGTCGTGGTCGGCGACAACGAGGGCATGGCCGCCTTCGCCCCGGCCCTGGCCGACCTGGTCATCGTGGCCCGCGGCGGCGCGCTCCACCAGGCGGCCCCGGCCGTCGTCCAGGAGGTCGCCGGCGCCGAGATGACCGCCGAGGAGCTGGGCGGCGCGGATGCCCTGGCCACCAACGGCACCGCCCACCTCATCGCGGAGACCGACGCCCAGGCCCTGGACTTGGCGCGCAGCGCCCTGTCCTACCTGCCGGTCAACAACCGCGCCGAAGCCCCGCGCACCGACGCGGAGATCTCCCACGGATCCATCGCGGACAACGTCGACGAGACCGCCCGCGCCCTGGACTCCATCGTCCCCGACGAGGAGACCGGCGCCTTCGACATCACCGAGGTCATCGCGGCCGTGATGGATCCGGATTCCTTCTTCGAAATCCAGGCCGACTTCGCCGGCAACGTCGTGACCGGCTTCGCGCGCATCGAGGGCCGCGCCGTGGGCATCGTGGCCAACCAGCCGCTCGCCCTGGCCGGCACCCTGGATGGGGCGGCCTGCGACAAGGCGGCCCGGTTCATCCGCACCTGCGACGCGTTTAATACCCCCATCGTCGAGTTCGTCGACTCGCCCGGCTTCCTGCCCCAGCCGGCCGAGGAGCAGGCTGGTCTGCTGCGCCGCGCCAACAAGCTGGCCTTCGCGTTTGCCGAGGCCAGCGTCGGCAAGCTGACCGTTATCACCCGCAAGGCCATCGGCCCGGCCTACGTCTTCATGGGCTCCAAGGACCTGGGCGCCGACCTGGCTTATGCCTGGCCCACCGCCCAGATCGCGGTCACCCAGGCCTCCCAGGCGGCCCGTGCCATCTACGGCGACGCGGCCACGCCCGAGCAGGAAGCAGAGCTGGCCGAGCAGTTCCTGCACCCCTACGCCGCGGCCGAGCGCGGGCTGGTCGACGCCGTCATCGAGCCGGCCACCACCCGCGGCCACCTGGTGGAGGGGCTGCGCCTGCTCGAGCGCAAGATTTCCCAGCCCGCCATGAAAAAGCACGGTAATATAACGCTCTAACGCCCGCCCCGCCCGTGCCAGTTACCACCTACCGTGAGGAGCCACCCGCAGTGTCCGATACCGTGTCCGAAGCAGTGCCCGAAGCAGTGCCCGAATCCAAGCCCCTGTTCCGGGTAGTCAAGGGCCAGCCCAGCGACACCGAGATCGCGGCCCTGACCGCCGTGTTCACCCAGCTCGCCGCCCAGGCCCGCGCGGCCGCCGCCGGCGCCGGCACGGGCGAGCGCAACCTGTGGGGCGCGCGCGACTACGGCCGGCGCGGCCTGCCGGGCCGGGTGGAATACAACCCGAACGCCTTCCGCAACGTGCGTTACTACTAACGATGCCCGCTGCTAACAACGCGGCGGCGCAGAACACCGCCGCGCAGAACACCGCGACGAAGAACTCTGCGACGACCAACTCTGCGGCGGGACGCCGGCCGCGCATCGTCCTGGCCTCCCAGTCGCCGTCGCGGGCCGGGATCCTGCGCTCGGGCGGGATTGACCCGGTGCTCGCCCCCGCCGGGGTGGACGAGGAGGCCATCCGGGCTAGCCTGCCGGACGCCACCCCCGCCGAGGTCGTCGCCGCCCTGGCGCGCGCCAAGGCCCAGGCCGTGGCCGAAAAACACGCCGCGGACTTCGCCCGCGACGTCGTCATCGGCGGCGACAGCATGCTCCTGCTGGACGGACAGCTGCAAGGCAAGCCGCACACCCGCGCGGCCACCGTGGGGCGCTGGCGCGCCCAGGCCGGGCGCACCGCCCACCTGCTGACCGGGCACTGCGTGATCTTCGGCGGGGAGGAATTCGTGGAGACCGCCAGCACGGCGGTCCACTTCGCCGCGGCCGAGGAGTCCGACATCGACGCCTACGCGGCCACCGGCGAGCCGCTGGAATGCGCCGGCGCGTTCACCCTGGAGGCCCTGGGCGGCTGGTTCATCGACGGCATCGAGGGCGATCCCTCCTCCGTTATCGGCCTGTCCCTGCCGGTGGTGCGCCGGGCGCTGTACTCCTTCGGGCTGCGCGTGGCGGATTTCTGGGACTAGCTTCAAGGACGCCAAACGCCGCAGACAGGACCGGGTGGGCGCGACTATACTGGCATGCCATGGAGATGAAAGACATGCTTGCCCCCAACCCGATTAAGCTGCCGGCCGATCCCGGCGCGGAGTCCACGCAGGACCTGCCCACCGGCATCATCGAGCACCCCGACTCGCCGCTGCTGTGGGCCACCCTGGCCGAGCAGGAGCTGGCCCGGCTGCGCGCGGACGAGGCCCTGCCGACCGCGTATATCACCGCCTACGCCTACGCGCGCACCGGCTACCACCGCAGCCTGGACCGCCTGCGTGGCAACGGCTGGAAGGGCTGGGGCCCGGTCCCCTATTCCCACGAGCCGAACCAGGGCGTGCTGCGCGCCATCGCGGCCCTGGCGCACGCGGCCCAGGCCATCGGCGAGCAGGACGAGTACGACCGCCTGCGCCAGATGCTCAGCGACGCCGACCCGGAGTCGGTCGCTGCCCTGCTGGACTAACTGGGCTGGCTGGGCTGGCTAAAGCCGGCTGATAGACCACAACCGCCCCGAGACTCTTGTTCAGTCCCGGGGCGGTTTTCTCTGCCGGTTTGGTGTTTCGGTCTTAGGCGGCGCCGTGCTTGGCCTCGACGCGGGAGATGGCCTCGGCGGCCACCTTCTGCTGGATGCCCATGTCCAGCTCGGAGGTGAAGCCCACGCAGGAGCAGTTGATCTCGCCCAGGACGTAGGTGTCCTCGCCGTTCTCGCCGTCGGCGAGCATGAAGTCGGCGGTCCAGATCAGCGGGATGTTGTCGCCGCCGAGCTTCTCCGCGATGACCGGGCGGGCCTCGGCAAACATGTCGACCAGATCCTGCCAGGACTCCGGGGAGTCGTAGGTGTACTTCGCGCCGGAAAACAGCGTGGCGGAGAAGTTGTCGCCGCCCTCGGCCGGCTTCTTGTGGACCACGAAAACCGGCTCCGCGCCGACGAGGAGGATGCGGATTTCGCCCTCAACGATGCGCGGCATGAAGCGCATGTCCACCAGCATGCCGTTGTCGCCCTCAATGTACTGGTCGCAGAAGTCCATGAACTCGCCCAGCTGGCGCTCCTCGGTGTGGTTGTCCACGGCCTCGGTGCACTTGAGCTCGGTGTCCAGCGGCAGGGTGGTGCCCGGCTCGACGCTGGCGGCCAGCTCCTTGTCCTTGAGCTGCACGCGCCAGATGCCGGAGCCGGTGGACCCGCGGTTCTGCTTGAGGACGCGCTCGCCGTAGGACAGGGTCTGCGGGAAGGTCTCGTGGAAGCTCTCGACGTCGTAGTAGGCCTGGGTGTCCTCCGGGACCAGGTCGGTCTGGTTCAGCTTGACCAGGGCGTCCTTGGCGCCGTAGGCCATCATCTCCTCCGGGGTGGACATGCCCACCAGGCCGGCCTCGGACAGCTTGGTCAGAAGGTCAAAGTAGCCCTTCTCCCCGCCCGGGATGTTGCCCGGATTCACGCGGGAGATGTAGGCGTCGAAGTTGGTGGAGACGTAGTCGAACAGATCCTCGGACCACTCCGGGCGGAAGTAGACGACCTCGGAGTGCCAGCCGGCCTCCTGCAAAGACTCGACGATGGGCATGGTGTCCTTGCGGTGGCCGTTGAACTGCTTGTCGGATCCGCCTTCAACCTCGAAGACGACGATGGCTTTGTGCATGGGTGAAACCTTTCGGGAAAGGGGGCATCGGTCACGTCTGGGGCACCGGATTTCTGGCGGCTCCCACACCCTATAATTTATCGGACTTACCGCCGCCGCGCGCGCCGGGAATTACCCCCTCTATCCCACCTTTAAGCGGGGTTTTTGGGGGTTTATTCGGCCCGGCGAGAAGCCCGCGGCCGCCCTACCAGCACACTTGTTATAACCAGCGCCCAGGCGGGGCGGCGCGGGGCCGGGAGAGGGGGCATCGCCGGGCAGCGGAATGTATTGAATACCACACCCGTCGCGGGGAAGTGACCAATCGTTTTCCGCGCGGTAAGGTATGTGGCAGTAAAAGTTATACGAAGATTCAACCGTGATTCAGCCGCGCCGGCCTCGGCCCCGGCGGCTGGGTCAACGCTTTTCGGATCGCGCCGCACAACCCCCTACCCGCCTTGGCATACGGCGCGCACCACATTCCGACGAAAGGTTTCAAAGAGCATGACCGAATTCGACCCGCACCCGCCCTTCCAGGACTTCGCCCACCCCGGCCGCTTGGTCTCCGCGCCGTGGCTGTCCGCCCGGCTCGGGGTGAAAGGTCTGCGAGTCATCGAGGTCGACGAGGACTCCCTGCTCTACGACATCGGGCACATCCCCACCGCCAGCCGCATCAACTTCCAGAAGGAACTGCTGGATCCGACCACCCGCGACATCATCGACGGCACGGCCTTCCAGCAGCTCATGCAGGACAAGGGCATTAGCCGCGAGGACACCGTGGTCTTCTACGGCGACAAGTCCAACTGGTGGGCCGCCTACGCCCTGTGGGTCTTCGAGCTCTACGGGCACCCGGACACGCGGCTGCTCGACGGCGGGCGCGACGCCTGGATGGCCGAGGAGCGCGACACCTCCTTCGCCGTGCCGGAATTTCCGGCCTCCGAGTACCCGGCCGTCGAGCGCGACGACGCCCCGCACCGCGTCTTCGTCGACGAGCTGCGCACCACCGACGCCGTCATCGTGGACACCCGCAGCCCCGCGGAATTCGCCGGCCAGCCGACCAGCGCCTCCCCGCAAGGCAACTCCGCCTACGGCACCACCATCCGCCACGGCCACATCCCCGGCGCGACCAACCTGGAGTGGGACCGCGCGATCTACCCGAACGGCACCTTCCGCTCCCTGGAGGAGCTGCGGGTCAACTACGGCAACCTCAACGCCGGAGATCCAACCATCCTCTATTCGCACGTCGGCGCACAGGCCGCGCACACCTGGTTCGTCCTCAAATTCCTGCTGGGAGTCGAAGACGTCCGCACCTACGACGGCTCTTGGGCCGAGTGGGGCAATATGGTTCGCATGCCCATCGAGCGCTAGAATCCTAGTGTCTAAGCCGAGCTGGGTGTAACACGCCGGAGAAATTCCCGTATCTAACCTGGTACGGGAATGTTTTTTGCATAATTTTTAGAACCTGACGGTTTTCTCATGTTTTGATGTGCAAGAATAGTAAGCGATCCAATACTAGTTTTTCAGGAGGATTCCTGCTGTGGCAGTTGAACAAAAGAAGATCACCAAGGTGCTCATCGCCAACCGTGGTGAGATCGCAGTTCGCGTCATCCGCGCTGCGCGCGATGCCGGCATCAGCTCCGTAGCGGTCTACGCCGAGCCCGATGCCACCGCCCCCTTCGTCGATCTTGCCGACGAGGCCTTCGCGCTGGGCGGGACCACCTCTGCCGAGTCCTATTTGGTCTTCGACAAGATCCTCGACGCCGCCGCCAAGTCCGGCGCCGACGCCATCCACCCCGGCTACGGCTTCCTGTCCGAGAACGCCGACTTCGCCCAGGCCGTCCTCGACGCCGGCCTCATCTGGATCGGCCCCTCCCCGGAGGCCATCGCGGCCCTGGGCGACAAGGTCACCGCCCGGCGCATCGCGGAGCGCGCCGACGCCCCCATGGCCCCGGGCACCAAGGACCCGGTGGCGGATTCCTCCGAGGTCGAGGCCTTCGCGCAGGAAAACGGCCTGCCGGTGGCCATCAAGGCGGCCTTCGGCGGCGGCGGCCGCGGCATGAAGGTCGCCTACACCCACGAGGAGATCCCGGAGCTTTTCGAGTCCGCCACCCGCGAGGCCGTGACCGCCTTCGGCCGCGGCGAGTGCTTCGTGGAGCGCTACCTGGACAAGGCCCGCCACGTCGAGGCCCAGGTCCTGGCCGACATGCACGGCAACGTCGTGGTGGTCGGCACCCGCGACTGCTCCCTGCAGCGCCGCTTCCAGAAGCTAGTCGAGGAGGCGCCGGCCCCCTTCCTGACCGACGAGCAGCGCGCCACCATCCACGACTCGGCCAAGCGCATCTGCCGCGAGGCCGGCTACTACGGCGCCGGCACCGTGGAATACCTGGTCGGTTCCGACGGGCTCATCTCCTTCCTCGAGGTCAACACCCGACTGCAGGTCGAGCACCCGGTCTCCGAGGAGACCACCGGCCTGGACCTGGTGCGCGAGCAGTTCCGCATCGCCCAGGGCGAGGAGCTGCCCTTTAGCGAGGACCCGACCCCGCGCGGCCACGCCTTCGAGTTCCGCATCAACGGCGAGGACGCCGCCGCCGGCTTCATGCCGGCCCCGGGCACCGTGGTGGACTACCGCGAGCCGACCGGCCCGGGCGTGCGCGTGGATTCCGGCGTGCGCGCCGGCAGCGTCATCGGCGGCCAGTTCGACTCCATGCTGGGCAAGCTCATCGTCTGGGGCCCGGACCGCGAGACCGCCCTGCAGCGCTCCGCCCGCGCCCTGGGAGAATTCACCGTCACCGGCCTGCCGACGGTCATCCCCTTCCACCAGGCCATCGTGGCCGACCCCGCCTTCCGCGGCGACGGCGAGTCCTTCGACGTCTACACCAAGTGGATCGAGGAAGAGTGGTCCGGCGACCTGCCGGCCTACCAGGACCCGGAGGCCACCGAGGCCGAGGACGCCGAGGCCCTGCCGGCCCAGAAGTACGTCGTGGAGGTCAACGGCCGCCGCGTCGAGGTGGCCCTGCCGGGCGACCTGGTCCTGGGTGCCGGCGCGGGGGCGCCGAAGAAGAAGTCCAAGAAGCGCCGCGGCGGCGGATCCAAGGCGGCCGTGTCCGGCGACGCGGTGGTCGCGCCCATGCAGGGCACCGTCATCAAGGTCGCCGTCGAGGAGGGCCAGGAGGTCGCCGAGGGCGACGTGCTGATCGTCCTCGAGGCCATGAAGATGGAAAACCCGGTCAAGGCCCACAAGGCCGGCGTCGTCACGGGCCTGGCCGTGGAGACCGGCGCCCAGATCAACAAGGGCAACCCCATGCTGGAGATCAAGTAGCTAGGCTGGTGGGCATGACTGATAATGCCCACTCCCCCGCTGAGCGCCGCACCCCCTTGCACCCCGACGTCAACGACACGGGGATCCGGCTGCGGCTGGCTCAGGACGATGACCGCACCTACCTGTCGCGCCTGTTCTACCTCACCGACGTTCTAGGCGATGAGACGGCCGCGCTGGGCGAGGAGCACCTGCGCGACATCGGCGCTTACGTGGGCGAATGGTCCCCGCGCGTGGACGGCGGGGTCATCGCCATCTCCGAGTACGAGGTCCCGGCCGGCGGGGCCTGGCTGCGCTATTTCACCGGCGAACACAAGGGCGTGGCCTACACCGGCCGCCCGGACGCCGATCCGCACGATGACAGCCAGTGGGCCACGGAATTCGACCCGGAAGACATCCCCGAGCTGTGCATCGCCGTCGAACGGCGCTACGCCGGCCTGGGCCTGGGCAAGCGCCTGCTGCGCAACGTCTGCGACCTCGCCCGGGAGCAGACCGCGCCTGCTATCTCCCTGTGGGTCGATCCGCGCAACGAGCGGGCCCGCCGGCTCTACGATGCCGCCGGTTTCACCCCGCTGGAGGTCCCCGGCGGCGAACCGGGGACCATGATTTACTACTTCTAGCCTTTGTAAGCTAGCTGACCACCACGATGAGGTCGCCGCCCTCGACCTTGGTGGCCTGGCCGATGGCCAGGCGCTCCACCGTGCCGGACTGGGTGGCGGAGATGGACGCCTCCATCTTCATGGCCTCGATGACGGCGACCTGATCGCCCTCTTCGACCTCGTCGCCGACCTTGACGGTCGGGTTGACCACGCCCGCGAACGGGGCGGCCACGTGGCCCGGGTTGGCCGGGTCGGCCTTCTCCACCGTCGCGACGGTCGACTCGGCGGAGTGGTCGCGCACCTTCATCGGGCGGATCTGGCCGTTGACATTGAGGATGACCGAGCGCATGCCCTTCTCATCCGGCTCGCCGACCGCGTCCAGCCGCACGACCATGGCGTTGAGCGACTCGCGCTCCGTGCTGTTTTCCGGGAAGAAGTGGACGATCTTCTCCTCGCCCTCGGAAAGGCCGTAGAAGAACTCGGCATCGTTGAGCGCCTCGGTGTTGCCGTACTGGCGGCGGAACTCCTTGAACTCCTCGAACTGCTTCGGGAAGAGCAGGTGGTTGAGCGCCTCGCGGCGCTCGGTGGAATCCTCCGAGTCCAGGTGGCGGGCCTGGTCGGCCGGGACCTCAGAAATCTGCGGCCCCTCCTTCTCCCCCGCGCGGCCGGACAGAATCTTGTCGCGCAGCGGCGGCCAGCCGCTGGACGGGGTGCCCAGCTCGCCGCGCAGGAAGGCGATGACGGAGTCGGGGATGTCGTACTTGGTCGGCTCGGCGGCAAAATCCGCCGGGTCGACGCCGGCGCCCACCAGGTGCAGCGCCAGGTCGCCGACGACCTTCGAGGACGGGGTGACCTTGGTCGGCCGGCCCAGCATCTCATTGACGGCGGCGTAGGTGTCCTCGATGACCTCGAAGCGGTCGGCCAGGCCCAGCGCGGAGGCCTGGGCGCGCAGGTTGGACAGCTGGCCACCCGGGATCTCGTGCTTGTAGACCCGGCCCGTCGGGCCCGGGATGCCGTTCTCGAACGGGGCGTAGACCTGGCGCACGGCCTCCCAGTAGGGCTCCAGGTCGGAGACGGCCTGCAGGTCGATGCCCGTGTCCCGGCTGGTGTTCGCCAGGGCCGCGACGATGGCCGACAGGGACGGCTGCGAGGTGGTGCCCGCCAGCGGGGCCGAGGCGCCGTCGACGGCGTCGGCGCCGGACAGGGCCGCCGCGTAGTAGGTGGCCAGCTGGCCGCCCGCGGTGTCGTGGGTGTGCACGTGCACCGGCAGGTCGAAGTTCTTGCGCAGGGCCATGACCAGCTTGCTGGCCGCGTCCGGGCGCAGCAGGCCGGCCATGTCCTTGATGGCCAGCACGTGGGCGCCGGATTCGACGATCTGCTCGGCCAGACGCAGGTAGTAGTCCAGCGTGTAGATGTCTTCCTTCGGCGAGGTCATGTTTCCGGAGTAGGCCATGGCGACCTCGGCGACGGTGGTGCCGGTCTCGAGGACGGCATCGATGGCCGGGCGCATCTGGCTGACGTCGTTCAGGGCGTCGAAGATGCGGAAGACGTCCACGCCGGAGCGGGCGGCTTCCTCCACGAAGGAGTGGCAGACCTTGTCCGGGTAGGGGGTGTAGCCGACGGTGTTGCGGCCGCGCAGCAGCATCTGGATGTTGACGTTCGGCATGGCCTCGCGCAGCATGTCCAGCCGTACCCAGGGGTCCTCGTGGAGGAAGCGCATGGCCACGTCGAAGGTGGCCCCGCCCCAGGCCTCCACGGAGTACAGGTTCGGGGTCAGGCGCGCGACGTGCTCGGCGGCAGACACCAGGGTGGTGCCGCGCACGCGGGTGGCCAGCAGCGACTGGTGCGCGTCGCGGAAGGTGGTGTCCGTAACCGCCAGGGCCTCCTGGGCGCGCAGCTTCTCGGCGAAGCCCTTAGGCCCCAGCTCGCGCAGCTCGTCGCGGGAGCCGCGCGGCAGATCGGAGTCGCGGTGGGAGCGCTCCGGCAGCTTGTCGAACGGGCGCAGCGGCGTCGGGCGCTCGCCGTTGGGGCGGTTGACGGTGGTCTCGGCCAGGTAGTCCAGGATGCGGCCCGGCTCGTCGCTGGCCGGCGGGGCCTTGAGCAGGTCCGGGTGGTTGGCAATGAAGCCGGTGTCGATGCGGTGCGCGGTGAAGTCCGGCTCCCGCAGCAGGGCGCGTAGGAAGCCGATGTTGGTGGAGACGCCGGAGACCGTGAACTCGTTGAGCGCGCGGATGGCGCGGGCCACCGCCTGCTGGAAGTCCTTGCCGCGGCAGGTCATCTTCACCAGCAGGGAGTCGAAGTTCGGGGAGATCTCCGCGCCGACCGCGGTCGCGCCGTCCAGGCGCACGCCGGCGCCGCCCGGCGAGCGGTACGCCGTCAGCGTGCCCGTGTCCGGGCGGAAGCCGTTGTTCGGATCCTCGGTGGTGATACGGCACTGCAGCGCCGAACCGGTCAAGTGGATGGCCTCCTGGTTAAGGCCCAGGTCCTCCAGGCTGGCGCCGGCGGCGATCTGCATCTGGGATTTCACGATGTCCACGCCCGTGACCTCCTCGGTCACGGTGTGCTCGACCTGCACGCGCGGGTTCATCTCGATGAAGACGTGGTTGCCGCGCTCGTCGACCAAGAACTCGACGGTGCCGGCGCCCTCGTAGTTGATGTGGCGGCAGAACTTCACCGCGTCCTGGCAGATGCGGTCGCGCAGCTCGGCGTCCAAAAACGGCGCCGGGGCGATCTCCACGACCTTCTGGTGGCGGCGCTGCACGGAGCAGTCGCGCTCGAAGAGGTGGATGACGTTGCCCTGGGAATCCGCCAGGATCTGGACCTCGATGTGCTGCGGGTTAATGACGGCGGTCTCCAGGTAGACGCTGCCGTCGCCGAAGGCCGCCTCCGCCTCGCGGGAGGCCTCCGCCGCCTTTTCCTTAAGCTGACCTGGCGTCTCGACGAAGCGCATGCCGCGCCCGCCGCCGCCGGCCACGGCCTTGACGAAGACCGGGAACTGGAAGTCCTCGGCATAAGAGACCAGCTGGTCGACGTCGGTGGACGGGGCGGAGTCCTTCAGGGTCGGCAGCCCGGCCTCCTCGGCCGCATGCACGGCGGCCGCCTTGTCGCCGGTCAGATCCAGCGTCTCCGGGGTCGGGCCGATGAATTTGATGCCGGCGTCCTGGCACGCCCGCGCGAGATCCGCGCGCTCGGACAGGAAGCCGTAGCCCGGGTAGACGGCGTCCGCGCCGGACTTCTTCGCCGCCCGGATGATTTCCTCGATATCCAGGTAGGCCTTCACCGGCTGGCCTTCGGTGCCGATACGCACGGCCTCGTCCGCGAAAGCCCGGTGGAAGGAGTTTCGGTCCTCCCGGGGATAAACAGCAACGGTGGTGGCCCCGGTCTCAAAGGCCGCGCGGAAAGCACGCACGGCAATCTCGCCGCGGTTAGCGACAAGCACCTTCGAGAACGAGGCGGGAGCAGTCTGAACCACGAGTTTTCCTTTCAGTTCAGTGAGTGATGCACCTTACATCTTAGTTCGTCCCCAACCGTTTTAGGGGCGATTTCTAATGCAAAGATTCACACAGTTGCAACGGGATTCCTGCAAAGCTTGTAAAGCAGGTAGTTCAGGGAAAACTCGGTAACCCGCCGAGGTGAAGCTAAGCCGCCTGGCACGGCCCCCGGGGCACCGACCAGTTAAGCGCCCATTTTCCCTCCAACCTCACTCCCCCCTCGCCCGTATTTTTATTCACATATACTAAACTCCGTTCAACCGCTGGCTACCCCGCTCCATTTTTCAGAATGAAAACAATAGAACTTTCACACGTGTCCACCACCCTGGGTTTAGGGCCCCGCGCAACGACGGCGCTGCGGGACTGCTCCCTGACGGCGGGTGCGGGCGAATTCGTCGCGTTGACCGGCAAGAGTGGCTCTGGCAAAACGACCCTGCTGCGCACCATCGCCGGGTTGCTGCGGCCGGACGCGGGAACGGTCGAGGTGGCTGGTGTCCGGGTCGAGGTGGCCGGCGAAAAAGAGATCCTCAAACTTCGCCGGGAGACGGTGGGCATCGTGCACCAAGAAGACCTTTTGCTCGACGAGCTCACCGCCGCCGAAAACCTCCTGCTGGTGCTCACCGCGGCCGGCGCCGACGCAGCCACCGCCCGCGCGGAAGCCCTGCGCTGCCTAGAACAGGTAGGCGTCGCGGATCTGGCCGACCGCCTCCCCCACGAAATGTCCCGCGGGCAGTGCCAGCGCGTGGGCATCGCCCGCGCCATTAGCGGTAACCGCCACATCATCCTCGCGGATGAGCCGTCGGCCGCCCTGGACAGCGAAAATTCCCGGGCGGTCTTCGAGGTATTCGCCGATCTGAGTTCCCGCGGCCACACGGTGGTGGTCGCGAGCCACGACGAGCTGGTCCATGACTACTGCGATCGAACCCTTAACATCCGGGATGGCAAATTAACCGCGCACGAGCAGCCGGCGTGAGGTAGCGCCAGTGAACTATAAATTGATGCTCCGCGCGCTTCGCCGCGATACCGGCCTGCTTGGCCTAGCCCTCGCCCTGGTTGGGGTGGTTTTTCTGTTCATCTTCACCGTCACCGCTGCCGGGTTGACGGTCTTGTCCCCGGAGCAGTTCGTGGCGAAGAACCTGGGCCCCTACGCCCAGCGCATCGACGTTCCCACCACCGTGGATATCGGGCAAGAAATCCCTAACAACCAGCAAACGGCGCTGGCTGAACCCGGCTGGCACCTACAGCTACAAACCCGCGACTTCATTGTCGACGAGGACCCGGCCGGTGATTACTTCTTCGCCGAGTCGGACTGGGAACACGAAGGCGAGGACTTTGGCATCGATCTGCGTGCCGGGTCTTGGCCCAGGCACCCGGGTGAGGTGCTGGTTCCACCCGGCAAAGACTGGCGCCCGGGCGATCGCCTCAGCGCCTTCGGCGGCTCGCTGCCCCTGACGGTGGCTGGGGTGGCGGACAACCGCTGGAGCCCGGAAAGCGCCAATATCTATGCCGCACCGGGCACCTGGGCGACCGCAGACGGCGTGGATTCCACGCGGTTTGCTGATTACGTCGCCCGCCCAGTGGTCTACGATTCCTCCGCAGGGACGACCCTGGTGGATTACCAACGGGCGTTTCGGGCTTTCGAGGATGCGCAAGACGTGGAACTATCCCGCGTCACCGCAGCCGAGCTCCAGGCGGATCCGCCCGCCAGTTTCGCGGATCGGTACTCGTTCTATTTCGCGGTCTTCGCCCTGCTCCTTCCCCCCTTGATGGCTGCCATCGCTCTGCTTACCGCGCGCCGACGGTTCGCCGCCGCCTTCCGCGGCCTTGAGGAACTGGGCATCGCCAGGCCGGCTTCCGTGCTGCGCCTCAGCGCTATCGAACTCGGCCTCATCGCGGCCGGACTCCTGGGGGCAACCGCGGCCGGAGTAGGGCTTGCCAACGCGGCCGATCCCTTCTTCAGCTCCCTCACCAACACGCCAGAACGCGGTTGGTTCTTCCCGGGACAATGGGTCGCGGCAATCATTGCGGTCACTGTCTTGCCACTCCTCGCGCAGGCGGCCGCAGCGCTGGCTTCCGTCTGGAGACTCCGCCTTGGCCCTCCGCGGCGCACCACCCAGGCCCGCCGGCGGGCTCTTTCGCGCCCAGCTCGGCTAGCCGTGGCCGCCGCGTGCATGGCGTTGGCGGTGGCCATCCCGGTTTCCGCGGCAGTCTTTGGGCCCGAGATTTTCACCTTCTGGGCACCACTATCGGTAATCTTTGGGATTGCCGCAGTTGCGCTCGGGTTCTCCACCCTGCGCCTGCCTGCCGCCTCCCCCACCGGCCCGGGCCGGCTCGCACTGCGCATCCTGTCGCAACGTCGCACCCTATGCCTAACCAGCTTTGCCCTGCTGGCCGCCACGGTCGGCTCCACGATGTTTAGCGGAAGCCTAGCCGCCAGCTTCACGGCCACGACCAACGCCGGCGCGGTCTCCACGGTGCGCGCCGACCAAGCCTCGATCGGACCCCTGGAGGAAAACACTATCCGCGTCGAAGAGCTCGCAGGCGTCGAGGAGGAACTGGGCTTGAGCTCCCCGGTCTTGTTGCGGGTAGCACCCACCGCGCTGGTGCCGCCCGCCAACAGCTCCGGGGCTTTCGGGCTCTATGCGGTCGACAAGGCCGCAGATATCGAACCCCTCCTGGGGCGAGCATTGGCCCCGGAAGAGCGCGACGAACTAGCGCGCGGCGGTCTCCTAGTGCGCTCCGCAGAGTTCATCGCCGACGGGCGCGCCAGGCTCCAGCCCACAGCTTCCGGCCCCGGCGCCTTGCTGCCGGCCCGCGCCACCGAGATGGATGACAACTGGGCCGCCCGGATAGGAGGTATCACCACCGTGGAAAACCTGCGCGCCCTGAACCTGGATCCGGTACAAACGGAGGCGGTGTACTCCCAGCTCACCGACGCCCAACTCTCCGCCCTCCCCGGCGCCGCCGCCCGGGCGGGGCTTCCCCCACACGCTGTGTACACGGCTACCGCTGCCCCGGAAGAAACGCCGAAGAGTTTCGTGCTCAGCATTCTCGCGGCGGTGTTCACCGCGGCCTTCGCTGGTATCGCCTACTCCCGATCCCTGCAGGTTAGCCTGCGCCGGCTGCGCCTAGTGCTTTTTGAGCTGGGGATCACGAGCCGCTGGGACAGACGGATCCTCGCCACCCTCCTCGGCGGGACCGCACTGACCGCGGTCGCCGGAGGGGTGCTGGCGGCATCGCTGAGCCTGGCCGTCGTACACCTGGTGCTGGGGCCGACCGGTTTCGTCGTGGCCTGGGATTGGGCCGCCGCCGGCTGGGCCACTCTAGCCGTAGTGGCCGGCGCCCTCGTGGGCTTTGCCCTGGGCCGCCGGCGCTACTAGCCCCCCCCACAACACAAATTCCCAGTACCCCGGCCGCATCGGCGGCGCTAGTGTACTGGGAACCAGTGGTATCAGGATTGTGGGGCAGGCCCGCCTTAGTAGGACTTCGGCGGGACCGAGCGCTGCTCCTCGCCGACGTAGGCGGACAGCGGGCGGATGAGCGAGTTGTTCTCGTTTTGCTCCACGATGTGGGCGGTCCAGCCGGTGATGCGGGACATCACGAAGATGGGCGTGAAGAACTCAATGTCGAAGCCCAGGATGTGGTAGGCCGGGCCGGCCGGGAAGTCCAGGTTCGGGCGGATCTTGATGGAGGTGTTTTCGTACATGGTCTTCGCCATGGTGTCGTACATCTCGACCCACTGCTCCTGGCCGTGCTCCTTGGCCAGCTCCTTGAAGGCGGCCTCCATGGTGGGAACGCGGGAGTCGCCGTTCTTGTAGACGCGGTGGCCAAAGCCCATGACCAGCTCCTTGTTGGCCAGCTTGTTCTTGGTCCACTCCTCCGCCTTGGCCGGATCTGCAACCTCCAGGAAGTTCTTCATCACGGCCTCGTTGGCGCCGCCGTGCAGCGGGCCCTTGAGTGCGCCGATGGCGGCCACGATGGCGGAGTAGGTGTCCGACATGGTGGAGGTGACCACGCGGGCGGCGAAGGTGGAGGCGTTGAAGGAGTGCTCCGCGTAGAGGATGAGCGACTTGTCGAAGGCCTCGATATCAGCGCGGTTGTTAGCCGGGGAGCCTTCCTCCTCGCCGAAGACCATCCACAGGAAGTTCTCGGCGAAGCCCTTCTTGCGGGACGGCTGGATGTAGTCCTCGCCGCGGCGGCGGCGGATGTCCAGGGCGATGATCGTCGGGATCTTGGCCATCAGCTCTAAGGCGGTGCGGCGGATGTGCTCGGAGTCGCGGGTATAGGCCTCCGGGTCCTGGGCGCCGATATAGGAGATGGCGGTGCGCAAAACGTCCATCGGGTGGCAGGACAGCGGCATCGACTTGATGAGGTCGATGAGGTGGCGGTCCAGGTGGCGCAGGGCCTTTTCACGGGCGGAGAAGCGGATGAGGGATTCCTGGCCGGGCAGCTTGCCGTTCCACAGCAGGTAGGCGACCTCCTCGAAGCAGCAGTAGCGGGCCAGCTCCTGGACCGGGTAGCCGCGGTAGGTCAGGGAGTTGGTCTCCGGGACGACCTTGGAGATGGCGGTCTCGTCGACGACGACGCCGTAGAGGCCCTTGCGGATCTCCGGCTCCTGGTTCTTGGTATCAGCTGCGGTATCAGACATGGTGGATGCCTCTTTCTTTCTTAAGAAGGTGGGTGGTGGGGTTTAGAAGGTGGGACGGTAGGAGTCCTTGGAGTAAGTGAACACCGAGTTGTCGAAGGCGTTGTACTCGTCGTAGCGGACCAGCTCGTAGAGGCGGGAGCGGTGCTGCATGCGCTCGAGCCATTCGGTCTGCAGACCGGTATCCGCCATGTCGCGGAGGAAGTCCTCGGTCGCGCCCATGGCCACGCGGAAGGTGGAGACCGGCCAGATGACGGCGTTGTAGCCCAGATCCTGCAGTTGCTGGGCGCTGAGCAGCTCGGTCTTGCCGAACTCCGTCATGTTGGCCAGCAGCGGGGTGTCCACCGCGGCGCGGAACTTCTCGAAGTCCGCGGGGCTGTAGAGCGCCTCGGTGAAGATCAGGTCGGCGCCGGCGTCGGCGTAGGCCTTGGCGCGCTCGATGGCCTCGTCGATGCCGTGGATGCCGGCGGCGTCCGTGCGCGCACAGATGACGAAGTTCTCGTCGCGGCGCTCGTTGACGGCGGCGGTAATCCGGCGCACCATCACGTCGGTGTCCACGACCTCCTTGCCGTCCAGGTGGCCGCAGCGCTTCGGGTTGACCTGGTCCTCCAGGTGGCAGCCGGCCAGGCCGGCGTCCTCCAGCGCGGCGATGGTGCGGGCGGCGGACATGGGCTCGCCGAAGCCGGTGTCGGCGTCGACCAGCACGGGCAGGTCGGTCACGCGGGCTATCTGCCCGGCGCGCTGGGCCACCTCGGTCAGGGTGGTCAGGCCGATATCCGGCAGGCCTAAGTCGTTGGCCAGCACGGCGCCGGAGATATAGACGCCGCCAAAGCCGCCGATGTCCTGGATGAGCCGCGCGGTCAGCGGGTTGAACGCGCCGGGTAGCGTGGTGATGTTCTCGTCCGCCAGGGCCTGGCGCAGCGCCTGGCGCTTCTCGGTGTCGGTAACGGTGGAACCAAACAGGCCAGCCATTAGAAGAGTCCTTCCGGGGTGTTGGGGGCTTGGGCGAGGGCGGCATCGTTAAGCCGGACGTTGAGCTCGCTCAAATCGGTGAGTTCGCGCAGGTTCTGGGCGGCGGCCAGGAAACGGTCCTGCTCGGCCGGGTCCACCTGGCCCTCGGCGAGGGTGCGGAACTTGGCAATGTAGTTGTCCCGCTCGAACGGGCGCGCGCCCAGCGGGTGGGCATTGGCCACGGCCATCTCGTCCTCGACCACGGTGCCGTCGTTAAAGGTGATGACCGCCTTGGCGCCGAAGGCCTTCTCGTTCGGGTCGTGGGAGTGGTAGCGGCGGGTCCACTCGGGGTCTTCCACCGTGGAGATCTTGTGCCACAGCTCCACGGTGTCCGGGCGGGCGGCGCGCTCCGGGAGGTAGGAGTCCACGTGGTGCCAGCCGCCGTCCTGCAGGGCCACGGCGAAGATGTACATGATGGAATGATCCAGGGTCTCGCGGGAGGCCTTAGGGTCCATCTTCTGCGGGTCGTTCGCGCCGGTGCCGATGACGTAGTGGGTGTGGTGGGAGGTGTGCAGGACGATGGACTCGATGTCCGCGGTGTCCAGGCCCTTGTCCGCCAAGGTCTGCTTCATGCGGATGGCCAGGTCGATGGGCGCCTGGGACTGGTATTCCGCGGAGTGCTCCTTGGTGTAGGTGTCTAGGATGGCGCGCTTGGCCTCGCCGGGAGCCGGCAGCGGCACGGTGTAGGTGCGCTCCGGGGAGTGCAGCATCCAGGCGATGAAGCCGTCCTCGCCCTCCCAGATGGGGGCCGGCGCGCCCTCGCCGCGCATGGTGCGGTCGACGGCCTCGATGGCCATCTTGCCGGCGAAGGCCGGGGCGTAGGCCTTCCAGGAGGAAATCAGGCCCTTGCGGGACTGGCGGGTGGCGGTGGTGGTGTGCAGCGCCTGGCCCACGGCCTGGTAGATGGTCTCAGTGTCCAGCTCGAGCAGGGTGCCCAGGCCGGCGGCCACGGACGGGCCGAGGTGGGCGACGTGGTCGATCTTGTGCTCGTGGAGGCAGATGCCCTTGACCAGGTTGACCTGGATCTCGTAGCCGGTGGCCACCGCGCGGATGAGCTCCTTGCCGCCCAGGCCCTTGTGCTGGGCGACGGCCAGCAGCGGCGGGATGTTGTCGCCGGGGTGGGAGTATTCGGCGGCCAGGAAGGTGTCGTGGAAGTCCAGCTCGCGCACGGCGGTGCCGTTGGCCAGGGCGGCCCACTCGGCGGAGTAGGTGCCGCCGATGCCGAAGACGCTGGCGCCGCCTTCGGTGACCGGGTGGCCTTCGGCCATGGTGCGCGCGGAGGTGACCGGGCGGCGGGTGACGGAGGCTACCGCCACGGCCGCGTTATCGATGATGCGGTTGATGATCATGTCCGCGACCTCGTCGTCGACGGCCACCGGGTCCGCGGCGACCTGCGCCACCTTGTAAGCCAGGTGCTCCTCCAGCGGGAAGTCCTCCGCGGACTTGTGGGTGCGTACTTGGTGCTCGATCATGGTCTGCCGTGCCTGCCTTTCTAGGCCCCCATTGTGAGGGCCGTAACACTTGTTTGCGTTTCACATCACACTAGGCGGTTGCCGCGGTCCCAGACCACAAGTAAAGTTTGCGGAATAGAGTGGAATATGACGGCAATTCCCGCAAAAGCTGTAAAACCCGCAGTACACGGGCACCAAAGGAAGATTGAAGACGATGAGCAAGCACTACGCGGGGGCAAGGATCCACGCGCTCCGCAAGTCCCGCGGCCTCACCCAGGTGGCTATGGCCAAGGAGCTGGACCTGTCCACCAGCTACCTCAACCAGCTGGAAAACGACCAGCGCCCGCTGACCGTGACGGTGCTGATGCAGCTGACCCAACGCTTCGGCGTGGACCCGACCTATTTCTCGCCGGTCAAGGACGTGCGCACCATCTCCGATCTGCGCGCCATCTTCCCCCAGGCGCCCGAGTCCACGCTCTCCGAAATCGCCGCCCGCTACCCCGAGCTCATGCCGGAGCTCGTCGACATCGCCCGGCGCGTGCCCGAGTCCCGGCCCGCCGGCTCCTACGAGGTCGTGCGCGATTTCTTCTACGACGCCAACAACTACATCCACGAGCTCGACGTCCTGGCCGAGGAGCTCTCCGGCCGGCTGGGCGACAGCCTGTTCCGCCTGACCCAGCTGTCCACGCTGCTCGACCGCGAGCTCGGCGTGCAGGTCCGCTTCCGCGCGGCCGGCCCGCACCTGCGCCGCCACTACGATCCCGACACCCGGCAGCTGGACCTGCAGGACGGGCTGACCGATGCCCAGCTCTGCTTCCAGATGGCCCTCCAGTACTGCCTGCTGGCCTACCGCGACGTGCTCGACAACCTGGTCTCCGAGCTGGCCGATGCCGACTCCCGCGACCTGGCCACCTACGGCCTGGCCCAGTACTTCGCTGCCGCCGTGACCATGCCGTACACCGCCTTCCTCGAGCAGGCCGAGGACTTCCGCTACGACGTCGAGCGTCTCGGCACCGCCTTCGGCACCAGCTTCGAAGCCACCGCCCAGCGGCTAGCCACCCTCCAGCGCCCCGGCGCCCAGGGCGTGCCGTTCTTTTTCATCCGCACCGACCGCGCGGGCAATATCTCCAAGCGCCAGTCCGCCACCAGCTTCCACTTCTCCCGCTCCGGCGGATCCTGCCCGCTGTGGGTGGTCCACCGGGCCTTCGAGACCCCCAACCGCATCACCCGCCAGGTCGCCACCATGCCCGACGGGCACAGCTACCTGTGGGTAGCCCGCCACATCCAGGGCCAGGTCCAGCCCTTTGGCACCCCGCGTAAGGAGTTCTCCGTCGGCCTGGGCTGCGACATCTCCCAGGCCCACCGGCTCATCTACTCCGACGCCCTCAACCTCAACCCGGCCGCCGCCACCCCCATCGGCCCCGGGTGCACCACCTGCCCGCGCAGCGCCTGCCCCCAGCGCGCCTTCCCGCAGTCCGGCGTCGAGGCGCACCACGATCTCAACGCCAGCCCGAATGGACTGCGGTTCTAGCCGCGCCGGGGCGCTCGCCCCGGACAACACCGCTGCAGCGGTTGACGCCCGGACGTGAGTTTGACGACCTTGGTGTTGCTATCGCAGAAATACAATAATCCCAAAGCGAAGGATGGACGCCCGCCGTGACTATTACGCCCCGCCTGCCGAAGACCGCCGCCGCCATCACCCTGCTGGCCGTAGCCGGGGCCGTCGCCCTGCTCGTTGCGGAGGCCAGGCCCGCCTTTCGCGTAACGGAATGGGTGGCGCTTGTCCTCGCCGTGATATCGCTGGTGGCCATCCTGGCTCGCCCGCAGGCGCCGCGGATGCCGAAAATTCTGGGCGGCCTCGGCGCCGCGCTCATCATCGCGGGAGTGGGGTCCTTCATCGCGCTGACCGGCACCGCGTCCGTTAACCTGGCGGGCCTGGCGGCCCTGGCCGTGGGCTTTATCGCGCTGCTGGCCTACCTCTTCCTGCCCCGGGCCTAGGCCGCGGGGGCGGCAAAAGCCCGGAGGAAGCGGAGCAAAAAGGCAGCTGGTCTGACCAGCTGCCTTTAATTTGTGCCGTCGGGGCCGCCCTCGGGGGCGTTTGAGTAGTGCCTACTCCAGATCGTCGTGGGCAACCAGGCGGCGGGCGGCCTCGGTGATGGTGCCGGACAGGGACGGGTAGACCGCGAAGGAATCCGCCAGCTGGTTCACGGTGAGCTGATTGGTCACGGCGACCGCAATCGGCAGGATGAGCTCGGAGGCCGTCGGGGCGACGACCACGCCGCCGATGACGCGGCCGGAGGTCTGGCGGCAAAACAGCTTCACGAAGCCGTGGCGCAGCGAGCGCATCTTGGCGCGCGGGTTGGTGCTCAGCGGCATGGTGATGGTGCGGGCGGCGACGTCGCCGTTTTCGATCTCGGCCTGGGTAAAGCCGACGGCCGCGATCTCCGGGCGGGTGAACACGGCGGTGGCGACGGTCTTCAGGCGCAGCGGGGACACGCCCTCGCCCAGGGCGTGGTACATGGCAATGCGGCCCTGCATGGCGGCCACGGAGGCCAGCGGGAAGAGATCGGAGCAGTCACCGGCGGCGTAGATGCCGGCCACGCTGGTGCGCGAGACACGGTCGACCTCGATGTGGCCGGACTTGGTGGTGGCCACGCCGACGTTTTCCAGGCCCAGGTTCTCCGTCTTCGGGATGGAACCAATCGACATCAGGGCGTGGGAGCCGAAGATCTCGCGGCCGTCGGAGGTCTTGACGCACACGCCGCCGTCCTCGGTACGGGTGATGGTGTCCACGCGGGCGTGCTTTTCCAGCTCGACGCCGCGCTCGGACAGGACGGTCTCCAGCACGTCGGCCGCGTCGGCGTCGTCGTGCGGGAGGATGCGGTCGCGGGAGGCGACCATGGTGACCTTCACTCCCAGCTCCGCGAAGGCGGAGACGAACTCCGCGCCGGTAACACCGGAGCCGACCACGACGAGGTGCTCGGGCAGGTCCTGCAGGTTGTAGACCTGCTGCCAGGTCAGGATGCGCTCACCGTCCGGCTGGGCGCCCGGCAGGATGCGCGGGGTCGCGCCGGTGGCGATCAGCACCAGGTCCGCCTCCAGGACCTCTTCCTCGCCGCCGTCGTTGTGCACCGCGGTGACCTTGTGGCACGCGCTGGCGCTGGCGGTCTGATCCTCGCCGAAGTAGCCGCGGCCGTTGATGACGCGCACGCCGGCGCGCTCCATGTCGTTTTGGATATCGCCCGACTGGTTGGCGGCCAGGGCCTGCACGCGCTCGTTGAGGGCCTGCAGTGCCAGCGGCATGTGCCCCAGGTGCTCGTTGAGCCCCATGGCCTCCGCGCGCCGCAGGTCGGTCTTAATGTTGGCGCCCGCGATGAAGGACTTCGACGGCACGCAGTCCAGCAGGATGCCCGAGCCACCCATGCCTTGATCTTCAATCAGGGTAATGTCGGCGCCATACTTGGCACCGGCCAAAGCTGCTTCATAACCTGCGGGGCCGCCGCCGATGATGACAATTCGCTGCGACTGGTGAGACACGTAGAAAAGCTCCTTTAATAAACTTCAGGCGATTAGGTCACGGGGAAATAGAGACAAGACAAGTGTCATAAAGATACTTCCCCGCCTACTCTACCGCCCTAGCCTAGGTCTACGCCCTCCGAGTTCGCGAATTGCTCCACCACGGAGCCAAAGAGCTTGATGCCCACGCCGATGGCGCGCTCGTCCACCACGAGATCCCCCATGTGCAGATCGAACTGCTCGCCGTCGCCGGACCAGCAGCCCAGGCGCGCCATGGAGCCGGGAACGTGCTCGAGGTACCAGGAGAAATCCTCCCCGCCGGAGGACTGCGGGGCCTCCACCACGGCCTGCGGGTCGATGTGGCTGGCCGCGTTGGCCAGCAGGGCGGTGGCCACGTCGTCGTTGAGCACCGGCGGCACGCCGCGGTGATAGGACAGGACGTGCTCGACGCCAACGGGGGTCAAGATCTGCTCGATGAGCTCGGTGACCAGGCCCTGGATCTTGCGCCAGACCCCGATATCGGCGGTGCGCACCGTGCCCGAGGCCGTGCCGGTCTCCGGGATGGCGTTCGGCGCGTAGCCGGAGTTGACCTGGCCGAAGACGGCGACCGTGCCGGTGCGCGGATCCACCCGGCGCGACAGCAGCGCCGGCAGCTCCGTTATCACCTTGCCCAGCGCGTAGACCACGTCCGCGGACAGGTGCGGGCGGGAGGTGTGCCCGCCCGGCCCGTTGATGGTCAGCTCGACGATGTCGGTGGCCGAGGTGATGGCGCCGGTACGCACGCCGATCCGCCCGACGCGCAGCTTGGGCTCCACGTGCACCGCGAAGATGGAGTGCACGCCCTTGAGCGCGCCCCACTCGATGACGTCGGTGGCCCCGCCCACCCAGACCTCCTCGGCGGGCTGGAAGATGACCCGCACGCCGACCGGCAGGCCGAATGCCCGGTCATAGTCGGCAATGGCGCAGGCCAGGCCCAGCACCACGGTGGTGTGCACGTCGTGGCCGCAGGCGTGCGCCACCCCGCTAACCTCCGAGGTAAATTCCAGGCCGGTGACCTCCGTGACCGGCAGGGCGTCGATGTCCGCGCGGAAGGCCACGCGCCCGCCCTCAGTCTCTGGGCCGATGTCGGCCATCAGGCCGGTCTCCGGGAAGCGGCGGGCGCTAACGCCGTACTCGGCCAGGCGGGCGGCGATATACCGGGTGGTCTCTACCTCCCGGTTGGCCGTTTCCGGGTGGCGGTGGATGTGGCGGCGCCAGCCGTGAATCTCCGCCCGGTGCTCCTCGAACCAGGCGCCGACGAACGCGCTGATTGACTGTGGGACCGCCGGGTTTCCCGTCTGGTCTGCCATGAATGGCCTCCTCACCGCGTTAGGCAACTGCTCGTTTAGTACTCGCCACAGTCTACAACTAGACCATGCTGTTCAGTTAGTCGCCCAGTATAACCGCCCCTCCCCCGGGCGCCAACAGCCGGCCCCTCAACGTGCCCGCGCGGCCGGGAAGGGCTGGCTTCTCGCCTCGCGGCGGCGCTGGCGCACGTAGGCCGGCGAGAAGGCGGCGACGTCGGAGACCTCGGCCACCAGCGAGGCCGCAAACTGCCGGGTGTACGGCAGCAAGACCGCCGGCGGGATCTCCAGGGCCAAGGCCAGCTTGTAGACCGTGGAGACGGTCGGATCCGCGGCGCGGGCGCGCTCCAGGTTGCCTATCTGGTTGCGGGAGACGCCGGAGATATCCGCCAGCGCCCGCTGGGACAGGCCGCGGCGCACCCGCGCTGTGCGCAGGTTACTGGCGAATAATTCCCCGCAGGATTTCCAAAAGCTCAAGGCCGGACGCGCAACCGTAGTCAAAACTTCCCCACCCCCGTGGAAGACGCTCGATGATGTGCGCCTTAAAGCCTAGCTTAGAAGTCGATGTTGCGCGGGCCGTAGAGGCGGTCACCCGCGTCGCCCAGGCCGGGCACGATGTAGGCCTCCTCGTTCAGGCTCGGGTCGATGCACGCGGTGACCAGGCGCACCGGCAGGCCCGAGTTGGCCAGCGCGTCCACACCCGGCTGCGCCGAGACCATGCAGATGGCGGTGATATCGGTGGCGCCGCGGTCGGCCAGCAGCCGCAGCGAGTGCAGCAACGAGCCGCCGGTGGCCAGCATGGGATCGACCACGAAGACGGTGCGGCCGGACAGGTCCTCCGGCAGGGCCTCCAGGTACGGGACCGGCTCGTGGGTCTCCTCGTTGCGCGCCATGCCGATGAAGCCGACCTGGGCGTCGGGGATCATCGCCAGCGCGGGGTCGATCATCCCCAGGCCGGCGCGGATGATCGGCACGATGATCGGCGGGTCCTGCAGGCGGGTGCCCTCCGCCACGTCCACCGGGGTCCGGCAGTCGAAGTGCTCCACCGGCAGGTTCCGCGCGGCCTCGTAGACCAGCATGGTGCCCAGGTCCTTCAGCGCGGCGCGGAAGGCCGCGTTATCGCTGCGGGCGTCGCGCATCAGGGTCAGGCGGGACGCCGCGAGGGGGTGATCAACAACGTAGGTTTCCATGTCCCCCATCGTAGGGCATCGACGGGACGCAGAAAGTGGCGGGAACCGTGTCGGCGCCCGCGCAGTCTAAGAAGGCATGAGCATTCTCGACGTTGACCCAGACCTGACCCGCCAACTAGCCACCGACGTAGCCCGCAACGCCCAGGGCAGCCTGCCTGCCCCGCCCGTTGTCCCCCTGGATGCCGCCACGCACGACTTCGGCGCCCACCTGGCCGCCGCTGTGACGAATATCAACCAGCGCACCGAGCGCCTGCGCGCGGACCTGGCGCATATTTCCCGGGCCGGCTACGCCCTGGCCGCGGCGGCTTCCGCCACCGACGAACACACCGCCGGCCGTTTTAGCGCCCACGCGGGAGGTTCCTAATGCAGGTCATCACCCAGGCCCTCAAGACCATCTCCGAGATGCGCCCGGCCGACCTCCCCGCCGGCGCTCAGCTGCCCGTCCACCCCGACGTCGCCGCGGTGGAGCCGCTCGCACGCATCAGTCAGACCGACGCCACCCCGGTGCTGGCGGCCGCCGGCGCCCTGGCCAGCGACCATGAATCCCTGCACCAGGCGCTCGCGCGCGGCCGGGACCTGGTCTTTGCCGCCGGCGGGGACATCGTAGGCATCGCCGTGGAGCTGGGGCGCCAGGCCCTGCCCATCGCGCTCGGCATGCTGACCATCAACCCGGCGGCCCGCGCCGCGGCGGCCGCCCAGCTGGCGGCCCTGGCCCAGCAGTTCGTCGCCCGCGCGGGCGCCCGCGTGGCCCAGCTGGTCGAGGAACTCGCCGCGGCCGCGCAGCCGCTGGCCGACATCGCCGCCTCCCACATAGGCTCCGCCCTGCCGTCGGAAGAACGCGGCGCGCATGCGGTCGCCGCGCTCGAGGAGCGCGCGGCCTCTCCGGGTACTGGGGCGGGCAGCACACCGGCGGCCCTGCCGGAGACCGCGCCGGAGAACGAGGTCGAGCCGGTCGCCCACCCGGTGGATACCGGCGGGGAGGACGGCGGCAACGCCGCGGGCAAGGCGGCGGTGAAGGCCGCGCTGTCCCAGCAGGGCACGCCCTATGTCTGGGGCGGGACGACCCCGAACGGCTTCGACTGCTCCGGCCTGACCCAGTGGGCCTACGCCCAGGCCGGGGTCGACCTGCCGCGCACGGCGGACCAGCAGGCCGTTGGCCGGCAGGTGGACGCCAGCGAGCTGCAGGAGGGCGACCTGGCGGTATGGGACGGGCACGTGGCCATGTACGCCGGCAACGGCCAGATGGTCGAGGCCGGCGATCCGGTCCAGGTCAACCCGGTGCGCACCTCCAACATCGGGATGCAGTTCCACGGATTCTGGCGGCCTACTGGCTAAAGCCCGGGCGGGTCGCCTATCCGGGCGAGAGGTTTGGGTAGACTTAAACGCCATGAGCACCCGCGCGATCGTTCCCGTAAAGCTGAGTTTGCCCGCCGGTGATTACTTCACCCTGTGGGCCCCGAAATGGCGCCAAGACGGCTCCGAGTGGCAGGCCTTCTTAGGCAATGACGAATCCGTCCTGCTGTTCGGCTCCGCCGCCGAGCTGCTGTGCTACGTGGAATCCGACCACAAACACGATCTGCTCGATCACCCGGAGTGGCAGGCCTTCGCCGCCCGCGGCGAGGACCGCATCACCCCGGCCACCCGCGACGTCTACGACCTAGTGGACGTGCCCAACCGCCTGGCGGGCGCGCCCAGCCACGACAACGTCGGCACCGTGGCCCGCAACTTCGAGCTGACCCAGTCCCTGGCGGAGGTCTCCGGCGCGGAGCACTCCGTGATCTTCTTCGCCAGCCACTCCCTGCTGCGCAACGTCGCCCGCGGCGCCGACCACTACGCCGGCCCGCAGGGCATGAGCGAGTGGACCGGCGTCGGCAGCGTGGTCGCCGGCAACTGGGCCGAGGTCTTGGACGACCTGGAGGCCCACACCCAGGTGGTGGATAGCGCCGAGTTCGACTCCGCGCAGGTCGAGGACGCCGACCAGCGCATCACCGCGGCCGCCGCGGCCACCCAAAAGGCCCGCGAGGACGCCGCCGCGGCCCGCAAGGCCGAGGAGGAGGCCGCCGATCCTTATGACAAGTCCATCTGGGCGGCCGCCGGCATCGACCCGGTGAAAATCACCATCGACCAGAAGTCCGTGTACACGCTGCGCACCTACCTGGGCTCCTCCCCGGTCTTTCTGGGCAAGTGGGGCGAGATCTTCACCTTCCCCACTGGCAAGCACCTGGCCCGCTGGGTCATCGAGAACGACGACCACGACCTGGCCCGCGTGTCCACCTGGGAGGACATCGTCAACGCCGGCAACGCCGGCGAGCTCGAGGTCACCGTCCACCCGGACAACCAGTACACCTTCAACGGGATCGCCCGGGACATCGAGAAGGGCCCGGAGCACGTCGACTCGCAGCAGATGAACCGCTGCTACGAGATCTGCGCGGATGCCGCCGACTGGGCCGGCGACGACTCGGTGTACTCCTTCTTCCTGTCGCACCCGCGCTTCCAGGACTACCTGGGCTACATGCTGGGCTCGACCGAGCAGGCCGGCTACGTGCCGTCCAAGCCGTTTAACGACCACGCCGAGGCGTGGAAGGAGCTCGAGGAGATGCTGGTCAAGCGCTTCTCCAAGTTCTAGGCCACATTCTTAGGCCAAGGTTAGGCCCGCCACCGGCGCGAAAGGCAGCCGGCATAGCGAAAGCCAGCACCGAGTGATTATCTTCGGTGCTGGCTTTTTGCTTGTTGACTAGCGCAGCGCGGCCAGGATGCGCTGGGCCAGCGGCTCCGAGGAGACCGGGTTCTGGCCGGTAAACAGGTGGCGGTCCTTGACCACGTTGGGCTGGAGGGGATCCGCGGCGCGGTAGTCCGCGCCCAGCTCCCGCAGGCGCTGCTCCAGGCTCCACTTCGCCTTCGCCAGCGTCTCCTCGCCCTCCTCGACGTCGCTGAAGGCGGTCATCTCGTAGCCGGCGAACGGCCACTCGCCATTCTCCTCGGCCGGCACGGCCAGCAGCGCCGCCGGCGCGTGGCACAGCAACGCCAGGGGGCGGCCGGCCGCGTGGCGGCGGGCCAGCAGGGCCGCCGAGGTGGCGTCCTCAGCCAAGTCCTCCATCGGGCCATGGCCGCCCGGGTAGAAGACGACGTCGTAGTCGGCCTCGTCGACCTCGGCCAGATCCAGCGGCTGGGACAGCTCGTAGTGGATGGCCGTCAGGTAGTCCTCCTGGGACTCGCGCTGCATCTCGTTCAGGCTGTCCAGGCTGGCCTCGTCCACGACGGGCTCGCGCCCGCCCGGGGTGGCAAAAGCGATCTCCCAGCCCGCGTTGGCAAATGTGCGGTGCGGGGCGACGAGCTCTTCGGCCCAGAAGCCGGTCTCACGCGTGCTGCCGTCGGCCAGCGTCCATTCCTGCGCCGCGGAGATTACGAACAGTACTTTCGACATGGTTTATACCTCTTTTCCTGGGGTTTCGGCAGCACCTGGGGTGTCTTCGGCGCCGTCGTTTTCGTGGTGGTCCTCGGCGAATTCGGCGTCGGAGAGCTCCTCGTAGGCCGGCAGGAACACCGTTTCCAGCAGGTGCTGGCGGTCCTCCTGGGTGGCGAAGGAGTGCTCTATCGCGTTGACCGACAGGTCGAAGAATTCCTCCAGCCCGTAGCCGAAGGTTTCCGCCAGGGCACTGAGTTGCTCGGTCATCGTGCCGGTGTCCCACGCCCCGGAGCTGACCGCGCAGTTAAAGCCCAGCTGCTGCAGCAGCGGCAGCGGGTGGTCGACCAGCTCCTCGATCTCGCCGCGGTCCACCTCGAAGCGGGGTGCGGCATCCAGCAGGATGTGGCGGTCGCGCACCCAGGCCGAGACCCGGCCGGGCTCGATGCCCTCCAGCGTCGCGCTGAAGTCATCGATGATGCCGGCCGTCAGCGTCAGCCGCGTCGCGCCCGCCTGCAGCGCCTGGCCGATGTCCTCTGCCTGACCCGCGGCCGTCAACCGCACCGCGAACGGCACGTAGGCCTCGCGCAGGGCCCGGAAGGCCTCGGCGAAGCCGGCCAGCGGCGCCGCGGCCTGGTCGTCATGGCCTTCCTGGCCGTTATCCGCGGCGAGCTCGAAGCCGACGATCTTGCCGCTGTGCTGGGCCACGGTGAGCTGGGCCAGCTGGGTCACGGCCACAGGATCCTGTGCGCCGCGCTCGGCGGTGACGATGATCCGGGCATCGATGCCCTCGACGTCCAGCCCGGCCACGGCCGCGGCCAGCGCCTCTTCCGCTGCGAGCTGGGTGCGGGCCGGGTTAAAGCGCAGCTCCGCGTAGACCACGTGGTCGTCTACCAGCCGCTGCAGGTGCGCGGAGACCGCCGCGGTGAGATCCGCCGGGCTGCCGGCCTGCGCGACCGTGGCGCCCAGCTCCTCGAAGAGGGTGATCTTCGGCAGCTGGGCGACAACGTCCGCGTCCGCGTCTTTGTTTTCCGGACTAATTAATGGTGCGTCATGCATACCGGCCATAGTAGGTGTGCCTTTAAGATATGTCATGCCATGAAAAGAATTATCACTGCAGCTCTAGCCGCAGCCCTCGTCGCCCCCGCACCCGTCGTGGCGGCCCACTCCCCCGCCGGAGTCGCCGCCCAGGCCCAGGAGGCCGGGCCGGGAGATCCGGCTGCCGAGGTGCCCGAGGGTTTTGAGGACCCCGCCGCCGATCTGACCGACGCTGAGGCCGCCGAGGGCCTGCAGGACGACGGTACCGGCGACGAGCCGAGCAGCTCCATCCGCACCACCGCGCCGGATACCAACGACTGCCCGCACTCCCTCGTGCCGGCCAAGCCGAGCACCACCTCCGAGAACCTCGCGCCCGGCCAGGAATCCCCCTCCCCGCTGCCGCCGGTGGAGGGCGCTGCCTGCGGTGTCACCGCGCCGGAGGGCTTCGCTCTCAGCCCCGAGGTCGTCGCCAGCGCCTGGATGGTAAGCGACATCGACACCGGCGAGATCATTGCGCAGAAGGATCCGGACGGGCGCTACCGCCCGGCCTCTATCATCAAGGCCCTGCTGGCGCTGGTCGCCATCGACGAGCTGGATCTCGACAAGGAGGTCGTGGCCAACGAGGAGACCGCCGGCATCACCGGCTCCTCGGTCGGGATCGGCGCCGGCGGGCGCTACACCATCGAACAGCTCCTCCAGGGCCTGCTCATGGCCTCGGGCAACGACGCCGCCCACGCGCTGGCCCAGGAGCTCGGCGGGGACACCAAGGCCTTAGAAAAGGTCAACGCCCTGGCCCGCGAGCTGGGCACCACCTCGACCTTTGCCGCGTCCTATTCCGGCCTAGACGCGCCCGGCATGTCGACGTCCGCCCGGGACATCTCCCGCATCTACCGCGCAGCTTATGCCAACCCGACCTTCGCGCGCATAGTCAACACCGAGTCCGTGGACTTCCCCGGCTACGAGGATCACCCCGGCTACGAGCTGGGCAACGACAACGGGCTGTTCATGCACGATCCGGACGGAATCGGCGGCAAGACGGGCTATACGGACGACGCCCACCACACCTTCGTCGGCGCCCTCGACCGCGACGGCCGCCGCCTGCAGGCCGTCATCCTGGACACCACCATCGAGCACGGCCCGCGGGCCTGGCAGCAGGCCCAGATGCTCCTCCACGCCGCCTACGAGGTCCCGGCCGGGGCCGGCATCGGCAGCCTCGACGAAGAGGAAGCGGACGACAAGGAAAAAGATAGCGCCGCCCAGGACGCGACCCCCACGCCCGCCCCTCCGGCGGATGCCGGCACCCACCAGCGCGCCAGCTGGATCGAGAAATCAGACGGCTGGCTGGGCATCGCCGCGGTGGCGGCGGTGGCCGTAATCGTTATTGCTGCCGCGGCTTTTTCGTTACTTCGGCGTCGGCCCAGCGGTCGTGGGAACCACGCAGCTCGTTAGAAGGGCTGATAGAAGCCAGCACGAACAGAGAACCACCCAGGGAGACCAGCGAACCCAGGCCGGGGATGATCTGCACGACGCGGAACCACTGCCGCTTGGCGGACTCGCCCAGGGTCAGGTTCCGGCCAGTCTCCACGTTGGCGACCTTATAGCCCATCATCCGCTTGACCGGGGTGCCGCCCAGGTAGGTCTCAAAGCCTAGGAAATAGGCGATGAAGAGCAGGGTGAAGACCACAACTCCCAGCGTTCCGCTCATCGCGTCGGAGAGCACCCCACCGCCGGCGGCCAGCAGACCGCCGACCAGGCCGGAGGCGAAGGTGGCGATGAAACCATCGGCCAGGGCCATGCCGAAGCGACCGCCGGCGCTCGGGCGGGCAGCGATGCGCTCGACCTCCGGGTTGGCCGCCACCGCATTCGAGTAGCGCTGGGCCGCCGGCAGGTTCGCGCTCTGGGTGGGCACCTGGTGCGGGTTAAAGGGCTGCGCGTACGGGGACGCCGGCGGGGCGTACTGCGTCTGCGGCTGCCCGTAGGGCGAACCCTGCTGAGTTTGCTCCTGCCGCTGCGGCTGCTGGAAGAACTGCTGGGCCTGCTGCGGCTGTTGCGGCGGCTGCTGGTTGTCGGCCTGGGTGACCGGCCGGGCGAGGTTCGGATCCGGCCAGCGATCGAAGTTGGCTAGGTGCTCTAGGTCGGACCAGTCGACGCTGCGGCCGGCGGAGACGGCGGCATCGTAGAGCTCGCGGCGCTGCGGGTTGGACAGCACGGCGAAGACCAGCTGGGCCTCGCGGCGCTGCGGCGACTGCTCGGACTCGCCCTGGCTCTGCAGGCGCGCGTCCCGGCCGGCCATGATGATCCCCAGGGCTTGGCAGCTATCGCTGGTATCGAGTTGGTGCGCCTGGTAGAGATTGTGCGCAGTGGCCATCCGGGAAAACCTCGCTTAAATTACCTCGTTAAAAACTTATTTCTTGCGGTTGAGCAGTGCCAGTATACCGGCGGCGGCAGCGCCCATGGCCGCGCCGGCACCCAGGGTAACACCGGTGTTCGGGCCCTCGTGGACCTCGTTGCGCACGCGGATGACGGCCGGCTCCGGCGCCGGCAGCGGGGTCTGGGCCAGCGACTCATCGGTGGTCGCGGTCCAGGCGGAGACGTAGAGCACCACGCGCCAGATCAGGTACATCACAATCATCAGCACGATGACCGGGCCGAAGACCGCGCCGGCCGGGGAGCCGGTGGCCGAGGACATGATGACGGTGGACAGCTGCTTGATGACCTCGAAGGCGATGGCGCCCAGCAGCGCGCCCTGTAGGCCCGACTTGGCCGGGACCTTGGTGCGCGGGAGCACGACCACCAGCCACCAGATGACCAGGAAGTTGGCGATGAGGCCGACCACCAGGCCGGCGGCGAAGAGGACGAAGTTCATGCCGGGGAAGGACTCGATGCCCACCCACTCGAAGATCTTCTGGGTCAGGCCGGAGGTCCCGGCGGCGGTCACGCCGAAGGCCACGGCGAAGGCCAGCAGCAGGCCGATGAGACCAATCAGGTCGTTGAGCTTCTTGACCACGAAGTTGCCGCCCTCCGTGGCGTCGATGCGCCACATGGCGGAAATGCCCACGCGGAGGTTGTTCATCCAGCCCAGGCCGGACCACAGGGCGGTAATACCACCGATGCCGAACATGGCGCCGCGCTGGTCCACGGCCGTCTGCAGGACCTCGTTGAGGGTATCGCCCAGGTCGCCGTCCACGGCGTTGCTGATTTGGTCCTGGACCTGCTCGAACAGGTCCGGGCGGTTGGCGAGCACGGCGGCGACTGCGGCCATGGCCAGCATGAGGATCGGGAACATGGCCAGCACCGAGTAGTAGGTAATGCCGGCGGCGAACTGGTTGCCGCCCTCGGCGGAATAGCGCTCCTGCATGCGCATGGTGCGCTCGACAATCCGGGACTTGTCCCGCAGCTTGTCTACGGCGCCGGGTTCATCCTGGCGGGTGCGCTCGATGCCGTACTGGTCGGTGTTCTCGCGGCGCGAGGTGGTCTTGGCTGCCACGACGGGCTCTCCTCTTGGGTTCGGGGGACGGGCTTGATTGCGGGCTAAGTTATTTCCTGCGGCTGTCTTGACAGCTTAACCGCAATTGCTTATCGGCGCGCAGGCAGGAAACCTACCTTGGCGTAGACGTCGTCTACCAGGGGCTGGGCCACTTCAGAGGCGCGCTCGGCGCCGCGGGCCAGGATCCGCTCGATCTCGGCCGGGTCCGCCATCAGCTCGTCGAAGCGCGCCTTCAGCGGGGTGGTGAACGCCTCCAGGGCGTCGGCGGTATCCACCTTCAGGTGGCCGTAGCCCTTGCCGGCGTAAGATCCCACCAGCTCGTCGATGGCCGTGCCGGTCAGCGCGGACTGGATGGCCAGCAGGTTGGATACGCCCGGCTGGGTCTCGCGGTCGAAGGCCACCACGCCCAGGTCGTCCGTCACGGCCGACTTGATGCGCTTGGCCGAGGTCTTCGGCGGATCCAGCAGGTTGATAATCCCCTTCGGGTTGTCGCCCGACTTGGACATCTTCGCCGTCGGCTCCTGCAGGTCGTAAATCTTGGCGGAGCCCTCCGGGATGAAGGCCTCCGGCATGCGGAAGGTCTCGCCGTACTTGGCGTTGAAACGCTCCGCCAAGTTGCGGGTCAGCTCCAGGTGCTGGCGCTGGTCCTCGCCCACCGGCACGTAGTGCGGCGAGTAGAGCAGGATGTCCGCGGCCATGAGCACCGGGTAGGTAAACAGGCCCACGGAGGTCCGCTCCGAGCCCTGCTTGGCGGACTTGTCCTTGAACTGGGTCATGCGGGAGGCCTCGCCGAAGCCGGTCAGGCACTGCAGGACCCAGGTCAGCTCCGCGTGGGCGGGCACGTGCGACTGGACGAAGAGGGTGGACTTGTCCGGGTCAATGCCCAGCGCGATAAGCTGCGCGGCCCCGGCCAGGGTGCGCTGGCGCAGCTCCTCCGGGTTCTGCTCGACGGTAATGGCGTGCAGATCCGGGATGAAGTAGAACGCGTCGTGGTTGTTCTGCAGCTCGATCCACTGCTTCAACGCTCCCAAGTAATTGCCCAGGTGGTAGGAATCCGCCGTGGGTTGGATGCCGGATAGTACTCGGGTGGTCGCGGCCGCGGCCGCGTTCGCGTTCTGATCAGTCATAACTCAAGTGTAATCCCTGTTACCCCCGCCCGAGTCACAACGCCCCCTCCCGGGCGCGAATCCTCCGCCGCCAGGCATGAAAAACCACCGGGCATGAAAAACCGCCGGGCAACGCGGTGCCTGGCGGTGGGTGCTTGCTTAGAAAGCTTAGAGCTTGCGGCTGGTGGGGCTCTTGACGTCCATCAGGACGGCCCAGCCGGCCACCATGAACGCGCCGCCGATGCCCATCGTGATGGTCGGGAGCAGGAAGGCAAAGCTCGGGCCCATCACGGTCCACCACCAGATACCGAGTGCCAGCAAGACAGCACCGAGCACGAAGTAAATGATTGCGCGCGCCATAGTTTCTATTAACTCCAAGTTTTCCGGGAAATATTGTGCGTGCCATAGTTTAGCACCCGGGCACGCAGATTGCCTTAATCGTTCTGCTCCCACTGCCCCTCATCCGGGCGGCTGCGCCGCGGCAGGCCGCCCTTCGGCAGGCGCGGCCACTTGGCTTTGGGCTTGGGCTTGGGCTTTTTGGGCGCCGCGGTTTGGCGCTTCGGGTCCGGCTTGGCGTGCCGGGTGGGCTGGGCGGCCTTGCGGGGGCGCTGGATGACCCACTGCTGCTGCGGATCGCGGTCCCGGTTGCCGCGGGCGTGCTTGCCGGTCTGGCGGTTGACCGAGGTATAGGCGGAGGCGTCGAAGCGCAGGCTCCGGCCGCTGGCCAGGCTGCCGGCGCGGCGCTTCATCGAGCGCGCCCCGTCGCGCACCAGGCGGGCGGACAGGCGCAGGCGCGGGTCGATGGGCTGCTCGGCGCCCTTGTACTCGAAGACCGGCAGGCCGCGCTTGGAGTAGATGGCCCACAGGCGGGCGCAGAAACCGAAGATGACGGTGACGATCGCGGTGATCTCCACGCTCAGGCCGGCCTCCAGCAGCAGCATGTAGACCGCCGTGGCGGCCAGGGAGATGGAGGCGTAGAACTCGCCGGAAAAGACCAGCGGCACGCGGTCGGAGAGCAGGTCGCGCAGGATGCCTCCGAAGACGCCGGAGATGATGGCGGCGACGGAGGCGATGACGAAGCCGTGCCCCAGGTTGAGCGCGGCCTGCGTACCCAGCACCGAAAAGACCGCCAGGCCGAGCGCGTCCAGGATCAAAAACAGGTGCCGGAAGTAGTGCATCAAAAACGACATCCACACCGTGATAAGTGCCGCTACCAGCACGAAGACGAGGTATTTGGGCTGACCCACCCAGGTCAGCGGGTAGTCGTCGAGCACCATATCGCGCACCGTGCCCCCGCCCAAGGCCGTAATGGCGGCCAGCAGGGTCACGCCGAAGAGGTCGAGTTTTTGCCGCCCGGCGGACAGCGCGGCCGTCATTGCCTCGGCGGTGATTCCGATGATGTAGAGAACGCTAAACAGTGGGGTCAATCTATTCTCCCGCCGTTTCTTAAGCGTAGGTCACCAGCAGTGGGGAGTGGTCCGACCAGCGCTGTTCCACCGTGGGCGCCTTGTCCACGCGGCTAGACTGGGCGCGGTCCAGCATGGCCCGGGTGGCGGCCTGGTAGTCGATGCGCCAGCCGGCGTTGTTGTTGAAGGCCTGGCCGCGGTAGGTCCACCAGGTGTACGGGCCGTCCTGCTCCGGGTCCGGGTGCAGGCGCCGGTCGACGTCGAACCACGCCGGTTCCTGCGCCGTGGCCCAGACCTCGCCGCCCGGGTAGTCCACTACCCCGCGCCAGTCGCCCAGGCCGGCCTTGTCCTGCGGGTTCGCGTCCGGGAAGCTGCCGAAGACGTGGTCCATGAAGGCGCGTTCCTCCGGCAGGTGGCCGGAGACCTTCTCGTTGGGCTTGTTGTTCTTCAGGTCCTGGGAGCGGTGGCAGATATTCCAGTCGCCGCCGATGACCATCTGCGGGTAAGTTTCCGCGCGCTCGGCCAGGACCTCGGAGAACTGCCCCAGGAAGCGGTACTTCTGGTCCTGCTTGGCCGTGCCGGTGTCCCCGCTCGGCAGGTAGAGCGAGGCCACGCGCAGGGCGCTGCCGCCAGCGGCGGCCGCCGGGTCCTCGACGGTGGCCTCGATCCAGCGCCCGGAATCACCGAAGGTGCCCAGCCCGACCACGACGTCGCGCAGCGGGGTGCGGGACAAAATGCCCACCCCGGCCCGGCCCTTGGTGCCCGGGTCCAGGGACTCGGCCATCGCCAGGTGCCAGCCGGCCTCTAGGGCCGGGGCCAGGGCCTTTTCGGCCTGGGCCTGCGAGGCCCGCACCTCTTGCATCAGCACCACGTCAGCATCAGTTTCTTGCAGCCAGGCGTTCATGCCCGGGTTGTTCTCATTGCGCTGTTTGCAGGCCGCGCGGATGCCGTTGACGTTGACGGTGGCGATGGTAAAGCTCATGCTGCAAAGCTTAACGCGCGCGCTGCGCGAGCGCCCAGATGCCCACGGCAATGGCCGCGAGCACCGCGCCTGCCAGCGCCGGGGAGCCGTAGCCCCACCCCGCGCCGACCACGGCCCCGCCCAGGGCGGCGCCGGCCGCGTTGGCGGTGTTCAGCGCGGACTGGTTGAGCGCAGCGGCCAGGGTCTGGGCCTTGCCCGCGTAATCCAGCAGGCGCACCTGCAGCGGCGGCTGCAGCGCCATGCCGAAAACGCCGATGAACATAAACGTCACGATGGCCGGCACCACCGCGGTGGAGGCGACGTAGAAGGCCAGCAGGGAGATGCACAGCAGCCCGACGCAGAGCACCAGGCCGCGCTCGACGTTCCAATCGGCCAGCCGGCCGCCCAGCCAGTTGCCGGCGGTCATGCCCAGGCCGAAGAGCATGAGGATGAGCCACATCCAGCCCGCGTCCAGCCCGGCGCGCTCGGTCATCACCCAGGTGATGTAGGTGTAGACGGCGAACATGCCGCCAAAGCCCACCACGCCGATGGCCAGGGTCAGCCACACCTGGCGGTTGGCCAGGGCGGAGAACTCCGTGCGCAGGGAGGTCGCCGGCATGAGCGTCATGTGCGGCATGACCACCCACAGCAGGGCCAGGGCCACCGCGGCTAGGCCGGCGACGATCCCGAAGGCGGCCTTCCAGCCGACGGCATCGCCCACGGCCTGGGCGGCCGGCACGCCGAAGATGGTGGCCACGGTCAGGCCGGTGACCACGAAGGCGAGCGCCCGGCCGCGCTCCTTGGGCGGGGACATCGACGCCATGGACAGCATGGCCACGGAGAAATACGCCCCGTGCGGGATGCCAGCAACAAAGCGCGCGCCCAGCAGCACCGGGAAGGAGCTGGCCACCACGGACAGGGCGTTGCCGGCCACGATCACCGCCAGCAGGACGATGACCAGGCGCCGGCGCGGCTGCCGGGCCGTCAGCGCGGCCACGCCGGGCGCACCGACCACCACGCCCAGGGCGTAGGCGGAAATCACCGCGGAGGCCTGGTCCTCCGTCACGCCGAGGTCCCCGGCGATAAGCGGCAGCAGCCCCATCGCGGCGAACTCGGTGGTACCCAGGGCGAACGCGCCCAGGGCCAACGAGAGCATGACCACCTTCCGGCGGGCCGGGGTGATATCGGTTTGGACCGGCCGCGGGCGCCGGCGCACGGGCGGTTGCGGGACGTGGAAACGGGACATGGAAATTCCCTCCTTCCGGACAGTGGGATAGGCAGCAGAAGTAGGCACCGGCCGCGGGGAGCGGGCCCGAGCCTTCGCGATGGCCTTAGCGACGAAGCCGCGCGGACTTTAGCTGGCCTTTGTGGCGCGGGCCTTGGCGGTCTGCGTGATGAACCAGATGACGATGGCGCTGAGCGCTAGGCCCGCGCCGGCTAGGGCCGGGCTGGCGTAGCCGAGGCCGGCGCCGACCACGGCCCCGCCCAGGGCGGCGCCGGAGGCGTTGGCCAGGTTGAGCGCGGAGTGGTTGAGCGCGGCGGCGAGCGTTTGGGCATCGCCGGCGACATCCATGAGCCGGATCTGCAGCGAGGGCACCAGGGAGGAGCCGAAGAAGCCGATGATGCCGAAGTTCAGCACGCCCAGCACCGGCGACTGGGAGGTGAAGTAGAAGGCCACGAGCACCACGGCGATCATCACCAGGGAAAACAGGATGCCCTTTTCCAGGTTGCGGTCGGCCAGGGCGCCGCCGAAGTAGTTGCCGGCCACATTGCCGATTCCGTAGGCCATAAGCACCAACCAGATGAGCGACGGGTCCAGGCCGGCGCGTTCGGTCATGGTCCAAGAGATATAGGTATAGACCGCGAACATGCCGCCGAAGCCGACGGTGCCCATGGCCAGCGTCAGCCAGACCTGGCTGCGGCCGAAGGCGCCGAGCTCCGTGCGCACGGACGTGGCCGGCATGCGGGTCATGTGCGGCATGAGGAACCACAGGGCCACCAGGGTGGCCACGCCGATGAGCGCGACCAGGAGGTAGGCCGCGTGCCAGCCGGCCGCCACGCCGAGCGCCTGGGCGGCGGGCACGCCGGCCACGGTCGCCACGGACAGCCCCATGCCCACCAGGGCCACGGCCTTACCGCGCTTGCCGGCCGGGGCCATCGAGGCCGCGGCCAGGCCGGCGACGGAGAAATACGCGCCGTGCGGCAGGCCCGCGATGAAGCGGGCGGCCAGCAGCAGCGGGTAGTTGGCAGCCACCACGGACAGGGCGTTGCCCAGGGTGAAGGCGATCATCAGCAGGATGAGCAGCCGGCGGCGCGGCGTGCGTCCGGTGACCGCGGTGATCAGCGGCGCGCCGACCACCACGCCCAGCGCGTATGCGGAGATGGCGTGGCCGGCCTGGTCCTCGGTGATGCCGAAGTCGTCCGCGATGAGCGGCAGCAGGCCCATGGAGACGAACTCCGTGGTGCCGATCCCGAATCCACCCAGCGCCAGCGCGACCATGACCACGCGGCGGCGGAGCTCGGAGATCTCGGTCTGCCGCGGCTTCGGCTGGCGGCGCAGGGCCCGCCCGGGCTGTCGCTTCTGGGGTTCTGATTGGTTGCGCATCGGGCTTAGAGTACGCCGCGGCAAATATATTCGCACGTCAGCGCCATATTCCCGTGAACTTCCCAACGCGCAGGTGGAACCCGTGATGTCCATCACCCATCCGGGGCTAGGCGCCCACCCGCTGCCCAGGGCATGTTCAGCCGCGACTGGGCGGGTTCCTAAAAATCCATAGAATTCGGCGCTGGTGCGGGGTAAGCTGGTGCGAGCTGTACTTTAGATAACCGACACTACGCAAGAGGAGATACTTACCTTGGCTAAAATCATGTGGACTCGCACCGATGAAGCGCCGCTGCTGGCGACCTACTCGTTCAAGCCGGTCGTCGAGGCCTTCGCCTCCACCGCCGGGATCGACGTCGAGACCGCGGATATCTCCCTGGCTGGCCGCATTGTCGCCCAGTTCCCGGAGCGCCTGACCGACGAGCAGAAGCAGGACGACGCCCTGGCCCAGCTCGGCGCCCTGGCCAAGCGCCCGGAAGCCAACATCATCAAGCTGCCGAACATCTCCGCCTCCCTGGTCCAGCTGAAGAAGGCCATCGCGGAGCTGCAGGCCGCCGGCTACAACCTGCCGGACTACCCGGACAACCCGTCCACCGACGAGGAAAAGGACATCGCGGCCCGCTACGACTCCGTCAAGGGCTCCGCCGTGAACCCGGTGCTGCGCGAGGGCAACTCCGACCGCCGCGCGCCGGAGGCCGTGAAGAACTTCGTCAAGAAGCACCCGCACCGCATGGGCGAGTGGTCCGCTGATTCCAAGACCAACGTCGCCACCATGTCCGACGGCGACTTCCGCCACAACGAGAAGTCGGTCATCATCGACGGCGAGGACTCCCTGACCATCAAGCACACCGCCGCGGATGGCACCGAGACCGTCCTGCTGGACGGCCTGAAGGTCCAGGACAAGGAGGTCATCGACGGCACTTTCATGTCCGCCAAGGCCCTGGACGAGTTCCTGCGCGCCCAGGTCGCGCGCGCCAAGGAAGAGGGCGTTCTGTTCTCCGCGCACCTGAAGGCCACCATGATGAAGGTCTCCGACCCCATCATCTTCGGCCACGTCGTGCGGGCCTTCTTCGCCGACGTCTACGACAAGTACGGCGAGGAGCTGCTGGCCGCCGGCCTGAACGGCGAGAACGGCTTGGGCGCCATCTACGACGGCCTGGAGAAGCTGGACAACGGCGCAGAGATCAAGGCCGCTTTCGACGCCGCCTACGAGGCCGGCCCGGACCTGGCCATGGTCAACTCCCACAAGGGCATTTCCAACCTGCACGTGCCCTCCGACGTCATCATCGACGCCTCCATGCCGGCCATGATCCGCACCTCCGGCCACATGTGGAACAAGAACGATGAGGAGCAGGACACCCTGGCCGTCATCCCGGATTCCTCCTACGCCGGCGTCTACCAGGCGGTCATCGAGGACTGCAAGGCCAACGGCGCCTTCGACCCGACCACCATGGGCACCGTCCCGAACGTCGGCCTGATGGCCCAGAAGGCCGAGGAGTACGGCTCCCACAACAAGACCTTCAAGTCCCCGGCCGACGGCAAGATCGAGGTCCTCAACACCGCCGGCGACGTCCTGATCTCCCACGACGTCGAGGCCGGCGACATCTGGCGCGCCTGCCAGACCAAGGACGCCCCGATCCAGGACTGGGTCAAGCTGGCCGTCAACCGCGCCCGCCTGTCCGGTATGAAGACCATCTTCTGGCTGGACCCGGAGCGCGGCCACGACGCCAACCTGATCTCCCTGGTGGAGAAGTACCTGGGCGACCACGACACCGAGGGCCTGGACATCGAGATCATGGATCCGGTGGCCGCCACCAAGACCTCCGTGGAGCGCATCCGCCGCGGCGAGGACACCATCTCCGTGACCGGTAACGTCCTGCGTGACTACAACACCGATCTCTTCCCGATCCTGGAGCTGGGCACCTCCGCCAAGATGCTCTCCGTCGTCCCGCTGATGGCCGGCGGTGGCCTCTTCGAGACCGGTGCGGGCGGCTCCGCCCCGAAGCACGTCCAGCAGGTCGAGGAAGAAAACCACCTGCGTTGGGACTCCCTGGGCGAGTTCCTGGCCCTGGCCGAGTCCTTCCGCCACGAGCAGCAGTCCAACGGCAACGAGAAGGCCGGCGTGCTGGCCGCCGCCCTGGACCGCGCCACCGAGCGCCTGCTGAACGAGGGCAAGTCCCCGTCCCGCAAGGTCGGCGAGATCGACAACCGCGGCTCCCACTTCTTCCTGGCCGCCTTCTGGGCCGACGAGCTGGCTAACCAGTCCGACGACTCCGAGCTGGCTGAGAAGTTCGCCGCCGTCGCCAAGGAGCTGAACGAGCAGGCCGACGAGATCGCTCAGGCCCTGCTGGACGTTCAGGGCTCCCCGGCGGATCTGGGCGGCTACTACCTGCCGGACGAGGCCAAGACCACCTCCGTCATGCGCCCGGTCGACAAGTACAACCAGATCATCGACGGCCTGAAGGCTTAGTAGACCACTTCGCCTTCTCCGCCTAGCGCGCACTAAGCCCCGGGGCTCCCCGGGGCTTTTCGCATGCTTGGGGCCGGAAACCGGGTCGCCCGGCTTCCCAGGCCGGATTCCCCCTGCCGGGGAGCCGGCTTTGTCGTTATCCTGAAGGGCATGGATAAAGGCACCCACGACCGTGAATTCGACATCGTCCTGTTCGGCGCGACCAGTTTTGTCGGCGCTACCACCGCGCGCTACCTGGTGGACCACCACCCCGAGCTGAAGATCGCCGTGGCCGGCCGCAACGCGGACAAGCTCGCCGCGTTAGACCTGGGCGTGGAGACCATCGTCGCCGACGCGAAGGACGCCGCGGCTATCGATGCCATGGTCCAACGCACCGCGGTGCTGATCTCGACGGTGGGGCCGTATACCCGCTACGGCGACGAGGTCGTGCGCGCCTGCGCCCAGTATGGCACCCACTACGTGGACCTGTGCGGCGAGGCCCTGTTCATCCGCCGCACCATTGACCAGTGGCACGCCACCGCCCAGGAAACCGGGGCGAAGATCGTGCCGTCGTGCGGCTTCGACTCGGTGCCGTCCGATATGGGAATGTTCCACCTGTTTAGCTCCGCCGGCTACCCGGAGTTCGCGGAGGTGACCATGGCGGTCGAGCACCTCCAGGGCGGGCTGTCCGGCGGCACCATCGACTCGATGCGCGCGGTCAGCAAGGACGCCAAGGACATGCCGAAGGGAGGGGCCATCCTCCACAGCCCGCACTCGCTGTCCCCGGACCACAAGCAGGAGCCGGATCTGGGGCCCGAGCCGGACCTGGTGGTCGATTTCGACGAGCTGCTGCAGCAGTGGGCCGGGCCGTTTTTCATGGCCATGTTCAACACCCGCGTGGTCCGCCGCAGCAACTCCCTGCTGGGGCACGCCTACGGGCCCATGCGCTACCGCGAGGTCATCCCCACGGGCACGGGCCTTGCCGGCAAGGTCAAGGCGAACCTGCTCAAGGCCGTGACCGCCGCCGGATTCGCCATCATCATGGTGGACCAGCTGCGCCGGCCGCTGTCCCGCTTCATCCCGGAGCCGGGCGAGGGCCCGAGCGACATCGACGCCGGCGGCTTCGTCATCTCCCACTCGGGGCTGACCACCGACGGCGCGCTGTATACCTCCCGCGTGGCCGCCGAAGGCGATCCCGGGTACAAGACCACCGCCATGATGCTGGCCGAGGCGGCCGTCACCCTGGCCACCCAGCCCGACGATCTGCCCGAGACCACCGGCGTGCTCACGCCGGCCACCGGCCTGGGCCGGCCGTACCTGCGCGCGCTGCAGGCCCACGGCATGCGTTTTAGCTAAGCCTGGCTACGGGCCCACCAGGACGCTGGGAATACACAACGAACTCTCTGATTTTTCAGATGCTTTGCAGGGCGGACCTGGCGCCCACGAGCGTGTATCGCTGCTGGTGAGAGCACGTGGGATTGCTAAGACCGTACTACTCAATGAAATGGAAAGCCGCGCTGCCCAGGAAGGGTGGTGGGTGTTCGCGGAAACCGCGACGCGCGGTTTTACCGAGAAGCTAAGAGAGCAGCTCTTTGCGCACGTTTCCCACCACCAGCCCCCGGCATCGAGGCGAGGAATTTCGATAGGCCCGAGCTTTGCGCAGTTCCGCCTCGACCAACCGGCCACTACCCAACGTCCCTCCACGCTACGCGGTGCATTCAATTATGCCTTTAGCTATCTCGACTCACTGACTCGATTTAATGAGGAGCCCACGGGCATCATGGTGACCATTGACGAACTGCATTACACACACGTCGATGAAATCACAGAGTTTGCCTCCACAATTGAGCACCTAATTCGCGAGGACCGCCAGATTGCGGTGGCTACCCATTCATGATCCAACTGATCGGGCACTGGGCCGTCCGAAAAACCGAGGGCGGGACCATCTCGAAAGCCGCGGCCTGAGAAGGACTCACCAAAGTTCGAAAAACTTGGGCAGCTGGTTCACGAGCCAGCGTGCAACAAGCGTATAACTACCGGAAGCGGCTAGTCGACGCGGACATGGTCACGGCAGGCCGCGGAACAGCGAAATTTTCCCTTCCCTATCTTCAGGACTATTTGCGCGAACACGTGTTTGCTGAATTACTCGACTAACGCTGCGGCCCGCAGCCAGGCCGCGTGAACTCGGTCATCGCCGTTTTCTTCCGGGTGGAAGCTCAACGCGGTGACGGCCCCGGCGCGCACGCCCACGACCACGGGTTCGCCGTCCGGCCCGGGCACGCGGGAGAGCACCTCCACTCCCTCGCCCACGCGGGTGACAATCGGCGCGCGGATGAAGCTGGCGTCGACGGTCAGGTCCGCGCCCACGGGCACGGCCTGCTCCGCGGAGTGGCGCTGGGAGCCGAAGGCGTTGCGGCGCACGGTCACGTCCAGCACCCCCAGGGTCTGCTGCCCCGGGGCGGGGTTGTCCAGCTCGCGGGCGCAGTAGATGAGCCCGGCGCAGGTGGCCAGGGTGGGCAGGCCGCCGCCGATGGCCGCGGCCAGGGGACCTGCCAGGTCGAAGGTGCGGGCCAGCTTGTCGATGACGGTGGACTCGCCGCCGGGGATGACTATCCCGTCGAGGCCGTCCAGGTCCCGCGGCATCCGCACCCGGCGGGTCTCCGCCCCGAGGCCGTCCAGGATTTCCAGGTGTTCTTCCACCCCGCCTTGCAGGGCGAGTACGCCGATGCGCATGTGGGGCTTACCAGCCGCGCTCGGCCAGGCGGTGCGGGGCCGGGACGTCGGCGACGTTCAGGCCGACCATGGCCTCACCCAGGTTGCGGGAGACCTCGGCCAGCACCGCCGGATCGTCGTAGGCGGTGGCGGCCTTGACAATGGCGGCGGCGCGCTTGGCCGGCTCGCCGGACTTGAAGATGCCGGAGCCGACGAAGACGCCCTCGGCGCCCATCTGGCGGACCAGGGCGGCATCGGCCGGGGTGGCCACGCCGCCGGCGACGAAGAGGACCACCGGCAGGGAGCCGGTCTCGGCGACCTCGGCGACCAGGTCGTAGGGGGCCTGCAGCTCCTTGGCGGCGACGTAGAGCTCGTCGCGGTCCAGGTTGCGCAGGCGGGCGATTTCGCCCTTGATGGTGCGCAGGTGGCGCACGGCCTCGGAGACGTCCCCGGTGCCGGCCTCGCCCTTGGAGCGGATCATGGCCGCGCCCTCGGTAATCCGCCGCAGGGCCTCGCCCAGGTTGGTGGCGCCGCAGACGAAGGGAACGTCGAAGTCCCACTTGTTGATGTGGTTGGTGTAATCCGCCGGGGAGAGCACCTCGGACTCGTCGATGAAGTCCACGCCCAGCTCCGCGAGGATCTGGGCCTCGACGAAGTGGCCGATGCGCGACTTGGCCATCACCGGGATGGACACGGCGCCCACGATGCCGTCGATAAGGTCCGGGTCGGACATGCGGGCCACGCCGCCCTGGGCGCGGATATCGGCGGGCACGCGCTCGAGCGCCATGACGGCGCTGGCGCCGGCGTCCTCGGCGATCCTGGCCTGCTCCGGGGTCACCACGTCCATGATGACGCCGCCTTTGAGCATGTCCGCCAGGCCGCGCTTGACGCGGGTGGTGGCAATCTGGGCGCCGGCCGGGGCCTGCGCGTTCTGGTTAGCGTTGTTCTGGGTTTCAGTCATGGCCTACATCCAACCCCGCGCAAGTGGTTTATGACAAGAGCCACTTTTGGCGTGTTGAATTGGACCACTTACTATGGATTTTTATGCACACCCTGCCCCTGCCCGCCCGGATCGCCGCTGAGCTGCGCGAGCAGATCTCCCACGGCGTCTACCGGCCGAACGAGAAGCTGCCGTCCACCCGCGCCCTGGCCCACCGACTGGGGGTAGCCAGGGGCAGCGTGGTCACCGCCTACGAGCAACTCATCGCCGAAGGCTACCTCGTGGGCCAGCACGGATCCGGCACCCGCGTGCACCCGGATCTCAGCCCCGCTCCCCCGCGGCCCGCCCCCGCGCAACCAGCGCCCGAGGGCCAGGCCGGGCTGCTGCAGCTGACCCCGGGGCTGCCGGATACCGCGCGCCTTATCACCCCCGCCTGGCGGGCGGCGTGGCGCTCCGCGGCGGCCGATGCCAGCCGGCTCACCGAGCAGGCCCCCGCCGGCCTGGCGGAGCTGCGCCGGGAGGTGGCCGCCCACCTGCGCCACATGCGCGGGCTCAACGTGGATCCCGCCCGCATCATGGTCACCGCCGGCGCCCGCGAGGGCTTGGGCCTCCTGCTGCGCGCGGTGGGCGGGCGCCTGCGCGTCGGCGTGGAATCCCCAGGGTATCCCAGCCTGCGCCAGATCCCGCCGGCCCTGGGGCATGCGCTCGTGGAACTGCCCACCGACGGCCACGGCCTGCGGGTGCCCAGCGGACTCCCCGACGGCGGGCTCGACCTGGCGCTTATCACCCCGAGCCATCAATACCCCTACGGCGGCTCCCTGCCGGCCGCCCGCCGGACGGAGCTGGTCGCCTTCGCCCGCCGCCACGACGTCCTCCTGGTCGAGGACGACTTCGACTCGGAGCTGCGCTATGCCGGCCAGCCCCTGCCGGCCCTGGCCGCGCTGGGCCCGGAACAGGCCGTCCTGCTGGGCACGTTCTCCTCGGTCATCTCGCCGTCCATCGCCTGCGGCTACCTAGTGGTCCCGGACCGGCTCATCGCCCCCATCCGCCAGGTGCGCGCGGTCACCGGGCAGCCGGTGGCGGCCATCACCCAGGCGGCCCTGGCGAAGTTTCTAGCCAGCGGGGAGCTGCGCCGGCACACCGGGCGCGTGCGGCGCGACTACCGGCGCCGCCGCGATCTGGTGGTCTCCGCGCTCGGCCCGGCCGTGCGCCCCATCAGCGGCGGCCTGCACGCCGTGGTCATCTGCACCCGGCCGGCCCGCGAGGTCGTGGCCGCGGCCGCCGAGCGCGGCCTCGCGGTGACCGCCCTGACCGACTACTGGGGCGGCACGGCAGCCGACAACGGCATCGTCATCGGCTTCGGGCACCTCCCGGAGGACGAACTGAACCACGCCCTAGGAGTGCTCGCCGACTGCCTGGATTAGTCGACGGCACGACCCCGGTGGGCTGCCGGACACGAAAACACACCGCTTTGTCTATTTTTATTCCCGTCGTGAACTGCGCGTTTCCTAAAAGCCCTTCGTAATAGACAGAGCGGTTTAGTACGGTTTCTGGCATGACGACGAAATACGACAACACCGAATCCAACCCGAACTTCGCTAACTGGGACATCGCCACGCGGGCGCTGCACGTGGGCCAGGACCTGGACGGCAAGAACAACGCCCGGAACCTGCCGATTTACCAGACGACGTCCTACGTCTTCGACAGCGCCGAGCACGCCGCGGCCCGCTTCGGCCTGTCCGATGCCGGCCCGATTTACTCCCGCCTGACCAACCCGACGCAGGACGCGCTGGAAAACCGCATCGCCTCCCTGGAGGGCGGCGTGGCGGCCGTGGCTTTCGCCTCCGGCCAGGCGGCCGAGACCGCCGCCATCCTGACGCTGGCCGGCGCCGGCGACCACATCGTGGCCTCCCCGCACCTCTACGGCGGCACCGCCACCCTCTTCACGGTCACCCTGCCGCGCCTGGGCATCGACTTCACCCTGGTGGACAACCCGGACGATCCGGAGTCCTGGAAGGCGGCCATCCAGCCGAACACCAAGGCGCTCTACGGCGAGACCTTCGGCAACCCGGCCGCCGACGTGCTGGACATCCCGGCGATCGCAGAGGTCGCCCACGCCGCCAACGTCCCGCTCATCGTGGACAACACCATCGCCACCGCCGCCCTGGTCCGCCCGCTGGCCCTGGGCGCGGACATCGTGGTCAACTCCACCACGAAGTTCTACACCGGCAACGGCTCCGCCCTGGGCGGCATCCTCGTCGACGGCGGCAAGTTCGACTGGACCGTGGAGCGCGACGGAAAGCCGGTCTTCCCCGGCTTCATCACCCCGGATCCGGCCTACCACGGTCTCAAGTACGCCGACCTGGGCGCCCCGGCCTTTGCCCTGAAGGCGCGCGCCGGCATCCTGCGCGACACCGGCGCGGCCATCTCCCCGTTCAACGCCTGGCTAGCGCTTAACGGCCTGGAGACGCTGACCCTGCGCATCCGCCGCCACAACGAAAACGCCCAGGCCGTCGCCGAGTACCTGGAAGGCCACGACAAGGTCACCAAGGTCAACTACGCCGGCCTGGAGTCCTCCCCCTACCGCAAGATCAAGGAAAAGCTCGGCCTGGAATACACCGGCTCGGTGCTCTCCTTCGACATCGACGGCGGCAAGGACGAGGCCTGGACGTTCATCGACGCCCTGCGCCTGCACTCCAACCTGGCCAACATCGGCGACACCCGCTCCCTGGTGGTCCACCCGGCGACCACCACGCACTCCCAGTCCGACGAGGAGGGCCTGCGCGTGGCCGGCATCGCCCAGTCCACCATCCGCCTCTCGGTGGGCATCGAGGATGTCAAGGACATCATCGCCGACCTCGAGCTGGGCTTCGCGGCGCTGGGCTAAACCCTGCTGCGCCGCACCGGGCCGCACCGCTGTGCACAGCACAGCACAGCACAGCCCAACCCTGCCCGACCCGCACTGGGTTTTCCCTCGCCGCCGATTGTCCCACCGCTCAGGAAGTAGTTGATTATGTCCGATTATCCCCGCCTCGCCCCGCCCGGTCGCCGCACCACCGTGCCGGTGGGAACGGTCACCACGGAGGCCGGCGCGGAGATCCCGGACGTCAGCATCGCCTACCAGCGCTGGGGCAGCTTCCGCGGGGATCCGGCAGGCGTGAACAATGTGCTCATCGTCGAGCACGCCCTGACCGGTGACTCGGACGTGACGGACTGGTGGGGCGAGCTCATCGGCCCGGGCCGGGCGCTGGACACGGATCACTGGTGTGTCATCGCCACCAACGTACTGGGTGGCTGCGGCGGCTCCACCGGCCCGTCCTCGCAGCACCCGGACGGCCGGCGATGGGGCTCGCGCTTCCCGGCCGTGTCCATCCGCGACCAGGTCGAGGCCGAAAAGCTGCTGATCGATGCCCTGGGGCTTAACACCGTCCACGCCGTCATCGGCGGCTCCATGGGCGGGGCGCGGACCCTGGAGTGGTCCATCATGTACCCGGCAGCGCTCACCGCCGCCTGCGTCATCGCGGTCTCCGCGCGGGCCTCCGGGTGGCAGATCGGGATCCAGTCCGCGCAGATTTCCTCCATCGAAAACGACCCGCAGTGGCACGGCGGCGACTACTACGAACTGGGGGTTGCCCCGGAGGCCGGCCTGGCCGCCGCGCGCCGGATCGCGCACCTGACCTACCGCGGCGAGCAAGAGATCGACGAGCGCTTCGGCACCACCGCCCAGCGCGGGGAGAACCCCCTTGGCGCCTACCGCGCCGGCGACCAGCGCTTCGCGGTCAACTCCTACCTGGAATACCAGGGAAAGAAACTGGTCGACCGCTTCGACGCCGGCTCCTACGTCGCGCTGACCGAGTCCTTAAACCGCCACGACGTCGGCCGCGGCCGCGGCGGCCTGAACAAGGCCCTGGCTTCCTCAACCGTGCCGACGATGGTCGTCGGCGTCGACACCGATATCTTGTACCCCTATCACCAGCAGGAACACCTCTCGCGCAACCTGGGCAACCTCCTGGCCATGGCCAAGGTTGTCTCCCCCGTCGGTCACGACGCCTTCTTGACCGAGACCCGCCAGATGGACCGCGTGCTGCGCAATTTCCTCACGCTGTCCGCCCCGGACGGCCTCGACCTGCCGGGCGGGCTGACCGATGGCGACTACGCCATCTAACTGACACCGCTAGCTGCCCAGCGCGTCCACGGAGACGGCCAAAAAGACCAGCGCGGCCCCCACCACCGCGCTGAAGATGCAGTCGAAGCGGCGCGAGCGCACCGAAAAGACCCCGACTCGGCGGGAGTCGCAGGTCGCGCGCACGACCACCAGCCAGAGCATCGCCGCTCCTAAGGCAAACGCCGCCCGGCGCCAGTGCTCCAACAGGGCAAAGACCCCGGAGAGCACCACCACGGCGACGAAGGCCCCGATCATCGCCCACTGCACCTTGGCCGGCAGCTTCGACGGCGCTACGTGCCGGTCGTGGGGATTATCCAGCGAGGTCTTATCCAGCCCGGCGCCATGCCGCGCGGATGCGGCCTGCGCCTTATTAATCGGCGAGGCCATGAGCCTTTTCTGCCCGCTCGACGATGTTGCGCACCAGGAACGCGCGGGTCAGCGGGCCGACGCCGCCCGGGTTCGGGGAGACGAATCCAGCCTTGTCCCAGACGTCGTCGGCGACGTCGCCGGCCAGCTTGCCGTCCACGCGGGAGACCCCCACGTCCAAAATGGCCGCGCCTTCCTTAATCATGTCCGCGGTCAGCATGTGGGCCTTGCCGGCTGCGGCGATGACCACGTCCGCCGCGCGGGTCTCTGCCGCTAGGTCCTTCGTGCCGGTGTGGCACAGGGTCACGGTGGAGTTCTCGCTGCGGCGGGTCAGCAGCAGGCCGATGGGCCGGCCGACGGTCACGCCGCGGCCGATGACCACGGTCTTGGCCCCGTCGAGCTCCACCCCGAAGCGGCGCAGCAGGTGGATGCAGCCGTTCGGCGTGCACGGCAGCGGCGCGTCCTCATTGAGCACCAGCTTGCCCAGGTTCACCGGGTGCAGGCCGTCGGCGTCCTTGTCCGGGTCGATGCGCTCGAGGATGCGGTTTTCGTCCAGGTGCTTCGGCAGCGGCAGCTGCACGATGTAGCCGGTGCAGGCCGGGTCCTCGTTCAGCTCATCAATGACCGCCTCCAGGTCCTCCTGGCTGATATCGGCCGGCAGGTCCTTGCGGATGGAGTTAATCCCCAGCTGCTCGCAGTCGCGGTGCTTCATCTTCACGTAGGACTGGGAGCCCGGATCCTCCCCCACCAGCACGGTGGCCAGGCCCGGAGTAATCCCCTTCTCCTTCAGCGCAGCCACACGCTGCTTGAGGTCTTCAAAAATCTCGTCGCGGTACAGTTTGCCATCTAGTTTGGTTGCAGCCATGGCCCCCATCCTAGTGGCAGGCAAGATGGCCCTGTACGCAAGGTCTTGCGCTTTGAGTGAACAGATGTAGGTAGAGAGGTTTCTTCGATGGGATTCGGCGGTGCTCTGCAAAGAACGGGCAAAGACGGTGGACCGTGGGTACCACCGGCATGGTTCTCGTTTATTGCCCTACCAGCCATGGTCGTAGCAAGTTTCTACATCAGCCAAGTGACCGGCTGGCGCGGCGTAGCTTCACCCAACGAAGAAGGTGTCTCGTGGAGCGAGGTGAGCTCGGAAGGATTATTGGGCTATTCGGCGCAATTCCTTGCCTTCTATTATTTTCTGGTCCTGCCGTTTTTCCTTGTGCGTAGGTGCAGGTGGAAAAAGCGCGATAATCGCGTCACCGACGAATAAGAGAAACCGGTTTCTAAAGGCAGCGGGAGAACAAGAGGTGCGACTCCTACCTCTGCCTTTTCACCGACTACCCTAAAACCATGACCAACCTGCACATCGTCTTCGACAACCCCGTGATCCCCACCAACACCGGCAACGCCATTCGGACTGCGGCGGTCACGGGCGCGCACCTGCACCTCATTGAGCCGCTGGGGTTCAACTTCGACGACAAGCACCTCAAGCGGGCGGGGCTGGACTACCACGACCTGGCCGATATGACCATCCACCCCAACTTCCAGGCCTGCATGGATGCCCTGCCCGGCGCGCGGGTCTTCGCGTTTACCACCCACACGGACAAGTGGTTTACCGATATCGAGTACCAGGAAGGCGATGTTCTTCTCTTCGGCACGGAGCCGACCGGCCTGCCGGCCGAGCACCTCGCCCACGAGCGGATCACCGAGCAGGTGCGCATCCCCATGGTGCCGGCGCGGCGCTCGATGAACCTGTCGAACGCGGCCTCGACGGCCGTGTTCGAGGCCTGGCGGCAGCTGGGCTTTAACGGCGCGGTCTAGGCCGTACCCGAATCGTCGTTAGCGTTGGCGCTCGGGGCCGCCGGCAGGCGCCGGGCGCGCAGGTGACTGAGCAAGGCCGCCGCGTCGGCAGGGTCCAGGTCGCTGCCGGCCATGCGCACCGGCCCGGCGACCAGTTCGTAGCGGACGGTGGCCAGCCGGCACAGCTGGGCGATCGGGCCGGCGGTGTAGGCCAGCTCCTGGATGTGGCTGTTGGCAATCACGCTGACCCGGCGGTTGAGCAGCCCGGCGTGGGTGATGCTGTGATCGCCCACCAGGGTCACGGCCTGCCGGCGGGAGTCTAGCGGCGAGACCCACCAGGCCCGGCGCGGCGAGGAATAGGTCGGCTCACGGGCGCCCTCCGGCTGGGCGTAGCGGTCGATCTCCTTCTTATCCAGCGGGCTGAGCAGCTCCAGCAGGCGGAGGGCCTGCTCCCGGCTGCCGACGGGCAGTACCCGGGTAGTGCCCGATCCCTTGCCCGCGGCGGAGCCGTAGCCGGCCACGGACACGCGGACCTCCCACCACGTGGTCAGGCGCCACAGCAGCGGCTGGCGGACCTGGACGGCGTGGATGCGATCCAGGCGCACCGACTGGTGGCGCCGGTCGGCCAGGCCGTAGTTGATGATGAGCAACGCGCGGCCGGAGTCGTCCTCATCCAGGCGGGAGCTAAACCGCCACGAGGTGTCGATGAGCTCCCAGACTTTGGGCACCAGGCCCACCAGGATCGGCACCACGGTGGTGTTCGGCACCGGGGTGAGAATCAAGACCGCAGCGATCGCCACCACCAGCAGAGTGCTCACCCGCAGGGCCGCGCCCAGCAGGCTGCGCCGCGTCGGGATGGGCGGGATGACCGCCTCCTGGTGGGCGGCGTCGTTGCCGGCGTCGCTGCCGGCGGCATCGTTAGCGGCAGCTGGCTCCGCGCCGGTAGGTGGGCGGCGGCCGCTGGTGCGGGTGAGGATCTCCTCGCGCAGCTGGGTGGCCGCGGGCTTGTTCAGGTAGGCGATCTGGATGTGGGAGGACGCCCCGCCGGCGGTCTCGACGCGGACCGCCGCCACGCCGAAGATCCGGGCGATGACCGGCTCGATGACGTCGACGGCCTGGATGCGGTCGTAGCGGGCGGTGCGCAACTGCGTGGACAGCACCCCGCGCCGCAGGGCCAGCTCGTCCGTGCCCAGCCGGTAGCCCAGGCGGCGCCACCAGATGGCGGAGAGGAACCAGATGGCCAGGCAGATGCCGATGAAGGCGGCGGCGGTCCAGGCGGCGTCCCGCAGGCCGCGGCCCCAGTGGCCGTCGGCGATGAAGCGCGTGGCATCCCCTAGGACCTCGAGGTTGATATTGACCACCCCGATGGCCAGGATCGCCAGGATGACCGACCAGAACTGCAGCAGCGGCGTGAGCCGGTGCACGCGGTGGAAACCGTCGGCGTCAACGGCCGCGTTGTCCGCGTCGCGGCGGTGTTTGCTCACAGCCCGCTCATCCTCTCCCGGGCCTTGACGGTCAGGCGCTCGCGCAGCTGGTCCGCGGTCTGGGCCGGCAGGCCCTTGACGGTCGCGTCCGTGGTCGCCGAGGCCGTGTGCAGCTGCAGTGTCTTAATGCCCAGCCAGCGCTGGATGGGCCCGGCGGTCACGTCCACGAACTGGATGCGCCCGTAGGGCACCACGGTGAAGGTGTGCCACAGCTTGCCGCGGGTGATCAGCAGCTCGTCGTCGGTTTCCAGCCAGCCCATGTTGCGCACCTGGGCAGGGATGAGCCAGGCCAACCACGCGCCGAAGGCGGCGATAACGATAAGGCCCCAGTACCACCAGCTGGCCCAGAAAAAGCCCAGGGCGACCACGCCCAGGGCCAGGGCTATCAGCCAGATCGCGGCATTGATATAGCGGGCCTTGACCAAGGCTGTGGAGACCGGGTTGAGCTCCGGCGGGGCGACAGCATTCATGCGCTTTAGCCTAACAATCCTGGGCGCGGCTGCCGGGTGATAGCCGGGGGTTGCTCCCGGGCAGGTGCCTCGCGCCGGAAAACTACACCTTGACTAGCCGTTATGTTTATATAATAATTCCTTGCATGTCCCCGAAGAAGAAGCCGCGCCGCCCCATCTACAACCGCGTGCGCCTGCTTCGCGTCGAGCGCGACGTCTCCCGCGCCGAGCTGGCCGCGGCCGTGGATGTGAACCCCCAGTCCATCGGGGCGCTCGAGCGCGGCGACCACTCGCCCAGCCTGGACCTGGCCTTTAGCATCTGCGAGTTCTTCGACCTGCCCGTCGAGGCCGTCTTCTCCCGCACCGAGTTCACCCCGCTGTCCAGCGAGCTCTACCAGCGGATCTAGCCGGGCTCTCCCGGCGCCTCCGGCGGCTCTCGCCCGCCTAGCGGAAGTCCCGCGAGCCGCGGCTGAAGTACTCGCCGATATCCAGCGGCTCGAGCCTGTCCGCCACCACGCTGACCGCGCCCGTGGCGTTCTGGACGATACCGCGGACAACCAGCGCCTTGGCCGTGCGCGCCAGCACCTTCTGCCGCTTCCACAGCCCGGGCGAGACCATCACGTTCATCAGCCCGGTCTCATCCTCCATCCCTAAGAAGATGAGGCCGGCGGCCGTCTGCGGGCGCTGCCGGTGCGTGATGATGCCGGCCAGGCGCACGCGGGTGCCGTCCGGGACCGCGGCCAGGTCGCGCGCCCGCAGGATGCCGGCGGCATCCAGGGCCCCGCGCACCGCGGACATCGGCTGCCGGTCGTGGCTGACCCCGGTGGCGGCGATGTCTTGGGCCAGCAGCTCGAAGGAGGACATGCCGGGCAGGGCCGGCGCGGAAATGGCAGACATCCCGGGCAGCATGCCGGCGCGCTCGGTGGCTGCCACCCCGGCCTGCCACAGCGCCTGCCGGCGGCTTAGCCCCAGACAGTCCAGGGCGCCGGCCTCGGCGAGGGCCTCGACCTGGGCGACCTTCAGCCCCGCCCGGCGCGACAGGTCCGGGATGTCCGTGTACGGCGCGTTGGCCTCCACCCGCTCGGCCGCCTTGTCGCCCAGGCCCTTGACCAGGCCCAGGCCTAGGCGGATGGCCACGGCCGAGGAAGGCGCCCCGACAGTCTGGCCCGGGCCGGGTTCGACGGGCTCCACGCTCGACTCCTTGCCGGAGGCGTTGATGCTGACCGGGCGCACCGGCACCCCGTGGCGGCGGGCGTCCTGGATGAGCGACTGCGGGGAATAAAAGCCCATCGGCTGGGCGCGCAGCAGGCCCACGCAGAACTGCGCCGGGTAGTGGTGCTTGAACCAGGCGGAGAAATACACCAGGGAGGCAAAAGACTGGGAGTGCGACTCCGGGAAGCCGTAGGCCGCAAAGGCCACGATCTTGTTCCAGAGCTTGTCCGCCGTCTCCCCGGTGATCCCGTGGGTGGCGGCCAAGCCGGCGAAGAACTGGTCTTTCAGCTCGGCCATCTTCTCTGGCGAGCGCTTCGAGCCCATAGCGCGGCGCAGATCGTCAGCCTGGGCGCCGGTGAAGCCGGCGGCATCGACGGCAATCTGCATCAGCTGTTCCTGGAACAGCGGGATGCCCAGGGTCTTGCCCAGGGACTTTTCCAGCACCGGGTGATCGTAGGTGACCTCCTCCAGCCCGTCGCGGCGGCGCAGGTAGGGGTGCACGGACCCGCCCTGGATGGGGCCGGGACGGATGAGGGCGACCTCGACGACCAGGTCGAAGAAGACGCGGGGTTTCAGCCGCGGCAGGGTGGCCAGCTGCGCGCGGGACTCGACCTGGAAAACACCGACGGCGTCGGCCCGGCAGAGCATGTCGTAGACGGCCTCCTCCGCCAGGTCCAGCTCCCAGAGGTTGACCTGCCGCCCGGTGGATTCGGCCACCAGGTCCTGCATGTGGTGCAGGGCCTCCAGCATGCCCAACCCCAACAGGTCGAACTTAACCAGGCCGGCGGCCGCGCAGTCGTCCTTGTCCCATTGCAACACCGAGCGGCCCTCCATCCGCGCCCATTCCATGGGCACCACGTCCGCAATAGGCCTATCGCAGAGCACCATCCCGCCGGAGTGGATGCCCAGGTGCCGCGGCTGGCCCAGGAATTCCTCGGCGAGTGCGACCACGTCCGCCGGGGGCTCGTCGGTGCCCTTCGACCAGGCGTCCGCGCTGCCCTGCGGGTAGCCCAGGGCGCGGGCGGCGTCCCGGGTCGCGCCCTTGCGGCGGTAGGTGTTGACGTTGGCCACCTGCGCGGCCTGCTGGCGCCCGTAGGCGGAGTAGACGTACTGGATGACCTCCTCGCGGCGGCCGGACTCAATATCGACGTCGATGTCCGGCGGGCCGTCCCGGTCCGGGGACAGGAAGCGCTCAAAGAGCAGGCCCGCGGAGATGGGCTCCGCGTTCGTGATACCGAGCGCGAAGCAGACCGCGGAGTTGGCGGCGGAGCCGCGGCCCTGGCACAGGATGTTTTCCCGGCGGCAGAAATCCACCAGGTCCGTGACGATGAGGAAATAGCCGGGAAAGCCCAGCTGCTCCACCACCGCGAGCTCGTGTTCTATCTGTTTTTTCGCGCGCTCGCGGATATCGGCCGGCCGGCTGGCATAGCGCTTGCGCGCCCGCACGTCAACCAGCTCGCGCAGCCAGGTCATCTCCGTGTGCCCGTCCGGCACGTCAAAGTGCGGCAGGTTGGGCACCAAAACGTCCCAGCTGAAGCTGCATTCGCGCCCCAGCTGGGCCGCGGCGGCCAGCAGATCCTCGCGCCCGGGCAGCAGGCGCGCCATGTCCTCGCCGGAGCGCAGCCAGCTCGCCCCCATCGGGTGCTGGTCCGGGTCCGCCTGCTGCAGGGACTGCCGGTGGGCCAAGGCGTTTTTCGCCGCCGCCAGGCGGGCCTGGGTACGCCGCGCCGCCGCCGGGCGGGCGCTCGCTATAGCCCGCAACCCCCAGTCTTCCCGGGCGCTATCCAGCCGGCGGTGGCGGTCCGCGTCCGCCGGCACCATGGTGCTGGCGTATTCGAGCACCACGTTGCTGTCCCCGGCGGCGCCCACCAGCTGGCCTAGCCGGTCCACCCAGTCCACGTCGGCGAGGTAGACCACCTCCTCGCCCAGGGCGCGGACGACCTGCGCCAGCGGCGGGTAGGCGGTCTTGTCCTTCTCCCCGGCCGCCATCTTGGCCTGGGCGATAAGCCGCGACAGGCGCCGGTAGCCCTCCGGGCCGCGCACCAACACCGTCAGGACGCCCTCGTCCAGGCTCAGCTCGGCGCCGAAGACCGTGGGCAGGCCGGCACGGGCGGCGGCTTCGGCGAATTTCATCAGGCCGTAGAAACCGTCCCTGTCCACCAGCGCCAGGGATTCCAGCCCTAGTTCAACTGCGCGTTCGACCAGTTCCTCCGGCTCAGAAGCGCCCTGCAGAAACGAATAACTCGACACGGCGTGCAGCTCCGCAAACGGCACCGCGGACTTCTTTGTTTCGCGCGGCAAGTCCTGCTCAGCGCTGTGGTTTACGGGCACAGGTGTGAGCGCCGGGCGGCCGGAAAGGATCCGCTCCAGCCGCGACCAGCTCAGTGCCCGTCCGCCGTTAAACCTCACGCCGGACAGCCTAGCAAGATACGAACCCGTGTTCTAATTGCAGCAACCTTACAAACCAAGCAGTCTGTGAATATGCATAAAATCTGCAAGTAAATAGACAAAGCGGTATACAGGCTGTTAGGTTATAACCCATCGAGGTTGCGCGCCCCGCAACCCGCTTTATTACGCCTACCGGACGGCGCCCGGGCACTGCCCCGTAACACCGCCCGGCCTTATAAAAGTCACACAGAAAAGGACCATTCTCATGCAGATCCGCCGCGCCCTTGCCGCAGCCGCCGCCACCGTCGTGGCAGCGACCGGCCTCGTCGCCTGTTCCTCCGACTCCGAGGGAGGCGAAATCACCAAGGACTCGAAGATCTCCGTCGGCACCACCGACGCCTCCAAGAAGGCCTGGGCGGCGTTTGAAACCGCCGCCAAGGACCAGGGCTTCGACCTGGACATCGTCAATTACTCGGATTACACCACCCCGAACCAGGCCCTGGAGCAGGGCGAGCTGGACACCAACAACTTCCAGCACCTGAAATTCCTGGCCGAGTACAACAAGGGCAACGGCACCGACCTGGTGCCGATCGCCGCCACCGAGATCGTGCCGCTGGCCCTGTTCTGGAAGGACCACGACTCCCTGGACGGCATCGAGGGCGAGACCGTCGCCGTCCCGAACGACTCCACCAACCAGGGCCGCGCCATCAACCTGCTGGTCCAGCAGGACCTGGTCACCCTGAAGCAGGACGGGCTTTTGACCCCGACCCCGGCCGATATCGATGAGAAGGCCTCCAAGGTCAAGGTCACCCCGGTCGGCGCCGAGCAGACCACCTCCGCCTACAGCGAGGGCACCCCGGCCGTCATCAACAACTCCTTCCTGGAGCGCGCCGGCATCGACCCGACCACCGCGGTGGTCCAGGACGACCCGAACTCCGAGGAGGCCGAGCCCTACATCAACGTCTTCGCCGTGCGCTCGGAGGACGCCGACAACGAGACCCTTCAGGAGCTCGTCAAGATCTGGCACACCCCCGAGGTCCAGGAAGCCGTGCAGGAAGACTCCAAGGGCACGTCCGTTTCCGTGGAGCGCAGCCCGCAGGAGCTGCAGGACATCCTCAACCGCCTCGAGGAAGAGCTCTAAACTTCCTCCCCGGCACCTTCTACCCCGCCGACGCGCCCAGCTCAATGGCTACCGCGTTGCCGGGGTTGTGCCACGTTTAATGAACCCGCCACTGCACACGCAACTACCAAGGGGCTTTTAGTGACCGAATCACCCACTACCGGAACCCGCGTCGAGTTCCGCCACGTATCCAAGGTCTTTGAGCATAAAAAGACCACCACCCAGGCGCTCGACGATGTCAACCTGGCCGTGGAGCCCGGCGAAATCATGGGCATCATCGGCTACTCCGGCGCCGGCAAGTCCACCCTGGTGCGCCTCATCAACGGGCTCGACACCCCGACCGAGGGCGAGCTGTTGCTGGACGAGACCAACATCGCCGGCATGTCGGAGAAGAAGCTGCGCTCCCTGCGCCGCTCCATCGGCATGATTTTCCAGCAGTTCAACCTGTTTAACTCCCGCACGGCCGCCGGCAACATCGAATACCCGCTGCAGCTGGCCGGTGTGGCCAAGGCCGAGCGCAAGCGGCGCGTGCAGGAGCTGCTGGAATTCGTCGGTTTGGGCGACAAGGGCTCGAGCTACCCGGAGCAGCTCTCCGGCGGGCAGAAGCAGCGCGTCGGTATCGCCCGCGCGCTGGCCACCAACCCGCGCCTCCTGCTGGCCGACGAGGCCACCTCCGCGCTGGACCCGCAGACCACCCACGAGGTCCTGGAGCTGCTGCGTCAGGTCAACCAGAAATTCGGCATCACCATCGTGGTCATTACCCACGAGATGGAGGTCGTGCGCTCCATCGCCGACAAGGTCGCCGTCATGGAGAAAGGCCGCGTGGTCGAGCAGGGCTCCATCTACGAGGTCTTCTCCAACCCGCAGACCCCGGTGGCACAGCGCTTCGTGTCCACCTCCCTGCGCAACACCCCGGACCACGTCGAGGCCGACGACCTGCTGGCCCACGAGGGCCGCTTGTTCACCATCAACCTGACGGAAAACTCCGGCTTCTTCGGCGCGGCCGCCCAGCTGCGCGAGCGCGGCGTGTCCATCTCCATCGTCCACGGCGGCGTGACCACCTTGCAGCAGCACTCCTTCGGCAAGATGACCGTCCGCCTCAACGGCTCTGGCGAGGCCATCGAGGAGTTCTACCACACCATGTCCCAGACCACCGACATTCAGGAGATCAAGCGATGACGACAACTATCTTGGCCGCAGCGGACTGGGACCGCCTGTCCGGCACCCTCATGGAGGCGGTCGTCGACACCCTCATCATGGTCTCGCTGACCATGATTATCGGCGGCATCCTGGGCCTTATCCTCGGCATCCTCCTCTACACCACCCGCCCGTCGGGAATCCTGGCCAACCGGTTTATCTACACGATCCTCAACATCGCGGTAAACATCATCCGGCCCATCCCGTTCATCATCTTGCTGGCGTTCGTGCAGCCGGTCACCGTGGCCGTGATGGGCTCGTCCATCGGCCGCGAGCCCGCCACCTTCGTCATGGCCTTTGCCGCCACCTTCGCCGTGGCCCGCATCGTCGAGCAAAACCTCGTGGGCATCGACCCCGGCGTCATCGAGGCCGCCCGCGCGATGGGCGCCAGCCCCTGGAAGATCATCACCAGCGTCATCATCCCCGAGGCCCTCGGCCCGCTGGTGCTGGGCTACACCTTCCTGTTCATCGCCGTGGTCGACATGTCCGCCATGGCCGGCTACGTCGGCGGCGGCGGCCTGGGTGACTTCGCCATCGTCTACGGCTACCGCGCCTACGAGTGGCAGGTCACCGTCGTGGCCACCCTGATCATCATCGTTATGGTCCAGGCCGCCCAGTTCCTGGGCAACTGGGTCTCGGCCAAGATCATGCGCCGCTAACCAGCCGCCTGCCACAACACCCCAACCCCCGGCCAGCACCTAGCAGCTAGAGCTAGTGCCCGCCGGGGGTCGGTTTATCTCCAGGGCCTCCTCTGGCTAACGATGCCCCGGGTGGCCAGCCAAGCCCCCGGGTGGCTAACCAAGCCCCGGGGGGCTAACGATGCCCCGGGGCTAACGATGCGCCTTAGGCGACTTCCCAGATGAGCGAGGACTTCGGTTCCTTCCCGCAGGAGGCGACTATGCCGTCGTATTCGCGCTGGACCAGCTCGATGTCCCAGTGCCGCCCGTCGCGGTGGGAAACGCGCACGGGCCCGGAACCGGCGTCCGCGGGGCGCAGATCCGCATAGCTTACCTCCTCGCCGGCCTCGATGAGGCGGCGGGCGACCTCCAGCTCGGCGACCTGCCCGCGCTGGGAATACAGGCCGCGGCCGCGGTTGGCCGGGTAGAAATAGCTGCCGTTTAAGGCCCGCTTGGTCATCTCGCGCGCGGCCTCCAGGTTGAGGCGGCCGAAGGAATAGCCCCACGGCATCAGCAGCACCGAGGGGGCGAAGCGGTGGCCCTTGGTGTGGGAGGTCTCCCAGATGATCGCCGGGAAGATTTCGCTCAGCTGAGCGGCCAGGGGCCGGCCCTTGATGGCGCAGCACTTATCGCGCTTGGAGTGGGTGCACACCAGCACCAGGGGCGTGTCCATCTCACCGCCGCCGTTGCGGCCCGGGCCGGAAAGATCCAGGTCGAGGATGTCTTCCGGGCCTTCCAGCAGGAGCATTTCCATTACCCCGCGCTCGGCCCAGACCAGGTAGCAGCGGTGCACGCTGCCGACCTGGCGGCCGGCCCGGCCGGGCCGGCGGATGAGCTGCAGGCCCGCCTGCCCGTCGAGCTTGTCCTTCAGCCGGGCGGTGAGCTCCGGGCTAAAGGTGCCGCCGTCCAGGATGTCGTGGGACCACCCGCCGGGCCACTCGAAAAGGACATAGACGGATTCCTGCTTCGCGGAACCCGCCAGCGGCTCGACGTCCACATCGGAGCACAACGCTTCAGTTGCCCCGGTTTCCCCGATCTTTTCAGCTGTTGACATGCCCGTCATTCTACCTCCCGCCGCGGCTGCAAAACCCCTCGCGGAGGCGCTGCAATAATTTTATTTCCCGTCGCGTGAAATCGAACTCGTATTTTGTCTCTCCCTGGAAAAACCGCTACCGTAGGCACTATGCCTGTCCCTGACCGAGCCCGCCGGGCCCAAATTGCAGCAATTTTTATCACTGCTGCGTGTGGCCTGTCTGCCTGCTCTACGGACGGCTCCCGGGACATGCTCGCCGGGATCGGCGACGCCCAGCCCACGGATTCTTCCTCGGCGGACTCCGACAAGCAGGATCAGAACGTTTCCGGCCCCAGCCCCCTAGGGGACGCCGACAAGGAGATGAAGACCCAGCGCCCGCCGGCGCCCGCCCGGCTGATGGTGACCAACATGCGCATCGGCCAGCACCCCGGCTTCGAGCGCGTGGTCTTCGACCTGGAGGGCGAGGGCCAGCCCGGCTGGTTCGTCGATTTCCAGGACCAGCCCACCCAGCAGGGCTCCGGCAAGCGCATCAACTACTACGGCGCCACGGCCCTCAACGTCAACATCGACGGCACCGTCCTGCCCTACGAGCTGGGCAAGGACGACCCGGCACTCGGCACCATGACCGGGTACGGAAGCATCATCACCGAGGTCACCAGCGCCGGCACCTTCGAGGGCCGCTCCCAGTTCATCATCGGCCTCGACCAGGCCCGGCCCTATTCCGTGGAAGTCCTCAACGACCCGAAGCGCGTGGTCGTCGACGTCCTCGACCGCTAACCCACGCCGCGCAGACGCCATGGCACTGTGGCGGCTTTCCTAGACGTAGCTGGCCTCGACCGTCCACCGGCCGGCCTGCCAATTGAGCAGCCAGGCCCGGGTCTTTTCTTGATCCGTGCCGACTATCTGCAGCCGCGCTAGGCGCGTGCCGGCGGCCGTCCACCAGCCCGTGTCCACCGGCCACGGGCCCGCCCACGCGGTAACCAGGTAGCGGTTTTTCCCCCAGGCCAGGCCGGCCGGCTCGGCCGAGAGCAGGGCCTCCTCGGTGACGAAGACGTCGTGGCCTTCGGCGTTAATCATCCGGATGCGGGCGGCCGGGTGGTTCGCGCTCGGGTGGTCGAGCTCCAGCTGGGCCGGCAGCGGCGCCGGAATCCGGCCCGGCCAGGCGCCCGGCGGCGCGGGCTCGACCCGCTCGCCGTAGGGGACGAAGTCCACCCGCTCGGCCACCCCGCGGCCGCCGCGGTCGACCGGCTGGACCACCTTGTCGATGCCCAGCTGAGACTGGACGCGCTCGATGACCTGCTGGGCGCGGGCCGCCGAGCCCGTCCCGGATTCCACCAGGCTGTGCTGTTCCGGCTGGGCGACCTCCAGCGGCTCCAGCCCGAGCCCCACGATCCCGCCCTCGGCTTGGTTGCCCACCAGCCAGCCGTCGAGCTGCCAGCGCACCCGGTCCGCGGTGGCGGATTCGCTCAGCGCCGCGCGCGTGCGCCAGACCCGCCGCAGCTCCGTGCCGTCGGCCCACTGCGCGCTCACGCGCAGGCGCAGGCACGACAGCCCGGCCACGCTCAAGCGCTGGTGCAGCTGGGCGGCCAGCTGGCGGGCGGCGAACGCGGCGGCGTCCACGCGCTCCAGCGGATCCTCCGGGCGCATCCACACGTCCAGCTCAGCACCCGCCAGCTCCGGGGCGACCCGCCGATCCGGCTGCGCGCTGGCGATGGCGTGGCACCGCCGCCCGGCGTTGCCGAAGCGGCTGGTGACCTGGTGCAGCGGCAGCTGCGCCACATCCCCCAAGGTGGGCAGGCCCAGCCGCACGAACTGGGCGACCAGCTCCGGCGGGCAGCCCAGCGCTACCTCCGCGGCTAGCACCTGGGCGCTGCGCGGGGCCAAGAACTGCCGGGAAGCCCCCGGCTCCACCACCGCGCCGAGCCCGCGGTCCCGGGCCGCGATGATGGCGGTGGCCAGCTCGTCGGCCACCCCGACCGTCATGTCCAAGCCCTGGCGCGCGGCGGCATCGACCAACATCTCCACCGCGATGGCCTCCCCGCCGTGGAAGCGGGCGGCCGCGGCGGCGTCCACCACCACGAGGCCGGGGCGGATGACCTCGATGGACGAGGCTACCGCGTCCAGGGATTCCACGATTTCGGCGAAGACGGCGCCCTCGCGCTCCGGCTGGGACTCCCAGACTAAAAGCTCCGGGCAAACCGCCTGGGCCGCCCGCACCCGCATGCCGCGGTGGACCCCGGCGCGGCGCGCGGCGGTATTGCAGACCTTCACGGCCCCGCCGGCAAGGACCCCGATGGGGCTGCCCGCCCCCGCGCCCTCCGGCAGGGTCTCGGCGTAGCGGGCGGCCTGGATAGGCCAATCGGGAAACCAGAGCGCAGCAATCCGCACTGCCGGCGCGCTCATGCGCACCTCACCACGGACTGCGCCGGGCGCGACAAGTACTTCGAGTACGCCTGCACGCGCACCTCGACCCCGCGGATGCGCCCGCACCCGCGCCCGATCCCCGGGTAGGACTCCACCCGGGCGTCCAGCCGCAGCGCCGCGGACGGCACGTGCTGCCCGACGGTAATGAGCACCGCGCGCCCCTGCCGCAGCCGGGCCGCCACCGGGCGCGCCCGCGCGGGGCTGAGCACCCGCTGCTGGGAGGCCGCGCGCACGCGCTGGATGACAAAATCCATGCCCTCGACCAAGGTGGCGCTGACCGCCCACGGATCCGTGCCCGGGTCCGGCACCGCGACCACCTTGCTGATATCCCCGCGCTCGCACACCTGGGCCAGGGCCAGCTCCGGCCAGCCGACCAGGGCCACGTAGTAGCCCTCCTCCGTGGCTTGGCACACCAGTTCTATTATGAAGGCCGGACACTCGCTGCACCGCACCGCGCTGCCGCGCACCAGGCCGCCCGCCGGGAGGGCACCGGCCAGTGCGCCGCCCAGCTCAATCTGCTGCTCGGCAGCATATGCCCCGCGGGGCGCCACGCCGCCGGCCGGCGCGGCCTGTCCGGCGGAATCCCCGGGACTTTTGCCATTCCCCCGCTCAGCACCGCTTTCGGTGGAGCGTGCAGCGCACTGTTTAGGCCCGCGTGCGGGCAGGGCGGAGCCGCCGCCCATCTTTTCCATCTGCGCGCGCAGAGCCGCCACCCGGTCCTCGACCGACTGGCCCACCGCTTGGGGAACACTTGTTTGCTGCACCCCTCAAGTATGAACCCTCCCCTGGACACATGCAAACGTCCGTTCGACTGGCGCGAGGGGTGCCCGCCTCACCTGGGATTAATCAGTCCAGGTCGCGGCTGGCCGCCCAGCGGGTGAGCTGATAGCGGTTGGACTGCTGGGTCTTGCGCAGGATATTGGAGGCGTGCGTTTCCACCGTTTTGATGGAGATGAACAGCTTCTGCCCGATCTCGCGGTAGGTATAGCCGCGCGCCAGCAGGCGCAGTACCTCCAGCTCGCGCGGGGTCAGGGCGTCGACTATCGGATCCTCGCCCTGGGCGGGCAGGGGCTTGGGCTCGCCCTCCGGTTCCGGGGCCGGCTCGCCGGCGGCGAAGGCGTCCAGCACGAAGCCGGCCAGCCGCGGGGAGAAATACGCGTCCCCGTCGTAGACCTGCGCGACCGCCCGCGCCAGCTCCGCGCCGTCGATATTCTTGGTCACGTAGCCGCGCGCCCCGGCGCGGATGAGGGCGATGACGTCTTCCGCGGCATCGGAAACGCTCAGCGCCAAAAACTTCGGGCCCGGCTCAATGCCCTGGATGACGGCCAGCCCGCCGCCGTCCGGCATGTGCACGTCCAGCAGGACCACGTCCGGGCGGGTCTCGTTGATACCGCGGATCGCCTCGGCGACCGTACCGGCGTCCCCCACGATGTCTACTTTGTCGGCCAGCTCCGCGCGCACCCCGGCGCGGAAGACGGAGTGATCATCGACCAAGAAGACAGTAACCATGCCTATAACGCTACCGTGAGCTCCACTTCCGTGCCGGCCCCGGGCTGGCTATCCAGCCGCGCCACACCGCCCGCGCGTTCCATGCGCTGCCGGATAGAGTCCCGGATCCCGTGGCGGTCGGCCGCCACCGCTGCCGGGTCGAAGCCCACGCCGCGGTCGCGCACGAACAGGGTCAGCTCGCCTGCCAGCACCTCGCAGAACACGTCGACCGTGTCCACCTGCGCGTGCTTGCCGGCGTTGACTAGCACCTCGCGGGCCGCCTCGACCGCCAGCTTGGTGTTGTCGCTCAGGGGCGCGTCCTGCCCCACGGTCACCGGGGTAATCCGCACGTTGAACAGGTCCTCGACCTCGGCGCAGGCGGCTTCCACCGCGCCGAAGATGGTCTCCGGGGTGGCGGAGTCGGCGTCGAAGAGCCAGGCCCGCAGCTGGCGCTCCTGGGAACGCGCCAGCCGCGCGACCTCCGGGCCATCGTCGGCGCGTTTCTGGATAAGCGCCAGGGTCTGCAGCACCGAGTCGTGCAGCTGGGAGGCGATAGCCGTCCGCTCGTCCGCCGCCGCCTTCGCCGCTTTTTCCTCCGCCAGGGAACGCCACAGCTTCAGCACCAGCGGGATGACCAGCACGCCCAGCCCCAGCATGGTCAGCAGGGAGGCCACCAGCGCCGAGCTGAACCCGTGCTCGCGGTCCCAGAAGACCGCCATGACCACCGTGCCGGCCAGCACCAGGGCAAAGCCGGCCGCGAGGCTGCCCATGCCGAGCAACGTATTCGTCGAGCGGTCATAAGCCTGCCAGGCCAGCAGGGCGCCCACCGCGACGAATGCCAGCGGCATCAGCACCTGCGGCGGCACGCCCAGCACCACCGTCGCGATTGCGACCCCGGCCGCCAGCGCGAGGGCCACCACCAGCCCCCAGCTCCAGCGCGGGATCTCCCACTGCGAGGTCGGGGCCTGGGCGTCCTGGCGGGCCGGGGTGCAGATCCACAGGCCCGCGTACAGGATCAGCCCCACCCCGGAGACCAGCGCCAGCCCGGCCAGCGCCAGGCGCACCCAGAGGATGTCCACGCCCAGGTTCTCAGCCACACCACCGGCCACGCCGGCGACCATCTTGCCCTGCTGCGGGCGTACCATGGCCGGGTAGGGTGCCGCGCGCCGCTGGGAATATGCGGCGGGCTCGGACGGGGGAATACTCATAGATCAATATCGTGCCACGCTCCCGCGCAGACCACATCCGGGATCACCCTGAGAGACCTAATCCGGGCAAAGATCAGGGCGCTCCCCGATGTGCCGGAGCATAGACGCAGACCATACTTAAAGCATGACTTCCCCATACGACCCGTTCCACTCCGAGCCTCCCCCGGACGCTTCCGCTAACGACGCCGCCGCCCGCCCCTACGGCGCCTCCCCCGACTCCAAACCCACCGACGGCCTGGGAAAGACCCTGCGCGCCATGTGGGCCACCCGCCCGCCGCGCATCCCCGCCGAGCAGGGCGGCAACGCCAAGATCGCCGGCGTGTGCGAGGGCATCGGCGCCCGCTTCGGCATCGACCCGGTCCTGCCCCGCGTGGCCTTCGTGGCCACTACCCTCGCCTTCGGCGGCGGGCTGGCGGCCTACTTCCTGGCCTGGGCGCTGATGCCCCGCTATTCCAAGGCCTCCTCCCCGGTCGAAGACCTCTTCGGCCGCCGGGACGGGGAGACTTCCGAGTCTGGCCTAGCCATCGCCTTGCTCATCGGCTTCCTGATGACCTCCGGGGCGTGGTCGGTAACCATCATGGAAGACTCCTTCTTCCCTTCCTTTAGCTCCTCGGCGCTTGGCATTGCCCTGTTCACCGGCCTCATCTGGTTCTTCCTGTACCGCCACCGCCCGACCCCGCCAGCGGGACTTTTGGCGGCCGGGCAGCTCGCCCAGACCGACGCGCAGCAGGCGCAGCCGGCCGCGGACCCGGAGGTGGACATGTCGATGTTCAGCCCGGTGGACGGCTACCCCTTCCCGCCGGGCCGTAACACCCCGCCGGCCTGGGATCCGCTCGGCGCCGCCCCGGACACCTGGCACCTGCCGGACCCGCGCCCGGCCGCGGAGCCGAAGAAGAAGCGCTCCCTCGTCAAGACCCTCCTGGTCGTCGCCTTGAGCTTCTTCGGCGTGGTCCTGGCCGCCGCCCTGGTCATCGCCGCGACCGTGGGCTTCCGGGTGGTCCGCCACGTCGACAACCCCACCGACGGGCTGACCGTCAGCGACGGCTTCGCCTTTGACGACCGCGAATACACCCCCACCTCGGTGAAGGACCTGCCGCAGACCTACGACTTCTCCGTCGGCTACGGCAAGGTGGACTTCAGCCAGATCCGCGACTGGGACCAGCTCAACCACCGCGCCGAGGTCACCATCGACGCCGGGGTCGGCAACACCGACATCGTCCTGCCGAAGGGGGTCTCCTACAGCCTGACCTGTGACGACGGCGTGGGCGCTAGCAACTGCCGCGAGCAGGACAACCCCGACGCCACGTTCGCCGTCCACGTCGACGCCGGCGTTGGCAACGTCACCATCGACTACCCCACCGCGGGCGCCAATTCCTAGGCGCGCAGCCCGCTCCCTTCTCCCCGTTCCCCTCTCCCCGCTCCTTTTCCCTCTCCCTTTTCATCCTCCCCGACGTGATTTAGCGCAAGCCCGACGTGATTTGGCGCAAGGCTTCTGGTTTTTCCGGAAATCATTCTCCGGGAGGATTAAGGAGAGGGTTTTCGCGTCTATAGTTAGCAACTGCCAAAACTTGCCCGTCTGCCACCCCAGCGGTGCCAGAGCCTTGAAATCCTGCCTTTGCCCCGAGGCCTTTACTCAAAAGGAGTACTAGCTGTTATGGCCATTGAGCCCGCTACCGCTAAGAAGAAAACCAAAAAGCCGCTCATCATCGGCGCTATCATCGCCGTGGTTGTCCTCGTCCTCGGCGCACTTGCCTGGTGCTGGTACGCCAGCGTGGCCAGCGGGAGCGTCCTGCAGGCCGACGACGTCACCGAGGTCACCCGCGGGGACGTCACCAACGCGGTCAGCGCCAACGGCACCGTGGCCGCCCGCGAAGAGGCCGTGCTGTCCACGCGCCTGACCGGCCCGGTCTCCAGCGTGCGCGTGCACGTGGGCGACCGCGTCCAGGCCCAGCAGCCCCTGGCCGTCATTGACACCACCCCGGAGGAGCAGGAGCTGGCCGGCCAGCGCGCCACCCAGCGCACCGAGCTGCGCTCCGCCCAGAACCAGGTGGCCGACGCCCAGGCAGAGCTCGACCGCCTCTACACCGCCGCCGCCAACGGGGAGACCGCGGCCGCGAGCGCAGGCGCGGACGAGGAGGGCGGCGCCGCCGCTGCCTCCGGCGATATCCAGACCCAGATCGCCGCCCAGGAGCGCGCCCTGGCCCGCGCCCAGGAGGACGTGTCCGCCGCGCAGGAGTCGGCCAACCTGGCCAACGCCGGGCTGGAAAACTCCATCAACGCCGGCACCCTGTCCGCCCCCTTCGAGGGAGTCGTGACCGCCTTAAACGCGAAAGAGGGCAGCCCCGCGGAAGGGCCGGTGGCCACCGTGGCAGATGACTCCACGCTGGAAATCCGCACCACCGTCAGCGAGGCCGACATGCCCAACCTGCGCCCGGGCAACCGGGTGACGTTTACCTCCCCGAGCGCCCCGGGCAAGGAATTTGCTGGCAAGGTCACCGGCATCTCCCCGGTCGCCCAGCAGCCCGAGGCCGCCGGCGCCGGCGCCGGCGGGGATAGTGCCGCGCTGGCCGGGCAGGGCGGGGCCACCAAGGCGACCTTCCCGGTCACCATCGAGGTCACCGGCGACACCGAGGGCCTGCACATCGGCTCCACCGCGAAGACCAAGATCGTCTCCGCCGAACAAAAGCACGTGCCCACCGTGCCGCTGACCGCGATTCTCAGCGAGGGGCAGCGCGCCTTCGTGCTCGTGGCCGAGCCCGCCGGCGACAACCCGGACGAGGACGGCTACCGCGTGGTCAAGCGCCCCGTGACCGTGGGCATTACCAGTGCCTTCGCCGCGGAGCTCAAGGGCACCGAGGTCAAACCGGGCGAGATCGTGCTCACCCAGGCCCGCGATCACGAGGACCTGGTCGATCAGAACGTCACCATCGCCGGATTCGAAGGCAGGCAACAGTGACCGAGAACCACGCCCTCATCGACATGCGCGGCATCGTCAAAAGCTTCAACGTCGGCACCGAAGGGGAGCTGACCGTCCTGCCGGGCTGCGATTTCCAGGTCCCCCGCGGGGAATTTACCGCGGTGGTCGGCGCCTCCGGCTCCGGCAAATCGACCCTGATGAACATCATCGGACTGCTGGACCGGCCGAGCGCGGGCACCTACCTGCTCGACGGCATCGACGTGCTCGATAGCACCGACGACCAGCTGGCGCACTACCGCAGCCAGGCCATCGGCTTTGTCTTCCAGAACTTCAACCTGGTCGGCCGCATCAGCGCCGCCAAGAACGTGGAAATGCCCCTGGTTTATGCCGGCGTGCCCGCCAAGCAGCGCGCGCAGCGGGCCGCGGAGCTGCTCGAGCTCGTCGGCATGGCCGACCGCGCCCACCACCTGCCCAACGAGCTGTCCGGCGGGCAGAAGCAGCGCGTGGCCATCGCCCGCGCGCTGGCCAACGACCCCGACATCCTGCTCGCCGACGAGCCGACCGGTGCGTTGGACTCGCACACCGGCCGCCGCGTGATGGACCTTTTCCACACGCTGCACCGCGAGCACGGCAAGACCATCGTGTTCATCACCCACAACCCGGAACTGGCAGAAGAGACCGAACGCACCGTCACCATGCGCGACGGCATCCTGCAGGAGGAGCCCCGTGAGCATTAAGGAATCCGTCTTCCTGGCGCTGATCAGCCTGCGCACCAACAAGATGCGCTCGTTTTTGACGCTGCTGGGCGTCATCATCGGCATCGCCGCGGTCATCGCCATCATGACGCTGAGCGCCTCGCTGAAAAACCAGTTCCAGCAAAACCTGGACGACGCGGGCATCAACAACCTCAACGTCGACGTCACCTCCCGCCCCGCCGACGGGGAGGAAGACACCCAGGACCCGGCTGCCATGTACGGCTCCGGCGGAGACATCGATAGCGCCTCGCTGATCAGCCCCGATCAGCTCGACCAGCTGCGGGAGCACATGGGCGACATGGTCACCGGGATTGGCGTCGGGGAAAACTCCGCCACTTTCGGCAAGGTCTCTATGGACAACCAGCTCGTTCCCCAGGAGGTCTCCGCGACCACCCGCGGCATCAACCCGGACATGGCGCTGATTAACGGCGACCCGCTGTCGGCCGGCCGGGACATTGAGGCCGCCGACATCGACGGCGCCCGCCCAGTGGCCGTTCTCAACGCGGACCTGGCGGAAAAACTCTTCGGCGCGGACCCGCACAACGCGCTCGGCCAATTCCTGGAATTTACCCCGGAGGAAGGCAACGCGGTAGACCTGATGGTCGTCGGCGTGAAGGCGCGGGAGGAGTCCGCCGGCCTGCTTAGCGTCAGCGGCGAGGACCTCAGCATGACGGTCCCCTACCCGCTGGCGGCGAGTTATTCGAAGCAGCCCGGCGCCGGCGAGGCTTTCAACCACCTGACGGTCCAGGTGGCCGACTCGGCCGACAAGCAGGCCGCGGCCGATCGCCTGCGCGCGGCCCTGGACGAGATGTACGCGGACAACGACGCCTACCACGCCAAAGTCACGGACTTTAGCCAGGACATGGCCAGCTTCAACCAGGTTATCACCTCGCTGAGTATCGGGTTGGCCGCCATCGGCGGCATCTCCCTGCTGGTCGGCGGCATTGGCGTCATGAACATCATGCTGATTACCGTCACCGAGCGCACCCGGGAGATCGGCGTGCGCAAGGCCCTGGGCGCGACCCGCCGGGACATCCGCTGGCAGTTCGTCACCGAGGCCATCATCGTCTGCCTGGTCGGCGGCGTCATCGGCATCATCCTCGGCGCCCTAGCCGGCATGGCCGGCTCCGCCGCGATGGGGCTACTCGCCTTCCCACCGCTGTCCGCCGTGGTCATCTCCCTGCTCTTCGCCCTCGCCATCGGCCTGTTCTTCGGCTACTACCCCGCCGGCAAGGCCGCTAAACTCGACCCCATTGAGGCCCTGCGGTACGAATAGACAGCCCCACCGGAACTGTTAAAGCCGCGAAAATACAAAACCCGCCGCCGCTACCTCAGGAACGCGTCCTGGTAGCGGCGGCGGGTTTTTACGCTGAAAGGCGCGTGCCTTCAGCTGAAGCCGGTTAAGCTTTCCGGCTTATTCCCACTCGATGGTTCCCGGCGGCTTGGAGGTCACGTCGAGCACGACGCGGTTGACTTCCTTGACCTCGTTGGTGATCTTGGTGGAGATCTTCTCCAGCACGTCGTAGGGGATGCGGGTCCAATCCGCGGTCATAGCGTCCTCGGAGGAGACTGGGCGCAGCACGATTGGGTGGCCGTAGGTGCGGCCGTCGCCCTGGACGCCGACGGAGCGCACGTCCGCCAGCAGGACCACCGGGCACTGCCAGATCTCGGCGTCCAGGCCGGCGTTGGTCAGCTCAGTGCGGGCGATGAGATCGGCCTGGCGCAGGGTCTCCAGGCGGTCCTCGGTGACCTCACCGATAATGCGGATGCCCAGGCCCGGGCCCGGGAAGGGCTGGCGGTTGACAATCTCTTCCGGCAGGCCCAGCTCGCGGCCCACGGCGCGAACCTCGTCCTTGAACAACAGGCGCAGGGGCTCGACCAGTTCGAATTCCACGTCGTCCGGCAGGCCGCCGACGTTGTGGTGGGACTTGATGTTCGCGGTGCCGTCGCCGCCGCCGGATTCCACGACGTCCGGGTACAGGGTGCCCTGCACCAGGTAGTCCACGGTGGAGCCTTCCGGGGCGTCATCCAGCACGCCCGCGACGGCGCGCTCGAAGGAGCGGATGAATTCCGCGCCGATGGCCTTGCGTTTGTCTTCCGGGTCGGTCTTGCCGGCCAGCTTCTCCAGGAAGGAAGCGCGCTCGTCCACGGTGACCAGCTTGGCGCCGGTGGAGGCCACGAAGTCCTTTTCCACCTGTTCGCGTTCCCCGGCGCGCAGCAGGCCGTGGTCCACGAATACACAGGTCAGGCGGTCACCAATGGCGCGCTGCACGAGGGCGGCGGCCACGGCGGAGTCCACGCCGCCGGACAGGCCGCAAATGGCCCGGCCGGTCTCGCCGACCTGGGCGCGGACGTCGTCGATGAGCTGCTCGGCGATGTTATCGGCGGTCCAGTTCTGCTCCAGGCCGGCGATCTCGGTCAGAAAGCGGGTCAGCACTTCCTGGCCGTGCGGCGAGTGCAGCACCTCCGGGTGGTACTGGACGCCGGCCATCTTCTTGGCCACGCACTCCATGGCGGCCACCGGGGCGCCCGCGGAGGAGGCGGTCACGGTGAAGCCTTCCGGGGCGGCCGAGACCGCGTCGCCGTGGGACATCCAGACCTTGTGGGTCTCTTCCAGGCCGGCGTGCAGCACGCCGGACTGGTCATCCACGTGTAGGTCGGTGCGGCCGTATTCGCGCTCCCCGGTGGAGGAGACGGTGCCGCCCAGGGCGTGGTTCATGGCCTGGAAGCCGTAGCAGATACCGAAGACCGGCACGCCGAGCTCCAGCAGCTCCGGCTTCAGAGCCGGGGCGCCGTCGGCGTAGACGGAGGAAGGACCACCGGAGAGGATCAGCGCGGCCGGGTTCTTGGCCTTAATCTCCTCTACGGTGGCGGAGTTGGGAACTACCTCGGAGTAGATCTGGGCCTCGCGCACGCGACGGGCGATAAGCTGCGCGTACTGAGCCCCGAAATCCACCACGAGGACTGGACGAGGGGTAGTGGAAGGCTTAGTCACCCCGTCAGTTTAACGCATAGCCGGCCCCGCGTTATAGCCTGGCCATCCCCCGTAACCTCCCCGCCTCGCACCCGGTTAAGGAATCAAGCAATCTCCCGAACCTATGCCCCGCGGTTTATCACTCGTCTATGCTAGAGTGTCATATTTCACATCAGACGAGGAGGAGAGGTAATGAGCACTCCCATCCATGGCGACGAGCTGCCTGAGCAACATAGCCCGGAGCATATTGCGAAGTCGCGCGAGGAATCCGACTTAGAGCACATCCACGAAGAGGACATCCAAGCCCCGGCAGAGGGCGAAGACTTCTCCGCCGGCTCCGACCTGACGTGGGCTATCACCCTGTTCGGCACCGCGGTCGGCGCGGGCATCCTCTTTTTGCCCATCAACGCCGGCAGCTTCGGCTTCTGGCCGCTGCTCATCGCCACGGCCTTCATCGGGCCCGTGGTCTTTTTCTCCCACCGGACCTACGCGCGCATCGTGGCCGCCTCCCCCATCAAGGGCCTGGACGTTTTGCAGGTCATCACGGCACTAACCGGGCGCAAGCGCGGGCTGGCCACGGCGCTGCTGTACTGGCTGGCCATCTACCCCACCGTGCTGATCTACGGCATCAGCATCACCAACACCGTCGACAGCTTCATTGTCAACCAGCTCGGCGGCCCGGAAATCAACCGCTGGGTGCTGGCCAGCGCCTGCATCGGCGTGCTCACCGCGGCCTTCGCCGCCGGCAAGAAGGCCGTGCTGTGGCTGGGCAACGCGCTGGTCTACCCGCTGATTATCGCCCTGGCAGTGGTCTCCATCTACCTCATCCCGCAGTGGGACCTGGCCAGCTTCTACGACTATGAGTCGGACACTGCCCTGTGGAAGTCCCTCCTGCTCATCCTGCCGGTGTTGGTTTTCTCCTTCAGCCACATGGCGGCACTGTCCCAGTTCGCGCTTGATGCCCAGCACGGGCACGGCGATGACGTCGCCGGCACCGAGCGCCAAGTCTCCCGCGTGGAGTTGCTGACCGCCTGCCTGCTGGTGGCCTTCACGATGTTTTTCGTCTGGTCCTGCTCCATGGCCATGGGCGCCGAGGGCATGGACGCCGCCCGGGAGGCCAACATCCCGATCCTGTCCTACTTTGCCAACGTCACCCACACCCCGTTCATGGCTTTCCTCGCCCCCGTGGTCGCCATCTGCGCCATCGCCTCGTCCTTTTCCGGGCACATGCTGGGCACCGAGGAAGGCACCAAATACATCTTCCGCGTGCTCGCCCCACGCACCGCGGACAAGCTCACGGGCAAGAAGCTCACCTACGTCATCTACGTCTTGGTCTTTATCGGCTCGGTCGCCGTGGCGGTCTACAACCCGTCCATCCTGGACTTCATCTCCGTCGTCGGCGGCATCTTCGTCGCCTTCCTGGTCTATATCGTGCCCATGCTGCTTTTCCGCAAGGCCACCGCCTTCAAGCACTACGCCACACGCCCCGACACCATCTTCGTCTTCGTCATGGGCCTTGTCATCATGGCTGTCTCCGCCTGGGAGATCGTCACCGGCAACTAGTCGCTGCCCACCCCACAGGCCGCTGCCCCGCCGGCGCCTCCCGGGCAGGATAAAGGGGGCATCGCCCTGCTTGGCGATACCCCCTCTTTGTTGCCCTCGGCCGTGGGACAGGCGCGTTTGCCCTCGCTGATCTATTTAGCCGCGGATAGCCAGGTTGACCTTCTGGAAGGACTTGAGGTCCGTGTAGCCGCACTTGGCCATGGCGCGCTTGAGGCCGCCGACCAGGTTGAACTGGCCGAAGGGCTCGTTCGAGGGCCCATGCAGAACGACCTCGAGGCTCGGGGCGTTGTGGTCGGCCTCGCCGTCGAGGAAATCAACGTCCAGGTCGCCCGGGATTGCTGCGGCGTAGTCCACGAAGCCGCGCGGGAAGCGCGGGTGCCCGGCCGCGGCCGGCCAGTACCAGCCCTTACCGCCGGCCTCGCGGGCCGAGGCCAGAAGCGGGCCCAGCACGACGCCGTCGGCACCGCAGGCCACGGCCTTGGTGATTTCGGCGGAGTTGACGAAGTCGCCGTCGGCCAACAGGTGCACGTAGCGCCCGCCGGTCTCATCCAGGTAGTCCCGGCGCGCGGCCGCGGCATCCGCCACAGCGGTGGCCAGGGGCACGTCGATGCCGACGGTCTCCGGGTTGGTGTTCACGCCGCCGCCCACGATGACGCCGGCCGCGCCGGTGCGCATCAGGTGCAGGGCCGTGGTGTAGTCCGCCACGCCGCCGGCGATGACCGGCACGTCCAGGGAACCGATGAATTCCTTCAGGTTCAGCGGCTCGCCGCCGGTGCTGACGTGCTCGGCGGAAATCAGGGTGCCCTGGATAAACAGCAGCTCCGCGCCGGCCGCGATGACCACTGGGGCCAGCTCGCGCGCGTTCTGCGGGGACACGCGCACCGCCACGGTCACGCCCGCCTCCCGCACCTGGCGGATGCGCTCGGTCAGCAGGTCGGTGTCCAGGTCCGCGGCGTGGAGGCGCTGCAGGACGGAGTTGTCCCCCGGGTGGGAATAGACCTGCTCGAGCGCGGCCTCCAAGTCCGCGTGCCGGCCCCACAGGCCCTCGGCGTTGATAACCCCTAGGCCGCCCTGCTTGCCCATCTCGATGACGAATTCCGGCGTGGCCAGGGCGTCGGTCGGGTGGGAGACGAACGGGATGTCGAAGGTGTAGGCGTCGATGTGCCAGGTGGTGTCCACGTCCTTCGAGGAACGCGTGCGCCGGGTGGGCACGAGGGAAATATCGTCCAGGTCGTAGGTGCGCTGCGCCTGCCGCCCCAGTCCGATTTCTACGTAGTCGCGCATGTGCTGCTCCTTATCTGTGAGTGTTGCGACGTCGCGGGGAGTGCTACGTGTCGTATAACGGGTTTCCTACGCGCTGCTTAGCGGTAGTTCGGGGCCTCGACGGTCTGCTGCAGATCGTGCGGGTGGGACTCGCGCAGGCCGGCCGCGGTGATGCGGACGAAGCGTTTGGTCTTGAGATCCGCGATGGAGGCCGAGCCGGTATAGCCCATGGCCGCGCGCAGGCCGCCGATGATCTGGTGGGTAATCGCGTCGATCTCGCCGCGGTAAGGAACCTTGCCTTCCACGCCTTCCGGCACCAGCTTGTCCTCGCTCCTAACGTCGGCCTGGAAGTAGCGGTCCTTGGAGTAGGAGCGCTTCTCCCCGCTCAGGCCGCGGCCCTGCATGGCGCCCATGGAGCCCATCCCGCGGTAGCGCTTGTACTGCTTGCCGCCCACGATGACGATGTCGCCCGGGGCTTCCCGGGTGCCGGCGAACATGGAGCCCAGCATGACGGTATCGGCGCCGGCGGCTAGAGCCTTGGCAACGTCGCCGGAGTATTGCATACCGCCGTCAGCGATGATCGGGACGCCGGCCGGGCCGGCCACGGCGGCGGCCTCCATGATGGCGGTGATCTGCGGGGCGCCCACGCCGGCGACGACGCGGGTGGTGCAGATAGAGCCCGGGCCGATGCCGACCTTGATGGCGTCGGCGCCGGCGTCGATCATGGCCTGGGCGGCCTCGCGGGTGGCCAGGTTGCCGCCCACGACGTCGACGCGGTGGCCGAAGTCCTTCTTCACGCGGGAGACCATCTCCAGCACGCGGTTGTTGTGGGCATGGGCGGAGTCAACGACCAGCACGTCGACACCGGCATCGACCAGGGCGCCGGCGCGCTCGTAGGACTCCTCGCCGGTGCCGATGCCGGCGGCGACCAGCAGGCGGCCGGAGGAATCCTTGGAGGCGTTCGGGTACTGCTCGGATTTGACGAAGTCCTTGACGGTGATGAGGCCGACCAGCACGTTGTTGTCGTCCACGATGGGCAGCTTCTCGACCTTGTTATTCGACAGCAGCTTCAGGGCCTCGCTCTTGGACACGCCCTCCTTGGCCACCACCAGCGGCATGGAGGTCATGATGTCCGAGACCTTGCGCTGGAAGTCCGGTTCGAAGCGCATGTCGCGGTTGGTACAGATGCCCAGCAGGACACCCTTGTCATCGACCACCGGCAGGCCGGAGATGCGGAACCGCGCGCACAGGGCGTCGACTTCCTCGATGGTCATATCCGGCGACGCCACCACCGGGTCGGTGACCATGCCGGACTCGGAACGCTTGACCGTTTCCACCTGCTCGGCCTGTTCCTGGGTCGACAGGTTGCGGTGCAGCACGCCGATACCGCCCTGGCGGGCCATCGCGATAGCCATGCGCGCTTCCGTGACCGTGTCCATGGCTGCAGACGACAGCGGGATGCCCAGCTGGATGTTGCGGGTAAACTGCGCCGAGGTGTCTACCTCCGAAGGCACGATATTGGATTCGGCCGGCAGCAGAAGCACATCATCAAAGGTCAGCCCATTGAGCAGGACCTTATCCGGGTCGTTTCCCCCAGTTTGCACGCGGTTGTCAGTCATCTTGAGTGCCCATCTCCTTAAAGCGAAGCCGAGTTTTGGTGGTATGCACCCTAACTGTAGTGCCTTTTAGCGCTACATCGTGAGTCCGGGGGAGAATTGCCTAAGTCTGGTTGAGTAAATAGGCTTCTAAACTGTGAACTTTTTCGCCAATATGCCCCGCGACCCTTTTGCCGACGACCCCAATGATCCCGCCTCCTTCCTGGAAGAAGACGAGCAGGCACAGCCGCTGAGCCAAGAGGAGCGCGCCGCCGTGATCCACGACCTCGCCTTGGTCCAGGAATTCGCCCGCGCGCTCGGGCCCCGCGGAGTGGACGGAATCTTCTTCTACTGCGAGGACTGCCAGGAAAACCACTTCTACGAGTGGGACATCATGGCTGCCAATATGCGCGCGACCTTGAACGACGAGCTCGCCCCGGTGCACGAGCCGGGCGCTGAGCCGGACCCGAACCGCTACGTGCCCTGGGACTACGCCCTGGGCTACCTGGACGGGCTCGACGCACGCTAAAACCGCCCCCGGCGAAAGGTGGACCCCACCCCGCCGAGAGCGGTTCTCTGCAAAGACTTTTCTTAGAAGGACTTAGCTACTACTGCTGCACCTGCGGCGGAGCGAGTTCACCGTCGTTTTCCTCCGGGGAAGCGCTCGGCTCCTCCGTGGGTTCTGTCGGTGCGGGCAGCGGGTTGGGCAGCCCGGTCTCGGTCACCGTCACCGTCACGGTCTGGGTGGCCTTCTCCGTCACCGTGGCCGGCTCCGGGGCGGGAGCCGGCTTCTCGGCCTCCGCGTCCTGCTCGGGCGGCGCGGTCTCGGTCACCGTCTCCGTCGGGCGCGGGCGGGCCACCCGCGACGAGCGGGCCTTGTCTTGCTTGTCCTCGGCGTCGGCTTCCTTCTCTTCCGCCAGGTTCAGCATCTTGCGGGCCTCCGCCAGGAGGGACTGCGCGCCCTCCCAGTCGCCGCTGGCGGCGCGGGACTCAATCTCATCCAGCTTGCCGGCCAGCTCGACCGACTGCGGATCGTGCTGGGAGCCAATGCCCTGGGTGTTGTAGACCACCACGCCGGCCCCAGCGATGACCAGGGTGGCAGCGGCAGCGCCGATGAGGCCGTGGACGAACGGGCGCGGGCGCTTGGCCTTGCGGCGATCCGCCAGCGAGGCCACGGAGGCCCCCGCGGCGTTCCCCGTGTCCTCGGCGGACTCGGTACCCTCGCCTTCGCCCAGCGCAACCACCGGCACCGGCGGCAGCGGCTGGTGGACCTCGTTGCGCAGGTCCAGCAGCAACGCCGCTAGCTCGTCGCTGCCGTCACTGGGGTCTTTTCCGGCGGATAGATCGGTCAGGAAGTGATCGTCATCAACTAAGGGCTGCAGCTGATCGGCCAAGTCATTAGTGTCATCGGGCCGACGTCGCTTTGACATGATCATCCCTCCTTTCCGATCCTGCTGTGCAGGACATACATAAAAATCTGGTTTTTAGTTGTTATTGAGATTTAGCCAGCCGCTTGCGCAACTGCCCGAGGGCTCGGTGCTGAGCTACCCGGACCGCGCCCGGAGTAGAACCGACGGCTGCGGCTGTTTCCTCCGCGGAAAGGCCCACGAACACCCTTAGAATCACAATGTTGCGAGCCTTTTCACTTAATGTATCGAGTAACTCGCGAACTCTGTTACTTCCGTCTGTAACCAGCGCGTATTCCTCTGGGCTGTGGCCGGAAGCCGTCTGTTCCGGCAGGTCCTCGGTGGGCACCGAGTGGTCGCGCCCCAAGTTGCGGTGCGCGTCCGCCACCTTGTTAAAGGCGATGCCGTAGACGTAGGCCATGAACGGCCGCCCCTTGTCTTCGTACTTGGGCAGGGAGGTCGCCACGGCGAGGCAGACCTCCTGCGCCACGTCGTCGGCCGTCGGGTGGCGGTGGCCGCCAATCCGGGCGCGGCAGTAGCGCACCACCTGCGGGTGGATCAGACGGATGATCTCTTGCAGAGCCCGCCGATCGCCCGATACCGCCGACGGCACCAGGGCCGCTAGCTCGGTTTCGGAATCGCTCACGTTCAGGCTCTACTTTCTCGTTTAAGGTTTCACGGCATCACGCCGGCCCGGGCACCCGCTTTCAGTCGGTGGCGCGCGGGGGCGGCTCAGATCGAAAATTAGCCGTCTCAGAACTATACCGATGATCGGTGTCTAATTCATCATCGTGATTTTACTTTTAGTCACGACGCGGAGCGATTCATCTGGCTTTTCTACCCCGAAGGTAGTAGCCCACGCCGCGGTAGACAAAGTTCACCAAACTTTAACCTTTGTGTATATAAGCTGGCCAGACGGCTAATCGCGAGGATTGAAACAATCAGAAAACCAGCTGGCAACCAGCTGGCAACCCAACGTTTACCCATGCGGGCCACACTGCCAAATCGGAATACTTCAAGTCCCGAATTAACCAATTGAGGAGATTTCGTCGTGTCACAGCCGCATCTGCTTCCCGGACCGAACGCAGATTTTTGGGAATGGCAACTGCATGGAGCATGCCGCGGGAAGAACTCGGATGTTTTCTACCACCCGGACGGGGAACGCGGCCGTGCCCGCGCGCAGCGTGAGAACCGCGCGAAGGCCATCTGCAACGCCTGCCCGGTCATCGAGCTGTGCCGTGAGCACGCCCTCCAGTCCGCTGAGCCCTACGGCGTGTGGGGCGGCATGTCCGAGGCCGAGCGCTCCCACGCCCTGCGCGCCCGCAACAAGCGCGCCCAGGTCACCAAGGTCGCCCCGGTTACCGCCTAGGCGGTTTCCCGTTAGGGCTTGACCCCTACCGCCACTGGCGCGCAGGCAACCGTGCTGCCCAATAATGCAGCCTGCCGCCCTGCCGCCCCGGTGGTTCCTTTTGTGGCCTCCTACCCTTCTTGGGCCTCGTGGGCCGCGTGAGCCGCGTGGGCCAGGTAACGGGCCAGGTAGGCGCCGGTGACCGAATCCGCGACTTCGGTGAGCTCGCGCGGACTCGTGCTGGCTACCACCCGGCCGCCGGCCGAACCGGCCCCGGGGCCCAAATCGATGACGTGATCGGCGTGGGCGATAACCGCCGGGTGGTGCTCGACGCAGACGACGGTGTGCCCGCTGTCGACCAGCTCATCGAGCAGCTCCAGCAGCACCTGCGTGTCCAGCAGGTGCAGGCCCGTGGTCGGCTCGTCCAGGATGAGCACGTCGGCCGCCGCCTTCTTATCGGCCATGTGCACGGCCAGCTTCAGCCGCTGGCGCTCCCCGCCCGAGAGGGTGTTCAGGGGCTGGCCCAGGTGGATATAGCCCAGGCCGACGGTGCACAGGATCTCGCAGATTTTCGCCGCGGCGGGCACGCGGGTTTCCTTGGCGGCGAAGAACTCGGCGGCCTCCGCGGCGGGCATTTCGAGGACCTCCGCGATGTTCTTGTCGCCAAAGGTATACGCCAGCACCTCCGCGGAAAAGCGCTTACCCTCGCAGACCTCGCAGGGCACGTCCACCCCGGTCATCACGCCCAGCTCCACGTAGACCACCCCGGCGCCGTTGCAGTTCGGGCAGGCACCGGCGGAGTTGGCCGAAAACAGCGCGGGTTTGACACCGTTCGCCTTGGCGAAGGCCTTGCGGATGGGCTCGAGCGCGCCCGTGTAGGTCGCCGGGTTCGAGCGCCGAGACCCGGTGATGGTGGCTTGGTCGACCATGAGGACGCGGTCGTTCTCGGCGAGTTCCTGCGGCAGGCAGGCCAGCAGCGAGGACTTGCCCGAGCCGGCCACGCCGGTAATGGCGGTGAGTACCCCGGTGGGGATATCGACGTCGACGTCGCGCAGGTTGTTAACGCTCGCGCCGCGCACCGCGATGGCCCCCGTGGGCGTGCGGACCTCGCCCTTAAGGCCGGTCTGCAGGGCCAGCGCCCGCGCGGTAGCCGTATCCGCTTCGACCAATTCCTCGACCGGGCCGGTGAACACAACCTCGCCGCCGTTAGTGCCGGCACCGGGGCCGAGCTCCACGACGTAGTCGGCGATGTCGATGGTCGCGCGCTTGTGCTCAACCACCAGGACGGTATTGCCCTTGTCCCGCAGGCGCAGCAGCAGGCGGTTGAGGCGCTCGATGTCCTGCGGGTGCAGGCCCGCGGTCGGCTCGTCGAAGACGTAGGTGATATCCGTCAGCGCCGAGCCCAAGTGCCTAACCATGCGGGTGCGCTGCGCTTCCCCGCCCGAGAGGGTGCCCGCGGGCCGGTCCAGGCTGAGGTAGCCCAGGCCGATCTCCACCGCGCTGTTGACCGCCTGGCGCAGGTTGTCCACCAGCGGGGCCACGCGGGCATCCTCCAGGCTCTCCAGCCAGGAGGAGACCTCGGTCAGCTCCCACTGGGAGACCTCCGCCAGGGAAACACCCGCGATATAGGACCGGCGGGCGTGCTCGGCCAGGCGGGTGCCCTCGCAGGCCGGGCAGTCGACGAAGCGGGCGGCGCGCTCGACGAATTCCCGCATCTGCTTGGGCAGCTGCTGCGGGTCCTTGGACAGCGTCGAGCTCTCCAGCCTCGGCACTAGGCCCTGGTAGGAGATGTTGATGCCGTTGACCTTCACCTTGACGTCGTCCAGGTAGTAGAGGGCGTGCTTTTGTTCCTCGGTGAACTCGGCCACGGGCACGTCCGTGGGGTACAGACCGGACTGGGCGTAGCTCTGCCAGGTCCAGGAGCCGACCTTGAGGCGCGGGACGATGATGGCGCCGTCGTCGAGGCTGAGCGACTCATCCACTAGAGCCGTGAGGTCGAGCTCAGTGACCCGGCCGGTGCCGCTGCACTCCGGGCACATGCCGCCGGTGCGCTGGAAATGGGTGACTTCCTTCTTCGCCCCGGCCTTCTCGACCTGGATGGCGCCCTGCGCGCTCACGGAAGGCACGTTGAAGGAATAGGCGGCCGGGCCGCCGGCGTTCGGCTCCGCGATGCGGGAAAACAGCACGCGCAGCATGCCGGTGATGTCCGTGGCCGTGCCGAAGGTAGACCGCGCGTTGGCCGCCAGCGGCTCCTGCCCCACCACGATGGCGGCGGTCAGCCCCTCGAGGCGGTCGACGTCGGGGCGGGCGGTCTGCGACATAAAACCCTGGACGAAGCCGGGGTAGGTCTCGTTGACCAGCCGCTGGGACTCGGCCGCGATGGTGTCGAAGACCAGGCTGGACTTGCCGGAGCCCGACAGCCCGACGAAGACGGTCAGCTGGCGCTTCGGGATATCGACGCTGATATCGCGCAGGTTGTTATCCCGCGCGCCGGTGACCCGGATGAATTCTTGTTGTGGCACGAGGCATAGCTTAAAGCACGATGAAAGGCCCCGCCGGCTGGCTAGCCGGGCGAGGCCCTCGGGCTCTATTCAAGCGGGAGGCCCGCCGGTTACCCGGCGGAGCCTGGCTCCCGCGCGCGTGAGCTCACGCGGTTTTAGTGATGGTGGTGGTGACCCTGGGAGGACTCTTCTTCCTCGGCGGGCTTTTCCACGACGGAAGCGTCGGTGGTCAGCACCATGCGTGCCACGGAGGTGGCGTTGACGACGGCGGAGTGGGTGACCTTGACCGGGTCGATGATGCCGTTGTCGATGAGGTTGCCGTACTCCAGGGTGTGGGCGTTGAAGCCTTCACCGTTGGGCATCTCGGCCACGCGGTTGGTCACCACGGCGCCGTCCTCACCAGCGTTGGTGGCGATCCAGTAGGCCGGGCGCGACAGCGCCTTGGCTACGGAGAGCACGCCGGTCTTGGCCTCGCCCTCGAAGTCCTGGGCGAAGGTCTCCAGCTCGCGCGCGATCTGGACCAGGGCGGAGCCGCCGCCGGCGATGACGCCTTCCTCGACCGCGGCACGAGCGGCGTTGATGGCGTCCTCGACGCGCAGCTTACGCTCGTTGACCTCGGTCTCGGTGGCGGCACCGACGCGGATGACGGCCACGCCGCCGGACAGCTTGGCCAGGCGCTCCTCGAGCTTTTCCTTGTCCCAGGTGGAGTCGGTGCGCTCGATCTCGCGGCGGATCTGGCCGCGGCGCTCCTCGACGGCCTCGGCGGTGCCGGCGCCGTCGACCAGGACGGTGTCCTCCTTGGTCACGGTCACGCGGCGGGCGGAGCCCAGAACCTCGAGGCCGACCTCGTTGAGGTTGATGCCCAGCTCCGGGTCCACGACGGTGGCGCCGGTGACGACGGCCAGGTCGTCCATGAAGGCCTTGCGGCGGTCGCCGAAGTACGGGGCCTTGACCCCCACGACCTTCAGGACCTTGCGGATGGAGTTGACCACCAGGGCCTGCAGCGGCTCGCCCTCGATGTCCTCGGCCATAATCAGCGTCGGCTTGCCGGACTCGGCGATCTTTTCCAGCAGCGGCAGGAAGTCCGGCAGGGAGGAGATCTTGTTGCGCACCAGCAGGATCTGGGCGTCGTCGAGCACGGCGTGGTTGGTCTCTTCCTCCGTCGCGAAGTACGGGGAGAGGTAGCCCTTGTCGAAGGAGATACCCTCGGTGACGTCCACGGTGGACTCCATGGTCTGGGATTCCTCCACGGTGACCACGCCGTCCTTGCCGACCTTTTCCATCGCGCCGGCGACCATCTCGCCGATCTCCGGGTCGCGGGAAGAAACCGTTGCGACCTGGGCGATTTCGGAAGCGGAGTTGACCGGAGTGGCGCGCTTCTTGAGCTCTTCCACGGTCTTCTCTGCGGCCGCGGCAATGCCGCGGTTGAGCTCGACCGGGTTAGCGCCGGCGGCCACGTTGCGCAGACCTTCGAAGACCAGCGCCTGGGCCAGCAGCGTCGCGGTCGTGGTGCCGTCGCCGGCGATGTCGTTGGTCTTGACCGCCACGGACTTGACCAGCTGGGCGCCCAGGTTGGCGAAGGGCTCGTCCAGGTCGATGTCGCGGGCGATGGTCACGCCGTCGTTGGTGACGGTCGGGCCACCGAAGGCCTTGGACAGAACCACGTTGCGGCCGCGCGGGCCCAGGGTGACCTTGACGGCGTCGGCCAGGGTGTCGACGCCGCGCTGGATGCCCTCGCGGGCCTCCTGATCAAATGCAATGAGTTTTGCCATTAGTGGCTACACCACCTTTTACTTTTCGATAACGGCGAGCAGGTCGCGAGCGGACAGCAGCAGGTACTCCTGGCCGTCGTACTTCAGCTCGGTGCCACCGAACTTGGAGAAGATAACGGTGTCTCCTTCGTTGACGCCCACCGGGACGACTTCACCCTTGTCATTGGTGCGGCCCGGGCCGACGGCAATGACGGTCGCCTCTTGCGGCTTTTCCTTAGCCGAGTCCGGGATTACCAGGCCGGAAGCGGTAGTGGTTTCCGCTTCGACGATCTGGACCAGAACTTTATCTTCCAGCGGCTTGATGTTCGCCATGGTGTGATTCCTCCGTTTATGAATCAATGAGTTGTATGTGCCGGTTGCATGCATTGCCAGCACAGCCGTCGTCGCGGGTGAACAACTGTGGGTCAAACAACCTATCTAGCACTCTACCCGCGCGACTGCTAACCGACAACAACACCGCTCCCCCGCCGCGCACACGCCCGCAACTCCCCGCACCACCAGGCCTCGGCGACCAACCGCCCCACCAAGCCACACCTCCTAAGCCAAAACTTCGACTCCTCCCCCGGCCGCAGCCAAACCCAACGCGCAAAAAGGCCCCGCCGGCAGCTCGTGCAAGCCACCGGCAGGGCCGGGCGCAGGGAAAACCTGCGCTCTAAACCGTCAGCGCGCTACTAGCAGGAGACCTGGGCGACGGTGAAGCCCATGGTCTTGGCCAGCCCGCCCAGGGAGGTCTCCTTGTACTTGGAGAGCATGTCCCGGCCGGTTTCTGCCATGGTCGTGACCGCGTTGTCCAGGGAGACAACGTGGGAGCCCTCGCCGCGCTTGGCCAGGCGTGCAGCGTTGATGGCCTTGACGGCGCCCACGGCGTTGCGCTCGATGCAGGGGATCTGCACCAGACCGCCGATGGGGTCGCAGGTCAGGCCCAGGTTGTGCTCAAGCGCGATCTCGGCGGCGTTTTCCACCTGCCGCGGCGTGCCGCCCAGCAGCTCGGCCATACCGGCAGCTGCCTTGGAGGAAGCAGAGCCCACCTCGCCCTGGCAGCCAACCTCGGCGCCGGAGATCGACGCGTTCGTCTTGATAATGATGGCCACCGCGCCAGCGGTCAGCAGGTAGCGGTGCACGCTGTGCTTGTTGAATCCGCGCTGGAAATCACGCGCGTAGTGCAGCACGGCCGGCAGGATGCCGCAGGCGCCGTTGGTCGGGGCGGTAATGACACGGCCGCCGGCGGCGTTCTGCTCGTTGACGGCCAGCGCGTAAAGGTCCACCCAATCCATGGCCTCCAGGCCGGAGTCCTCGTCCTCGCGCTGCGCCAGCAGGTCCTGGTAGAGCTTCGGCGCGCGGCGCGGGACCAGGAGGCCGCCCGGCAGGATACCGTCGGTCTCGATGCCCTGGGACACGGCCTGCTGCATGACCTCCCAGACGCGGTCCAGGTGGGCCAGCACGAAGTCCTCGCCGCCTTCGTCGGAGTGGAGGAAGGCCTCGTTGGCCAGCATGATCTCCCAGATTGCCAGGTCGTGCTTCTCGCACAGCTCCAGCAGCTCATCGCTGGTGTCGAACTCGTAGGGCGCGCGCATGTTCTCCGGCATGGGCGTGGGGTTCTCCGCGGCCAGCTTGGAAGCCTCCAGCTCCGCGCGAGTCTGGATGAAGCCGCCGCCGACGGAGAAGTACGGCACACCCTCAGCAATACACTTGCCGTCGGCGTCGTAGGCCGAGAACAGCATGCAGTTCGGGTGGCCCGGGAAGGGCTCGTTGTCGAAGACGAGGCTGTAGTTCATGGTGCCGGTCGGGCCGGTGACGCTGCCCTCGCGCGGAATGTTCGTGCCGGCGACCGGCTCCGCATCCAGCGGCACGTCCAGCGGAGTCCAACCGACCATGCCCAGGATGACCGCGCGGTCCGTGGCATGCCCCAGGCCGGTGGCCGAGAGGGATCCGCGCAGCTCGCAGCGCACCAGCGCCGGGTATTCCAACAGCGAGTCCACGAAGGCCTTGGCCGCGCGCATGGGGCCGACCGTGTGCGAAGAGGACGGGCCGATACCGATACTGAAAATGTCAGTCACTGTCAGGGTCATGGTGTACTCCTTTTGGTTGCTCCACTCGTGGCTCGCGCGCCTGCCGCAACCAGGTAGGGGTGCGAAGAAATTATCGCGACCGGGCGCGCCGCCTCTCACCGCCCATCCTAACGGTTGACGCGATGTCAGGCACATCTAAAAAGCGTTGTCATCTGGCTCAAATTTCCAGGCTTCTCACCTGCCACTTTTAACAAGTGCACAAAAATTATCACCGTCCCTGCCACAAGGGACGGTGATTCATGGTCGCGCGACGCGGCCGTACCGCACCCGCCGACTACGCCTGCTTGTCCGTATTGATAACGGCCGCGCGCCAGAGCTGGTATTCCTCCGGGTTGTCCTCGCGGTAGTTGTGCACGGCACGGATGGAGTTTTCCACACCCTCCACCACATCATCAGTAATATCGTCACCCTCGGCACCCACGAAGATGACCGCGCCAGAAATCGCCCGGATGGGGTCCTGCAGGAAGGCCGAATTGCCAGTATCAGCGGTATTGCGTGCGAGCGATGCCACCGGGTTGGGCTCAGCCCCCTCGGCGCGGGCATCCGGGTTGAACAGCGCAGCGTAGGTAGAGCCATCTTCCTGGAAGGCCACCGCCACGCGGTCTTCAGTGGCCCCGCCCAGGAACTGGTTGGCGTGCTCCAGCTCGAAGGTGATCTTGCGACGGGTCAGGTCAGGGTTGACAAGGAATCCAATAGTCATAATTCCTAAAACTAGCCGCCAAACCGGAAAACCACACCCTGAGCAGGGAAAACTTTTGGTTAACATCCTATGAACCGAGAACTAAGTCAGATCCCACCCTTACGATAAACTACACAGTAATACCCAGTTCCTTTTTACCTTGGAGAAACCCGCAGCCCCACCCAAATATTCCTATTAAATGAGTGCCCCATAGCCATGCAATGAATCCGTATCAAATAGACAGCCCATCGCTCTAGTCTCCAACACGCTATTTCCTAAGTACCTCGAAGAGTAGCGGCTTTTCCTTACCCCGTTTTGAAAAACCTCCAAAACACGACCCTTCCAGAGGAGGACTAATGCAATACGCCCCACCGAAGCCTTCGGTAGTGAGGCCTTCGGCAGTATTGCCGCTCTCCACCAAAAGTATTAAAGAGCCCCAAAATTACCCGAACCCGCCGCTACACTAAGCCCCGCATTCAACTCGACTATTCCACCAATGTTACTAAACTCACATACACAGTCAGCGATTTCTCCCGTGATGGTAACCTACAAAAAGTGCTATCCTTCAAAAAATTTTTCACTGGAACAAAGTCTCAGATTCTCCAAAAAACACTTAGTTTTTTAGAAAAAGTACAGAATTGGATATTACGTAAATTTTCACCTCAACTCGCAGGCTCCCTCCAATTCTCCCTTGCCGCATTGTACTCTTTTACACTTATAGCTTTAATCCTTAAACACTTCATCTATAAACACTTCATCTGCAAAGACCCCATCGATGACTTCACCTGTAAAAACTCTATCGATCGCTGGATGTTCGTCGCAGGCATATCATTAATTTTATTATCTTTGTTAAACGGATGTCTTATTCGATTTACGAAACTCTCTGAGCTTTCAATGAATAAAGAGCCCGAAATCTACCAGCGCTTATTCGAAGCCACTTTCAATTCTACAATAGCCATAGTCCTATTTGTAATACTCTTTGCTATAGGTCTTTTCGATTCGGATCCCCCCATTGCACAGACGCTTGTCCTACTGTTTTCAGTATCCCTTTCAAAAGAGTGCTTTTATTGCTGGTTCTGGATCCAACAGCGTCCCGAAACCGAATCTTTACAAGACTGTCCTTCTAAAAACTCGAACCCGTAGAATAATTTAGATTACGACACATCAGGTTCGCCAAGCTAAAGAACTCTTAGTGAGAATGAACTGAATCCATGATTCCCGTAAAGTTCTTTCCATAATCGATAGTTTCTTCGCCTTCCGAAAACTCCGCGACTAAACTGCCGCTGCACTTCCAGTGCTGACCCGCTTCAGAGACTTAGTCCGCCTGTACCAGCGGAGTCTCAACCTCCAGCTGAGTGTCCGTGGCGGTGGCGAGGCCGGAGGGTTGGGCGCCTTCGGTGATGAGTTGTGCGGCGACGGCGGCGATCATGACGCCGTTGTCGGTGCAGAGTTTGAAGCTCGGGACGCGCAGCTCGATGCCGGCTGCGGCGCAGCGCTCGGCGGCGAGTTCGCGCAGCCGGGAGTTGGCGGCTACTCCGCCGCCCAGCAGCAGGACGCCGGCGCCGGTGTCCTGGCAGGCGCGCACGGCCTTGGCGGTGAGCACGTCGCAGACGGCCTCCTGGAAGGAGGCGCAGGTGTCTTCCACGGAGATGACCTCGCCGTTGCGCTCAGCCTGTTCGACGTAGCGGGCCACGGCGGTCTTCAGGCCGGAGAAGGAGAAGTCATGGCGGTGGTCGCCGCGCAGATCCTCCGCCTTGCTGAGCCCGCGGGGGAACTTGATGGTGGGCTCGCCGCGGGCGGCGAGCTTGTCGATGACCGGCCCGCCGGGATACCCCAGGCCCAGCAGGCGGGAGACTTTGTCGTAGGCCTCGCCGGCGGCATCGTCAAGCGTGGTGCCGAGCTCCCGCATGGGGCGGCCGACGGCCTCTACCTCGAGCAGCTGGGTGTGGCCGCCGGAGACCAACAGGGCCACCGCGTGCGGCAGCGGCTTGCCCTCCAGATTGGCGACGGCCACGTGGCCGCCTAGGTGGTTGACCCCGTAGAAGGGTACGCCCCAGGCGGCGGCGTAGGCCTTGGCCGCGGAGGCGCCCACCAGCAGCGCGCCGGCCAGGCCCGGGCCGACGGTGGCGGCCACGGCATCGGGGCGCTCAATACCGGCCTGGCGCAGGGCTTCCTCCATCACCTGGGGCATGGCCTCCAGGTGGGCGCGGGAAGCGATCTCCGGCACGACGCCGCCGAAACGGGCGTGCTGCTGCATGGACGAGGCCACCGCGTCCGCCAGCACGCGCATCTGCCCGGCCTCGTCGACCTCCACGATGCCGACGCCAGTCTCGTCGCAGGAGGACTCGATTCCCAATACGATCATTGCCGTTCGCCTTCTTTAGTTTCTTGTCATCCCCGCCCGGCCGCGCTGTGGCCCGGCGCCAGGCTGGTCTTAGTTGTCTGGTTGCTCGTTCGCTGCTTGCTAATTCTCGTCGTCGGCGAGCTGCCCGCCGTCTCGCTTATAAGTGTAGGCATCCGCGCCGGAGGGTTGGTAATAGTTGCGGCGCAGGCCCAGCCGGTGGAAACCGTAGGCCTTGTACAGGGCGATGGCCGGTACGTTGTCCACGCGCACTTCCAGGAAGATCGGTGCCTTCTCGCGGTCGGCGATGAAGCAGATATTGTCCATCATCATCCGGCCGATGCCGCGGCGCTGGTGCGCAGGATCCGTGCCAATGGTGTGGATTTCATACTCCGGGTCATCGGCTGGGCCCATCCGCCCGATGCCCGCGTAGCCGACCAAAAGATCGGCCTCGGTGTCCTGCACCCCCAGGTAAAAGGTGTGCGGCTGGCGGAACTCCGCCCGGAAGACCTCTTGCGACCAGGGGGTCTCCCCCGGGAAGAGCACGGTTTCCAGCTCGGCGCACCGGGGCGCGTCGGATGCTCCCAGCTCCCGCAGGACGAGGCTCACAGCTCGACCTCGGGGATGGCAGCCGATCGCGGCTTCGGCGCCGGCTCCTTCGCGTCGGGCCGGCGCAGGTACAGCGGCACCAGCGGCTCCGGCTGCGCACTAAAGTCCACGGCCGCTGCCAGCGCGGCCGGGCGCGGGTTGAGCGCCGGGCGCACGGCGGGCTGCCACTTCTCCGGCAGCCGCTCCCCCAGCGCCGCCGGGATGTAGACAGCAGTGACGGTCTCCGGGAAGTCCACGCCCTCGGGCCGGGCCACGTTCGGCCCGAGGACGCGCTCGGCGCCGCGGTAGACGGAGTAGTAGATCTCCTTGCGGCGGGCATCGGTAGCCACCACGAACTCGCCGGTTTCTGCGGAGCCGCTGGTGTGCGTGCCTTCCGCGGCGCCACTGGTGTTTGCGACGCCGCCGTCCTGGGCGGCTGCGGCCACCGCGATGGCGTCGTGCCCGCAGAGCCCATAGACCGGGATGCCGCGCGCCTGCGCCAGGGCCGAGGCCGTGGCCATGCCGACGCGCAGGCCGGTAAACGGCCCCGGCCCGCAGCCGGCCACGACCGCGTCCAGCTGGGAATAGTCCCCGCCCAGCAGCTTGTCGATGGTGGGCATCAGCAGCTCATTGTGGGCCCGGGTGTCCTTAACGGTCGCGTCCTGGACCGCCGACGGTTGGGTGGGAGCCGCGTCGCCCGGCTGGGCCGGGTCGATGTCCACCAGGCCGGTGACCAGATCCGTGGTGGAGGTGTCGATGCACAGAACACGCATTAGGACGCCAGGACCCAGGTTCCGTCTTGGTTCTGCATGAACGGCAGCAGGGAGAAGCCGTTGATAACCGGCGGGACCTGCTGGGAGCACAGGTCAACCTCGCCGCGGTCCAGCTTCTCCGGGAAGGTGTTCAGGTCATCGTCCAGGGCCACCAGGTAGTTGGTGTCCTCCGGGACCTTGCCGTCCACCAGGTCCAGCTCGTCCGGGTTCAGACCGAAGGCTTCCCGAAGCTCATCGCCGGAAACGCCCGGGCAGACAAACGCCGCGGCGGTCCACTCCTCGCCGTAGACGTCCGCCGGGGACAGGGCCGTGCCGTGCAGGCCCTTGTTCTTGGTCTCTTCCAGGATGTGGCCCACGCGGCCGACCGGCTCGTCGGCGCGGGCGGCGGTCCAGCCGACCAGGCCCAGGATGGCGATGAGGAAGCCGACGGTGACGACGGCCACCAGTGCGGCGGCTGACTTGGACAGTTTCATCATGGTGACTCCTTCTGCGCGACAGTCGTACGCCCGACTATCGGATTAGTTCTATGGGGATTAAGCGCCTATAAGGCTTGGGCATTGTTTTTACGCCCTGCAATGGTACCTCGTGCAGGTTCCGCGAGTGTGTGGCGCCTCCGCGGTAGCTGAGCGCGCGGCCGGCTAGCGGCTGTGCCATTGCCAGGAGATGACGCGGGGGCCGTCCTCGTCCAGCGGGGCGTCGTCGGCCCGCGCGCTTTCCCGGTCGATGCGCACGAGCAGGAAGTCGTCGCTGAGCTGCTCGACCAGCCCGCCGCCCCACTCGGCGACGACGACGGCGTCGGCCAGCTCCGTGTCCAGGTCCAGCGCGTCTAGGTCCCCGATGGGATCACCGGAGCCGGCGCCGAAGTCGTCCAGCAGGCGGTAGGCGTCCACGTGCACCAGGTTCGGGCCGGACTGCTTGGCGCGGTGCTCCCGGGCGATGACGAAGGTCGGCGAGGTCACCCGGCCTTTCACGCCCATGCCCTCCGCGATGCCCTGCGTCAGGGTGGTCTTGCCCGCGCCCAGCGGGCCGTCCAGTATCACCACGTCGCCGGCCTCCAGCGCGCGGCCCAGCCGCGCACCTAAGTCCTGGGTCTGCTCGCGGGTGGTGAGGGTCTCGCTGCCGCGAGCGGGAAAATCACTGCGCATCCTAGGCCTCCTGCCGGGGCAGGTAGGTCCGCTGGGTGCGCCCGGTGGGCCGGCAGACCACCTCGTAGTTGATGGTCCCGGCGGCGTTCGCCAGGTCGGTGGCGCTGCGCCCGCCGGTGCCGAAGAGCACGGCCTCGTCCCCGATGGCCACCCCGTGCGGGTTGGGGCCTAAGTCGACCACGACCTGGTCCATGCACACCCGGCCGACCTGCGGGTAGAGGTGGCCGTTGATGCCTACCTCCAGCTTGTCCTGGAAGTTACGCGGCAAGCCATCGGCGTAGCCGGCGGGCACGGTGGCCAGGTAGCCCGGCTGCGACGCTCTCCAGGTCAGGCCGTAGCAGGTGGCCTCCCCCGGCTCGATCGGCTTGACGTTGATGACGGTGGCGGCCCAGGTCATCGCCGGGCGCAGGTCGTGCTCCATGCCCGCGATGGGCTCCAGGCCGTAGCAGGCCAGGCCCACGCGCACCTGCTCGAAGTAGGCGCTGGGGCGGGTCAGGGTGGCCGGGGAATTAGCCAGGTGGTTGACCGGGCATTCCAGGCCCATCGACCGCGCCTGCTCCAGGGCGTCGCGGAACTGCTGTTCCTGGTAGTCATTGTGCGGATGATCCGGGGTATCAGCACACGCGAAGTGCGACATCAGGCCGGTGACCTCCAGGAAGGGGCAGTCGCGCAGCAGCTTAAAGGCCTCCGGCCAGTCCGCGCGCTGGATACCGGAACGGTGCATCCCGGTCTCCACCCCGATGATGACGCTGGCCGGGGTCTCCTGGCCTATCAGGGCCCGGGCGTGCTCCAGGGAGGGCACGCCGACGGTGATCCCGTGGGCGAGGGTCTCCGAGAGATCGTCGCTGGGGTCCCAGATCCACGCCGCGATCGGCCTGTTGACGCCGACCTGGCGCAGGCGCACGGCCTCCGCGGTGGTGGCCACGCCGAACGCGTCCGCGCCGGCGGCCTCCATCACGGGGGCCACCTTGTCGATTCCGTGCCCGTAGGCGTCCGCCTTCACCACGCACATCAGCCGGGTGCCGGGGCCCACTTTGTCCTTGAGGTAGGCAACATTGTGGGCGATGGCATCCAAATCGATGCGGGTGGTGAGTAACGACATGGAAGCTACTCTACCGTCACCGACTTTGCGAGGTTACGAGGCTGGTCGACGTCGTAGCCCTTCGCGGCGGCGACGTTGCAGGCGAAGATCTGCAACGGCACGGTAGCCAGCAGCGGCTGCATCAGGGTCGGGGCCTGCGGAATGCGGATGATGTAGTCCGCGTAGTCCTCGACCGCGGCATCGCCTTCCTCGGCGATAACCACGGTGACCGCGCCGCGGGCGCGGATCTCCTGGATATTGGAGACCACCTTGGAGTGCAGCGAGTCGCGGCCGCGCGGGGACGGCACGATAACGAAGACCGGCTGGCCCTGCTCGATAAGGGCGATCGGGCCGTGCTTGAGCTCGCCGGCGGCGAAGCCCTCGGCGTGCAGGTAGGCAATTTCCTTCAGCTTCAGCGCGCCCTCTAGGGCGACGGGGAAGCCGACGTGGCGGCCCAGGAAGAGCACGGAGGTGGCGTTCTGCATGGACTTAGCCAGGTCCGCGACCTGCTGCTCGCCGTCGATGACCTCCTGGATCCTGTCCGGCATGGCACGCAGCTCGCGCAGGATGGACTCGACCTCGTCGGTGAACTTGTTGCCGCGCAGCTGCGCCAGGTACAGGCCCAGCAGGTAGGTGGCGGTGATCTGCGCCAGGAAGGCCTTGGTGGAGGCCACCGCGATCTCCGGGCCGGCGTGGGTGTAGAGCGCGGCGTCGGATTCACGCGGGATGGACGAGCCCTGGGTGTTGCAGATAGCGATGACCTTCGCGCCCTGCTGGCGGGCGTGGCGCACCGCCATCAGGGTGTCCATGGTCTCGCCGGACTGGGACAAGGCCACCACGAGCGTTTTTTCGTTGACAATCGGATCGCGGTAGCGGAACTCGTGCGCCAGCTCCACCTCGGTGGGGATGCGGCACCAGTGTTCGATGGCGTAGCGGGCCACGTGGCCGGCGTAGGCGGCGGTGCCGCAGGCGATGACGATGATCTTGTCGATGGACTTGAGCACGGATTCGTCGATCCGCAGCTCGTCCAGGATCAACTTGCCGGACTCGTCGAAGCGGCCCAGCAGGGTGTCGCGGACTGCGCTCGGCTGGTCGTGGATCTCCTTGGCCATGAAGGAGTCGAAGCCGCCCTTTTCCGCCTGGGCGGCGTCCCACATGATTTCAAACGGCTTGCCCTCGGCCGGGTTGCCGTCGTAATCGGTGATGGCGACCTCGTCCGCGGTGATGGTCACGACGCGGTCGTTGTCGATCTCGACGGCGGACTTGGTGTAGTCGATGAAGCCCGACACGTCGGAGCCCAGGAAGTTTTCGCCCTCGCCCAGGCCGATGACCAGCGGCGAGTCGCGGCGGGCGGCCACAATACGGTCCGGCTGATCCGCGTGGATGGCCAGCAGCGTGAAGGCGCCTTCGAAGCGCTGGCAGGCCAGCTGCATAGCGCGGGTCAGATCGCCTTCGGCCTCGCCGTGGAAGACGTCGGCAAGCACCGTGGCAGCGACCTCGGTGTCGGTCTCCGACGCGAAGTGGGCGCCCTTGTCGATGAGCTCGGTGCGCAGCTCGGAGAAGTTTTCGATGATGCCGTTGTGCACGACGGCGAGCTTCCCGCCGTCGACGACGTGCGGGTGGGCGTTGATGTCGGTGGGGCCGCCGTGGGTGGCCCAGCGGGTGTGGCCGATGCCCAGGACCGAGTCCGGCACCGGGCGGTTGGCCAGCTCCTTATCCAGCTCGGCTACCTTGCCGGCCTTCTTGCGCCAACTGATTTCCCCGTCCGCGTACATCGCGATGCCGGCGGAGTCATAGCCGCGGTATTCCAGGCGACGCAGCCCCTCCAGCACGACGTCCAGGGCAAAGTATTCACGGTCGTTTCCCGATTGACCAACGTATCCGACGATTCCACACATAGCCCCAGATGTTACAGCATCGACCAGCACTCCGACGGATTCAGGTTGTATATTCACCTCGCCGCAATAATTGCCCGAAGTTTTCGGCCCCGGTCAGGTGCTACCGCGCCAAGGTTTGCTCTATCCTGGTAGATGTGTCTGCGAATTTGAAGAAGCATCTATCGACCCTGTCCAAGCGCGGCCCGCACCGGGTTCTCGTCGGCGATTTGTCTTATGCCGGCCTGAACGGCAAGGTGTATGCCCCTGCCGAAGGCAACGCGTTGCCCGCCGTGGCCTTCGGCCACGACTGGATGAAAAAGGTGAAAAGCTACCACGCCACGCTGCGCCACCTGGCCTCGTGGGGAATCGTGGCGGTCGCCCCGGACACGGAGACCGGCGTGCACCCGAACCACCGCAACTTAGCCGCTGATATGGAAACCGCCCTGCAGATCGCCGCCGGCGTGAAGCTCGGCCAGGGCAATATCTCCGTCGGCCCGGGCAAGCTCGGCATGGTCGGCCACGGCATGGGCGGCGGTGCGGCTGTCCTGGCCAGCGTCGATAACGAGAAGGTGCGCGCTGTCGCGGCCATTTACCCCGCCTCCACTGCCCCGTCGGCCTCCCGCGCCGCCCGCCGCCTGGAGATCCCCGGCCTGGTCATCGGCTCCGGCCGTTCCGACATCTTCAGCGCCGGCAACCCGGCGAAGCTGGCCTACAACTGGGCCGGCGACTGCTCCTACCGGGAGATTGCCAAGGGCACCCAGCAGGGCTTTAGCGAAGACCGGCTGACCAAGCTCATGCTCGGCACCCCGGCTTTTGAGGGCGGCCCCACGGAAACCGCCCGCGGGCTTATCACCGGCTTCTTCCTCCACCAGCTCAACAACGACAGCAAGTACTCCGATTTTTCCGATCCGGAGGCCGTCGGCAAGAACGTGGAGAGCTTCATCGGCGAAGACCTCAGTGAGAAGGCCGGCGTCACCCGCGACGACTAGCCCCTCCGCAGCACGGATTTTACCTGCCCCGGCGCACTTGTGCGCTGGGGCTTTCTGCGTTCCTCCCGCCCCAACCGCGCCGGCGCCCCGGGGCGCGCCGCCGACGTCCGCGCCGCCTTGCCGGCCGCCTTCACCTCGGCGCTGGCCTGGTTCTTGGCGTTGTCCGCGGCCTTTTCTAAGTCTTCCTGCGCCTTGGCCAGGGTGCGTTCAAATTCCAGCAGCCGCGCCGCGGTGCGCTGGCGGAACTGCCGGGCAAATTCGTCGAAGTCGTTTACCATCGTCCTGCCTTTCGGGCTCGCTCTTGCGGTTCATTTCCAGCATCTTCTGCCGGCACTTCCGGCTCCTGCGGGGCAGGGCCCGCCCCACCACCGGCGTCCGCGGCCGGCGGTGCCGCCGGTTCGGGTGCTGCCGGCTGGGCAGCAGGCTCGGGAGCCGGTTTAGGCGCCGGCTCAGCTGCTGCCGGTGCGGCATCCATATGGGCCAGCTTGCCCGCCGGTGGTTCCGGCTCAGGCACCTCTGCTAAGTCCGGCGGACCCGGCTTAGGGTCCGGTTCCGGGCAGGGCTCGGGTGCGGGTTCCGGTCCCGGTTCAGGCTCGGGCAATAGTTCCGGTTCCGGGCACTCCATGCCCTCCAGGCACTCGGCTGCGGCCGCCAGCAGCAGGCCCGCCCCGATGAGCGCTACGCCAGCTCCGGCGACCCCAAGGGCACCGCAGCAGCTCTGCGCGGGCTCGCACGGCACCGGCTCCGGGCAGGGCTCCGGCTCAGGCTCTGGCGCCGGCTCCGGCTCTGGTGCAGGTTCCGGTATAGGTGCGGGCTGTCCGGCCGGCTCGGTTTCCGGCACTGGTTCCGGCTCCGGGCAGGGCTCCGGGTCGGGTTCGGGATCTGGCGCGGGCTTGGGCTCGGGTTGGTCCTTTGGTTCTGGGCACGGTTCGGGCTTCGGCTCTGGCTCTGGCGCGGGCTCTGGGCAGGACTCAGGCTCTGGGCCCGGCGCCGGTTTGGGCCGTGGTTGCGGTTCTGGTTGTTTTTCTGGTCCTGGTTGTGGTTCCGGCTCCGGGGCCGGCTTGGGCGCAGGGCCCAGGGACGACGGCTCGGTCGGTGGTGTGCCGGCATCGGGTGCGGGCTTGGGTTGCGGTTCCGGCTGTGGGTCTGGTTTGGGCTGCGGATCTGGCTTGGGCTGTGATTGGCCCTCGGCGCAGGGTTTGGTTTCTGGTTCTGCGGGGGCTTCCGGTGGTTCGGGCGGTAGGGGGCGCTCGCAGGCGCACTCGCAGCGGCGCTCGAATTCCTCGTAGCAGCTGTCGATGGCCTCGTCGCGCTCCCGGCAGGTGCCGGCGACCTACTTGTTGGTGTCCTCGATGACGCGGCCGCCGATGGCGGAGATGGCCGGGATGAGAAACTGGGCCACGGGGTGGCGGCGCAGCACCATCGCCAGGATGTCCAGCAGCCCGATGGCGGCGCTGAGCAACTCCCCGATCGCGGAGTCGGAGATATGCACCACGTCGTCGATGGCTTGGGCGCAGTCCTCCGCGTCGCGGGCGAGCTCGTCGGCCTGGGTGCGGTCGTCTTCGTGGTAGTCGTTGAGGGTACGCAGGCGGTCCAGCAGCTTGTCGCCGGCGACGAGGAAGCCGCCGCCGAGCAGGAATTCGCGCAGCTCACCGCCGCCGCGGTTGGGCCGGTCCGCGCCGACGGCCGCCCGGGTGCCCGCCACTAGGTCGGCGCTGCTGAGCCCGTCGACGGAACCGACCATCTTCTGCAGCACCCCGACGGGTAGGCTGGGGCCGGAATACGCGCCCTGGCTGGCCAGCTGGAAATTGCTCACCGAGCGGGAATAATCGGCTAATTGGCTGCGGGCCATGGCGCTAGTGCTGCTCATGGTCATCCCCCTGCCCCAGGCGGGCGCCGAACGCGTCATCGCCGCGGTAGACCGCGGTGAACTGGTCGGCCGCGGCGCGCACGGTGTTATCCATGTTGTTGATGCGCCATCCGCCCAGCTCGTGCAGGCGGTTAAGCAGCTGCTGGATGCGCTGCCCGTGGCCGGCGAAATCACGGCCGGCGGCGGCCTGCGGGTACTCCGGCACGCGGCGCAGGTGCGCCTGGCGCTGCGCGCTCACGCCGGTGGATACCTGTCCCAGGCGAGCGACAATATCAGTGTGGTCGAACTCGATTTCCGGCACCGAGGGACTCCCTTTCTTGCAGTCTCTTCTCTTCAGGTCCGAGCCGCCCCGGGCGGGAGCAGCTTCACCTTTTTGGACTGCCGGAAGTCCCCGGCGGTTCCCACCAATTTTTCTGGAACCGCTCGTGGGCTTTCAGGTGCCGGTGGCGCGGGTGTTGTTAGACGCCGGCGACCACGGCGGCGAGCCGGCCGGCGACCTTGCGGGCCTGCTCTTTCTCGGCGGCTTCGACCATGACGCGGAAGAGTTCCTCGGTGCCCGACGGGCGCAGCAGCACGCGGCCGGTGCCGTGGAGTTCCTCCTCGGCCTGGGCGATGGCGGATTTGACCTCCTCGTTGCCCATGATCGCGGACTTGTCGGAGACCGGCACGTTGATGAGCACCTGCGGCAGGACCTTCATCACGCTGGCCAGCTCCTGCAGGGACTTGCCGGAACGGGCCATGCGCGCCATGAGCGACAGGCCGGTCAGGGTACCGTCGCCGGTGGTGCAGTCGTCCGGCAGGACGATGTGGCCGGACTGCTCGCCGCCCAGAGAGAAGTCGCCGCGGATGAGCTCTTCGACCACGTAGCGGTCGCCGACCTTGGTCTGGACGACCTCGATGCCCTGCTCCTGCATCGCCAGCGTCAGGCCCAGGTTGGACATGACGGTAGCGACCAGGGTCTTGTGGCGCAGGTCGTTGTCCTCGTGCATGCCGACGGCCAGGATGGCCATGATCTGATCGCCGTCCACGACGTTGCCGGCGGCATCGACAGCCAGGCAGCGGTCGGCGTCGCCGTCGTGGGCTAGGCCGAGGTCCGCGCCGTGCTCCACCACGGCCTTCTGGGCCTGCTCGATATGGGTCGAGCCGCAGTCCTCGTTGATGTTGAAGGCGTTCGGCTTGTGGTGGATCGGGATCACCGTCGCGCCGGCGGCCTCGTAAGCCTGCGGGGCAACCTTGGAGGCGGCGCCGTTGGCGGTATCCACCACGACGGTGATACCGGACAGGTCGGCGGTAACGACCTCGGCGAGGTGCTTGAGGTAGCGCTCGCGGGCATCGGGAGCCTCCGAGATGATACGGCCCAGCTTGGTGCCGGTCGGGCCCTCTTCGCTCAGGGTGTCCATCGCCTGCTGGATGTCGTCTTCCACTGCGTCCGGCAGCTTCCGCCCGCCGGCGGAGAAGAACTTGATGCCGTTGTCCGGCATGGGGTTGTGCGACGCGGAAATCATCACCCCCAGGTCCGCCCCGTAGTCATCGGTGAGGAAGGCAATCGCCGGGGTCGGCAGCACGCCCACGCGCAGCACGTCCACGCCGCGGGAGGCGAGCCCGGAGGCGATCGCCGCGTCGAGCATCTCCCCGGACACGCGCGGGTCGCGGCCGATGATTGCGAGCGGGCGGCGCTCGTAGGATTCCCGGTTGGCGGTAAACACCTCCGCCGCCGCTTGGCCAAGTTTCAGTGCCAGCATGGGGGTCAGCTTCTGGTTAGCCAGACCCCGCACTCCGTCGGTGCCAAATAGTCGAGTCATGTCCAACATTATGCCCCTACCGTTATGCTTCGCGCGACCGGACCGGACCTATTCCCACTTCCTGTACTCACCTAAAGTGGGGTAGCCGCGCCGGCGCCGAATAGCGCCGCGCCCGGACACGCTTAAAATGGCCCCATATGAGCGCAGGCGGAACCTTAAGGGAATCACTGATTAACGTCACCGGTCGAGCTACTAATGCGCTAGCACGCGCGTTGCCCGGCCGCACTGTCGACGCGGAAAACATCCAACCCATCGGCTGGCACCGCCACGCAGAAGGCGTGCGCCGGCTGCTGGACAGCTTTCAGGCCGTCCCCGCCGGCAAGCGGGTCCGCCTGGCGAAGAAAACCTCCAACCTCTTCCGCGGCCGCGAGTCCACCACCCCGGGGCTGGACGTGAGCGGCCTGGGCGGGGTCATTGCCATCGACCCGGTGGCCAAGACCGCCGACGTGCAGGGCATGTGCACCTACGAGGACCTGGTGGACGCGACCCTGCCCTTCGGGCTCGCGCCGCTGGTGGTCCCGCAGCTGAAAACCATCACCCTGGGCGGGGCGGTCACCGGCATGGGGGTGGAATCCACCTCCTTCCGCAACGGCCTGCCACACGAATCCGTGCTGGAGATGGACGTCCTCGACGGCAACGGGCAGATCGTGACCTGCTCGCGGGAAGAAAACGTGGATCTGTTCCGCACCTTCCCCAACTCCTACGGCTCGCTGGGCTACGCGGTCCGCCTGACCATCGAGCTGGAGGAAGTCCCCTCCCTCATCGAGGTCCGCTCCGTGCGCTTCCACGACCTGGACAGCTTCCAGGACGCCCTGGCCGAGGCCTCCGCCAGCGGAGAATTCGACGGCACGCGCCTGCACGGCCTCGACGGGGTGGCCTTCAGCCCGCAGGAGGCCTACCTGGTGCTGGCGGTCGCGGCTGGCGATGCCGCCTCCCACACCTCGGACTACACCGGCCAGGCCATCTACTACCGCAGCCTGCAACACCCCCACGGCACGAGCCACGACCTGCTGAGCATCCGCGACTACATCTGGCGCTGGGACACGGACTGGTTCTGGTGCTCGCGGGCCTTCGGCGCGCAAAACCCAACGGTGCGCAAGATCTGGCCGCGCCAGTGGCGCCGCAGCTCTTTCTACTGGAAGATCGTGCGCCTGGACCGCAAGTACCAGCTGGAATACAACTTCCTCAAAAAGCCCAAGGGCCTGCCGGCCTCCGAGCGGGTGGTCCAAGACGTGGAAGTCACCGCCGATAAGACCGCCCAGTGGCTCGACTGGTTCTTTGCCGCCAGCGATATCCAGCCGGTGTGGCTGTGCCCCATCCGGCTGCGCGACGGCGTCGAGGACCTGGTCGGCACCGGCGAGGTTGCCGCCTCCTCGGACTCGCCCTGGCCGCTGTACCCCCTGAAGCATGGGACGACCTGGGTAAACGTCGGCTTCTGGTCCGGGGTCCCGGCCGACCACGACAGCCCGGAGCAGGAGCCGGGCGCCTTCAACAAGGTCATCGAGGCCAAGGTCAGCGAGCTGGGCGGGCACAAGTCCCTGTACTCCGAGGCCTTTTATACCCCGGAGCAGTTCGCCGAGCTCTACGGTGGCGACCTGCCGGAGAAGATGAAGCAGCAGGCCGACCCGGCGGGCCGTTTCCCCACTCTCTACGACAAGACCGTGAACAACTCTTAAGACCACGAAAGAAAGGAAGCCCTATCCCATGCCCGGTAAGTTTCAGCCGATGACGGTAGCCGAAATCATCGATGCACTCGTCCCTGCCGCCAACCCCTTCTACTGGACCGCGTTCGATGGTTCTTCCACCGGCAACCCGGATTCCCAGTATCACGTGTCCATCAACAGCGTAGAGGGGCTTTCCTATATAGCCACCTCGCCGGGCGACGTCGGCCTGGCCCGCGCGTTTATCACCGACGGAATTACGGTCAAGGGCGAGCACCTGGCGCACCCCTACGGCATCTTCGACGCCCTACACGAGATGTACCGGAAGTTCGAGCGGCCGGATACCAGCACGCTGCTGAAGATCGTGCGCTCGCTGGCCTCGATGGGGGCTATCCAGGTCCAGCCGGTGCCGGAGTCCGAGCGCGCCGGCCGTTTCGAGCGCATGCTGCGCCAGGGCCTGTCGCGGCACTCCAAGGAACGCGACGCGGATGTCATCTCCGACCACTACGACGTGGGCAACGACTTCTACGAGCTCTTCCTGGGCGATTCCATGACCTATACCTGCGCCTACTACCCCAGCCCGGACGCGTCGCTGGAAGAGGCCCAGGACAACAAGTACCGGCTGGTTTTTGAGAAGCTGCACCTGAGCGAAGGCGACCACCACTTAGACATCGGCTGCGGCTGGGGCGGCATGGTCCGCTACGCGGCCCGGCGGGGCGTGAAGTCCATCGGCGTGACGCTCTCGCGCGAGCAGGCCGAGTGGGGCCAGAAGAAGATCCTGGAGGAAGGCCTCGAGGATCTGGCCGAGATCCGCTACATGGACTACCGCGACGTGCCGGAGGAAAACTTCGACGCCATTTCCTCCATTGGCCTAATGGAGCACATCGGCGTGAAGAACTACGCCAGCTACTTCGACTTTTTGTCCGGCAAGCTGCGCGAGGGCGGCGTGATGGTCAACCACTGCATCACCTACCCGGACAACCACAAGACCCCGCGCGGTTCCTTCATCGACCGCTATATCTTCCCGGACGGGGAGCTGACCGGCTCCGGCACCATCGTCCGCAAGATGCAGGACCACGGCTTCGAGGTCTTCCACGAGGAAAACCTGCGCTTCGACTACATGCGCACGCTGTCGGCCTGGTGTGAAAACCTCAAGAACAACTGGGAGGAGGCCGTCAGCCTGGTCGGCCTGCCGACCGCCCGCCTGTGGGGCATGTACATGGCCGGCTCCCAGTGGGGCTTCGAGCACAACATCGTCCAGCTCCACCAGGTGGTGGGCATCAAGCTGGACAAGACCGGTTCCCGCTGCGGCACCCCGGAGCGCCGCTGGTGGAACGACTCGGTCTTCTAAACCCTTACCGTTCTAGGCCCCGGCCAGGGCCCCGGGTGTCCTAGGCCCGGCCAGGCTTTTGGGGCCCAGATAACACAAACGCCGCTTGGGCTTCCCGGAAAGGGAAGGGCCCAAGCGGCGTAAGTGTAAGTACCAGCGAAGAATTAACGCTTGGAGTACTGCGGGGCACGACGTGCCTTGTGCAGACCAGCCTTCTTGCGCTCGACGGCACGGGCGTCACGGGTGAGCAGGCCGGCCTTCTTCAGGGCGGCGCGGTCAGCCGGGTTGTAGACGTTGAGTGCGCGGGCGATAGCCAGACGCAGAGCGCCGGCCTGGCCGGTCGGGCCGCCGCCGTTGACGGTAACCTTGATATCGAACTGGTTCTCGCGGTCCAGCAGGGTCAGCGGAGTGAGGATGTCCTGCTGGTGCAGCTTGTTCGGGAAGTAGTCATCCAGGGTGCGGCCGTTGACCACGATCTCGCCGGAGCCGGCGATCAGGCGGACACGAGCGACGGCGCGCTTACGGCGGCCGACGGTCTGGATCGGACCCTCGTGGATGGCCGGGGCAGCAGCCTCGGTCTCCTCGGCGGACTCCGGAGCAACGACGTCACCGATGGTGTTGGTGAACTCTTCGGTTGCGGCGGCTGCGGCTGCGATGTCGGCAGCGTCTGCCACGTTGTTATCGATGTTGTTCTGCTCGGTCATTACTGTGCCACCTGCTTAAGCTCGTAGGATTCCGGCTTCTGGCCGGCGTACGGGTGCTCCTCGCCTGCAAAGACGTGCAGCTTGCGGGCGGAAGAACGGGAAAGCTTGTTGTGCGGCATCATGCCGGTGACAGCTTCTTCGATAACGCGAACCGGGTTGGCGTCCAAAGACTGACCCAGGGTCATGGTCTTCAGACCACCCGGGTAGCCGGAGTGGCGGTAGCGCTTTTCGCGGTCACGCTTGTTGGAAGAGATGTGGATCTTGTCAGCGTTGATGATGATGACGTGGTCACCACAGTCAACGTTCGGTGCGAACTGCGGCTTGTGCTTGCCACGCAGCAGGTCTGCCACGGTGGAAGCGAGCTTGCCCAGCACCACGTCAGTAGCGTCGATGACGTACCACTTGCGGGTGATGTCACCGCTCTTAGGGTGGAAAGTAGACAAAATGACTCCTTGAAAGTCTGTCTCGGAACTGCCGGCCAACGCCATGGTCCTTCAACTGCGCCTAGATACAGCGGCCGGTGGAGACCTGCACTAGGCGCCGCGTCCAGCCCCAAAGCAGGGCTGTGCCGCTCAGACACATAGGTCTACTACTCTAGTAGTTTCGCCCCGAAATCCCAAAACGCCGCTCAACAGCGGCAACACTCCCCTGCCCCACGCAAAACCCGCCTTCCCCTTTGAGCGGGGAAGGCGGGGTGACAGGCGGGATTGTGTGGTGGGTGCGTTTAGCCCCAGCTGGCGGCGGCGCGGCGGTTGACGTCGCTCATGGCGTCGTTGCCCTCGGAGACAGTGCGGGAGATGGTCATCAGCACCTGGTTGAGCTCCAGGGCGGCGTTGTCCCACTTGCGCTGGGCCTGCTGGTAGGCGGCCGCGGACTCGCCCTCCCAGGTAGCGGCCATGGGCTCGATGATGGACTTGAGCTCATCCAGCAGGCCGTTGATGCGGCCGGAGGTGGAGTTGATATCAGCAGCGGCGGCCTCGATGGCGCCGAATTCGTACTTGATAGCGGTCATGCGGGAATTTTTCCTTCCTGGTGTTTTTCTGGTGTGCGCTGGCGCGGTGGGATACCGCGTTGGGTGCTTTTGGCGGCTACAGGGCCAGGCCGGCGCCGCCGACGTTGTTGAGAACCTGCGCGTTCTGGGCCTCGACGTCGTCGAAGTTGCGGGCGTTGCTGCGGATGTTGTCCGAGATAGCGGACAGGGCCTCGCGCAGCTGCTGGGCGGAAGCGTTGTAGCGCTGCATCAGGTTGTCGAAGGACAGCTGCGCGCGGCCCTCCCAGCTCGCGCGGGTGCCTTCCACGACGTTGTGCAGGCGGGTCAGCTCGCCCTGGACTTCCTCATTGGTGGAATCGACATGCCCGGCCGTGGCCTGCATGACCTCGGCTTCGGTCTTGAACGTGGTGTGCATAGTGTTCGCCCCTCCTCGAACGGGTTGACAGTGTGGTGTCACGGTCTTGTGTCACGGTGTGGTGTGACGGGATTGATGTGTCGCGGTTGCTTGTCAGACTGGTGGAGGAAGTCCCCCGCCGCCGCGTTCTTTCCGACGCGGTGCCTTCCTCATCTTTATTGGACTGCCCTCTGGCTCATTCGGTTCCCGGAGTTTTTGAAAAAGTTTTAGCCCTCCCGGGACAGGGATTCTTCCGCCATGCGGCAGGCGGCTTTCTGCGCGACGCTGGGCAGCTGGCGGGTGTGGCAGCCCACGGACAGCTGGTGATCGCCGTCCACCCACGTCGTCCAGACCACGTGCGAGTCGTCGCCCGGCTTTTCCACGTAGGTCAGCCGGCCGTCGTGCTCCTGCGGGTGGGACAGGGCGTCGTCGCCGGCGATTTCTTCCTGGATCTCTTCCAGCAGGTATTCCGCGGGCACCGAATACAGCGGATCCGCGGCGAGAAGCACCCGCAGGTCCGGGTCCGGCCCCGTGGCCGTGACCAGCCCGTCGTCCTCGGCGGATTCCTCGGCGTGAAAGCCCTGCGGCAACTGCACCGACAGGCCCGCCGCGCTGAGCTGTTCCGGCGCGGGTGGCGGCTCGTTTGCCGGCCCCTCGCTGCCCGCCTCCCCGGGCGCCGGTGGTCCCGCACCCTCGTCGGCGGGAGCGGCCGCCACCGCGTTATCGGTTGCCCCATCGCCCGCACTCTCCTTGTTTGTTTCGCCGCCGCGGCCGACCACGAACCAGGCCACGCCGGCCACGATCAGGACCACCACGGCCAGCAGCACGTAGAAGGGCTGGAACCACCCGCCTTTGCTGGAGTCGTCCGCGCTCGGGCGCAGCGGCTCGGCGCGCGCTGCGTCCTGGTTTGGCCCGCCGGTATTGACGGACTCGGCCACGGGCGCGGGCGGGGCGAAGACCTCGGTCTCCGGGTGGGTGGCCCCGTGTTCGGCGGTGTCTACCACCGGCACCTCCCGGCCTTCGAGCTGCCGGGCGATAATGCTCACGGCTTCCGCTGAGACCGCAGTCGCGCTGGAGTCCGCGCAGACCTTCACGGGTGCCTCCGGCCAGTGGGCGCCCAGGATCTTCTCCGCCTGCTCGAGCGCGCCGTCGAGGGCCCAGCCCTCCACGATCCCGGTGCCGGGCAGGTCGTAGCGGTAGACGGTTTCCGGGCCTTCGAAAATGGTGGCGGTATCCAGGAAGGTGATGGTCAACAAAGCGGGTGCGGCGGTCGTCATGGCGTGTCCTTTCGGTTGCTTTCTGCTTGGCTACTCTCGTCTCGGTCTTCGGCGCCTGGTGGTGCGTCTTCTTGGTCGCCGTCGGCGTCTTCTTGGTCGCCGTCGGCGCGGATGACTTGGCACAGGCCCAGTTCCTCGCCGCGGACGTGGAAGCGGCCGCGGCCGGGCGGCTGGCGCTTTGGCTTCATGCCGAAGATGGGCCCCTCTTCCTTGTCGGCGTCCAGGAGCAGGACCGCGGGCTGGGTGTCTTTGAGCGCCGAGCAGAACTTGCCGAACAGGGCGCGGCCTATGCCGCCGGCCTTGCGGGCGAAGATGACGTGCAGGCCGATGTCCTGGGCGTGCGGGATGAGCTCCACCAGCGGGTGCAGGGCGGCTTCGCTGGTTAGCTCCGCGTCGTCGATGACCACGTAGATCTCCGGGCCGGCCCACCAATCGCGGGCGCGCAGGCGCGCCGGGGTGATATCCGGCCCCGGCAGGCGCTCGCGCATAGTCGCCGCGGTATCGCGCAGGGCCTTCTCCGCCGCTGCGGGCGTGGCGGCGTAGGCGGCGAGCATGTTTTCGTCGAGCGCGCCTAGGTGCGCCCGGCGCGGATCGATGACCACCAGGCGGGCGTCCTCCCGGGTCAGGGCGGCCACAGCATTAGCGATGGCGCGGACGAAGGTGGACTTGCCGGACCCGCTGGCGCCGACGCAGACCAGGTGGGCGCTGGTGGCCGGATCCCAGGCCACCGGATCCAAGTCGCGGCCGCCGATTCCCCAGACCAGCCCGGTGGTCAGCGCGTGCCGGGGCAAGTCGGCCGGGCGCAGCTGGTCGGGCAGGGTCTTGAGCCGGGGCACCGGGTCGCCGCCGCGGGACTGCAGGTGCGCCACGTCCTGGTTGGAGGTGCGTGCCAGCAGCATCATCTCCCCGTTCTCGGTGAGCCCGCGGCCGGGCAGGGCCGGCAGCTTCTGCTGGGCCTTGCGGTCCACCAGGGATTCCATGGCCTCCCCTAGGCGCAGCTCCAGCCGGTGGGCGATGAGGTCCCTAATCGACGGGCGCAGGGTGGTCCACCTCGGCGTGGATAAGACCAGGTGGACGCGGGCGCTGGGGCCGTCGGCGGCCAGGGCGGTGATCTTCTCGGTGAGATCGTTGAACTCCGCGCCGGCGGTGCCCACGTGGTGCCAGCCGTCCAGGACTAAGAAGGTGTGGCGGGGCTCGGGGCGCTCGACCAGGCCGGTGACCTCGTCGATGACGCGGCGGACCGTGTCCGGCTCGTCGCGGCCGGCCACGCCCGCCACGTGCGGCAGGCGGTCCAGGTTGGCTAGCGCCCCGCCGCCCAGGTCGATGACGTAGAAGCGGACGGCCTCGGTGCCGTGGGTCGCGGCCAGGGAGCCGACGATGGTGCGCAGCGCCATGGACTTGCCGGTTTGCGGACCGCCGCAGACGGCCGCGTGCCCGCCGGCGGTGGAAAAGTCCACCACCAGGGGATCCTGGCGCTGGTTGTAGGGACGGTCGATGAGCCCGACCGCGGCCTGCAGGTCGGTGGTCTGGCCGGCCCGGTGCAGGATGTCGGGCAGCTCGACCGCGGCGGGCAGCGGCGGCAGCCAGATGCGGTGGGCGCTGTGCCCGCGGTTGTCGGCCTCCGCGCGGGCGGCGGCCACGACCTCGTTGAGCAGCGTGGTGGACTCGTCCCAGACAAGCTCCGGCTCGTTGTCCTCCGCGGCGTGAGAGTCCCAGCCGTCGAAGACGGACACCCGCGCCGGCGGTGCGCTTGCCCCTTCGGCTGGGTCGGCCGGGCGAGCGAGCGGCCCGGAGACGTAGGTGGCCTGGAAGCGCTCCAGGGCGTCGCCGTTTGTCTTCAGGTAGCCGGCGCCGGGCTGGGCGGGCAGGTGGTAGGCATCGGTAGCGCCTAGGACCTGGCGGGACTCCGCGGCGGAGAAGGTCTTGAGCCCAATGCGGTAGGACAGGTGTGAGTCCAGCCCGCGCAGGCGGCCCTCCTCCAGCCGCTGGGAGGCCAGCAGCAGGTGGACCTGCAGCGAACGGCCCAGGCGGCCGACGGCGACGAAGAGGTCGGCGAAGTCCGGGTGCTGGCCTAGCAGCTCGGAGAACTCGTCCACCACGATGACCAGGGCGGGAAGCGGCGGGAACTGCTCCGGGTCGCGGCCGGCGTTGTAATCGCCGACGTTGGCGAAGTTGCCGGCCCGGCGTAGGATCTCCTGGCGGCGGTTCAGCTCCCCGGAGATGGCGTCGTACATGCGCTCGACCAGGACGGATTCTTCCTCCAGGTTGGTGATCACCGCCGCGGTGTGCGGCAGCTGCTCGCAGCCCAGGAAGGTCGCCCCGCCTTTAAAATCCACGAGCACCAGGTTCAGTTCCTCGGGCGAGTGCGTGGCCGCCAGCGCGGTGACCAGGCTGCGCAGCAGCTCCGATTTGCCGCTGCCCGTGGCCCCGATGCACAGCCCGTGCGGTCCCATGCCGCCCTGGGCGGACTCCTTCAGGTCGAGGTAGACCGGCTGGCCGCTCGGGTCCAGCCCCACCGGCACGTGCAGGCGCTGCGACCCGGCGCGCCCCGGCCAGAGGTTTTCTCCCCGCAGCTCGGCGATGTCGCGGTGCCCGAGCAGGGCCACCAGGTCGCCGCCGCCGGAGCCGAGCTTGGGCCCCGGCTCGGCCAGCGGGCGGCGGCAGCGGGCCATACGGCGGGCGATGAGCACCGCGCCGTCCTCCCCCAGCTGGTCCGCGCGCCCCAGCTCCTCCTCGCCCGCCGCGGTGGAGACCAGCAGCGTTGTGCCCGCATCCGGGCCCGCCCCGTCGCGCAGGCTCAGGCACAGCCCCTCGTGCTCGGCGCGCAGCCCGAGCGCGGTGTTACGCCGGGAGCCGACGTCGATGATGGTGGTTATCCCCTCCTCGTCGAGGAAGTCTTCCACCCCGGTGGTCGCCACCCCGTCGACGATGAGCACGCGGTAGTCCGCCTGCTCCGGCCGGCGGGCGTGCGGCAGCCACTTCACCCACTCCCATCCGGCCCCGCGCACGGAGATGCCCAGGGTGTCGGGCCCGTGCGCGCACGCCAGCTGGATGACGATGGCCCGCGCCAGGTCCGCCGCGCCCGCGCCCGCTATACCCAGCACGCCGAAGGCCTGGAGCTGGATGACCACGGGCATCTCCGGCAGGGTCTCGACCGCCTGGATGGTCCGACGCAGGCTGACCGCGCACACCGGGTCGAGGTCCTCCGCCGCGGCCGCCTCCGGCACCTGGATCTCCGTGGCCAGCTTCGTCTCGCCCACGCCAATGCGCACCTCCAGGGCGTCCGGGTCGTCCGCGCTGCGCTCCCACAGCCGCTGGTTGTGGACGAAGGCGGGAAGCTGCTCGACGGGCGGGTGGCGGTGCAGCTCGTGGGCCCGCTGCGCGGCGCCGTTGTCCAGGGCCTTCTCGCGCAGCGCCTTCAAGTGGCGCAGGTAAGTCCGCCGGGTCTCGTCCGGGTCCTGGCCGCCGGTGGACGGGCCGAACATCATGAACATGCTGGCCAGCATCATGATGGGAAACATCAGCATGAGCGGGCTGAAGGTGCGCTCCGGCCCGCCGCTTAGGACCATGAGCGCGACCATGCCGAGCATGGCTGCGACCATGACGATGGGCATGATGATGCGCACCAGCGGCACGGGCTGCTTGCGTTGGGCCTCCGGCACCGCCTCTGCGGTGATGGTGCCGGTCGGCGCCGGCGGCACCGGTTGGCGCTGCGTTAAGGTTGTTGGCTCGATTACTTGGATACTCTCGCGCTGATCCAGCACGGCTGTTACACCCCCGAAATGTTTGTGGCGGCCACCTCCCCTAGCGGTGGACACGCTGCCCACAGTAAGCCACAATTGAGCGCGACGGGCAAGGTGGGCAAGAAAATTTTTTAGCCACCGGCCCGAGAATTCGGGGATCTACTACTTCGGGGGTGAAGTGTTGTGAACGCTGCGATCAAGCATACCGTCCGCGTGACGGTGCGCGTCCACGCAGGTAATTTTCGGAAAGAGGCGGACCTGTCGCTGCCGGTGACCGGCAGCTTGGGCGAGATGATTGAGGATATCGGCTATCTGGTCGACTCGCCCCAGCTGTCCAAGCCGTGGCGGGCGAGCACCGCGGGCGGGCGCGGGCTGGACATGGCCCAGCCGCTGTCGGACACACGGGTCAAAGACGGCGCGGTCATCATCCTCAACCCTCAGGAGGACGCCCCGGCGCCGGTTATCCGCGACTCGGCGGAAGCGCTCGTGGCAGCCGGCCGCCCGGCGGAGCTTCACGGGCTGGCCGCGGTCTGGGCGGGTATCGGGCTGGTCGCCGTCGCCGCCCTGCTGGCGGTCGTTCTGCCCGCCAGCGCCGCGGTCGCCATCGCGCTGGCGCTGGGCACCGCGCTGGTTATCTACCAGCCCACGACCCGCCCCTTGGTCCCGGCGCTGGTCTTCGCCGGGGCGCTGGCCGGCTGGTGGGCCGTCGCCCCGCCGGGTGGGGCCCTCCCGCCCGCGTGGCAGGCGGCCAACCAGCAGCTGGACGGGCCCGCGCTGGTTGTGCACAGCGCCCTGTCCTGGGTGGTTCCTGCCGCGCTTAGTGATGCCGCCTGGGCGCTGCTGGCAGCGCTGTCCTGCGGGCTGGCCATGGTCTTGGTCTTCCACGTGACCGCCGTGGCTAGCCCCAAGTGCACGGCCGCCGCGCTCACCCTGGGCGGGCTGGGGTTGGTGGCGGCCGGTGGCGTGGCCATGCCGGGCGAGGCGCCCTTCGTCGCCGCCGGCGCCGCGGTGCTGCTTACGGTGGTCTGCCTCATCGCCGCCGCCCCGGGCGTGGTCACGCGGGCGGCGGGCCTGTCGGTGCCGCAGCTGCCGACCGCGGGCCAGGACTTGTCGGTCTCCGACGGGCACCAGCCGGACGTGGACGCCCGCGCCCGGCGCGCCCAGGAGCTCTACGCCGGGGTCTGCCTGGGGGCCGGGCTGGCCGCCCTGCCCGCGCTGGCGGCGCTGGCGCTGACCGGCACGGGCATTACCCCGGTCTACGAGGGGCCCTTCGGCACGCAGCTTAACGGGTCCGGCTTCGCCCAGGCGCTGTGCCTGTGCGTCGGCGGGGCTCTTATCATGCACGCGGTGCGGCACGGGCAGGCCAGCGCCGCGTGGTGCTTGTCCCTGTTGGCGGCCGCCAGCTTGCTCACCGCGTGCCTTATCCCGGTGCTGGCCAGCGCGCCGGCCAGCGGCGGCGACCCGCACCTGGCGATGTTCATCGTCGCGGGCGTCGCCGCGGCGGGCGCGCTGAGCACCCCGCTGTGGGCGGCGAAGGTGCCCACGGCGGAGCCGACCACCATCGTGTGGTGGGAGCGCGCCGAGGCGCTTGCCATCGCGACCTGCCTGCCCCTGGCCGCGCATCTCATCGGGCTCTTCGCCCTCCTGCGGGGGTTGGGATGATACGCCGCGGGGGAATAGCGACGAGGAGCGCGGCTGCGCTGCTCGCCGGCGGCTTTGTCGCGGGCGGGGCTGCCGTAGCCGCCGCGGCGGAACCGGACACCGCCTGCGCGGTGGCGGTGCCCACCGAGGAGGTCCCCGCCCCGACCGCCGAACAGGCCGACTACCGCGCCCGCCTGCACGCCCAGGCCACCGGGGACGGGGTGACCGTCGCGGTCATCGACACCGGCGTCCACCCGCACCCGCAGCTGGGCCAGCTGGACCCGGGCCCCGACTTCGTCGACCCGGAGGAACCGAACCCGTTCGAGGACTGCGACGCCCACGGGACTGTGGTCGCCGGGGTCATCGCCGCCGCCGACACCGGTGTCGCCCCCGGCGCCCGGGTGCTCTCCATCCGGCAGACCTCGGCGCACTACCGCGCCGCCGGCGGGAACGGCCAGGAGGATTCTGCCGCCGGCAACCTGGACACCCTGGCCGAGGCGATCGAAGCGGCCGTCGAGGAGGAGGCCGACGTGGTCAACATCTCGGTGGTCTCCTGCCTGCCCGCCGGCACCAACGTGGATACGGGACGGCTCGACGCCGCCCTAGAGCGCGCCGAGGCTGCCGGGACCGTGGTGGTCGCCGCCGCCGGCAACGCCGGCGAGTCCTGCGAGCGAGGCCATACCGTCTACCCGGCCCACGCCGCCACGGTCGTCTCCGTCGGCGCGTTGGCTGGCCCGCAGGCCCGCGCGGACTATTCCATTCCGCAACCAGACTCGGGACTGGCGCTGGCTGCGCCGGGCACGGTGCCGCTGGGCCTCGACCCCGGCGGGCAGGGCTGGGCCCGGGCGGTCGTTGCGGCCGATGGGACCGGCCCGCAGCGCGAGTTCACGGGCACCAGCTTCGCCGCGCCAACCATCACCGGCACCGCGGCACTGCTGCGGCAGATCCACCCGGGCGCCAGCGCCGCGGAGATCCGCGCGCTGCTGGCGCAGGCGGCCGAGCCCTCCCACGGCGGCGTGGATCCTTTGGCGGCCGTCAGCGCGCGCCCAGCGGATTACGCCGTGGACGAACGGGCGCTGGCCGTGGCACCGAGCGACGACGCGGTACGCCCGGCGACCCGGCGGGCCCAGCTGGTGCTACTCGGCCTGGGTGGTGCCGCCCTGGTGGCCGCGCTGGCCGGGGCCGCGCTCTGGCGCGAGCGCGCTCAGTAGCTTGCCTTAAGCGCTTCTTCCCGGCTGAGCTGGCTGCCGTCCGGCAGCAGCCGGAGGATCTGCCAGGGCGCCCGGGCGCCGGTGCCCGTGCCCAGGGCCTCCAGCGTGGCCTCGTCCTCCACGGAGTGCCGCAGCCCGTGCGCGGTGACCAGGTGGAAGCCGTGCTCGGAGCTTAGCCCTAGCCCGCCCTGGGGCAGGCCGCTGAAGCGGTCGGCCACGGCCGAGCCGGACAGCTCGATGGTGCCCTCCTGCGGCGGCGCGGCGGCCCCGCGGCCCTCGGCCGTCGCGCACAGCCACCCGTGGGCCGGGTCGATAAACTCGGGGGCCGCCTCGGGCAGCTGGAAGGCCTCCTGCGCCGCCGGGGCATCCGGCAGGGCGGCGACCTCCTCGTGGCTCAGGCGCTGCAGATCCGCGCCGGCATCGACCAGGGCGTCGGCCTGCGGCTCGGTCAGCGCGAAGACTCCCTCGTCCGCCTGGGCCCACAGCCCCTGGTCCCCGGTGCCGGTGTCGATGACGGCCGGCAGCGGGTCCGGGAATTCGACGGCAGGCAGCACCCGGAACGCGTTGAGCAACTCCGCGGGCAGCTCCCAGCGGAAGGTATCCGCGTCCACGCCCAGGGCGCGCCGTATGATCCGGCCCTCCGTCGTCTCCGCCGGCGGGATTTCGCGCCGACCGTGCGCGTCCACCAGCCAGTCCGTGTCCTCCGTTTTCACCCACGCGGCCTGCCCGTCGAGGAGGGTGTGCCCCTGGTTGGCGGTGACCACGATGTCCCCGGCGCTGAACTCGCGGGCGGCGTCGATGGTGATGACGAAGCCGGGGGTCTGGGCCGCGTCCGCGCCGGCGAAGCAGGCCAACCACTCCACCGCGTTTTCGGTGCCGGAGGCGGCGATAAAACCGGGCGCGTCCGCAATACCCAGCGGCACGCCCAGCTGCGCGTCGTCCAGGTGCCGGGTGCCGATGCGGGCCGGTTCCGCCGGCTCGCCGGCGATGATGCGGGCCGAGGCCAGGTTCGCCACCGGGTGGTAGGTGCCGTCGACGAGCACGAAGAGCTGCTTGTCCGCGGACTCCACGATGGGCGCCTCGCCGGGATTGGGCTCCGGCTGCAACCAGGCCAGCAGGGCCGAGCCTATGCCCACCAGCACCACGGCGATAAGCCCAAAGACAAGCGCGCGCCGGCGGGTGGACAGCGGGTCATGGATCATGCGGATATCCCCCATGACCAGGCCGTGCTCTACCCGCCTGCGCAGGAACTTGTGGCCGGATACTTGCGCTTTCGTCGTGGGCACTGGACGCGCCATAAATTATCCCCCCTGGATAGCCAGCGACACCCCATCGCTGCTGTAGAAACCGTACCGTCGGCAGGCACAAAACTCTGCCGCTGCCCGTCAGGGTAGCCGGGCTTAGCCCAGCTCGCTACCGCTGCGCTTGGCCCGGGTGGCCTCCGCCCGCGCGGAGAGCTCTTCCGGGGCCGGGTAGTCCACGCCCACCAGGCTGAGCCCCTTGGCAGGGGCGACCGGGATCTGGGAGGAGCGTTGACTCTCCGCGAGCATCGCCGTGGCGAAGTCGACGTCCCGGCGCCCCTGCCCCACCGCCAGGCAGCAGCCCACCAGGGAGCGCACCATCGACCAGCAAAACGCGTCGGCGACCACGTGCGCCTGGTACAGGTTCGGCTCGGTGGCCGTCGAGATATCCTCCCAGCTGAAGCTCTCCAGCTCGCGGATGGTGGTGGCGTGCGGCTTGGCCTTACAGAAGGCCGCGAAGTCGTGGAGGCCCACCAGGAGGTTGGCGGTCTGTTGCATGGCGTCGATGTCCACCGGCTTCGGCCAGACCGCGGTATCCGCCCGGCGCATGGGCAGCGCCCCGGCCGGGGAGGTGGTCACCCGGTAGAGGTAGTGCCGCCGCAGGGCCGAAAAGCGCGCGTCGAAACCGGCGGGGGCGAAGGCAACGTCGTGGACCCGGATATCGTCCGGCAGGAGCTTGGCCAGGCGGCGGACTAGCTTGCCCGGGTCCCCGTCGATGGAGCGTTGCTGCAGCGACTCCTCCGGGATATCGAAGTGCGCGACCTGGCCGGCCGCGTGCACGCCGGCGTCGGTGCGCCCGGCGACGGTCAGCTCGACCGGGTGGCGCAGGATCATCGTCAGGTTGTCCTCGATCACCGCCTGCACCGTGCGCAGCTCGCTGCCCTGCTGCGGCTTCTGCCGGGCCCACCCGTGGAAGCCGGTGCCGTCGTAGGCCACGTCCAGACGCACGCGCCGCACGCTCCCAGCGGGGGTGGGGTTGGCATTTTCCTCCGGGGCGGCCTGGCGGGGTTGCTCAGCAGAGTTCATAGGCCCACATGCTACCGCCACGCCGGGCCGGAAAAAAATTTTTGGGCCCGATTTCTTGGCACCTAGCGGGCATTATGTGGGATAGCTGAATGCGTGGGAACTGCATTAACAGCACCTTTACAGACTGACCTGCCACAATAATTGTCAGGCGCCAAGGGAAGGCGATAATCCCCTTTCCTTGGTGTGGATTTGAGAGATGGTCCTTGCGCCCCGCAGGGCGGCTGGTGACAGCCAAAGCGGGGCGGACTTCGCAGAGGCGGCTTGAACGGCCGCGGAGGAGTTTTCCTTTTCAAGCAGTGGCTTGGGGAACCTTAGAGAGACAGAGACAGCGAACCGCCGGTAGCCTTCGGGCCGCCGGCGGTTCGTTGTTGTATCGGCCGTCGTATCGCTCAGCGCGGTGCTACCCGCGCTGGGCGGTATCCCCCGCTGGGCGGTATCCCCCGCTGGGCGGTGTTGCTCATTGGGCGAGGGCGCTACGGCGCAAAGAAACCGCCCGGCCTCCCCGCGGGCGCGGAGTGGACGGGCGGGTTTACTGAGTAAGAAGGACTTACTTGTCCTCAGCCTCGGTCTCAGCCTCAGCCTCAGCGGAAGCCTCCTCGGCCGGAGCCTCGGTGGTCTCCTCGGCCGGAGCTTCCTCAGCGGTCTCCTCGGCCTTTTCAGCCTCAGCCTCTTCGGCCTCAGCCTGCTTGGAGGCGGCAGCGCGGGTGGCGCGGTTAGCCTCGGCGGAGACGGTCTCCTCGGTCACCAGGGAGATCTGGGACATCGGAGCGTTGTCGCCGGCGCGGTTGTCCAGCTTGATGGTGCGGGTGTAGCCGCCGTCGCGGTTAGCGAACTTCGGGGCCAGCTCATCAAACAGGTAAGCAACAACATCCTTGTGCGGGATGAGCTTCAGAACCTGGCGGCGGTCGGCAACGGAGCCGGACTTGGCCTTGGTGATGATCTTCTCAGCGTAAGGACGAAGCATCTTCGCCTTCGCATCGGTGGTCTTGATAGCGCCGTGCTCGAACAGGCTGACTGCCAGGTTGCTCAGCAGGTGAGCTTGCTGGGCAGCGGAGCCGCCGAGACGGGCACCCTTCTTCGGGGTAGGCATTATGTACTCCTCGTTAGCGTTTTAAATGAGCGCTGCAGCCGGCTGCGCCGGCGCACTAGCTTCTTTACTCGGAATCGTCTGCAGCCGGATCCTTAAAGTCACCGGTTTCAGCGTCGTAACCTTCCAGCTGGGTGGGGTCGAAGTCTTCCGGAGTGTCCTTCAGAGCCAGACCCAGGTTAGCCAGCTTGATCTTTACCTCATTGATCGACTTCTGACCGAAGTTGCGGATATCCAGCAGGTCGGACTCGGTGCACTCGGCGAGCTCACCGACGGTGTGGATTTCCTGGCGCTTCAGGCAGTTGTAGGAGCGAACGGAGAAGTTCAGGTCCTCAATCGGCTTGCTGTAGGCAGCGATGAACTCCGTCTCCTGCGGGGACGGGCCGATCTCGATGCCCTCGGCGGCCGTGTTGAGTTCGCGCGCCAAGCCGAACAGCTCGACCAGGGTGCCACCGGCGGAAGCCAGGGCGTCGCGAGCGGTGATGGAGTTCTTGGTCTCCACGTCGATGATCAGCTTGTCAAAGTCGGTGCGCTGCTCAACACGAGTTGCCTCGACCTTGTACGAAACCTTGAGGACCGGGGAGTAGATCTGGTCGACCGGGATGCGGCCGATTTCCCCAGACGTAGCGGCGGCCGGCACGTAGCCACGGCCGCGCTCTACGACGAGCTCCATGTCCAGCTTCGCGGTGTCATTCAGGCTGGCGATGTGCAGATCCGGGTTGTGGATCTCCACGCCGGCCGGCGGCTGAATGTCGCCCGCGGTGACCTCGCCCGGGCCTTCCTTGCTCAGGTACATAACGACCGGCTCCTCGGAGTCGGAGGACAGTACCAGGCCCTTGATGTTCAGGATGATCTCGGAAACGTCTTCCTTGACCCCGTTGATGGTGGTGAATTCGTGGAGAACGCCATCAATCTTGACGGAAGTCACGGCCGCGCCCGGGATGGACGACAGCAAGGTGCGACGCAGGGAGTTGCCGAGGGTGTAACCGAAGCCCGGCTCGAGCGGTTCGATGACGAACTTGGAACGAGACGAGTCGATGAACTCCTCGGAGAGCTGAGGACGCTGGGAAATGAGCATTGAAATTCTCCTTTTCGACGCCCGCTATATGACGTCGGTAGAGGGATAAAGATGACTTTTCGAAGTTTACTTCGAGTAAAGCTCGACGATGAGCTGCTCCTGCAGCGGGATGTCGATCTGTGCGCGCTCGGGCAGCTGGTGCACGAGGATGCGCAGGGTCTCCGGAACGACCTGCAGCCATGCCGGAACGTTGGCGTCGGCCAGGCGGTCCTGGGCCTCTTCGAACCATTCCATCTTCTGGGAACGCTCGCGGACATCGATGATGTCGTACTGCGTCACGCGGAAGGACGGAACGTTGATGTTCTTACCGTTGACGGTGAAGTGGCCGTGGGAGACCAGCTGACGGGCCTGGCGGCGGGTGCGAGCCAGACCAGCGCGGTAGACCACGTTGTCCAGGCGGGACTCCAGCAGGATGACCAGGTTGTCACCGGTCTTGCCCGGCAGACGGTTGGCCTCTGCGTAGTAGCGACGGAACTGACGCTCCAGGACACCGTAGGTGTACTTTGCCTTCTGCTTTTCCTGCAGCTGCAGCAAGTACTCGGATTCCTTGATCCGGTTGCGGCCAGCCTGTCCCGGGGGGTACGGGCGGCGCTCAAACGCCATATCGCCGCCGACTAGGTCGACGCGGAGACGGCGGGATACACGGGTAGCGGGGCCGGTATAACGAGCCATAGTTTAGTTACCTCTTCCTTCCCTTAAACGCGACGACGCTTCGGCGGACGGCAGCCGTTGTGCGGCTGCGGAGTCACATCCGAGATCGAGGACACCTCCAGGCCGGCGGCCTGGAGCGAACGGATTGCGGTTTCGCGGCCCGAGCCCGGGCCCTTAACGAAAACGTCAACCTTCTTCATCCCGTGCTCCATCGCCTTGCGGGCGGCGGACTCGGCAGCCATCTGGGCTGCGAACGGGGTGGACTTACGGGAACCCTTGAAGCCGACGTGGCCGGAGGATGCCCAGGAAATCACAGCACCGGTCTGATCGGTGATCGAGACGATGGTGTTGTTGAAGGTGGACTTGATGTACGCGTGGCCCTGGGCCACATTCTTCTTTACGACGCGACGGCCGGAACGGCGGGCGCCGGAACGAGTCTTTGGAGGCATGAATTACTTCTTCTTTCCTGCGATCGTCTTCTTCGGACCCTTACGAGTACGAGCATTGGTCTTGGTGCGCTGACCATGAACCGGCAGGCCACGGCGGTGGCGCAGGCCCTGGTAGCAGCCAATTTCAATCTTGCGGCGGATGTCGGCCTGTACCTGGCGGCGCAGATCGCCTTCTACCTTGTACTCAGCCTCGATCGCGTCACGCAGTGCCGACAGCTGGTCATCATCCAGGTTGTCGGTACGCAGGTCGGGAGAGATGCCGGTCTTTTCCAGCAGTGCCTTGGCACGGGTGTGCCCGATGCCATAGATGTAGGTGAGAGCGATCTCCATGCGCTTATTGCGCGGGAGATCAACACCAGCTAGACGTGCCATGTGGCTTGTCCTTTCGGGTTTTTACGGTGGTTTTCTCCCTACCCGTCCCCTACCATTTCGCGCGCTGTCCGGACCGTGCCGGTGCCAGCGCGAAATTGTGGTGGGGCTCAAGCCACCGTGGCCTGAGGTGGAAAAAGGCGACCGACCTTGCGGCCGCCCCTGGGTAAGGAGGCTTACTGTCTTTACTTGTAGCGGTAGACGATGCGTCCGCGGGTCAGGTCGTAAGGAGACAGCTCAACAACTACCCGGTCCTCGGGGAGGATGCGGATGTAGTGCTGACGCATTTTGCCCGAAATGTGGGCAAGAACCTTGTGTCCGTTGTCTAGCTCGACACGAAACATTGCATTCGGCAAGGGCTCGATGATGCGGCCCTCGACCTCAATTGCGCCTTCCTTAGCCATAACCTCAACTTTTCTAGCCGCTGGCGACTAACCAAAGCGACTGCATGTATTTGTCTACTGCCTGGCGTTTAACGTGCGGGAAGTTCCGCACACATACACCAAACAAAGAGCATACGCGTTAACGACACGAATTCCAAACCCGTGCCACCACCCTGGTGCAGGATCCCAGCCGGCAAGCGCCCGCGAAAAGGCCCGCCCCGCGCCATGAAAGGCGGTGCGGGGCGGGCCGGGGAAGTTTCAGATGTCGAAGCTTCGCTTAGTAGATGAAGACCTTGTCACCAATCTGCAGGTCGTTGAAGTAACGGATAGCAGCCTGGTCCGGCAGGCGGACGCAGCCGGCGGAGTCGTAGGCCGGGTCGCCCAGGTGGAAGGCGTGGCCGTTGTTGGTGAAGTAGATGGCGTAAGGCATCGGGGCGTTGTTGAACTCGTAGGAGATCTCGTCCTTGATCTTACGGTTGACGTGGAAGGTGCCACGCGGGGTCTCCTGGCCCGGCTTGCCCGGGGCCATGGACGGGGCGACGTAGGTGACATCGCCGTTCTTCTGCAGCCAGGTGCGGCGGCCGTCCAGGTCGACGCAGACGGCGGCGTCGGCCGGGCACGGGCCGCGGTTGAAGGCGTTGCGCTGGCGCTCCTGCTCCGCCTTGCGGGCGGCGGCCTCGGCGGCAGCCTTCTCGCGGGCGGCCTGCTCAGCCTGGGCGCGGGCAGCGGCCTCGCGGGCGGCCTTGGCCTCGGCCTGCTTCTGGGCCACCAGGCCCGGGAACAGAGCGTTCAGGACGTTGTCGACGACCGGGCGCAGGGCGTTGGCGGCCTGCGGGTTGAGCTTGTTGACCTCGTCGAGCATCTGGTTGCGGGTGTTCCAGGCCTGCTCGCGAGCCCCGCCGAAGAACTTGTCAGCCTCGTCTTGGACCTGCTTGGACAGCTGGTCGATGCTCGGCAGTTCGGAGCTACCCTGGTTCAACTGAACCTGGGAGGACAAACGGGTCGGGTCCGGCATTTGCTGGGCCTGGGCGTTCGGTACGCCACCAATCAGGGTGACGGCCATGGCCACCGTGGCGGCCAGCGCGAGGGCGGCGCGACGGAAAGCCAGGGGGACGGCATTGAAGCGGAATTTCGACATGCTGAAAATTATAGACCTGTGCCCGAGGAATTTCCCAGCCGGGCGCGAACGTTACCAAATCGTAGCCGCGCACGGGCTATTCCCGCCCGGCGCCGCCGCGCGCTACCCGGGGGGGCTTTCGGGAGCCTGGCCCTAGTAAGGCCGGGCTATTTGTCGTAGCGCGGGGTCAGGATGCGCGGGCCGTCGGCGGTGGCGGCGACGGTGTGCTCCCAGTGGGAGGCCAGCGAGCCGTCCTCGGTAATGACGGTCCAGTCGTCGTCCAGAACCACGGAGTCTTCGGTGCCCAGCGTCAGCATGGGCTCGATGGCCAGCACGGAGCCTTCCTGGATATAGGGCCCGCGGCCCGGGCGGCCCTCGTTGGCCAGGTAGGGCTCCTCGTGCATGGTGCGGCCGATGCCGTGGCCGCCGTAGCCGTCGACGATGAACAGCTCGACGCCGAACTTCTCCTCGGCGGCCCAGGTGGCTAACTCGAGCGCGTGGGAGACGTCGGTCAGTCGGTTGCCCGGCACCATGGCTTGCAGCCCCTCGGACAGGACCCAGGCGGTGGCATCGTTCAGCTTGGCCGCCTCCGCGCTGACCTCGCCGACGGGGAAGGTCCAGGCGCTGTCCCCCACCCAGCCGTCGAGGGTGGCCCCGCAGTCGATGGAGACCAAGTCGCCTTCGGCCAGGACCGTCTCGTTATCGGGGATGCCGTGGACGATGACGTCGTTGACGGAGGCGCAGATGGACCCCGGGAAGCCCTCGTAGCCCTTAAAGGTGGGCTGAGCCCCGGCGCCGCGGATGAGTTCTTCCGCGACGGCGTCGAGCTCGAGGGTAGATACGCCAGGCGCCGCAGCCAAGCGCACGGCCTGCAGGGCCCGGCCGACGATTTCGCCGGCCGCCTGCATGGCGTCGAGTTCGCCCGGGGTGCGGGCGGGGATGCGTTTGCTGCGGCGCGAGAAGATGGAAATGGCTCTTAACCTACTTCCCCAGTGCTTCCATGGCGCGGGCGTTGATCTCTTCGACCTCGCCCTCGGCCTTGATCGGGATGATGGCGTCGCCGTAGTGCTGGATGAGCGGGAAGGTCTCATCGCGGTAGACACCCAGGCGGGTGCGGATGGTGTCCTCGGTGTCGTCCGCGCGGCCGCGGGCCAGCATGCGCTCGACCACGACGTCCTCGGACACCTCGAAGTTCAGCACGCCGTCCAGCTCTAGGCCCTTGTCGGCCAGCAGCTTGGTCAGGATATCGGCCTGCTCCACGGTGCGCGGGAAGCCGTCCAGCAGGAAGCCCTTGGCGGCGTCGTCCTGCTCGAGGCGGTCCTTGACCATGCGGGCGGTGACGTCGGTCGGCACGAGCTGGCCAGCGTCCATGTAGGACTTGGCTTCCTTGCCCAGCTCGGTGCCCTCACCGATGTTGGCGCGGAAGAGGTCACCGGTGGAGATGTGCGGGATGCCCAGCTTTTCGCTCAAGATAGCGGCCTGCGTGCCCTTGCCGGCACCGGGAGGTCCAAGGAGTACGTAACGCATTATTTCAACAGTCCTTCGTAGTTCGATTGCAGAAGCTGGGACTCAATCTGCTTGACGGTAGTCAAGGCAACAGAGACCATAATCAAGATCGCGGTACCACCGAAGGCGGTCATGCCGCCGCCCTGGGAGTGCCCCACGCCGAAGTCCAGCAGGATGTTCGGCAGGATAGCAATGATACCCAGGTAGGCAGCGCCCACGAACAGCAGGCGGTTCATCACGTAGCCCAGGTACTCGGCCGTCGGGCGGCCGGGGCGGATGCCCGGGATGAAGCCACCGTACTTCTTCATATTATCCGCTTGCTCCGCCGGATCGTACTGAACCGAAACGTAGAAGTAGGCGAAGAAGATGGTCAGCACGAAGTAGAGCACGATGTACTGCCAGGACGCCGGGCTCTGCAGCCAGGAGATGACGTTGCGCTGCCACCAGTTGTCCGGGGTGACCGCGTTGTTGGAGTTGACGATCTGGGTGATAAGCACCGGCATGTAGATCAGCGAGGAGGCGAAGATCACCGGGATAACGCCGGCCTGGTTGACCTTCAGCGGCAGGTAGGTGGAGGAACCACCGTACTGGCGGCGGCCCACCATGCGCTTGGCGTACTGGACCGGGATGCGGCGCTGGCCCTGCTCGATGAAGGTGATGCCGATGACCAGGACGATGACGCCGGCGACGATCATGGCGAAGACCAGGCCGCCGTTGTTCTGCAGGATGTTCATGCCGTCGGTAGGCAGACGGGTCGCGATACCTGCGAAGATCATCAGGGACATGCCGTTGCCGATACCCTTTTCGGTAATCAGCTCGCCCATCCACATCACGAGCACGGCGCCGGAGGTCATCACCAGCACCAGCACCACCAGGTCGAAGATGTTGCGGTCCGGAACCAGGACCTCCACGCCCTGGCCCAGCAGCTGCTGGCGGTCGGCCAGGGCGACGATGCCGGAGGACTGCAGCAGCGCCAGCGCCACGGTGAGGTAGCGCGTGTACTGAGTCATCTTGGTCTGCCCGGACTGGCCTTCCTTCTTCAGCTGCTCGAAGTGCGGGATGACCACGGTCAGCAGCTGCACGATGATGGAGGCCGTAATGTACGGCATGATGCCGATGGCGAAGACCGACAGCTGCAGCAGCGCGCCGCCCGAGAACAGGTTGATGACGGAGTACAGGTTGCCGGATTCTTCCGTCAGGTCGCGCAGACGGCCCGCGATGGCGCCGTAGTCGACGCCCGGGGACGGGATCTGCGCGCCGATGCGGTACGCGATGATCATCACGATCGTAAAGATGATCTTCTTGCGCAGATCGGCGTCCTTAAATGCCTGGATAATGGCGGACACTACACAATCCTCCTGGCCTACCGAGGGCGTCCGCAGAAAAATACCGCCCGCGCCTCGCGCGTGCCGGTGCCCTTCTACTGCCTCGAGGTGGATACTCATTTGACCCGCTGGGCACGGCCCGGCCGCCGCCCGCGGCGCGCGCGGTGAAGGCAGCCTGGTGAGCCCTCCGGGTGGGATGAACAGTTTTGACCCCATTACCCTACCAGCCGCAAAAGCATTAGCCCCAATAGCAGCGGCCTAAACGTGATTAGGCTCGCCTTAGCCGGGAAACTGGCGCTGGGCGAGGTAGCGCAAGATGGCCTTGACCCGCCGGTTTTCTTGCGCCGGGTCCAAACGCAGTTTCAGGAAGATATTGCTCACATGTTTCCCCACCGCCGCCGTCGATAGGAACAGCTTGGTCTCGATCTCCCGGTTGGACAGCCCGCAGGACATCAGCTCTAGTACCTCCCGCTCCCGCGGGGTGAGCTCGCCGATGCCGCTGCGCGCCGAGTTCATCAGCGCCTGCGCCACCGTCGGGTCGATGACCACGCCGCCGGCGGCCACGGTGTCCAGGGACTTAAGGAAGTCCGCCACTTCCGATACTCGGTCTTTGAGCAGGTAGCCGGTCCCGCCGTCGGTGTTATCGAAAAGCTCCACGGCATAGGCCGGGGCCACGTACTGGCTCAAGACCACGACCGCCAGGCCCGGAAACTCCTGCCGCAGGCTCACCGCGGTCCGCAGGCCGTCGTCGGCCATGCGCGGCGGCATCCGCACGTCCGTGATCACAACCTCGGGGAGCCGGCCGGTGGCGGCCAGCTCGCGCACCAGTCCGACCAGCTGGTCGGCGTCACTGGCCTGGCCGACGACGCGGTGGCCGCGGCGCTCCAGTAGCCCGGCCACGCCTTCGCGCAGCAGCGCGGAATCATCCGCGATAACAATCCGCATTATCCGATCCCCGTTTCTCCTCGTTCCAACAGCAACGGAATGACCGCCGCCACCCGCGTGGGTCCGCCCGCCGGCGAGTTCAGCTCCAGCCTGCCGCCGAAAGCCGCCAGCCGCTCGCGCATCCCGGCCAGCCCCCGGCCGCGGGCCAGCTCGGCCCCGCCCGGGCCCTCGTCCACCACGGTGATGCGCAGGTTGGCGTCGGCGGTGACCAGGACGCTGACCGCCGCACCCGGGGCGTGCTTGGCGGCATTGGTCATGGCTTCGGTGGCGAAGAAATAGGCCGCGGCCAAAATGCTGGGTTGCAGCTCCGGCAGCGGGTGCGGGGCGCGGACTGCGACGTGCGGGCCCAGCCCCGCCGCGGCATCGTTAAGCGCGGCGACCAGCCCGCGGTCCGTGAGCACCTGCGGCTGGATGCCGCGGACGGTCGCGCGCAGGCTGGCCAGCCCGTTATCGATGTCTTCCTTGGCCGCGCGCACCAGTTCTGCCTCGGTGCCGCCCAGGTCCAGCAGGGCCTCGCCCAGCTTGATGGAGGCCGCCACGAGGTACTGCTGGGTGCCGTCGTGCAGGTCCCGCTCGATGCGCTGGCGCTCGACTTCGTAGGCGTCCGCGATCGCCCGGCGAGCGCGGGTAAGCTCGGCCAGGCGCTGGGCTTGGGCCCGCTCGTGCGCGCGCTCGGTGGCGGCCGGGTTGACGGCCGCGCGCGGGTTATGTTTCCACGGGAGTTTCACAAGGACTGACTTTAACGTTTGCACTCTCGGTGGGGGTAGGGCCAGCCCTACCCGTAAATCTAGGACCACCCCGCTTCTGCGCCAGCGTTCTCCCACGTTGAATAGGTAAACATGACGACCACATTGAAACTCAACGACGTCACCAAGAATTTTGGCGGCACCGATGTCCTCTCCGGCATCACCCTGGAGCTTTCCCCGGGTGAAACCGCAGCCATCATGGGCCCGTCCGGCTCCGGCAAGTCCACCCTCTTGCACTGCATGTCCGGGGTCCTGCTGCCCAGCAGCGGCCGGGTCCATTTCGGAACGACCGACCTGACCGAACTCACCGACGGCGACCGCTCGCACCTGCGCCTTAGCTCCTTCGGCTTCGTCTTCCAGGACGGGCAGCTCCTGCCGGAGCTCACCGCCGCGGAGAACATCGCGCTGCCGGCTACCGTGACCGGCACCTCCCGCCGGAAGGCCCGGCGCCGCGCCGTCCACCTGCTGGATCAACTGGGTCTGGGCGAGTTCGCCGACCGCCGCCCCGGGCAGCTGTCCGGCGGGCAGGCGCAACGGGTGGCCATCGCCCGCGCGCTGGCCACCGAGCCCGCGGTCATCTTCGCCGACGAGCCAACCGGGGCGCTCGACCAGGCCACCGGGCACGACGTCATGCAGATGCTGACCACGCTGGTGCGCCAGCAAGGCTCCACCCTCGTGCTGGTCACCCACGACGCGCAGGTGGCCGACTGGTTGGACCGGCGCATCGAGCTGCGCGACGGCATCATCCACGACGACCGCCTACTGGGGGCCGCGCGATGAGCACTCCCACCTCTTCGACGACGGTGCGCCGCGCTCGGCCCGCGCCGGTGCGCGCTTCCATCGGCGGCTTAGCCCTGCAGCTGTTCCGGGCCTCCGTGTCCTCGCGCACCGGTACCGGCACCCTGACCCTGCTCTCACTCGGCTCGCTAACCGTGGGCGCGACGATTGCTTTCCTCGTTGCCGGCGGGACGTACATGTTCTACCGCCGGGGCGAGGACGCTAACCTCCAGGCCAACTTGGACACCTCCCAGCCGGGCATGGACGCCCACACCTGGACGGTCTTGGCGCTAACTGCCTGCGCGTTCTTAGTGCCTGCCCTGTTTGGCCTCATCTCCCAGGCCGCCGTGACCAGCGCGGCCGGGCAGGAGCGGCGTCTGGCCGCGCTGCGGCTGGTGGGGCTCAGCGCCCGCGACATCACTCGCATGACGGTCCTGGAGACGGGCATCAACGCACTGCTCGGCACCGCGCTCGGGGCGCTTATAAGCGCGCTGCTAGTCCCGACCTTTTCCACCCTGACCTTTATGGGGATTCCCCTCTCCCCGACCGAGCTCTACCTGCCGTGGTGGGGCTACCTGGCCGTCGGATCCGCGCTCATCGTCCTGGCGTTGGCCGCCGCCCTGGCCGGGATGCAGCGGGTCGCAGTGAGCCCGCTAGGGGTAGCTCGCCGGCAGATGCCCCGGGCGCTGCGCTGGTGGCGCTCGGTGGCCTTCCTGGTGCTCGCCGTGTTTCTGTTGGCGGGAATCAAACTGCTCGAGCTATTTACCAGCCTGGCGGCTATGCTCACCGTCGTCGGATTTCTGTTCCTGCTCATCGCCACTCTGAGCCTCATCGCTCCGCTCTTCCTCCAAGTCGGCGCGCGGCTGGCGGGCCCCTTGGGGTCTAACGCGCACTTCATAGCCTCGCGCCGGGTGGCTGCCGGGGCTCGGGCAACCTGGCGGCGGATCGCGCCGAGTTCGCTTTTCGGACTCTTGGCCGGCTACATGATCGTTTCCCCCTTTGGCGGCGACGACCTGAGCCGGGCACTGCAGGAGAGCCCGGAGGCCTCCATCATTTTCCACGACGTTTTCACCGGGATCATCCTGACCATTTCCTTCGGCTTCTGCATCATGGCGATGTCCATCCTGCAGGGCCAAGCGCACGAGGTCTTCGCCAACGCTGACCTGACCCACAGCCTCCGGCTGATGGGGCTGCGCACGGGCTTCCTCACCCGCGTGGCCGCCTACGAGATCTTCGCTCCCCTTATCACCGTCAGCCTGCTCGGATTTACCTGGGGCGCGGTCATCGGCCTGGTGATGCTCTCCGGCGCCGGGGATATAGAGACCGCCCCGCGCCTGGCCAACGCCGGGCTCCTACTGGGCGCGGGCTGGCTCGTCGTGGCCGTGGCGTTTATCGCCGTTATCCCCCTGCGGAATCGGGTAGCCCACAACGCCACCCGCAAAAACGACTAGGCTGGCAGGACAGACAACCGTTAGCCGTTCAAGGAAGGAATTCTATCTATGGCTACCACTAAGTTCCACCCCACCCGCCGCCTGGCGGCCGTCGCCCTGACCGCGCTGCTTGCCGTGGGCGGCGCCACCGCCTGCGACGACTCCTCCCGCAGCGAGAACGAGCACGACGTCTCCTCCACCGAGCCGTCCGCGCCGGCCTCCGAGGAGTCCAAGTAACCTATCGCGCCGCTCCCCTGGCGCTTGCCGCACCAGCGCGGCGAGCGCTGTAGTGGCAGATAAGACAAAGAAAAATCCCACCGTCGGTGTCCCGGAAACGGGAACCCGGCGGTGGGATTGTTGTTTAGTAGGTCTTAAAAAGACTTACTTGGTCGCGGTGGTGGAACCACCGGCGGCCTCGATCTTCTCCACAGCGGACTTGGAGAACTTGTCAGCGGTGACGTTCAGCTTGACGCTGATCTCACCGTTGCCCAGGACCTTGACCGGCTGCTTAGCGCGGACCAGGCCGGCGGAGACGATGTCTGCGACAGTGACGTCGCCGCCGTTCGGGAAGGCCTTGGCCAGGTCGGACACGTTGACCACCTGGTAATCGACCTTGTTCGGGTTGCGGAAGCCCTTGAGCTTCGGCAGACGCATGTGGATGGGCATTTGGCCACCCTCGAAAGCGGCCGAGACCTGCTTACGTGCCTTGGTACCCTTGGTACCGCGGCCGGCGGTCTTACCCTTGGAGGCCTCACCGCGGCCGACGCGGGTCTTGGCCTTGTTAGCGCCCTTGGAAGGGCGCAGATCGTGCAGCTTGATGATATCAGCCATGATTTATCTACTCCCCTGCCACTTCTTCAACGGTGACCAGGTGACGCACCTTGTTAACCATGCCGCGGATGATCGGGGTGTCCTGCTTAACCACGGACTGACCGATCCGCTTGAGGCCCAGGGCCTCAATGTTGGCGCGGTGGTTCGGCTTGGTGCCCACCAGGCCCTTAATTTGAGTAATCTTCAGAGCCATTGTTTATGCCTCCTGACCTGCGCGACGGCGCAGCATACGGGCCGGGGTGACCTCCTCGAGGGACTTGCCGCGGCGAGCGGCAACTTCCTCGGGGCGGACCAGCTGCTTGAGGCCGTCCACGGTAGCGCGGACGACGTTGAGGGCGTTGTCGGAGCCCAGGGACTTCGACAGGATGTCCTGCACGCCGGCGCACTCGAGCACCGGGCGGGCAGCGCCACCGGCGATGACACCGGTACCGGGGGCGGCCGGCTTCATCATGACGATGCCGGCGGCGTCGCGGCCCTCGACCGGGTGGGTGATGGTGCCGGCGATCATCGGGACGCGGAAGAAGTTCTTGCGAGCTTCCTCGGCACCCTTCTGGATGGCGGCCGGGACTTCCTTGGCCTTGCCGTAGCCGACGCCGACCATGCCCTGGCCGTCGCCAACGACCACGAGAGCGGTGAACGACATGTTGCGGCCACCCTTGACGGTCTTGGAGACGCGGTTGATGGTCACAACGCGCTCGATGTACTTATCGCGCTCGTTGTCCTGGTTACGACGATCGTTGCGGCGGTTGTGGCCACCGCGGTTGTTGTTCTTGTTCTCGGCGGAGCGTCCGCCGTCACGCTGTTCACGGTCCGACATTAGGCGTTCCTTCCGTTGATGTTTCCGTTGACCATTAGAACTTCAGACCGCCTTCACGTGCGGCCTCAGCCAGAGCTGCGACGCGACCGTGGTACTTGTAACCACCGCGGTCGAAGACAACCTGCTCGATGCCAGCTGCCTTGGCGCGCTCTGCGATCAGCTCACCCACCTTGGAAGCCTTAGCCTTCTTGTCGCCTTCGAGGGCGCGGATGTCCGCTTCCATGGTGGACGCGGAGACCAAGGTGTGGCCCGCCAGGTCGTCGATGACCTGGACGTGCATGTGGCGGGAAGAGCGGTGGAGAACCAGACGCGGTGCCTCCGGGGTACCGCGCAGGGTCTTACGGATACGGAAGTGACGGCGGGCGCGTGCCTCGCGACGACGGCTAGAGATGTCCTTGCCGACTGGAGTGCGCTTGTTGTTTTCAGTGTTTGCCATTGCTTACTTACCCGTCTTTCCGACCTTGCGGCGGATCTGCTCGCCTTCGTAACGAATGCCCTTGCCCTTGTAAGGATCGTCCTTACGCAGGCGGCGGATGTTCGCGGCGATCTGTCCGACAGCTTGCTTGTCAATGCCAGTGATGGAGAACTTGGTGGCGCCATCAGTTGCGAAGCTGATGCCCTCCGGAGCCTCAATGAGGATCGGGTGGGAGTAGCCCAAGTTGAACTCCAGGTTCGAACCCTTCTGCTGAACGCGGTAGCCGACACCGAAGATTTCCATCTTGATGGTGTAGCCATCGGTCACGCCGACAACGGCGTTGTTGATGAGGGAACGAGACAGGCCGTGCAGGGCACGGTGCTTGCGGTGATCATCCGGGCGGGAGACGCGGATCTCGTTGTCCTCCACGGCGACGGTGATCGGCTCCGGGACCTCGACGGTCAGGGTGCCCTTCGGCCCCTTGACCTCGATGGTCTGTCCGTTGATCTTGGTTTCGACGCCGCTCTTAACGGCGATGGGTGCTAGACCGACTCGAGACATGTGTCATACCTCCCTTACCAGACGTAGGCGAGAACTTCTCCGCCTACGCCCTTCTCCTGAGCCTGACGATCGGTCAGCAGACCGTGGGACGTGGAGATGATGGCCACGCCCAGGCCGCCAAGGACCTTCGGCAGGTTGGTGGACTTTGCATACACACGCAGACCCGGCTTAGACACGCGGCGCAGACCGGACAGGGAGCGCTCACGGTTGTTGTACTTAAGCTCGAGGGACAGCTCGCGGTCCTCGACAGAGTAGTCAGCGATGTAGCCTTCCTGCTTCAAGATCTCAGCGATGTTGGCCTTGATCTTGGAGGTCGGCATCGACACGGTGTCGTGGTGCGCATGGTTTGCGTTGCGCACGCGCGACAGCATGTCGGCGATAGGATCAGTCATGGTCATGGTTAAACGACCGTTACCTTTCTCGTTGCGGTTCCCACCCCAGCCGCGCGGCAGGCAGGGACTGCCTGCCCGTTCGACTGGACTCACCACGCGCGTTTTCCGTGTGATTTCGGGCTACTCACGCTCCCCGCGGTCAATACCGCGAGGCGCTCGCCACCCTTTGATACAAACACGGTCCGCTCTATCGGCGAGGGGCCTACAACAAAGTTGATGTTCAATTCTTACCTGGAAGGCGCCAAAAATCACGGCTTAGCAGCACCATTACGGTCCCCGCCAAGCAGGTCAGGGGTTCAAAACCCCCGACGGACGCTATTCCAACGGGTCAGTGTACCCAACCAGCTGGGCGTTTGTAAAATTTCTCCTGCTCACGACTTCTTCGCCCCAACCGGCAACCGCGCGCACCGCGCCCGCCGCCGCGTTTGGCAACCGCCCGCCCCCACGCCCACAGCTGCGACAAAACTCCTGCCGACCTTGCTGCCTGCGCCAACGCCTCTTTTTGCGCGGGGGCCTAAACTGGTTCCCATGTCTGATGATGCGAAGAAGATCGATAACAACAAAGAACCCATGCAGTCCGCCCACGCCTGGCTCGTCGAAGCCGCCGGCTACCTGGGCCTAGACAAGCCGGATGCCACCGCCCTGACCAAGGAGCTGCTCGACCTGACCGCCGACGTCGCCCACAACCGTTCCCGCCCGGCCGCACCGCTGACCGCGTTCCTAGTCGGCCTCGCGTCCCAGGACACCGACGAGGCCCGCCAGCACATCGAAAAGCTGCGCGCCCAGATCGCCGAGCAGTAGCAAGCCGGCCGCACCGGCCAGGTCATAGCAAGCCAGGTCAGTAAGACCCTAGGCCAGAGAACACCAGGTCAGAGATAAACCAGACCAGGAGGATTAGTGTCCAACAGGGTTAACGCTCGCTTTGCCGTCACTCGGGTGCGCCTCGACGAGGACGGCCAGCTCACCCAGGTCGATACCCGGGCCGATACCGTCGCGGGCGAGGAACCGCTGGAGATCCGCGTGGACGGCCAGACGATTACGACCACCATGCGCACCCCGGGCCACGACGTGGAACTGGCCCACGGCTTCCTCCACTCGGAGGGCCACATCCAGGCTGCCGCCGACGTGACGACCGCGCGCTACTGCGCCGGGTCTACCGTCAACGGGGAAAACACCTACAACCTGCTAGACGTGGAACTGGCCCGGCAAAACGTCATCGAGCTATCGGATCTGCGCCTGGGGCTGACGACCTCCGCGTGCGGGGTCTGCGGCACCTCCTCCATCGAGCAGCTCCAGCACAAGCTGCCCTACCCTATCCCCGGCTGGGACGTGGACCCGCAGCTCATCGCAAACATCCCGGACCGCCTGCGTGAGCACCAGAAGCAGTTTAAAAAGACCGGCGGCATCCACGCCGCGGCCGCCTTCACCATGGACGGCGAGCCGGTGGTCGTGCGCGAGGACATCGGCCGGCACAACGCCGCCGACAAGGTCATCGGGCACCTGTTGCTGGAAGGCCGCCTGCCCGCCCACGACCTGGTGCTCGTGGTCAGCTCGCGTGCCTCGTTCGAGCTGGTACAAAAGGCCGCCATGGCCGGCTTCCCCGCGCTGATTGCGGTCTCCGCCGCCTCCTCCCTCGCCGTCGAGACCGCCCGCGAGGCCGGAATGGCACTCGTCGGCTTCGCCCGCGGCAACCGCTTCAACCTGTACTCCGGCCAGCTGGACCGCTCGCGGGTCTAGCTCCGAACCCACCACCAGATTGCTAGCGCTAGATCGCCAACTGCAGATCACTAAAGCCCGCCGGGTATATGCCCGGCGGGCCTAGTTCCACGCATGCGGGAACTTCCCGAAATTCGGAGACTCGCGGAACCAGAAAGTCTGAGTCTCCTATTCCTCGGCGGGGACTAGTCGCGGTATTCCTCGGGGCCGTTGTTCAGCCAGGCGTAGACGCCACCGATGAGGAAGCCACCGCCGACGAGGTTGCCCAGCCAGACCAGGGTCCAGTTGAGCGCGACATTGCCGATGGTCAGCGCGGCCGGGAGCGGATCCGAGCCGAAGGCGGTGAGCAGGAAGAGGCAGAAGTTAGCGATAACGTGCTCGAGGCCCAGGCCCACGAAGCAGGCGATGATCGGCACGATCATGAAGAACTTGGAGACGACCTCCTTGGCGAAGATGCCGCCCACGATGGCCATGTTGACCACGAAGTTAGCCAGGATTGCCTCGACGAACATGCCCTGCGGGGACTTGGTCAGCTTGCCCTCGGACAGGGTGACGATGAGGTGGGTGGGATCCATGCCGGAGAACTTCGCCGACATCCCCATGGCGGCGGCGAAAAGGATCACGCCCACCAGGTTGAAGAAGGTGGTCACGATGAGCAGCCAAAGGCCCTTGCCCCAGGAGACCTGCTTGTTGACCGCACCGTAGACCATGTACATCATGTTGCCGGTGGCCAGGTCAGCGCCGAGCACCACGATGGCGAACAGGCCCAGGCCAAACAGCATGGCGAAGACCGGGGTTCCCAGGCCGGGCGCTAGCTGCTCCACCGAGTTGCCCACGACGCCGGCGAAGGCGGTGCCCACGGTCAGGTAGACGCCCGCCAGGGTGGAGCGGCCCGCGAACCTGCTGAAGGATTTATCCAGCAGGGTCACTTTCTTATTGACGGCCGCGGCGGCCGAATCATTCAACGACATTGATTTCCTTTACTGCGGTTACGCGGAAGGGGCCACGCGGGCCTAGTACGCATAGAATTCTAAGGCTCTATACAGCAGTTGCATAATCAGGCGGCAAAGTCTTCGGCCATCCCAACCGTGTCTTTTGCAACTCCAGTCACTCCAGGCACTATGGTTGTGTATATTCGTTCCGCCGGCCCCACCGGCGGGCCCCTCCCTCTCCCAGCCCTACCCCTTTCGGAGCCACCCCGATGCCGAGCCACCCACACACCAGCGCCTGGTCCGCCCTACAGGCCCGGGGCGACGCTGCCCGCCCGGATTCCCGCTCCACACCCCGCCCGCGCCCGGAAGCCGCGAGCCCACGCCGCCGCCCCCGCCCGAGCGCGACAATCCCCCCGCGGCAGCGCCCCTCGACTTTCCCACAGCAAGAGGTGGCCGCGGCCGCGCCAGCTGCCGAAGCAGTCGATACCGGCCAGACCAAGTCCGGGCCCGCCCTGCTCCGCGCGTGGAGCAACAACGGCGCGGTCCGTGTTGCAGTCGGCGTCGTAGCTACGGTCGCGCTCATCTTCTCCATCCAGCGCACCGTGGACACCCCGGAGGAAATCATCGAGGCCCCACAGCTGTCGGCGCACGCCGGTCAGACCCCGAATATCGCGCCGTCGCCGGCGCAGGAGATGTACGTCCCGGCGGTTGGCATTCACGCCGATTTCGACGCGGAGCCTTGCCGGGTCAAAGGCGGCGCGATCGACCCGGAGAATATGGCCACCGCGTGCACATACACCGCGGATGACCGCCCCTACTCCCTGCCCGGCACCACCGCCGAGGACCTCGTGGTGGTCGCCGGCCATACGGGCGCGGGCGTGCCCGGAGTCTTCGACAACCTCTACGACGGCGGCAGCGACGAACACCGCGTCGACGTGGGCGACAAGCTCTATCTGCGCACCGAGGCCTCCGGCGACGACTGGCTGGTCTATGCTGCGACCGACCTCCACGACCCCGACAAGGACGGCCTAGCTGACGACTCCACCGTGTGGGGCGACGGCCCCCAGCCCGGGCGCCTGTTGACCATCAGCTGCATCCAGCCCGCCAACCTGTGGCAGCCGGCCGTCCGCAACGCGGTCGTGGGCTGGCAACTGGAATCCGTAGTCAGCCCGGACGACGGCAGCAATGCCCCGGACCGCGTCTCCCCGGACGAGGTCCAGCCCGTGCCCTACCCGGGCAAGGAGCCCGCTTCGGCCTAGCTATAACGCACCTGCCGGCATGGCCCAGCACCATACTCGCCCGGACGCCCGCGGGATACCGTCGGCGCGCTACTTAACATCCTGGACACAAATGTCTATACCCCCAAAACCTACCCCCAGCAAAGACGCAAAAGCTTAAATAATACCTTTAAGCAGGAAGGATCCAACCCGAAGACACCGACGGTTGTCCGATCCACCAACTAGCTGGAGATTTACCAACGCCCTGAGCCCGGACCCGCCGCCATGTCTACCCTTTTCCTGGCAAAAACACGCCTCAATATTCAAAGTTACAGATGGGACAATTGTTACTTGTTGTGACAAACGAGGCGTTTGGGGCTAACCTCAATTTCGATGGCGCCATAATCCCCTATTCGAAATTGGCGCCTAGTCCCATCACTCTCAAGGAGAACCTCTCATGCAGAAGCTCACCCGCACCCTGACCGCCGGCGTCATGGCCGCCGCTCTTACCCTGGGCGGCACCGTCGTCGCTCAGGCTCAGGAAAACCCGATGTCCCTCAGTGTCAATGGCACGGAGTACTACAAGAACGCCGAGGGCAAGTACGTCTCCGGCTTCGGTGAGGACGCCACCGAACTGACCGGCACCGAGCTCGACAACGCCCTGAACGAGTGGCGCGAGGAAAACGGCTTCACCTCGGAAGGCGACTCCGCTGACGCCGGCGAGGAAGCCACCCCCGAGGAAAACGAGGGCATCCCCGACCCGGCCACCATCGAGGAAGAGGGCACCACCTGGTACCAGTCCACCCAGGACAAGGGCGTCTACGTCGACGACCCGGCCAAGGTCAACGAGCCGATCACCGATGAGATGCGCGCTGCTTCCGATGCCATGCTGGCCGAATACGACCAGCAGCAGGCAGAGGAAGAAAAGGACTACTCCAAGCTGGCATGGCTGGCCCTGCCGGCAGCCCTCATCATCGGCGGCGTGACCTGGTACCTGATGCAGGACGGCAAGACCTACACCCAGGACAAGTCCCGCGTGAACGATCAGCCGACTGCAGAAGAAAAGGCCGCCTCCGAGGAGCTTTTGGCCGCTAACAAGGACGAGGTCATCGCCCAGGGCGGCAAGCTGGACGAGGCCGCCTACGCCGGCGCCGGCGCCGCTCAGGACACCGCCACCGCCCCGCGCGGTATGGCCGCTGAGACCGGCTCCAGCACCGTCGCACGTGGCCTCATCGCCCTAGCCGTAGTCGCCATGGCTGGCGCCGCCGCCTTCGTAGCCCGCCGCAAATTCTTCGCCTAGTAGCGCGAAGCCGAAACGCTAAAGCTCCCGTACCCACCAACCCGGTGACTACGGGAGCTTTTCTATGCCCAGCTCAGCGCCCGTAAGCAGCCACCGACACGCAGCAGGCGGCGATGAAGCCCTCTCAGCAACGTCGTGCCTCGGATACACCACTGAGCGCACAGGATACTGCTCCGTGCCGCAGTTAAATGGGGGCGTCAGCTAAAGAGCAAAAACAGAGTAGACAAAGACTAAAGACAGCCAAGAACCCCGGCCGGTACTTCGTGTGAGTACCGGCCGGGGTCCTGCTTAACGCCAGTTCCTAGCCTTGGTTCGGCTGGGAGCTCGGCTGGCTACCTTACTTGAACGGGAAGCCCAGCTCGCGCAGGAGCTTGCGGCCTTCGTCGTCGTTGGTAGCGGTGGTCACGACCGTGATGTCCATACCACGCGGGCGATCGATCTTGTCGATGTCGATCTCGTAGAACATGGACTGCTCGGACAGGCCGAAGGTGTAGTTGCCGTGGCCGTCGAACTGCTGATCAGACAGACCGCGGAAGTCGCGAATACGCGGCAGCGCGATGGTCAGCAGGCGGTCCAGGAACTCCCACATGCGGTCGCCACGCAGGGTGACGCGGGCGCCGATCGGCATGCCCTCACGCAGCTTGAAGTTTGCGATGGACTTGCGGGCGCGGCGCAGCTGCGGCTTCTGGCCGGTGATCAGGGCCAGGTCTTCCAGTGCACCGTTGATCAGCTTGGAGTCACGGGCAGCGTCGCCGACGCCCATGTTGACGACAACCTTGGTCACGCCCGGAATCTGCATGACGTTGTCGTAGTGGAACTCCTCGTTGAGGGTGTTCTTGATTTCGTCGCGGTAGCGCGCCTTCAGGCGCGGGGTGTAGTTCTCGCTCATGTTTAGATGTCCTTCCCGTTGCTACGCGCGATACGGACCTTCTTGCCGTTTTCGTCGAAACGGTAGCCCACGCGGGTCGGCTTACCCTCGGAGTCCAGGATCGCAACGTTGGACACGTGGATCGGAGCCTCCTGGGTCACGATTCCGCCGGACTCAGCACCGCGCTCGGTAGCGGAGTTGGCGACGTGCTTCTTGATGCGGTTGACGCCCTCGACGAGGACCTTCTCGCGCTTCGGGTATGCCTCGATGACCTTCCCCTGGGCACCCTTATCCGGGCCCGAGATGACAACGACCATATCTCCCTTATGAATCTTCATAAGACTAGATCACCTCCGGGGCGAGAGAAACGATGCGCATGAAGCGCTTGTCACGCAGCTCACGAGCAACCGGCCCGAAGATACGGGTACCGCGGGGCTCGCTCTCACCCTTCAGGATGACAGCAGCGTTCTCATCAAAGCGGATGTAGGAGCCGTCCGGACGACGGGTTTCCTTCTTGGCACGGACGATGACGGCCTTGACGACGTCACCTTCTTTAACGTTTCCGCCTGGCACGGCTTCCTTGACAGTGGCGACGACGACGTCACCGATGCCAGCGAAGCGACGTACGGAGCCACCGAGTGGGCGGATGACGAGCAGCTCTCGTGCACCCGAGTTATCGGCGACGCGCAGGCGCGATTCTTGCTGAATCACTATGGGTCTCCTGACCTGGATTAACGTGCGACAAGATTTCCGTCCTTGCCACACCTGGTCTACTTACATGATTGGAGCTAAAGCCTTACAACGAACATGTCGAGGGGTCTCGGGGCTGCGGTTCGGAACGCACCGCGCGCCGACCAAGCCTTTAGCAACCCTAATATTCAACCACATGCCGGCCCCTTAACTCAAATCCCTCATCTTTTCATTCTGCAACACGCCGCCGACCAGTTTGCGCTGGTGCGGAGGCTGGGCATGCAAAAAGCCCGCAGCCAACCACATGGTTGCTGCGGGCCTTAATCGCGTAATCGCGAAAGGGCTAGGTTTTACTTAGCCTTCTCGACGATCTCGACGAGACGGAAGTGCTTGTCCTTGGACAGCGGGCGGGTCTCGGCGATGCGGACGCGGTCGCCGACGCCGGCGATCTCGTCTTCGTCGTGCGCCTTCACCTTGGAGTTCGAGCGCATGATCTTACCGTACAGGGCGTGCTGCTTGCGGTCTTCGAGCTCGACGACAATAGTCTTCTGCATCTTGTCAGAAACCACGTAGCCGGTGCGGACCTTGCGGGCGCCCTTTTCCTTCTCCTTCTTCGGAGTCGGTTGCTTCTTGGATTCAGTCACGTTTGCCTCACTCATGATTAAGCCTCAGCTCCCGGAGCAACGGACAGGCCCAACTCGCGCTCACGCAGAACGGTGTAAATGCGGGCGATGTCGCGCTTTACAACGCTGACGCGGCGGTTGTTGGTCAGCTGGCCAGTTGCCTTCTGGAAGCGGAGGTTGAACAGCTCTTCCTTCGCATCCTTCAGGCGGTTTTCCAGCTCGGAGTTGTCGAGCTCGCGGAACTCGTGGGCGGGGGTACCGGTAGCCATTAGAACTGGTCCTCCTTCTTGATGATGCGGACCTTGCACGGAAGCTTCTGGCCGGCACGGCGCAGAGCCTCAATAGCGGTGGCCTCGTTCGGGTAGCTCATCTCGAAAAGAACGCGGCCCGGCTTGACGTTAGCCACCCACTTCTCGACCGGGCCCTTACCGGAACCCATACGAACGCCGAGCGGCTTCTGGGTCAACGGACGGTCCGGGAAGATGTTGATCCACACCTTGCCACCACGCTTGACGTGGCGGTTGATGGCAATACGTGCGGCCTCAATCTGACGGTTGGTGATATAAGCCGGCTCGAGAGCCTGGATGGCGTAATCACCGAAGTTGATGCGGTTACCGCCCTTGGAGACACCGCGCCGACCCGGGCGGTGCTGACGACGGTACTTGACGCGCTTAGGAATCAGCATGGATTAGCCCTCCTGCTTCTGCTGTGCGCGCTGACGGCGCTGGCCGCCACGGCGGGAACGACCACCACGGTCGCGGCCGCGGCCCTGCGCCGGAGCGTTCAGTTCGGATTCGCGTACGCCGCCGACAACGTCACCCTTGTAGATCCACACCTTGATGCCGATGCGGCCGAAGGTGGTGTGGGCCTCTGCGGTGCCGTAGTCGATTTCCGCACGCAGGGTGTGCAGCGGAACGCGGCCTTCGTGGTAGCGCTCGGTGCGGGACATCTCGGCGCCGCCCAGACGACCAGAGCAGAGGACCTTGATGCCCTTGACCTGCGGCTGGCGCATAGCGGACTGGATGGCCTTGCGCATAGCGCGACGGAAAGCAACGCGGTTGACCAGCTGCTCAGCGATGGACTGAGCAACCAGGGTGGCGTTGGCGTCGACCTGCTTGACCTCGAGGATGTTGAGGGCAACCATCTTGCCGGTGAGCTTTTCCAGCCCACGGCGGATGCGGTCGGCCTCAGCACCGCGGCGACCGATCACGATGCCCGGGCGGGCGGTGTGAATGTCGACGCGGACGCGGTCACGGGTGCGCTCGATGACGACGTCGGCGATGCCGGCGCGCTCGAGACCCGTGGACAGGTACTCGCGGATCTTGATGTCTTCGGCTACGTACTTTGCGTAGTCGTCCTTATCGGCGTACCAGTGGGTCTTCCAGTCGGAAGTGATGCCCAAACGTAGGCCGTGAGGATGGATTTTCTGGCCCATTACTTGGCCCCTTCCTGCTGGCTCTCGACCACCACGGTGATGTGGCTGGTGCGCTTACGGATCATGAATGCGCGGCCCTGGGCGCGCGGCTGGAAACGACGCATGGTCGGACCCTCGTTGGCGTAAGCCTCGGAGATGACCAGGGTCTTCGGGTCGAGCCCGAAGTTGTTCTCAGCGTTAGCAGCGGCCGAGGCAACGACCTTAGCGACCGGCTTAGCAGCGCCCTGCGGGGCGTACTTCAGGATAGCCAGTGCCTCGGATACGGACTTACCGCGTACCAGGTCGATAACGCGGCGCGCCTTCATCGGGGTTACGCGGACGTAACGGGCCGTAGCGCTGGCGTTGGTGATGGTGTCACTCATCGCTTATCGACGTCCCTTCTTGTCATCCTTGACGTGACCCTTAAAGGTCTTGGTGGGGGCGAACTCGCCCAGTTTGTGGCCGACCATGGAGTCGTCGACAAACACCGGCACGTGCTTCCGGCCGTCGTGGACGGCGAAGGTGTGGCCAATGAAGTCCGGCAAAATGGTCGAACGGCGGGACCAGGTCTTGATGACCTGCTTGGTGCCTGCCTCGTTCTGAGCATCTACCTTGTTGAGGAGGTGCTCATCGACGAAGGGGCCCTTCTTTAGGCTGCGTGGCATTTTTTACCTCCTCTTAGCGCTTCTTGTTCGGGCGACGACGGCGCACGATCATGTTGTTGGAGTAACGGTTCGGGTTGCGGGTACGGCCTTCCTTCTGGCCCCACGGGGAAACCGGGTGGCGACCACCGGAAGTCTTACCCTCACCACCACCGTGCGGGTGGTCGACCGGGTTCATAACAACACCACGGACGGTCGGGCGAACGCCCTTCCAACGCAGACGGCCGGCCTTGCCCCAACGGATGTTCATCTGGTCGGCGTTGCCGACCTCACCGACGGTAGCGCGGCAGCGGATGTCCACGCGGCGGATTTCGGAAGACGGCATACGCAGGACTGCGTACTTGCCTTCCTTACCCAGCAGCTGGATGGAAGCACCAGCGGAGCGGGCCAGCTTAGCGCCGGCGCCCGGCTTCAGCTCTACAGCGTGGATGATGGTACCGGTCGGGATGTTGCGCAGCGGCAAGTTGTTACCGGTCTTGATATCGGCGTTGGCGCCAGACTCGACCATGGTGCCCTGCTTCAGGCCCTTCGGTGCGATGATGTAGCGCTTCTCGCCGTCCACGTAGTGGAGCAGAGCGATGTTTGCGGTGCGGTTCGGGTCGTACTCGATGTGAGCGACCTTTGCCGGGATGCCGTCCTTGTCGTTACGACGGAAGTCGATCAGACGGTAACGGCGCTTGTGTCCACCGCCGATGTGGCGGGTGGTGATGCGACCGTAGTTGTTACGGCCGCCGGTCTTGCTCAGGGGACGCAGCAGGGACTTCTCCGGAGTAGAACGAGTGATTTCCTCGAACTTAGACACGGAGGATGCGCGGCGACCCGGAGTTGTCGGCTTGTACTTACGAATAGCCATAATTCTTCCTTACTTCTCGACTTTCCTCTTAGGCGCCAGCGCCGAAGATGTCGATGGAGTCGCTGCCCTCACGGAGCGTCACGTAGGCGCGCTTGGTGGACTTGCGTCGGCCGAAACCGGTGCGGGTGCGCTTCAGCTTGCCCTCGCGGTTAACGGTGTTGACGGAGTCGACCTTCACGCCGAAGATCTGCTCTACGGCATCTTTGATTTGGGTCTTGTTGGAGTCCTTGGCGACGAAGAACGTGTAGACGTTCTGCTCCATCAGGCCATAGGACTTTTCAGAGACGACCGGGGCGATGATGATATCGCGCGGGTTAACGGTCTTAGCCATTGGTGACCTCCTTGGCCTCGTCAGCGCCGTTGACACGGTTGACGAAGGTATGCAGAGCCTCAACGGAGAACACAACGTCGTCCGCGTTCAGGACGTCGTAGGTGTTCAGCTGGCCAGCGTCCAGGATGTGGACGTTTTCCAGGTTGTTGGCGCTGCGGCGAGCGTTCAGGTCCTCGCGGCCGATGACCAGCAGCACGTTCTTGCGGTCGGTCAGGCGCTCGAGGAAGGCCTTAGCCGACTTGGTGGACGGCTTCTGGCCCGGAACCAGCTCTTCGATGACGTGGATGCGCTCGTTGCGAGCACGGTCGGACAGTGCGCCGAAGAGAGCAGCCTTGATCATCTTCTTCGGGGTACGCTGCGCGTAGTTACGCGGCTGCGGACCGTGCACGGTGCCGCCGCCAGTGTAGTGCGGGGCGCGGATGGAGCCCTGACGAGCTCGGCCGGTGCCCTTCTGGCGGAACGGCTTGCGGCCACCGCCGCGGACATCGCCGCGGGTCTTGGTGGCGTGGGTGCCCTGACGGGCGCCGGCCAGCTGAGCGGTGACGACCTGGTGCATCAAAGCGATGGATGCCTCGGTGTCAAAGATTTCAGCCGGCAGCTCCACGGAGCCGTTGGTCTTACCCTCAGCGGTCTGGACGTCTAGCTTAAGGTTGCTCATGCGTGTGCACCGCCCTTCACTGCGGTCTTAACGGTGACGAGTCCGCCGCGCGCACCCGGGATAGCACCCTTGATGAGCAGCAGGTTGGACTCGGCATCGATCTTCTGAACCTTCAGGTTTTGCGTGGTAACGCGGTCCTGGCCCATGCGGCCAGCCATGCGCTTACCCTTGAAGACGCGGCCCGGGGTAGCAGCGCCGCCGATACCGCCGACGCGGCGGTGAGCAGCCTGGTTACCGTGTGCAGCGCCCTGGCCGGCGAAGCCGTGGCGCTTCATAGCGCCGGCGTAGCCGTGGCCCTTGGTGGTGCCGGTGACATCCACGAAGTCAACGCCTTCGAAGATGTCAACGGTCACGTCCTGGCCGACCTCGTAAGCGGAGGTGTCGTCCATGCGGATCTCGGCCACGTGGCGACGCGGGGTCACGCCAGCCTTCTTGAAGTGGCCAGCGGCCGGCTTCTTAGCCTTGCGGGGATCCATGTCGCCGAAGGCGATCTGGATGGCGTTGTAGCCATCGGTTTCTACGGTACGAATCTGGGTGACAACGCACGGCCCAGCCTCGACGACGGTGACCGGCACAACGCGGTTCTCCTCGTCGAAGACCTGGGTCATGCCGAGCTTGCGGCCCAGAATGCCCTTGATCTCGTTTTCACTCATTAGTTTTTCTCCACCAAAGTTCTATTCGTCGATCACTGAATGTTCACGTCGACACTTGCCGGAAGATCGATGCGCATCAGGGCGTCAACGGTCTTCGGCGTCGGGTCGAGAATGTCGATCAGGCGCTTGTGGGTGCGCATTTCGAAGTGCTCGCGAGAGTCCTTGTACTTGTGTGGAGAACGAATAACGGCGTATACGTTCTTTTCGGTCGGCAGCGGCACCGGGCCAACGACACGGGCACCCGTGCGGGTGACAGTTTCGACGATCTTCTTAGCAGAAGCGTCGATAGCCTCGTGGTCATAGGCCTTCAGCCGAATGCGGATTTTTTGTCCCGCCACGCTTATCCTCTTTCTCGCTTTCCCACTTTCACATACCCGGTTCTTCCGGGGCGTGAAGCGGTGGAAACTTGCTTCTCGATTTCTCTATAACGTTGTCCGGGCCTGGGGCCTGGGCGCAACGCCAGTTGTCTTGACTGCCATGACGACGAAGAAGTGCTCGGCCTGGCAAAACAGGCACCGACTTCTTTTCGGGGTACAAGACCCGAAGTCAATTCAAGCTACTCGAGGACGGTTTTCACGCATTACACGTGGCAATCCGAACCGATTTACTATACTGCCGCTGTTTATTTGCCATGCCCCTTCTCCGGTCCTAATTCTCGGGATGTCTCTGCTCAAACGCGGACCTAGCCCGATCCTTAGACCTTCGTTAGCACCTGCCGAAGCAGGCCCTATGCGAAAGCGTCATGTTCGCCTTACCAGCGTCAGCGTCTTCCTTCTTCCTTCTGGAAGCGCCGCCGTAGTTTCCTACCGCGGCCTTTCCGTCAGCCCAAAGGACACGCTGCCGTGTTAAAGCAACCCTTGTATTAAAGCACGTAGACTCGCTTTTTCCAAACCACTGCCCAAACAGTGCTAAAAATCACCTTTGCATAAAGATTCGTCTATCCCTGCATTAATAACGAGCCGGGCCCGTGAAATCTCCGTATACTTTGGGTCGTAAATAAAACCCCATTATTGAAAGGGAAATAGCTGTGGCTAACAACACTGCAAACTCCGGCAAGAACTCCAACAACAACTCGGCTAACGAGACCAAGACCGACGTGACCAAGGTGCAGGATTCCGCTTCCCAGAACGCCCCGGCCCAGAAGGTTGGCGGCGAGGAGGTCTCCCAGCGCAAGGTGAACTCCAACCTGGAGACCGAGTACGGCACCACCACCATTGACGACGACGTCGTTGCCAAGATCTCCGGCATCGCCGCCCGCGAGGTCTCCGGCGTTTCCGCCCTGGGTGGCGGCGGCGCTCGCATGCTGGGCTCCATCCGCGAGTCCTTCGGCGCTTCCGAGGACGTCCGCCAGGGCGTGTCCGTCGAGGTTTCCGAGGGCACCGCTTCCGTCGAGGTCGCCATCATCGCCGAGTACGGCGTGGCCATCCACGAGCTGGCCGAGGCCATCCGCCGCAACATCATGAACGCCGTGGAGCGCATGACCGGCCTGAACGTTGACCGCGTCGACGTCATCGTCCACGACGTTAAGCTGCCGGAGGAAGATAACGACGACAACGAGCAGCAGGCCATCGCTGGCAACCAGGCGTAGTAACTCATGCCCAGTCCCCGTTCTCGCTTCCTCTTAGAGGCAGACCAGGCCCAAGGGCTAGCTGCAGCACTGGAAGGACTTCCCGGCGTCGCCGAGCTCTTCGGCGGACGCTTCGGGGAAGTCTCTCTATATTTCCCGGGCCAGCGCGTCCCGGGTATCCGCCAACTGCACCAGCGCGACGACACCCAGATCGAAATCCAGGTGGTTGCGGATCTCTCCGGCACCACAGATCTCCACGATTTGGCCGACCGCGTGCGCGATAAGGCCCGGGAGACCGTTCCTGAGCTGCAACGCGTGGATGTCCGCATCGCTGATGCCGTCGCGAACGCTTCCGCTGTAGCAAGCGCGGATTCTTCCGCTGCCCCACCGGCTGACGGCCCGGCCTCGTAGACGAGCGACCCGCCCGACTTCTTAACTTCCCAACGAAGGGTAAACCTATGAACAACTACACCACTTACGGCATCGTTGCCGGTGTTGTTTTGGCCTTCGCCATCATTCTGGGCAACCTGCCCCTGGTGCTGCTTACGATCCTGTTCAGCGCCATCGGCGGTGTCATCGGTGCGCACTTTGATGGCCGCATCAATCTTTCCGAAATCTGGTACAACATCATCGGCAAAGACAAGGGCCAAGGCTAATGACCGACACCCCGAACAACCCCACTGGGGCCGGGGCGGATAACGCTGGCGCGACGGATATCTCCATCCGCACTTTCGACAAGTTGGTCACGGCAGCCATCCGTTCCGTGCCCGGAACCTGCGACGTGGACTCGAAGCTCGCCGGTATTGCCGGCCGCGGTTTCCCGCGCGTGCACACCCAGGTGGATTCCTACCGCCGCGTCCTGGCGGTGGAGGCTTCCATCGCGGTGACCTGGCCCGCGCCCGTGACCCAGGTGGCGGAGCAGGTCCGTGCCGCTATCGCCGAGGCCGCGCGCACCTACACGGACTACGAGACCACCCGGGTCAACGTCTCCGTGGGCACCGTGGTTCCGGGCGAGCGCATCGCCCCGACCAGCGTTGCCGCCCGCCCGCACGCCGCGGCGTTCAGCCCGCAGGTCAACCCGCACCTCGTGTGGCAGCCGGAGACGGTCCGCGGCATCGATAAGCTCGCGGAGATCCACTCCCCTGAGCCGGTCCGCCTGCGTTCCATCGACGCCGGCAGCGAGCCGGAGGTGCGTTCCGTGTCTGCGGACGCCTCCCCGTTCCGCCCGCGCCAGATTGCGCAGCCGCGCCAGCCACGGGTTACCAGCCCGGTCACCCCGGAGCCGGTCACCCCGCGCTCGGTGCAGGCGCCTGCCCCGGCACGCTTGCACGCCCACGGCGAGGCCTTTGAACACCAGCCGCGGCCGGTGCGCACCGCGTCCAGCCAGCCGCTGCGCCGGATCGAGATCCGGCCCGCCAATCCGTCGCCGGCGCACGTCTACGCGCCCCGCCCGGAGCCGCTGCGCCAGATCGAGGTCACTCCGCTGACCGTCCGCAGCCCCGAAATCGTCCCGTTCCATACCCGCCGGAAGGCGTCCCACCCGCAACCGCAGAAGGGGGGCTACGATGTCCGCTAAGTCCGGTAACAAGGAAATCGTCGGCCTGGGCCAGCAGCCCAAGGCCTCCCCCGCCGCGCGCGGCTGGGCCATCTTCCTAGGCCTGTTGTTGCTCGCGCTGGCCGTCGTGGCCGGCCGGGAGACCTGGCTCGTGGCCTCGGACGCCAACGCCAGCTCCTGGGTCACCCCGGTCACCGACCTGGTGGCCCGGGAGAACCTGGAGACCTGGATGGTCTGGGCCGGCGTAGCCGCGGTCGTGGTGGGGCTAATCTTCCTCATCGTGGCCTTCAAGCCGCGCCGGAAGACCCACATGCGCCTCGAGTCCGAGCGGTCCTCGGTCTGGCTGCGCGCCGTGGACGTGGCCCGCCGCTCGAGTGCGGTGGCCCGCCAGGCCCCCGGCGTTGCCGCCGCCCGCACCCAGGCCACGGACAAGAACGTCAAGATCACCGTCAACGGCGACACCGAAGACCCGGCACTGGCCCCGCGCGTGGAAGAGGCCGTCAGCCAGGCGCTGCAGGAACTGTCTTCCACCCCGCGTGTCAGCGTGACCGTCGAGCCGGTCCAGGAGGTCGAAACCAATGTCTAGAGCACTAGCTACCGTCGACCGTCTACTGTTTTTCCTGCTGGGCGTCGTCCTCGTCGTGCTGGGCCTGTGGCCCATCCTGATGCACTTCGACGTCGGCTTCGCTAACCAGGCCGCCGAATGGGTCAACCACGACGTCTGGGGCAGCCTCAGCGAGCAGTCCTGGTGGGTCTACGTCCTGGCCGGCACCGCCGTCGTGGCCTTCATCCTGGGCCTGTGGATCATCGTGGCGAACTCCCGCCCGCACCGCTTCAACAAGCTGACCTCCTCGGCCTCCAACGACGAGGGCCAGGTGACCATGTCGATGAACCCGATTGCCGGGGGCATCGCCAGCGCCCTGGAAAACCTCGACGGCGTGGAGACCGTCGACCGGCGCGTGACCTACGACCGCAAGCGGCCGACCATCGCCTACACCGTCATCAGCAGCGCGGAAAAGCCCCTGGCGGACCTGCGCGCAGAGATCGAGCAGTGCGAGAGCGACTTCCGCCTGGCCTTCCCGGAGATGGACGTGGACACCACGTACAAGCTCCACTACTCCAAGCTGAAGGCGCGCTAGCCAGCCGCGGCCCCCTGGGGCCGGTCACCCGGCCCTAGCACTCCGCGACGAGCACGTCCTCGATGGCGCCGAAGCGCGCCACCTGGCCGCCCGGCAAGCAGACCACCATCTGCCCACCCGGGCGGCATTGTTCTATCTTCTCCCATTTGAGGCTTCGCTGCTGCAGGTCCCGGCGGCCGGCCGAATAGACCCGCAGGCCGTGGCCTAGCACCAGCGTCTCGCCCTGGTCGGTCTTTATCACCCAGACCACATCGCCGACGTCCCGGCGCCGCAGGGGCTTCTCCCGCGTCGCGGAGGAAAGCAGTTCCCGCGCCTTGGCAATCTCCTTGTCGTCCACCCGCTTAAGGGACTCGCACACGCCCAGGCGGTGCTCTATGCCCTCGGCGTCGGCCACCACCAGCGGCCGGGCGGGCCCGGTGGCGCGCAGGCGGGAATAGTCCCAGACCACCGGCTGCAGGGCGCGCGCCTGCCCGCCTGAGTCCCGGAAGGAGCGCACGACTATACGCTCCGGGTAGACCATCACGCGCGCGGTGGGCGCCTGCGTGGCCACCAGCCAGCAGCCCTGCGCCACCCCGCCCTCGGTAGGTAGCAGGGCGGGCCGCTGCCGGGACATCTCCTCCAACGCAGAAACCAGGTCCTCGTCGCTGGTGCCCCAGCCAATCCCCCGCTCGGCCAGTTGCGCGAAGATGGTGGCCAGGGACTCCTCCGGCCGGCCCTCCCAGGCCTCCTGGAGCGCGCCCAAGGTCTTTTCAATACGGGTTGGATCATGCACCCGTCCAACTCTATTACACCGCGCGAATGCGCCCGCCCCGCCCACCCTGGGCGCAGGGCGCGGCCAGCCCTAAGACGCGAAAAAGCCGCCTCCCCGAAAGGGGAAGCGGCTCAATCTATTACGCCTTAGCGCGGCGCGTTAAGGGTATCGATTACTCGATGACCTTGGTAACGCGGCCAGCGCCGACGGTGCGGGAGCCCTCGCGGATAGCGAAGCGCAGGCCCTCGTCCATAGCGACCGGCTGGATCAGCTCAACGCTCATCTCAACGTTGTCGCCCGGCATAACCATCTCGGTGCCTTCCGGCAGCTTGATGACGCCGGTGACGTCGGTGGTGCGGAAGTAGAACTGCGGACGGTAGTTGTCCATGAACGGGGTGTGGCGGCCGCCCTCTTCCTTCTTCAGGACGTAGACGGAACCCTCGAACTTGGTGTGCGGGGTGTAAGCGCCCGGCTTGATGACAACCTGGCCACGCTCGACCTCTTCGCGCTTGGTACCACGCAGCAGCAGACCACAGTTGTCGCCAGCCTCGGTGTAGTCCATCATCTTGCGGAACATCTCGATACCGGTGACGGTGGTGGACATGGACTTTTCCTTGATACCGATGATCTCGACGTCCTCGTTGACCTCGAGACGGCCACGCTCAACACGGCCGGTCACGACGGTGCCGCGGCCGGTAATGGTGAAGATGTCCTCGATCGGCATCAGGAACGGCTTGTCGGTCTCGCGCTCCGGATCCGGGATGGACTCGTCGCAGGCATCCATCAGTTCGACGATGGACTTAACCCACTTCTCGTCGCCCTCGAGAGCCTTCAGAGCGGAGATGTGAACGATCGGAGCTTCCTCGTCGAAGTCCTGCTCGCCCAGCAGCTCGCGGATCTCCATCTCGACCAGCTCGATGATTTCCTCATCATCGACCATGTCGCACTTGTTCAGTGCAACGAGGATGTACGGAACGCCAACCTGGCGAGCCAGCAGAACGTGCTCGCGGGTCTGCGGCATCGGGCCGTCGGTAGCGGCGACGACCAGGATAGCACCGTCCATCTGAGCAGCGCCGGTAATCATGTTCTTGATGTAGTCGGCGTGGCCCGGGGCGTCCACGTGTGCGTAGTGGCGCTTCGGGGTGGAGTACTCAACGTGGGAGATGTTGATGGTGATACCGCGCTCCTTCTCCTCCGGAGCCTTATCGATCATGTCGAAAGCGAAAGCGGTGTTCTCTTCCGGGTACTCGTCAGCCAGCACCTTGGTGATCGCTGCGGTAGTGGTGGTCTTGCCGTGGTCGACGTGTCCGATGGTGCCGATGTTAACGTGCGGCTTCGAACGCTCGAACTTCTCCTTTGCCACTGTATGTCCTCCTGGACTATATGGTGGCTACGACCTTCGCAGCCACGTGGTTGACAGTTGCCATAGGCACGTGGGTTGTAACCGCGTGCTTATGACGCTTTCTTTACGTGCCAGTTACACGATCCTAGATTTATGCCGCGGATATTTCAAACCGCCCTTGCGGGAAGTCTGTCCGCGGAAGTTAGTGCGGACGTTATCTCTCGACAAGAATCTTTGCGGATCCTAGGTGAGCGGTAACGGCCGGCTCAGCCTGCACTATCGCGGCGTCAACACTGCGAGATTACAAGGCTCAGCCCGACCGCTACCGACCCAACCTAGCCCCTAGGAAGGGCCTGGCATTCCCTAGCGCAGAATACCAAACCCGCTCTCTTCCTAGGATTTTGGGGTCAGAAAACCCCAAGTGGTAGCCGGGGTGGATACCCCTAGTTGGCGTTGCCAGTGCGCTCAGCGATGATCTCCTGGGCCACGCTGGAGGGAACCTCAGCGTAGGAGTCGAAGACCATGGTGAAGTTCGCACGGCCGGCGGTCGAGGAACGCAGGTCGCCGATGTAGCCGAACATCTCGGACAGCGGGACCTTGGCCTTGACCACCTTGGCGCCGGCGCGGTCTTCCATAGCGTAGACCTGGCCACGGCGGGAGCTGATGTCACCGTTGACGGTGCCCATGTACTCCTCCGGGGTGACGACCTCGACGGCCATCAGCGGCTCGAGCAGGGTCGGCTTCGCCTTGGCGACGGCTTCCTTCAGGACCTGGGAGCCGGCCAGCTTGAAGGCCATCTCCGAGGAGTCCACGTCGTGGTAGGCGCCGTCTTCCAGGGTGGCCTTGATGTTGACCAGCGGGAAGCCTGCCAGGTAACCGTACTGCATAGCGTCCTGGATACCAGCGTCGACGGACGGGATGTACTCCTTCGGAATACGGCCACCGGTGACCTCGTTGACGAACAGGTACTGCGGGTTCTCTCCCTCTTCCAGGGTCTCCGGGTCCGGGTTGTACGGCTCGATGGAGACGATGACCTTTGCGAACTGGCCGGAACCACCGGTCTGCTTCTTGTGGGTGTAGTCCAGGGACTTCACCGGCTTCTTAATGGTCTCGCGGTAAGCGACCTGCGGGTTACCAATGTTGGCCTCGACCTTGAACTCGCGCTTCATGCGGTCGACCAGGACGTCCAGGTGGAGCTCGCCCATGCCGCCGATGACGGTCTGGCCGGATTCTTCGTCCAGTTCGACGGTGAAGGTCGGGTCCTCGTCCGCCAGCTTCTGGATGGCGGTGCCCAGCTTCTCCTGGTCGGCCTTGGTCTTCGGCTCAATGGAGACCTTGATAACCGGATCCGGGAAGTCCATGGACTCCAGGATGATCGGGGCATCCTTGGCACACAGGGTGTCACCGGTGGTGATGTCCTTCAGGCCAATAATGGCGTAGATGTTGCCGGCCACGGCCTCATCCACCGGGTTTTCCTTGTTGGCGTGCATCTGGAAGATCTTGCCGATGCGCTCCTTCTTACCCTTGGTGGAGTTGATGACCTCGTCGCCCGGGGCCACGCGACCGGAGTAGACGCGCACGAAGGTCAGCTGACCAAAGAACGGGTGGGCAGCAATCTTGAAGGCCAAGCCGGAAAACGGCTCGTCCTTGGACGGCTTACGAGTCATGTCCTCGTCCTCGTTGCCCACGGCGTGGCCGTGCACCTCGCCGACGTCCATCGGGGTCGGCAGGTAGTCAACGACGGCGTCCAGCAGCGGCTGGACACCCTTGTTGCGGTAAGCAGTACCGCACAGGACCGGGTAAATCTCGGAGTTGATGGTCAGCTTACGGATGCCGGCCTTGAGCTCCTCGATGGTCAGCTCTTCGCCGCCGAAGTACTTTTCCATCAGCTCTTCGTCAGACTCGGCGACGGCCTCGACCAGCTTCTCGCGGTACTCGGCGGCCTTGTCCTTCAGGTCGTCCGGGATCTCCTCGATGGTCGGCTCAGCACCGGTCTCGACCTTGCCGCGCCAGGTGATGGCCTTCATTTCGAGCAGGTCAACGACGCCGTCGAAGTCATCCTCAGCGCCGATCGGCAGCTGCATGACCAACGGCTTAGCGCCCAGGCGGTCGATGATGGTCTGCACGGTGAAGTAGAAGTCAGCGCCCAGCTTGTCCATCTTGTTGACGAAGCAGATACGCGGAACGTCGTACTTAGCAGCCTGACGCCACACCTGCTCGGACTGCGGCTCGACACCTTCCTTGCCGTCGAAGACGGCGACGGCACCGTCCAGAACACGCAGGGAACGCTCCACCTCAACGGTGAAGTCCACGTGGCCCGGGGTGTCGATGATGTTGATCTGGTTGCCTTCCCAGAAACAGGTGACGGCGGCGGAGGTAATGGTGATGCCGCGCTCCTTCTCCTGCTCCATCCAGTCAGTCGTGGAGGCACCATCGTGGGTCTCGCCTACCTTGCGGTTAATACCGGTGTAGAACAAGATACGTTCGGTCGTGGTGGTCTTACCAGCATCGATGTGGGCCATGATGCCGATGTTGCGGACCTTTTTCAGATCCTTAAGCACTTCTTGTGCCACAGTCTTTACCCCAACTCATAGTCGTTAAATGGATAGTTCTCGGTCAATTGTGCCACTAATAAGCCGCTTTAGCAGCACATGGGCGCCTAAAACACCCAAAGTGGCCTGCTAGACAAATGCCCGAGCAACGATTATCAAGTTATGGGCGCCGTGCGACGGCGCGGAAACTAGGTTGTCGTTACTCGGGCATGTGCGTGCAGTCTGCTGGAAATTACCAGCGGTAGTGGGCGAAGGCGCGGTTGGCCTCGGCCATCTTGTGGGTGTCTTCGCGACGCTTCACGGAAGCACCCAGACCATTGGAGGCGTCCAGGATCTCATTGGCCAGACGCTCAATCATGGTGTTCTCACGACGCTGGCGGGTAAACGTCACCAGCCAACGCAGGGCCAGGGTGTTGGCGCGGCCCGGGCGGACCTCCACCGGCACCTGGTAGGTAGCGCCACCGACACGGCGGGAGCGAACCTCGAGATCCGGGCGGATGTTGCCCAGAGCCTTTTCCAGCGTGTCAACCGGCTCGGTACCGGTCTTCTCGCGGCACATTTCCAGCGCACCGTAGACGATACGCTCTGCGGTCGACTTCTTACCGTCCTTAAGGACCTTGTTGACCAGCTGAGTAACCTGCTCAGACTGGTAAACGGGATCCTTTACAACCGGACGCTTCGGAGCAGCATTCTTACGCATTTTTTATTACTGTCCCTTCTTCGCGCCGTAACGGGAACGAGCTTGCTTACGGTCCTTGACGCCCTGGGTATCCAGCGCGCCACGGATGATCTTGTAGCGGACACCCGGAAGGTCCTTCACACGACCACCGCGCACCAGCACCATGGAGTGCTCCTGCAGGTTGTGGCCCTCACCCGGGATGTAGGCGGAAACCTCGATGCCGGAGGTCAGACGAACACGGGCGACCTTACGCAGTGCCGAGTTCGGCTTCTTCGGCGTGGTGGTGTACACGCGGGTGCACACGCCACGACGCTGCGGGGAGCCCTTCAGCGCAGCGGTGGACACCTCGCCGCGCTTGCTGTGGCGGCCCTTGCGGACCAGCTGTTGAATAGTTGGCATATTTTCAGTCTTTCTGTTGACTTCTACGGCCGGCCGCCGGATAAGAGGACTAAACATGCAAAAATGAGGGCTCTTTTCCGGGGCCCTGCCGCACGTCCAGAACCTCACCCTAGCCGCGGCCAGTTTAAGGATCAGACTTCTTCGTCGCACGTATACGACGAGACCTTTGGAACCTTACCGGATAACACGCCAAAAAGAAAAATCACCGCCGGGCCGAAAATTTTGTGGCCCGGCGTACCGAAAGTCTAGTGACAAAGTCCACGGAACTTTCCCCTCCCCTCCAAAGGGGTAGGCCAAACGGCGGGCTGGGGCGGACGTCACGGCCACTACATGGCCTTCGGTTCACGCAGCGAACTCTTCCCCCAAACCACAACATGTTGTGTTCGTGAGCTACCACACCGGAATATATGGAGTTTCGGCTAACTCACACCGTCGAAATTACAGCTATGTTGTCCATCGAAAGCGCTTTTTACTTAGCCCGCCCCTGGGCTCGCGGCACCGGCCCTGCCGCGACGGCTTCACCACTTCCCTGAACCGAAAGGACACCCATGGCTTACCAGCCTTCCGCACACGCTGCGCAGCACACGACCATTGACGTGCAGTCCACCCTGGACGAGTACCTCGAGCGCGCCGACTGGCGCATCCACGCCAATGCCAACCAGGACTACTCCCTGGGCGGGATGGTGCTCAACACCTCCGGCAAGGTCACCGCCAACTACTGGCTCAACCACGTCTTCTCCCCCGCCGCCGGGCACGCGCACCGGGCCGGCGATCTCCACATCCACGACCTGGACATGCTCTCCGGCTACTGCGCCGGCTGGTCGCTGCGCCAGCTGCTGGAGGAAGGCTTCGGAGGCGTGCCCGCCACGGTCAGCTCCGCCCCGCCCAAGCACTTGTCGTCCGCGTGCGGCCAGGCCGTCAACTTCCTGGGCACCCTGCAGAACGAATGGGCGGGCGCGCAGGCCTTCTCCAGCTTCGACACCTACATGGCCCCCTTCGTGCGGCTGGACAACTTGAGCTACGAGCAGGTGAAGCAGACCCTGCAGGAGTTCGTCTTCAACCTCAACGTGCCCTCGCGCTGGGGCACGCAGACGCCCTTTACCAACCTCACCTTCGACTGGACCTGCCCGGCCGACCTGGCGGATATCACCCCTCTTATCGGCGGCGAGCCCGTCGACTTCCGCTACGGGGACCTGCAGGCGGAGATGGACCTTATCAACCGCGCCTTCCTGGAGGTCATGTCCGCCGGGGACGCCGACGGCCGCCCGTTTACCTTCCCCATCCCGACCTACAACATCACCGAGGACTTCGACTGGGACAGCCCGAACGCCCAGGCCCTGTTCACCATGACCGCGCGCTACGGGCTGCCCTATTTCCAGAACTTCCTCAACTCGGATCTGGATCCCGGCATGGTGCGCTCCATGTGCTGCCGGCTGCAGCTCGACCTGACGGAGCTTCTCAAGCGCGGCAACGGCCTGTTCGGCTCGGCGGAACTGACCGGCTCCATCGGCGTGGTCACCCTCAACTGCGCGCGGCTGGGCTACCTCTACCGCGGCGACGAGGAGGCGCTGCTGGCCCGCGTGGACGAACTGGTCGACCTGGCCGTGGACACCCTGGAACGCCGCCGCGCCTTCGTCCAGGAAAACCTGGACCGCGGCCTCTACCCGTACACGCGGCGCTGGCTGCCCAGCCTGGACAACCACTTCTCCACCATCGGCGTCAACGGCTGCAACGAGATGATCCGCAACTTCACCCAGGACGCCTACGATCTCACCGATCCGCAGGGCCACGACCAGGTCGCGCGCCTGCTGGACCACGTCAACGCCCTGCTGACCCAGGCCCAGGAGCGCACCGGGCACCTCTACAACCTGGAGGCCTCCCCGGCCGAGGGCGCCACCTACCGCTTTGCCCGCGAGGACAAGGAGCGCTTCGAGGACATCCTGCAGGCCGGCACCGCGGCGCAGCCCTACTACACCAACTCCTCGCAGCTTCCGGTGGCCCACACCCCGGATCCCTTCGGCGCCCTGGCCGCCCAGGAGGATCTGCAGTCCAAGTACACCGGCGGCACCGTCCTGCACCTGTACATGGGTTCGGCCATGTCCTCCGGCGACGCCTGCGCCACGCTGGTCAAGCGAGCGCTGAGCACGTTCCGCCTACCGTATATCACCATCACGCCGACGTTTTCCATCTGCGCCTCGCACGGCTATATCTCCGGTGAGCACCCGCAGTGCCCGGAGTGCGGCGAGGCTACGGAGATGTGGACCCGCGTGATGGGCTATTTCCGGCCCGTGTCCAGCTTCAACACCGGAAAGCAGGGCGAGTTCCACGAGCGCGAGTACTTCGCGGAGTCTTATGTCGGCCCAGCTCATTAATCCCCCGGGCGCTTCCGCCGGGCCGGCTAGCTCCTCGCTGCCCATCGCGGGGGTCATCCCCTTTTCCACCTGCGACTGGCCGGGCAAGCTCACGATCACGGCCTTCGTGCAGGGCTGCCCGCTGCGCTGCCGCTACTGCCACAACCCGGCGCTCCAGCCCCTCGGAAACGGCGGCGGCGACCGGGGCTTCGGGGGCGCCCAAGGCTTCGAGGAGGTGCTCGACCTGTTGGAGGCGCGCAGGGGGCTTATCGATGCCCTGGTCGTCTCCGGCGGGGAGCCGCTGGCGGTGCCCGGGCTGGCCGATGCCATCCGCCGCACCCACGCCGCCGGTTTCCCGGTGGGGCTGCATACCAGCGGCTATAGCCCAGCGCGGCTGCGGCGCCTGCTGGCGGATCCGGACACCCGGCCGGACTGGATAGGACTGGACGTCAAGGGCCTGCCCGGGGACTTGCCCGCCGTGGCCGGGGTGACCTCCGCGGTAGCTCACCGGATGTGGCAGAGCCTGGATATCGCCGCGGAGACCGCCCGCTCTTACGGCATGGGGCTGCAGCTGCGCACCACCTCCTGGCCCGGCTCCGTGGTGGAAAGCCACCTGCCGCAGCTTAAGGCCGCGGCGCGGGCGCGGGGATGCGAGCTGGTGGTCCAGGCCGCCCGCGGCTGCGACGCCGAGGGCTATTACCGCGGCTAGGCGGCTGGTGCGGCAGGCTTTCTTCCTCCGCTAGTCCTGCGCCGGGGTCCAGTCCCAGTGGACGTCGAATTCAATTCCGGCGGCCTCGAGTTCTGCGAAGTGCACCTTTTCTTGGTCCTCCCAGACCTCGAACCACTCGGCGTAATACGGATCGCGGCTCAGCGCGCGCTCCTTGCGCTCTGCGCGCGGCCCGGTGACCCAGACGGCCACGACGCTGCCGCGCTGACGGGCGGTGGCCAGCGACTCCGGGGTTACCGAGCCCACGCCCTCGACGATGAGGTCGTCGCGGGCGTCCAGGCTCATCCATTCGCCGGGGGCGTTGGCCTCCCAGTCCCACCGCCAGTAGCCGGGGTTCATCTGACGCAGCACGTGCTCGTAGACCATCTCCGAGCCGCGGTCCAGGCCGTGCCAGCCCGGGTAGAACTCGTCCAGGTGCACCACCTGGCAGTTGTCGTGCTCGGCCAGACGGGCCGAGAGCCAGGTCTTGCCCGCCCCCGACGGGCCGTCGATGAGCACGGTGACGGGCTTCATCGGCCGCTTGGTCTCGGCGGCGAGCTCTATCACCCGCGCGACCACGTAGGCCTGCTGCCGGTCGATGCTCAAGTGTTTTAGCGCCGCCGCGGACGGCAAGGGCTCGTCCGCGACGCCACTAGCAGGTTGCTCGGGCTGGTCAGAGGGCATAGAAGCTATCACAATCCAAAAAATCGCCAAGAGTTCGTGATTACCGAAACTACCACCGGGACGGCCGCGAGCACTACGGCACCGGCCATGACCAGCCAGTCTTGGGTACGCAGGCGGGATTCGCGGGCCCAGGTCCGGCTCCTGCCGTGCGGCGGGGTGCGGCCAAAACCGCGGGCCTCCATCGCCGTGGCGAGTTTGCCGCCGCGCCGCAGGGCCACGACCAGCAGGCCGAAGGACATCGAGGCCATGTGCGCAATCCGGCCGCGGTCGGTCAGCCCCCTAGCCCGGCGGGCCCGCTCCATGGACGCCCAGTCGTCCTTGAAGAGCGTGGCCATGCGCACGCCGGCCACCGCGCCGATGACAAAGCGCGCGGGCAGCCGCAGCACCTGGGCCAGTCCGTCGCCCAGCTCCGTCGGGTCAATGTCGCGCGCCAGCACCACCACGGGCAGGGCGACAGCCAGGACACGGATCATCACCGCGATGGCCAGCTCGACCGAGTTCTCCGTGACCACCGCCAGCCAGATGGAGAAGTACTCCTTCCCGCCCGGCCGACCGTACAGCAGCATGGAAATACCCGACAGCGGGGCGATAATCAGCAGGGGCCAGGCCAGCCGGACCAGCCGGGGCCAGGGCACCCCGCACAGCGGGGCGAGCAGCACCGTCAGGCCCAGGGAGACGGTCGCGCTGACCCAATCCAGGCTCAGCAGCAGCGGCGTGGTGATGATGACCATCAGCGCCAGCCGGGTCACCGGGTTGACAGTCGCCAGGATATTAGGCATTTCGCCCCTCCCTTCGCCGGTGTCCGCGGGCGCGGCTCGCTGGCACGCTGGGCGCGGCCTCGGGGGCCGTGACGCGGATGTGGGCATCACCCAGCGCCGCAATGAATAGCTCGTCGTGGGTGATGGAGGCGATCGTGGTGCCGGCGTCGACGAGCTCGCGCAGCATGACGACTAGCTCGGCGAAGGTAGACGGATCCTGGCCGAAGGTGGGCTCGTCGAGGAGGACCACCGCCGGCGCGGTCACCAGGGCGGTGGCCACGGACAGGCGTCGCTTCTCCCCGCCAGAGAGCGTGAACGGGTTGGCCTCCAGCAGGTGCCCGAGGCGGAGGCGCTCCACCAGCTCGTCGATGCGCGCGGTCGGCACCTCCTCGCCCATCACCGTTGGGCCCACGCGCAGCTCCTCGGCCACGCTGCGGGCAACGAATTGGTGCTCCGGGTTCTGGAAGACGTAGCCAATCCGGTGCGCCAACTGTCGCGACTTCCACTTCCGCGGGGTGGGCGGCAGCCCGCGGGCGACCTCCTCCGACATGCCGATCTGGCCGCTGACTGGGGCGAGCAGGCCGGCCATGGTCATCAACCAGGTGGTCTTGCCGGAGCCGTTCGGCCCGGTAACCACGGTAGAGGCCCCGGCCGGGATCTCGTAGCTGCGCGGCGGGCCGAAGCGGGTGACCAGGTCGCGGGAAAACATCGCGGCCGGCGCGTGCGCGGCAACCGGCCGGGCTTCCGGCAGACCAGTCACCGCCCGGGCGGCGGCCACTTCCGCGACGGTGGAATCCGCGCTCACGCGCCCATCGCTGAGCATAATCGCACGCTCCAGCAGGTCTTCCCAGCCGGAGTAGTTGTGCTCGACCACGACGAGCGTCGCGCCGGTGGCCTCGACGGTATCGCGCACCGCGGCGATAACGTCCCGGGCGCCCTGCGGGTCCAGGTTGGCCGTGGGCTCGTCGAGCAGGATGAGCCCCGCGCCCATGGCGATGATCCCGGCCAGCGCCAGGCGCTGCTTCTGCCCGCCGGACAGGCGCTGCGTCGGGTGGTCAAGGGCGACGTCCAGGCCCACCACGTCCAAGGCGTGGCGCACCCGGCGCCAGATCTCTTCCCTTTCCACGCCGAGGTTCTCGCACCCGAAGGCGACGTCGTCACCCACGCGGGAGGCGATCACCTGCGCGTCCGGGTCCTGGAGCACCAGCCCCACCGGGACGGTCCGCCCAGGCGCCTCGCGGTGGCCGGCCCCGTCGTAGAGCGTCAGCTCGCCGGTCTGCTCGCCCTCGTCATCGCCGCCCAGCACGCCCGCGAAGGCGGCCAGCAACGTCGACTTGCCGGAGCCGGAGTCCCCGCACAGCAGGACGCGCTCGCCCGGCCCGATGTCGAGCTCAATGTCTTTAAGCGCCGCCCGGTTGCGCCCGGCGTGCTGCCAGCCGAATCCCCGCGCGTGAAGTCCCGTCGGGTGACTGGCAGCGGGACTAGGCACGGGCTTCCCGGCCTACTGCAAACCGGTCCAGGGCGCCGGTGCGCGCCAAGGCGCGGACCAGGTAGTAGCCGAGCACGCCGGCCAGGACGGCGCCCGAGACCACCAGGCAGGACAGGTAGATGAGGTTGAATTCCAGCGACTTGGCCAGGTTGGCGGACGTGAACAGCTCCAGGATGAACGCGCCGATGCCCGCGCCGATGCCGGACAGCGCCGCCACCGGCAGCTTGAAGTTGCGGTAGGCGAAAATCGCCAAGACGATCTCGACTCCCAGGCCCTGGGCCAGTCCGGAGTAGAGCGTCTCAATACCCCACTGGCTGCCCAGCGCCGCGGAGACACACGCGGCCAGCACCTCGACGAAGATAGCCGCGCCCGGCTTGCGTATCACCAAGCAGCCGATGACGCCGCCCAGCAGCCAGATACCGGTGGCCAGTCCCCCGAGCCCCGGTGTGAGGCTATCCATGGCCATGAACCACGCGTACCCCACGGTGTTCCACAGCAAGAAAATCAGACCGCAGGCCACACCCAAGATGGATGCAACCACGATGTCTACAACACGCCAATGAAGCCTATTCGGCATTTTTCCTCCCTCGCGCCGGCATTACCCGGATCAGGTTCTACGGTTCGGCCCCAAGGCCATCTCAGCCGCTGGACTTTGCCGCCAGCAGCTCCCGCGTTTGTTTAGTTGTACAGGCGATTAGCATAGCAAGCCCCTGCGCACCACAAAATCAGGTGCCCGAGCGGGGGTGAAGTCTTGGCAAGGTTGACGCACAAAGACAGCGGCCCCGCAGCCTCCCGGGAAGGAGGTGCGGGGCCGCTGTGCAGACCGAATGTGTGCGGTTAGACCGCGGGAGTACTTCCTTTAGAAGAAGTCCTCCTCCAGCGGGACGGAGGCGCCGGTGAACTCACCGAAGCTGTCGTCGCTGTAGATGGTATCGCTGTAGGTCGGGATGGAGTACGCCGCGTTGCGGGCGGCCTCCGTCGGCTTCACAGTGATGTTGCGGTAGCGGGAAATACCGGTACCGGCCGGGATCAACTTACCGATGATCACGTTCTCCTTGAGACCAATGAGCTTATCGGAGCGCTTGTTGATAGCGGCATCGGTAAGCACGCGGGTGGTCTCCTGGAAGGAGGCGGCGGACAGCCAGGACTCGGTAGCCAGGGAGGCCTTGGTGATACCCATGATCTCACTGCGCAGCTGTGCGGGCTCGCCGCCCTCGGCCACCTGCGCCGCGTTGATCTGCTTGGCCTCGGACAGGTCCACCAAGGTGCCCGGCAGGAACTCGGTCGAGCCGGCGTCGATGACCGTGCCACGACGCAGCATCTGGCGGATGATGATCTCGATGTGCTTGTCGTGGATGGCCACACCCTGGGTCCGGTACACGGCCTGGACCTCGTCGATGAGGTGCTTCTCCACGCCACGGCGGCCCAGGACCTCCAGGACGTCGTGCGGGTCGGCCGCACCGCGCATCAGGCGCTCGCCGGTTTCGACGTGGTCGCCGTCGCGCAGGGAACGCTCGATCATGGCGTCCGGGTTGGACTCCATCGGGCGGCGCACCTGGGCCAGGCCCTGGCGCTTCGACAGCTTCTCGTAGACCACGTTGTCCGAACCATCGTCCGGAGTGATGGTCAGGGTCCAGAAGTTGCCCTCGTCCGACAGGGACACGGTGCCGTCCACGGAGGCGATCGGGGCGCGGTTCTTCGGGTTACGGGCCTCGAAGAGCTCCTGCACACGCGGCAGACCGCCGGTAATATCGCCGCCGACACCGCCCTGGTGGAACGTACGCATGGTCAGCTGGGTACCCGGCTCACCAATCGACTGGGCGGCCACGATACCGACGGCCTCGCCGATATCGACCAGGTGGCCGGAAGCCATGGACTTGCCGTAGCACTTAGCACAGACACCAGCCGGGGTCTGGCAGGTCAGCACGGAGCGGACCTTGATCTCCTGCACGCCAGCCTGGACCAGCTTGTTGGTCAGGCTCTCGGTCAGGTCGGAGCCGGCCTCAGCCAGCACGTTGCCGTCGGCGTCCTTGACGTCGGTAGCCACCACGCGGCCGGAAGCGGAGGTCTCCCACAGCTCGTGAACCGCGTACTGGCCCTCGGCGACCTCAGTGCCTACCGGCACGCGCACGCCCTGGCGGGTGCCACAGTCTTCATCGCGGACGATGACGTCCTGGGCCACGTCGACCAGACGACGGGTCAGGTAGCCCGAGTCGGCGGTACGCAGTGCGGTATCCGCCAGGCCCTTACGGGAACCGTGCGAGTTGTTGAAGTACTCCAACACCGACAGGCCTTCACGGAAGGAGGTCTTAATCGGACGGGTGATGTAGTCACCCTTGGAGTTCACGACCATGCCCTTCATGCCGGCCAGCGTCCAGATCTGGCGCATGTTACCGGCGGCACCGGACTTAACGATCATCGGGATCGGGTTGTCGTCCGGGTAGAGGTTCTCCACCGCGTTACCCACGGTGTCGGTGGCGTCCTTCCAGAGCTCAACCAGGCGATCGTAGCGCTCGCGCTCGGTCAGGGCGCCCTGCTCCCAGTACTTGCGCTCGATCCGCTCGGCTTCCTTCTCGTAGGACTCCAGGATCTCGGTCTTGTTCGGCAGAACCAGAACGTCGGACATGGTGATGGTCACGCCGGAACGGGTAGCCCAGTAGAAACCAGCGTCCTTCATCTTGTCCAGGACCTGAGCCACGGTGATCATCGGGTACTTGACGGCGAGATCGTTGATCACGTCGCCCAGCAGCACCTTGTTGCCAGACCCGCCCTTACGGACCATGACGCCCTCGAGGTACGGGTAGTTCCACGGCAGCAGCTCGTTGAACATGATGCGGCCGATGGTGGTCTCCGCCAGCCAGGCCTGACCGCGCTCCCAGCCGTCCGGGAACTGCTCGGCCTCGATGTCCTCCGGCGGACGCAGGTGGTCGATGCGCACCTTGATCGGCGCCTGCAGGCCCACCACACCACGGTCGCGCGCCATGAGCGCCTCCGCGTAGGAGGAGTAGACGCCGGTGGCCGGCTTGTCGGTCTCCGCGGCGTGGAAGCGGCCCTCGCCGCCAATCTCGTCCTCGGCCTTGTCCATGGTCAGGTAGTACAGACCGGTGACCATATCCAGGCGCGGCATAGCCAGCGGCTTACCGGAGGCCGGGGACAGAATGTTGTTGGAGGCCAGCATCAGGACGCGGGCCTCGGCCTGGGCCTCGGCGGACAGCGGCAGGTGGACTGCCATCTGGTCACCGTCGAAGTCGGCGTTGAAGGCCTCACACGCCAGCGGGTGCAGCTGAATGGCCTTGCCCTCCACCAGCTTCGGCTCGAAGGCCTGGATGCCCAGGCGGTGCAGGGTCGGCGCGCGGTTCAGCAGCACCGGGTGCTCGGAAATGGCCTGCTCCAGCACGTCCCAGACCTCGGAACGCTGGCGCTCGACCATGCGCTTAGCGGACTTGATGTTCTGCGCGTAGTCGTTTTCCACCAGGCGCTTCATGACGAAGGGCTTGAACAGCTCGAGCGCCATCAGCTTCGGCAGACCGCACTCGTGCAGCTTCAGCTGCGGGCCGACGATAATAACCGAACGGCCGGAGTAGTCCACACGCTTACCCAGCAGGTTCTGGCGGAAGCGGCCCTGCTTGCCCTTGAGCAGGTCAGACAGGGACTTCAGCGGGCGGGAGCCCGGGCCGGTGACCGGACGGCCGCGGCGGCCGTTGTCGAACAGGGCGTCCACGGACTCCTGCAGCATGCGCTTCTCGTTGTTGACGATGATCTCGGGTGCGCCGAGATCGATCATGCGCTTGAGGCGGTTGTTGCGGTTGATCACGCGGCGGTACAGGTCGTTCAGGTCGGAGGTGGCAAAGCGGCCACCGTCCAGCTGGACCATCGGGCGCAGCTCCGGCGGGATAACCGGTATAGCGTCCAGGACCATGCCGGCCGGGTCGTTGCCGGAACGCAGGAACGCGGCGACGACCTTCAGGCGCTTCAGGGCGCGCATCTTCTTCTGGCCCTTGCCGTTGTTGATGGTCTGGCGCAGGACCTCAGCCTCGGCCTCCAGGTCGAAGTTGCGGATGAGCGTCTGGATGGCTTCCGCGCCCATGCCGCCGGTGAAGTAATCCTCGTAGCGGTCGACGAGCTCTTCGTAGATGTTCTCGTCGATGATCATCTGCTTCGGGGCCAGCTTGACGAAGGTGTTCCAGATTTCGTCCAAGCGGGCGACCTCGCGCTCGCCGCGCTCGCGGATGTGCTGCATCTCCTTGTCCGCAGCGTTCTGGACCTTGCGGCGGGCGTCCGCCTTGGCGCCGGCTTCCTCCAGCTCGGCCAGGTCGGCCTCGAGCTTGGACGCGCGCTCGGCGATTTCCGCCTCGGTGTCGTCCTCCACGTCCTTCTTCTCGAGCAGCATCTCGCCCTCGAGGGTGGACATGTCGTTGTGGCGGGCCTCTTCATCCACGGAGGTGATGATGTTGGCCGCGAAGTAGATGATGCGCTCCAGATCCTTCGGAGCGAGATCCAGCAGGTAGCCCAGGCGGGACGGGACACCCTTGAAGTACCAGATGTGGGTAACCGGAGCGGCCAGCTCGATGTGGCCCATGCGCTCACGGCGGACCTTGGACTTGGTGACCTCGACGCCGCACCGCTCACAGATGATGCCCTTGTAGCGCACGCGCTTGTACTTACCGCAGGCGCACTCCCAGTCGCGGGTCGGACCGAAGATACGCTCGCAGAACAGGCCGTCCTTCTCCGGCTTCAGGGTTCGGTAGTTGATGGTCTCGGGCTTTTTAACCTCGCCCTTGGACCAGCGACGGATGTCTTCAGCGGTGGCCAGACCAATGCGGAGCTCGTCGAAGAGGTTTACGTCGAACACGTAAATTCTCCCTTTCATCCTCGTCTAACGAGGAATTGTTGGCATTTGAAAAAGTAACTTGTTTCCTTGCCCGCCGCTGGGAAAACCAGCGGCGGACCTAAAGCAGAGTCGCTAGGCGATGTCGGCGGCGGAACCCTCATCGCGGGACAGGTTAATGCCCAGCGAGGAACCGGATTCCATGTCGTCTTCATCCGAGCCGGAAAGCTCCATCGGCGTGCCGTCGGTGGACAGGACCTCCACGTTCAGGCACAGCGACTGCAGCTCCTTGAGCAGCACCTTGAAGGATTCCGGGATGCCCGGATCCGGGATGTTCTCGCCCTTCACAATGGCCTCGTAGACCTTCACGCGGCCGACCACGTCGTCCGACTTGATGGTCAGCAGCTCCTGCAGGGTGTAGGCCGCGCCGTATGCCTGCATGGCCCACACCTCCATCTCGCCGAAGCGCTGGCCACCGAACTGGGCCTTACCACCCAGCGGCTGCTGGGTAATCATGGAGTACGGACCAGTCGAACGGGCGTGGATCTTCTCATCCACCAGGTGGTGCAGCTTGAGCATGTACATGTAGCCGACCGAGATCGGGTACTTGTACGGCTCGCCGGAACGGCCGTCGAACAGCGTGGCCTTGCCCTCGCCGTCAACCAGGACGTCGCCGTCGCGGTTCGGGCGGGAGGACGCCAGCAGGCGGGAGATCTCTTCGTTGGTCGCGCCGTCGAAGACCGGGGTGGCGGTCAGCGAGTCGGCCGGGACGTCGTAGAGATCTTCCGGCAGGGTCTTGAGCAGGTCGGCGTTAGCCGGGTCGTCGACGTCGACCTTCCAGCCGGCGTGAGCCAGCCAGCCGAGGTGGACCTCGAGGACCTGGCCGATGTTCATACGACGCGGAACACCGTGGGTGTTCAGGATGATATCGACCGGGGTACCGTCCGCCATGAACGGCATGTCCTCCGGCGGCAGGATCTTGCCGACGACACCCTTGTTGCCGTGGCGGCCGGCCATCTTATCGCCGTCCTGGATCTTGCGCTTCTGGGCCACGTAGACGCGGATCATCTCGTTGACGCCCGGGGCTAGGTCGTCATCGTCTTCGCGGCTGAAACGAGCCACGCCGATGACCTTGCCGACCTCACCGTGCGGGACCTTCATCGAGGTGTCGCGAACCTCGCGGGCCTTCTCACCGAAGATGGCGCGCAGCAGGCGCTCCTCCGGGGTCAGCTCGGTCTCGCCCTTCGGGGTGACCTTACCGACCAGGATGTCGCCCGGGCGGACGTCGGCACCGATGCGGATGATGCCGCGCTCGTCCAGATCGCTGAGCACGTCCTCGGCCACGTTCGGGATCTCGCGGGTGATTTCCTCGGCACCCAGCTTGGTGTCGCGGGCATCGATCTCGTGCTCCTCAATGTGCACGGAGGTCAGGATGTCCTCTTCGACGATGCGCTGGTTGAGGATGATGGCGTCCTCGTAGTTGTGGCCTTCCCACGGCATGAACGCCACGAGCAGGTTGCGGCCCAGCGACATTTCGCCGTTGTGGGTACCCGGGCCGTCGGCCAGCACCTGGCCGGCCTCGACGCGGTCGCCCATGGACACCAGCGGGGTCTGGTTGTAGTTCGTGCCCTGGTTGGTGCGCTCGAACTTGCGCAGCATATAGGTATCACGCTGGCCCTCGTCATCCATGATGGTGATGAGGTCCGCGGTCACGTCCTCGACCACACCGGCCTTCGGGGTGATGACCAGGTCGCCGGCGTCGTAAGCCGCGCGCTGCTCCATACCGGTGCCCACGTACGGGGACTCGGAGCGCACCAGCGGCACCGCCTGGCGCTGCATGTTCGCACCCATCAGTGCACGGTTAGCGTCGTCGTGCTCCAGGAACGGAATCATGGCGGTAGCCACGGACACCATCTGGCGCGGGGAGACGTCCACATAGTCGACGCCGGAAGCGTCGGTCACGGCGATGTCGCCGTCGCGCTGGCGGACCTCGATACGGTCGCCAACGATGTTGCCCTCGGCGTCCTGCTCGACCTCGGCCTGGGCGATGGAGAAGCGGTCCTCCTCGTCGGCGGTCAGGTACTCGACCTGGTCGGTGACCTTGCCGTCGACGACCTTGCGATACGGGGTCTCGATGAAGCCGAAGGAGTTCACGCGGGCGTAGGAAGCCAGCGAGCCAATCAGGCCAATGTTCGGGCCCTCCGGGGTCTCAATCGGGCACATACGGCCGTAGTGGGACGGGTGCACGTCTCGCACCTCGATGCCGGCGCGCTCTCGGGACAGGCCGCCCGGGCCCAGCGCGGACAGGCGGCGCTTGTGGGTCAGGCCGGACAGCGAGTTGTTGTGGTCCATAAACTGGGACAGCTGCGAGGTACCGAAGAACTCGCGGATAGCTGCCGAGACCGGGCGCACGTTGATCAGCGAGGTCGGCGTGATGGACTCCGCGTCCTGGGTGGTCATGCGCTCGCGCACGACGCGCTCCATGCGGGACAGGCCCACGCGGACCTGGTTCTGGATCAGCTCGCCCACGGTGCGCAGACGACGGTTGCCGAAGTGGTCAATGTCGTCGGTGTTGATGGAGACAATCTCACCGTTCGGCGCCTTCATCTCGCGCTCACCGACGTGCAGGCGCACCAGGTACTCCAGCGCGACCGCGATGTCTTCCTCGGTCAGGGTCATCAGGCCGTCGTGGTCGCCGCCCAGGCCCAGCTTGCGGTTGACCTTGTAGCGGCCGACCTTGGCCAGGTCGTAGCGCTTCGCGCGGAAGAAGGAGTTGTCCAGCAGGGACTGAGCCAGCTCGCGGGTCGGCTGCTCGCCCGGGCGCTGCTTGCGGTAGATCTCCAGCAGGGCCTCGTCCGTGTTGGCAACACCGTCGGACTCGAGGGTGGACATCATCAGCTCGGAGAAGCCGAAGCGCTCACGGATCTGCTCTTCGGACCAGCCCAGGGCCTTGAGCAGCACGGTGACCGGCTGGCGGCGCTTGCGGTCGATGCGCACGCCGACGGTGTCGCGCTTGTCCACGTCGAATTCGAGCCAGGCGCCGCGGGACGGGATGACCTTCACGGAGTGCAGCGGGCGCTCCGTGGACTTGTCGATCGTCTGGTCAAAGTACACGCCCGGGGAACGCACGAGCTGGGAGACGACAACACGCTCGGTGCCGTTGACAATGAACGTGCCCTTGTCGGTCATCATCGGGAAGTCGCCGATGAACACCGTCTGAGACTTAATCTCCTGGGTGTCATTGTTGATGAACTCTGCGGTCACGTAGAGCGGCGCCGAGTAGTTGATGTCCTTTTCTTTACACTCGTCGACGGTGTTCTTCACCGGCTCGAAGCGCGGCTCGGACAGCGACAGGGACATATTGCCCGAGTAGTCCTCGATCGGGGACAATTCCTCTAGGATATCCTCCAGGCCAGAGGTAACGCGGGCGTCGTCGCCGCGTTCAGCCTGCTGGCGCTCACGCCACTCCGGCGTGCCGATGAGCCATGCAAAAGAATCAAGTTGTAAGTCAAGGAGGCCCGGAACCGCAATCGGCTCGCTAATCTTAGCGAACGAATAACGCTTCGGGGCTCCAGGGATATTGGCCACTGACTTGGTCTGGCGGGAGACTGCCAAGATGGGTCCTTCCAGCACCTCACGCGGATCACTCACCCGCCTGGGAGGGGCGAGCAAGCAAAACCGCTGGTAGATTTAGCATTCGGTCTGCTGTGGAATCAGCGGGCTCAGATAGCACAAAATCACCTTGTCAAGTCGCTTTACCATCACCACGTGCCAAGGCTAAATGTGCACTGGGGATCCGGATTCCAGCGCAACGAAACAGCCTATATCAAATCCGGCGATTTGTAAAGACGCCCGCGATCGTCTATGTGCCCGCCCGGGTTCTTGCTCGCACTCGTCGGGCGCGGGCGGCCCAGACACAGCCCCAGGCCCGAACCTAAAGGGCCCGCTTGACCTTCTGGCCGCGCGGACCGAAAACCCCGAAGACGCCCAGCAGCCCGATGATGGTCAAGACAACGCCTAGGCCGAGGCCAATCCAGCGCGCGATGTTCGCGGCCTGCGGATCCGGAATCTGGCCGGCCTGCTGAATGAGCTGGGCGCGATCCTCGTCAGAGGTGGAGGCCTGGAAGACGAAGGCGTCCTCGCGGCGCTCGCCCTCCCGGGTGCCATAGTAGTCGTCGATGTCCAGATCCATGCCCACCACCATGCCGGTGGCGTGGTCGACGTAGATGCTGCGCTTGCCGGAGTGGAACAGGTAGCCCGGCTCCGTACCGCCGTCGGGGGTCTCGAACTGGGTGGTATTGCCCATCCCGGCGTACAGCGTGGCGACGTTGACCGGCGCTATCTCCTGGTCGTAGCGGTAGATCTCTCGGCCATCTATCTCCTGCTCCTCGGCGAAGACGGCGTCTTCCGCCTGGCGCAGGGTCGGGTCGAAGACCGGGTAGGTGGTCTTTTCCGCCTTGGAGGGGAATTTCAGCCAGTAGCCGTCCACGGCCACCTCCGCCGCCGGCGAGACGATCGTGTGGTTCAGGCGTGCCTTGCCCTGTGCCGCGCCGCTGACGCGGTCGATGGGGAAGTTCCACACCTGGGCGCTGACCAGGTTCTCCACATCCTCGGCGTCGGCCTCGGTGCCGCGCACGGTGGTCTGCCCGACCCGCAGGGAAGCGTCCTCCTTGCCGGAGGGATCCACGGTGTCGTAGTGCAGCTGGTAGGCCAGCGGGCCCTCGTAGGGCTGTGTCCCCTCTTCGCTCAGGGTCTGCGCTCGGCCGTCCGGGTCGCTGAAGCTAAACGTGGTGTGCTCGGCGTCCAGCGGCAGCTTGGCCCGCAAGTCTAGGAAGACAGGCGCGAGCGCGCCAGCGGCGATCAAAGCGATGCCGAGGCCTAGAACGATCACGGAGATGATGCGGGATTTGGGCAGCATGGTACAGCATCTTACAACCCAGCAATTGCCGGTTGATAACGAAACACCCGGTTTCTAGCGCGCGAGCCTCCCCCGCCGCGCGTGGAGGCATAAAAAGACCTCCGCCTGCTCCCGCGGTGATGCGGGGCAGGCGGAGGTGGTTAAAGCCTTGAGAAGGCTCAGGCCGAAGCCGAGGTGAGTCTAGTTCAGACTACTTCAGCTCGACGGAAGCGCCAGCCTCTTCCAGCTTGGTCTTGGCAGCCTCGGCGTCGTCCTTGTTGGCGCCTTCCAGGATGGCCTTCGGAGCGGACTCAACGAGCTCCTTGGCTTCCTTCAGGCCCAGGCCGGAGACGATCTCGCGGACAGCCTTGATGACGCCGATCTTCTTGGCGCCAGCGTCGGTCAGAACGACGTCGAACTCGTCCTTCTCCTCAGCAGCAGCCTCGCCGCCGGCAGCCGGAGCGCCTGCAGCAACAGCGGCGACCGGAGCGGCAGCCTCAACGTCGAAGACCTCTTCGAATTCCTTGACGAACTCGGAGAGCTCGATGAGGGTCATTTCCTTGAAAGCTTCAATGAGCTCGTCCTTGGTGAGCTTAGCCATGGTAAGCATCCTTTCTTATGTGAGCGCTGCAATAGCGTCTCGGTAGTGGTGTAGTTGTTGCGCAGGTTGTGCGCGAATTCTTAAGCTTCTGCTTCCTTCTTGTCCTGCAGAGCCGCAACGGTACGTACGGCCTTGGTTGCAGGAGCGTTGAAGAGAGCGGCAGCCTTCGCCATAGAACCCTTCATAGCGCCAGCCAGCTTGGCCAGCGTGGTCTCACGGTTGTCAAGGTCAGCAATGGCCTTGACCTGGTCGGCAGTCAGAGCGTTGCCGTCCATGTAACCGCCCTTGACGATGAACGCGTCGTTATCCTCGGCGAACTTCTTCATCACCTTGGCAGCGTCGACGGCCTCGCCCTTGATGAAGGCGATTGCGGTCGGGCCGGCCAGGTGCTCGTCAAGACCCTCGATGCCAGCTTCCTTGGCAGCGATCTTGAAGAGGGTGTTCTTGGCGACGGAGTAGTCAACGTCAAAGCCCAGGTTGTTACGCAGCTCGGAAAGCTGTGCCACGGTCAGGCCGCGGTACTCGGTCAGCACGAACGCATCAGCAGCGTCGAGCTTGCCCTTCAGCTCCGCCAAGTCTGCGGTGTTCTTCGGGTTTGCCATCTTAACTCTCGCCTCCTTCCAAAACATCTCTTGTTTTTCCGCCGGAGCTTTTTCTAGCTTGCCCTGGGCGGGTTTTAACTCGCCCGGTTGTCGCATCAAAAAAGCCCCGTGCAAGAGCACAGGGCGCACACATAGGATGTGATGCACAAGTGTCTCCTGCGTGGGCCGTTCCCGTGGATGGGAAACCTTCGACCTTCTAACAAGAAGGTGACCAACGGTCTTCGGTGAAACTTGAGCTCGGGAAAACTCCCGTTCAAACTTCGCTGTATACCCTAGCACCCGGCCTGCAGATCAAAAAATCGTCTGCGCGGGCGGCGTTGGTAGGCTTGGCCCATGACTAGCCTAATGTGGTTTCGCGACGATCTTCGCCTGCTCGATAACCGGGCGCTGGACTGGGCCAACGACCACGGGCCCGTGGTCGCGGTGGTCCTAGACGAGCCGGCTACCTACCCAGCCCGTCCGCTGGGCGCGGCGGCGGGTTGGTGGCGCGAGGTTTCCCTGGCGCGGCTGGCGCGTTCCCTGGAGCCCTACGGCGTGCCGCTGCTGCGTGCGGCCGGCGATGCCCGCGAGCTCATCCCCCGCCTCGTGGCCGACCTGGGCATCGACGCGGTGGCCTGGTCCCGCCGCTACCATGAGCCCTGGCGGGAGGTCGACGCCGCCGTGAAGTCCGAGCTCCAGGCCCGCGGCATTAACGTCGCCTCCCACCCGGGCCACACCCTGGTGGAGCCGTGGGAGGTCACCAATCGCAGCGGCAAGCCCTACCAGGTCTTCACCCCGTTCTCGAAGGCCGCCCGCGCCCAGGTCCGCGACGACGAGCCCCTGCCGGTCCCCCAGCTGCGCGGCGCCGGCGTCGACGACATCCCCAATCATACCGGCGCCTTGGGCTTCGCCCGGCAGCCGATGAGCGAGCCGGCCGACCCGCACTGGGCGGGCGGGCTGCGGGAGACCTGGGCCCCGGGCGAGGACGGCGCCCGCGCGCGCCTGGAGTCTTTCCTAGAGGGCATCGCCGGCTACGAGTCGGGGCGCGACCAGCCGGCCGAGGAGGCGACCTCGCGGCTCTCGCCCCACCTGCGCTTCGGGGAGGTATCCCCGCGCCAGGTCTGGGCCGCGGTCGGCGAGCTACTGGCCACCGACCAGGCCCCGGCCGGCGACGGGCAGAAATTCCTGACCGAGCTGCTGTGGCGCGACTTCGCCTGGCACCGCCTCTACTACCTGCCGGAGCTGCACGCGGTGAACGTGCGCCGCCAGTTCGACTCCTTCGCCTGGTCCAGCGCCGAGGAAGAGCCCGAGCTCTTTCACGCGTGGAAGGCCGGCCACACCGGCATCGGCCTGGTGGACGCGGGCATGCGGGAGCTGTGGCAGACCGGCTACATGCACAACCGGGTGCGGATGGTGGTCGGCTCCTTCCTCACCAAGAACCTAGGTATCCACTGGCGCGCGGGCGAGTCCTGGTTCTGGGATACCTTGGTGGACGCGGACCCGGCCTCCAACCCCTTCGGCTGGCAGTGGATTGCCGGCTGCGGCGACGACGCCGCGCCCTATTTCCGGATCTTCAACCCGGTCACCCAGGCCGAGCGCTTCGACCCGCACGGCGAGTACGTCGGCCGCTGGGCCCCGGAAGACCTGACTCCCCTGGGGCCTGAGCCCATCGTGGACCTGCAGGAGTCGCGCAAGGCCTCACTCGCGGCCTACTCCGACATTAAGGCCGGCGCAAACAAGGCTGCCGCGCCGGCCCACCAGGCCGGCCTGCCGGACGATATCTAGCCCCTCGCTACCGCCCCAGGATCCGGCCGGCGCAGTTCCAGCCGCCCATGCCGTGCACCCCGCCGCCGGGTGGAGTGGCCGCCGAGCACATATAGACCCCGTCGGCCAGGCGGTAAGGGTCAAAAGTCAGGCGCGGGCGGGCGAGCATTTGCAGCCCGCTCATCGCGCCGGCGGCGATGTCGCCGCCCACCAGGTTCGCATCATGGGCGGCCAGTTGCGCGGGTGAGCTGACCCGCCGGGCCTCGACGACGTCCCGGAAACCGGGCGCGAAGCGCTCGATCTGGGCCTCGATGCGCTCGGTGACCTGGCCCGGGTAGGCCTCGCGGTGGCCGTTGGGCACCTGCGCGTAGGCCCACAGCACGGGCCCGCGGGAGGGGTCCGCCACCGCCTGCTGGCAGACCATCACGAAAGGCCGCTGCGGTAGCTGACCGGCGGCCACCTGGCGCGCGGCCAGCTCGATATCGTCCGCCCCGCCGCACACGTGCACCGTGCCGGCACCACCCACGGCCGGGTCCGCCCACGGCACCGGGGCGCTCAAGCGGTAGTCCACCTTGTGCACCCCGGGCCCGTAGCGCCAGGCGCGCAGGCCGGCCGCCACCCGCCCGGGCAGGCGCAGCCCGGCGATACCCAGCACGCCGCGCGGGGCCAGGTCGAGCACCACCGCGTCCCATTCCTGCCGGCCGTCGGCGCCGACCAGCTCACCCATGCTCGTGATGGGCCTCCCGCACAGCACCTGGCCACCGGCCGCGCGCAGCTGGCCGAGCAGGTGGTCGATGATGGCCTGGGTGCCGCCGCGCGCCACGGGCCAGCCGCCCGCCATGCCGAAGGCGTTGAAAAGCACGCCGAGGCTAGCAGTCAGGGGTTGAGACGGCGGGCACAGCGCGTGCGCGGCCGAGCCCAGCGTCAAGACCTGGGCCGGCTCCTCCCGGAAGAGGGTTGTACTCATCGCCTGGGCCGGCCACGGCGCCCGCAGCCCGAAGCGGGCCAGGTCCACCGGGTGCGGGGGCCACCCCGCCATCGGCCGCAGGACGTTGGCCGCGTGGCGCTCCGGGTGCTCGACCATGGGGCGGTGGATGAGCTCCCAGCGCTGGCCGTCGCGGCCGAGCCCCTGGGCGGTTTCCTCGAGCCCTGGCCGCAGCAGCGCGGCGGGCTTTCCCTCCAGCGGGTGGGCCAGCGGCAGCGGCGCGTGCACCCAGTCGTTAAAACCGAGCTCGCGCAACGCCGGGGAGACCAGACCGAAGGGGTGCGCGGCCGCGCCGAAGTCCACGGTGGTGCCCGGCCCGAGGGCATCGCGGAGCGAGCGCGCCGCCCCGCCCGCGGTGGGCTGGGCCTCGAAGACGGTGACCGCCCAGCCGGCCCGGGCCAGCCGCGCGGCCGCCGTTAATCCGTTCGGCCCTGCCCCTACTACCGCCGCGCGCTTTTGTGTCATAGGACGAGGATAGAGCAAAACCCGCCCGCCTCCCAGAAACGGGAGGCGGGCGGGTTTGACGCTTAATCTACGTGGCCGCGGAAGGCCTCGCTAAATTACTCAGCGAAGTTCTTCTGCACGGACGGATCCACCGGGATGCCCGGACCGTTGGTGGTCGAGATGGTGATCTTCTTCATGTAGATGCCCTTGGAAGCGGACGGCTTCAGGCGGTTGAGCTCCTCGATGAGGGCGCCGTAGTTCTCGGCCAGCTTCTCCGCGTCGAAGGAAGCCTTGCCCAGGATGGCGTGCAGGTTGGAAGCCTTGTCCACGCGGAAGGAGATCTTGCCTCCCTTGACCTCGGAGATGGCCTTAGCCACGTCGTTGGTCACGGTGCCGGTCTTCGGGTTCGGCATCAGACCACGCGGGCCCAACACGCGGGCCACGCGGCCGACCTTGGCCATCTGGTCCGGGGTGGCGATGGCCACGTCGAAGTCCAGGTTGCCGGCGTTGACGGCCTCGAGCAGCTGCTCGGTGCCGACGATGTCGGCGCCCGCCTGCTCAGCCTCGGTAGCCTTCTCGCCCTCGGCGAAGACGGCCACGCGGACGTCCTTACCGGTGCCGTTCGGCAGGGAGACGGTGCCGCGAACCAGCTGGTCGGCCTTGCGCGGGTCAACGCCCAAACGCAGGACAACGTCGACGGTGGCGTCGAAGTTCTTGGAGGAGGTCTCCTTGGCCAGCTTGGCGGCCTCTAGCGGACGGTACAGGCGGGAAAAGTCAACCTTTTCCGCGGCGGCCTTGTAAGCCTTGGATTTGGTGCTCATTATTAGCAGTCCTTTTCTTGAATAAAGGGTGGTGTGGTCTTTGGCGGGCCGGAGCTGGCCCTACCACATGCAGTTGTTTCTTAGGCCGGCGCGCCGTCGACGGTGATGCCCATGGAGCGGGCGGTACCGGCGATGATGCGGGCGCCGTTCTCGATGTCGCGGGCGTTCAGATCCTCGAACTTGGTCTGAGCGATTTCCTTGCACTGATCCCAGGTGACAGAGCCAACCTTGTCGGTGTGCGGAACGCCCGAGCCCTTCTTGATGCCGGCGGCCTTCAGCAGCAGCTTCGCTGCCGGCGGGGTCTTCAGCTTGAAGTCGAAGGAACGATCCTCGTAGACGGTGATTTCCACCGGCACGATGTTGCCGCGCTGGTTCTCGGTTGCGGCGTTGTAAGCCTTGCAGAACTCCATGATGTTGACGCCGTGGGCACCCAGTGCCGGGCCAACCGGCGGGGCCGGGTTAGCGGCGCCAGCCTCGATCTGCAGCTTAATGAAGCCAGAAACCTTCTTCTTAGCCATCGAATTACCTCTTTCCTAGTTACCGGCACGCCCGCCACGATGAATAACGGGTACCGTCCGGATGCTTCCCCTCTTTCGGGTTCGGCCACCGGGGATGAACGAATAACGGCGTATGCGGCACTTGGCCACACACGCCGGTCAATATTACGGGACGGGCCCTGTCAGACCCAAATCCCGGTCCGTCTCCCCACCGGCGTTTCGCGCCGGCGGGAAACTGGGGTGAGTGTTAGTTGATGCGCTCGATAGCGGTCGGCGACAGCTCGACCGGGGTCTCGCGGCCGAAGATGGAGACTAGGCCCTGCATCTTGCCGGTCTCCTCGTCGATCTCGGAGATGGTCGCGGACACGGACGCCAGCGGGCCGGACAGGATGGTCACGGCCTCGCCCACCTGGAAGTCGTGGGCGATCTTCTTCTTGGCTTCCTTTTCCGGCATGGCCACGACCTGCTCGCCCTCGGCGGCGTTGGCGGCGGCCTCGCCGGTCTTCGCGGCGGTGTCGTTCGGCATCAGGAACTTGGCAACCTCGCGCGGCTTGACCTCGGTGGCGTTGCCCTCGTTGCCCACGAAGGAGGTAACACCCGGGGTGTCGCGGACCACGGACCAGGCCGCGTCGTTGAGCTCCATGCGGACCAGGACGTAGCCCGGCAGCAGCTTGCGCTTGACGATCTTCTTCTTGCCGTCCTTGTTGGCCTCGAGCACCTGCTCGACCGGGACGATGACCTCGAAGATGGAGTCCTCCACGCCCAGGGTCTGGGCGCGCATGTCCAGGTTGGTCTTCACCTTGTTCTCGTAGCCGGAGTAGCACTGAATGATGTACCACTTGCCGTCGCGCTTCTTCAGCTCGGAGGTGAAAGCGCGCAGGCGGCGGCGGTAGTCCGCCTCCGGGTCGACCTCTTCTTCGCCCTCGGCGCCTTCCTCGGCCTGCGCGGCGTCGGTGGACTCAGCCTCACCGGCAGTCTCCTCGGCAGCGGCCGGGGCCTCGCCTTCGCCGGACTCGGCGGTAGCGGCACCGTCCGCGTTGTTGGCGGCGTCCGCGTTCTCGGCAGCCTCGACGCCCTCGGCGTTCTCAGCGCTCTCGGCGGCGTCGGCAGCCTTGTCCTGGATGCTTTCCAACAGGGCCGACTCGACGGAGTTCTCGAGGTTGTTGTCTTCGCTCACTGGATTCTTCCTCACCTTGGGGTTTCGCGTGCCACCGATTATAGGCGGTGGGCTAATAAATTATCCCGCCCTCCCCATCATCGGGAAGCGGCGGGACTAAGCTTTCTAGCTTGCTGTTTACCTAGTGTACTAAGGAGTCAGTACCCACTCAACTCCGAGGCCGGTCAGCGTGTCGACACTCCAGACCAGAGCGGTCAGCACAATCAGGAAGCCGAAGGTCACCAGGGTGTACTGGACCATTTCCTTGCCGGTCGGCCAAACGACCTTCTTGACCTCGGTAACAACCTCGGGAAGGAAGGAAGCCACGCCATTGCCCGGCTTTTCCTCTTGCGGGCTGGCGGTAGCGACCTGGCCGCCATGCTTCTTGGCGTAGTCAGCGGAGGAAGTGGTGGAGGCGCCGGAGCGTTGACGCTTACCGGTGGGGCGCTGTGCGCCAGCATCTGGACGCTGATTATCGCTCACGACGTCTGAACTCCTCGCTAGAAAATAAGTTTGGCAGGGGCGACAGGACTCGAACCTGCAACCTACGGTTTTGGAGACCGTTGCGCTACCAATTGCGCCACGCCCCTAGGCGTACTGCGTTTAAAACAGCACGGACTACCCTACCAGAGTAGCGGGTTAATAAATAAACCGCCCTCATTTTCGGTGGAGATCGGTAATAAAAAAGCGCCCGAGGGCGCTTTTCGTTCCCGGTAGCGATGGCGAGAATTGAACTCGCGACACAGCGATTATGAGTCGCTTGCTCTACCACTGAGCTACACCGCCAAGTGACCGCTTCCTTAAAGGGCACTGTTGGATAATACCCCAGAAACGAACAGAGCCCCCTGACAGAATCGAACTGTCGACCTTTTCCTTACCATGGAAACGCTCTGCCGACTGAGCTAAGGGGGCACAGCCTCGTTAAAGACAAGCGGTAATTCTTACCGCCCCTCTCGCGTTGAAGCCTTGATAACAATAACCCGATTCCTAAAACTTTCACAAATCGGCAGCACAGAACGCATTTTTAGCGCTTTGAAAGACGGCCGTTTTCGTCTTGGTTGCGCTCTTCTTCCGGCCACTGCTGACCGCGGACCAAGGCACGCCCCGGAAATCCCTGCACCGCCCAGCGCGCGCCGCGGCGTGACGTGACACCCCGAAGTCCGTGTAGCGCGGGTCACAGCTGTGCTAGCTTTGAGGTAATTTAGCGCCCCTACCCTAGTGCCAGGCGTAGCGTGGTGGCCTTGCCGTTGCGGCTGCAGCGCCGCCCCTGGTCCCCGGCGCTGTGCCAGGCCCAAGGCCGCTCGCCGCCCCGCCGCCTCAGAAAGGAAAGATTGTGTCCCACCAACCGTCCCGCCCAGCCGAACCTGACTCCGCGGCCCGGGCTCGAACCGCGGATTCCGCGGGGAACGCGGAGCTAGCCGCCAACCCGCTGCTGGTGCCCTCGCAGCTGGATTACCAGCTGCCGGACTTCGCCGCGATTTCTTTTGCGCACGTGCGCCCGGCCTTCGACGAGGCGCTGCGCCGCCACGACGCGGAAGTAGCCGCTATCGCTGCGGCGGAGCCCAGCTGGCAGAATACGGTGGAAGCGCTGGAGCGCTCCGGCCGCGACCTCGAGCGGGTGGTCAGCTACTTCGCGAACCTGCTGGGCACGGACTCCACGCCGGAGATGCAGGAGCTGGCCGGCGAGGTTTTCCCGGAGCTTTCTGCCCACTTCGACGCCGTCTACCAGAACGAGGATCTCTACGCCCGGCTTAAGGCGGTCACCGCGCCGGAGGATCCCGAGTCCCAGCGCTTGCTGGACTATCTCCTGCGGTCTTTCGCCCGCCGCGGCGCGGACCTGGACGCCGCCGGCAAGGAGGAGCTAACCCGCCTGAACCAGCGCCTGTCCGCGCTGTCGGAGAAATTCGGCCGCCACCTGCTGGACGACACCAAACGCCTGGCCGTGGGCTTCGACAGCGCCGAGGAGCTGCGCGGCCTGCCGGATCAGCGCGTCGCCGCGGCCCGGGACTACGCCGCCCAGGCCGGCCGGACCGGCTTCGTGCTGCCGCTGGAGCTGCCCACCCAGCAGGCAGAGCAGGCGCGCCTGGAGGACCCGGAATCCCGGTTTAAGCTCTGGGAGGCCTCCCAGCAACGCGGCGCGGAATCCAACGGCGCGGTGCTGACCGAGATGGTGCGGCTGCGCGCCCGGCGCGCGGAGCTTTTGGGCTATGCCACGCACGCGGACTACGTCATCGCGGAGGAGACCGCGGGTACCGCAGACGCGGCCCGGCAGCTGCTGGCGGACCTGGCGCCGGCGGCCGCGGCCAACGCCGCCGCCGAGGGCAAGCTGTTGAGCGAGGAGGCCGGCTTCCACGACGCGGACTTCGGCCCGGCGGACTGGCCCTACTGGCAGTCCCGGGTCCGCGAGCGCGACTACGCCCTCGACGAGGAGGAGCTGCGCAAGTACTTCCCGTTGGACCGGGTTTTAAGCGATGGTGTCTTCCAGGCGGCGCACATGCTCTACGGCATCAAGGTCCACCCGCGCCCGGACTTAGGCGGCTACGCCCCGGACGTGGACGTCTGGGAGGTCGTGGATGCCGACGGCAGCGGCCTGGGCCTGCTGCTGACGGACTACTTCACCCGCCCGTCCAAGCGCGGCGGGGCCTGGATGAGCACGTTTGTGGAGCAGTCCCGCCTGCTTGGCACCCGCCCTGTGGTGCTCAACGTCATGAACCTGTCCAAGCCGCCGGCAGGCCAGCCGGTGCTGCTGAGCCAGGACGAGCTGCACACCGTCTTCCACGAGTTCGGCCACGCCCTCCACGGCCTGCTCTCCGACGTGCGCTACCCGACCTTCTCCGGCACGAACGTGCCGCGGGATTGGGTGGAGTTCCCCAGCCAGATCAATGAGAACTGGGCTCTGGATCCCCGCCTGGTGAAGGCCTATGCCTTCCACGTGGACACCGGCGAGCCCATCCCCGACAAGACGCTGGAGGCGCTGGGCCGCGCCCGCGAGTTCGGCCAGGGCTTCGCCACGGTGGAATACCTCGCCGCGGCCGTCATCGACCTGGCCTGGCACAGCCTGCCGTCCGCCGAGGCTGAAAAGCTGGTCGCCACGCCGGAGGCCATCGCCGACTTCGAGCAGGAGGCCCTGGCCAAGGTGGGCCTGGGCGAGACCGGGATCGCCCCGCGCTACCGCTCGACGTATTTCAACCACATCTTCGCCGGCGGCTACTCCGCGGGCTACTACTCCTACCTGTGGGCAGAGGCCCTCGACGCCGACGGCTTCGAGCTCTTCCGCGACGCGGAGTCCCTGCGCCAGGCCGGGCAGGCCTTCCGCGAGCAGATCCTGTCCGCGGGCGCCTCCCGCGATTTCACCGACGCCTTCCGCCAGTGGCGCGGGCACGACAAGGATATCCGCCCGCTGCTGGAACGGCGCGGGCTGGCCGGCTCCCGCTAGGAAGAAGAACTCGACCCGGATCCGCGGGCACGAGAAAACTCCCCTTCACTCTTCGTGAAGGGGAGTTGTTGTTGGTGCCAGGTAGAAGATTCGAACTTCTGAAGGCAATGCCGGCGGATTTACAGTCCGCTCCCTTTGGCCGCTCGGGCAACCTGGCGTGCACCTTGGTGCGAGTAGTTACTCTACTACGAAACCCCCTGCCCGACACAAATCGGCAGGCAAAGGGCTATCTCGCTGGGGTCTTGCGGCTAAGGCTTAGCCCACGCGCTGGACGGTGTAGGTGGCCAGCTGCCGCAGCGCCGTGGTGGCGGAGTTGTCCGGCAGGCGGCCCAGTTCGGTATCCACCTGGTCCAGGTAGTAGCGGACGTCGTCCAGGGCCTTTTCCCGGCCGGCGGACTGGCGCAGCAGGTCGATGGCGCGCTCGACGGTGGCGTCGTCCTCCAGCGGCCCGGTGAGCAGCTCGCGCAGCTGCTCGCCCGCGGGGCTGTCTTCCTCCAAGGCGTAGAGCACCGGCAGGGTGAACACGCCCTCGCGCAGGTCGGTGCCCGGGGTCTTGCCGGATTCCTCCGGGTCGGAGAAGATATCGATGATGTCGTCGACGATCTGGAAGATCATGCCGACGGCGCTGCCGATGCGCTTGAGTGCCTGCGCGTGCTCCGGGGCGGCGCCGGAGTGGTAGGCGCCCAGGTAGCCGGCGGAGGCGATGAGTACCGCGGTCTTTTCCTCGATGACGGCGCGGTAGTGCTCGATGGCGTTCGCCTCGCCCGCCCCGATGGTCTCGCGCATCTGGCCGGTGACCAGGGTCTGGAAGGTCTCGGCGAAGTGCTCGACGGTGTGGGTATCCAGCTGACTCATCAGGCGGGAGGCGTGCGCCAGCAGGGCGTCGCCGGCCAGGATGGCCACGGAGTTGCCCCAGCGGGAGTTGGCGGATTCCACGCCGCGGCGGCGCTCGGCCTCGTCCATGACGTCGTCGTGGTAGAGGGTGGCCACGTGCACCATCTCCACGGAGGTGGCGGCCTTGACCACCCGGGCGGAGCCGGGCTCGGGGCCGTATTCGCTGGCTAGCAAAGCCATGACGGGGCGGAAGCGCTTGCCGCCGGCTTCCGCGAGGTAGAGAGCCTTTTCGTGGACGAAATCCTCTCCCTGAGTAATCTCAGTGCGCAGCAATTCTTCGACGGCTGCCACGCCTGCCCCCACGCGCTGGTTCAGCTGGGGGTCTCCCAAGTCCACGGACTGCGAGGAGCCGTGAGACGATGTCGGGCCGTTGGTCATGGAGGCGATCCTTGGGGTCGATACTCTAATTTAACTCCCTCAACCGTAGTCCAATACTCGTTTTTAGACATACTCGAGGGGTCGGCGGGCAAGCGCGCATGCGACAATAGGGGGCATGTCGGCACAGACTCAGCACATCCCCGCATCTTCCCCACTGACTTGCGACGTGGCGGTCATCGGCGCCGGGCCGGCCGGTTCGGCCGCCGCCATCCACGCCGCCCGCGCCGGCTACGAGGTGTTGCTTGTCGATACCGCCTCCTTCCCGCGCGACAAGACCTGCGGCGACGGGCTCACCCCGCGGGCCATGCACCAGCTGGACCAGCTGGGCATCACGGTCAACCCGGGCTACCGCAACCTTGGGCTGAAGCTGCACGGCTACGGCGGGCACGTCACCGCCCCCTGGCCCAGCACGTACCCGTGCGCGGAGGGCTCCGCCCTGCCGCGCCACGACTTCGACAACCTGGTCTTCGAGGCCGCCGTCGCCGCGGGCGCCACTCCCCTGCTCGGCGCGCCGGCCACCAATCCGCAGCTGGCCGGCAACCGCGTGGACTCTTTCCGGGTAGGCGAGCAGACGGTGCGCCCGCGCTGGGTCATCGTGGCCGACGGGGTGCGCTCCACCTTCGGCAAGCAGCTGGGCCGGACCTGGCACCGTGGGGAGGTCTACGGGATTGCCGCGCGCTCCTACTGCGACAGCCCGTTTGCGAACGAGCCCTGGATGCACTCCCACGTGGAGCTCAAAGACAACGACGGCACCGTCCAGCCCGGCTACGGCTGGATCTTCCCGCTGGGGGCCGAATCCGGCCAGGTCAACCTGGGCTGCGGGGCGCTGTCCACGGACAAGCGCCCGGCCAAGATCAACACCAAGAAGCTGCTGGAGCACTACGCCGAGCAGCAGCGCGCCGACTGGCAGCTGGGCCCCACCCAGGCGGTGACCTCGGCCCTGCTGCCCATGGGCGGGGCGGTCTCCCACGTGGCGGGCGACAACTGGATGCTCATCGGGGACGCGGCCGCCTGCGTGAACCCGCTCAACGGCGAGGGCATCGACTACGGGCTGGAGACCGCCCGGAGCGCGGTGGAGATGCTGGGCCCAAAGGACTTCACCCTGGCCTGGCCGGACCGGCTGCGCGCGGATTACGGCGAGGCCTTCGTCCTTGCGCGCACCGCCGCCCGCCTTCTGACCTATCCGCAGTTCCTGCCCGTGGTCGGCCCGGTGGGCCTGCGCGGCCCGGTGGGCCGGGCCCTTATGCCGGCGGCCGCACGCCTAATGGGCAACCTGGTCACCGAGCAGGACCGCGATCTCATCGCCCGCGCCTGGCGGCTAGCCGGCCACACCGTTTCCAGCGCCCGGCGCGGCTCCCCGCTCTGGGACGCGGCTTAAAGAGTTATTCCTCCGGCTTGGTGGCCGAGTGCAGCGCCACGATGCCGAGCGTGAGGTTCTGCCAGCCGGCGTTAGACCAGCCGTTGGCGTTGATGGCCTGGGCCAGCTCCTCCTGGTCCGGCCAGGCGCGGATGGATTCTGCCAGGTAGATATAGGCCTCCGGGTTGGAAGAAACCAGGCGGGCGATAGGCGGCAGCAGGCGGGTCAGGTACTCCTTGTAGACCGTGCCGAAGACCGGCACCACCGGCTTGGAGAACTCCGCGACCGCCAGGCGCCCGCCGGGCTTGGTCACGCGCGCCATCTCCCGCAGGCCCAGCTCGAAGTCGTGGATGTTGCGCAGGCCGTAGGAGATGGTCACCGCGTCGAAGGTGTTGTCCGCGAACGGCAGCTGCATGCCGTCGCCGGCCACCTTGGGCACGTTGCGGTCGCGGCCGGCGGCCAGCATGCCGCGGGAAAAGTCGCAGGCCACGCACCAGGCGCCGGACTTGGACAGCTCCACGGTGGAGACCGCGGTGCCGGCGGCCAGGTCGAGGACCTTCTCGCCCGGCTGCAGATTGAGGCGCTCGCGGGTGCGCTTGCGCCAACCGGCGTCCTGCCCGAAGGACAGGACCGTGTTGGTCAGATCGTATTTCTCCCCGACCGCGTCAAACATGTGCGCGACGTCGAAGGGTTGCTTGTCCAGATTTGCCTTAGCCACGGCTGTCTAGTCTAGGCCACTCGGGCGCCGAGGGCGCGCGCGGCCCAACGCGGCAGCTCCGGGCGCTGCCCCAGGATGGTCAGCGGTACCCGGCGGGTCTCCTCCAGCACCTCGGCGTAGTAGCCCATGAGCTGTTCGCACAGCCCCTCCCACGTCTTGGTGCGGATGGACTCCCGGGCATTGGCGCACATCTCGGCGTGGATCTCCGGGTTGAGCAGGGCCTCGGCCGCGCGCGGCAGGTCCTCGATGAAGGTGTCCACGTCCAGCAGGAGGCCGTTGTAGCCCTCGTCGATGAGGTCGACCGGGCCGCCCGCGCGCGGGCCGATGGTCGGCACGCCGGAGGCCTGGGCCTCCTGAATGGACTGGCAGAAGGTCTCGAACTCGCCGGCGTGGACGAACAGGTCGAGGCTCGCGTAGGCGCGCGCCAGCTCCTCGCCCTTGAGGGCGCCGGTGAAGACCGCGGTGGGCAGCTGGGCCTCCAGCAGGGGGCGTTCCGGGCCGTCGCCCACGATGACCAGCTGGATATCGTCCCGGTCGTTGAGCGCGCTGAGCCGGTGCACGCCCTTTTCGGCGGCCAGGCGGCCCACGAAGCCGACGATGTTCTTCTTGCCGCTGGCATCCCAGCTGCGGCGCAGCTTCTCATCCCGCTTGGAGGGGTGGAACAGTTCCGCGTCCACGCCCCGGCCCCAGCGGCGGACGTTGCGCACGTTGTGCTTTTCCAGGTCCTCGATGGTGGGCGTGGACGGCGCCAGGGTCATCTGGCAGGAGTTGTGGATGATCCGCAGCCACTCCCACACGCCGTGCGCCAGGGCGGAGGCGTGGTACTTGGTGGCAAAGCCGGCCACGTCCGTCTGGTAAAGCGCCACGGCCGGGATGCGCAGCTGCCGGGCGGAGAAAGCCCCGGCCGCGCCCAGGACGAAGGGGCTGGCCAGGTGGATGATGTCCGGCTGGAACTCGCGCAGGCTGCCGAGCACCTCCGTGGTCGGCACGCCGACGGGCAGGGAGTCCACCAGCGGCACCCGCACGGTGGGCACGCGGCGGATGCGGAAACCCAGGTAGTCTGCGATTTCTTCCTGGCCGTCCCGCGCGCCCGGCGCAACCACCAGGGCCTCGTGCCCGTGGGCGTGCAGGTGCTCGAGCACGCGCAGGACCGAGTTGGTCACGCCGTTGACGTTCGGGAGGAAAGATTCCGCAACAATGGCTACTCGCATACGCTCATCCTTGTTTATCAAACTCAACCGCTGGTGGCCCCGGCGCGAACTTGAGGTTAATTTTTATTAACACCCCGGGTTGCACGGTTTAACAACCACCACAATACGGCAGCCGCCGCCGTGGACACGGCCCACACGGACAGCGCCGGGATGACTGAGAGGGTCCACTCGCGGCCCTCCACCTTGACCAGCTCCGGGTCGGCGGTGGAATAGGACACCCACACGCGCTGCCCCTCGCCCAGCCCGGAGGGGTAGAGCAGCCCGGTCTCCGGGGAGTGGTAGAGCCCGGACTCGTCCTGGAAGTCGACGGTGGTGCGCAGCCAGTCGATGTCCGTGACGGTCGCCAGGGCCCGCCCCGGGTTCTGGTTGATCTCCCGGTCGTTGAGCCAGGGGCCTATCACCAGCGCGATCGAGGCGACGATCATCACGGCGTAGGCGCCGAGGATGAGCTGGCGGCCGCGCCGGCGCAGGATGGCGGGGCGGTGGCGTCTCTGCTGCATGGGGTGGGTCTACCTATTCGCCGGCGTGGGAACGCATGGCCGCGTTCAGGCCGCGGCGGGTTTCCCGGGTCGTGCGGGCCTCGACCACGGTCACGCCGGCGGAGTATTCCTTCAGCTGAGCCAGCACGTCGAGGAGCTCCTGCGGGGTCTCGGCGCGGCGGTAGTCGGCGCCGTAACCGTGGACCAGGGACTCGATGTCCGCCTCGTGCGGGGTGCCGAAGGCCTGCTCGAAGGAGCCACGCAGGCCCTCCTGGCCGACCTCCAGGGTCTCGAAGATGCCGCCGCCGTCGTCGTTGGCCACCACGATGGTGAGGTTTTCCGGGCGTGGGTTATCCGGCCCGATGAGCAGCGAGGAGGCGTCGTGGAGGAAGGTCACGTCCCCCAGAAGCGCCACGGTGCGCGGGGCCCGCGGCAGGTCCGCGTGCAGGGACTGGCCGGCCAGCGCGATCCCGACGGCCTGGGCCACGGTGCCGTCGATGCCGGCGACCCCGCGCTGCGAGTAGGTCTCCACCCCGTCGAAGGGCAGCCCCACCAGGGAGGCGTCCCGCACCGGGTTGGAAGCGCCCACCACGAAGTAGTCGCCCACCGCCAGGGTGTCGGCTACGGCGGCCGCCGCGTGCAGGCCAGTGAAGCCGTAGTCCTCGTTCTCCAGCGCGGAGCGCACCGCCTCGGCGCCGACCTCGGCCGCGCCCTGGCAGATGCGGTACCACTCGCGGCTGACCTCGCCGGTGACCTTCACGCGGGTGCCGCGGCGGGCGCACTCCCCGCGCGGGTTGGTGAAGTCCGCGGTGCGCGAGAGGGTCACCAGCTCGATGTCCGGATCATTGATTAGCGCCAGCACCGCGCGGTGCAGGGTCGGGTGGCCGACCACGATGACCTGCTCGACCTTGGTGTTGACCACGTAGTCGTTCGCGCTGACCTGGGCGCGGCGGAAGATGTGCGCCGCCGCCGGGTGCACGGGGTGGTACGGCGCCGGGGCGCTGGGCTCGGCGATGGTGGGCACGTCTTCCAGACCCTCCACGGCCCAGGCCTCGTCGCCGGCGATGACCAGGGTGTTGCGGCTCAAGTCGATCTCCACCTCGCCGTGGTCGACCCAGCCCGCGCTCGATGCCCGCGGCGCGCTCGCGGGGGCAGCGCCCGGCTCCGGCAGCTGCTCGCCCACCAGCGGGTTGTCCAGCGCGACGTTGATGTGGACCTGCCGGTCGCGGGCGAAGCGCTCGCCGATGTCGGCGGCGTCTTCGACCGTGGTGACCTGGGTGGTCTCGGCGTAGCGGCCGAAAATCCCCTGCTGCTCGATGGTCTGGGAAGCACCCGTGCCGACCAGGCGCGCGGGGCGGTCGGCCGAAATCACGGCCAGCGGCAGGTGCGCGTAGGAGGCTTCAATCATCGCCGGCAGCGTGTGCGCCACCGCGGTGCCGGACGTCATCACGACCCCGACCGCGCGGCGTTGGACGCGCGCCATGCCCAGCGCCAGGAAGGCGGCGGCGCGCTCGTCCAGGCGGGTGTGGACGCGGATGCCCGGCTGGGCAATCAGCGCCAGAGACAGCGGCGCGTTGCGGGAGCCCGGGCAGATGACCACGTCGGTGAGGTGTTTAGCTAGTTCGCTTGCGACTGCCCGCGCCACCTCGGTGGCGTCGGTCGCGCGGGCGGAGGAATTGTCTTGCGTGCCAGTCATAGTGGCTAAGTCTAGCTGCCTCTACCGGTTTTCCAGTGCTCCGCCTTCGCCGAAGAGATCCTGCAGCCAGCCCTCGACATCCATGTCTTCGGTGTTCTCCGGCAACAGGTCATCCGGCACCTCCGACGGGATCAGATCCCGGCCGCGGTCCCGGAGGCTCTCGCCCTCGCCGGAGCTATCGGTGGTGGTCTCGGTTTCGGTGACGGTGGTCGGTTCCTGCGTGGTGTGGGTGACCGTCTCAGTCACCGGCTCCGGCGCGGGCTTGTCCGCCTCGCTGGCGGCGTTGCGCCACAGGAAGAACAGCGCGCCGGCGGCCACCAGCGCCAGGACTGCCAGCGCACCCAGGACCCCGGCCAGGCCCGAACCGGACTTCTTCTCCCGCGGCGGCTCGTAGTCGCTGACCGGCTGCTGGTAATCGCCCTGGTAGTTATCTTGGTAGCCACCTTGGTAGTTGTCCTGGTGGTAGCCGGGCTGCCCCGCGTAGGTTTCTTGGCCCGGCTGCTGGTAGCCGGCCTGGTACTGCTGCGTCTGGGGCTGGTTCGGGTCGTATTCGCCCGGGAAGTACTGACGCGGGTGCTCCTGGCCGCCCTGCGGCTGCTGGTTGCCACTGTTGGGGACGCGGCCGATATAGCGCGTCTCGTCGTCGGAATTATCGTAACGATTAGGCATAACTCCCATTAGTACCGGATCGGGGCGCGCCGAGTACAGCCCCGCCCCGGCGGGCGGGAGCCGTTAGACGGCCGCGCGCAGGGCCTTGCCCGTGGGAGTATCCAGCTGCGCCAGCTCCGCCGGAGCGGCGTCCGCCACGATCTGCCCGCCCTGGCTGCCCGCGCCCGGGCCCATCTCCACGACGCGGTCGGCCTGGGCGATAAAGGATAGGTCGTGCTCCACCACCACGACGCTGTTGCCGGCGTCCACGAGGCGGTTGAGCTCGGCGCCCAGCAACGCGGCGTCCTGCGGGTGCAGGCCCGTGGTGGGCTCGTCCAGCAGGTACATGGTGTGGCCGCGGCGCGAGTTACGGGAGCGCTGCAGCTCGGTAGCCAGCTTGATGCGCTGGGCCTCGCCGCCGGACAGCTCCGGCGCGCCCTGGCCCAGCTGCAGGTAGCCCAGCCCGACGGCCTGGAGGGTCTCGATGGCACGCGCCACCTTGGCCTCGGCCTTATCATCAGCGTCGAAGACCTCGCTGGCCTGGTCCACGGTCAGGGCCAGGATGTCGGCGATGGTATACCCGCGCCAGGTCGCCTCCAGGGTCTTAGCGTTGTAGCGGGCCCCGCCGCAGTCCGGGCAGGTGGTGTAGGCGCCGGGGAGGAAGACCAGCTCGACCTCGATCTTGCCCGCGCCCTGGCAGGTCGGGCACTGCCCCTGCTTAGTGTTGTAGGAAAAGCGGCTGACCGTCCACTTGCGCCCGCGGGCGAAGTCGGTGCCGGCAAACAGCTTGCGGACCGCGTCGAAGAGGCCGGTGTAGGTGGCCAGGGTGGAGCGCGGCGTGCGGCCAATGGGCTTCTGGGTAATCTGCACCACGCGCTTGAGCTGGTCGAGCCCGTCAACGGAGTCGATGGACCACCCGCCATCTTCCTCGGTGTCCGTCACCGCGGTCAGTTCCTCGCGCAGCTTGCCGGCCAGAGCGGTGCTGACCAGCGTGGACTTGCCCGAGCCTGATACCCCGGCGACCACGGTGAACTGGCCCAGACCGAGGTTTAAGGTGAGGTCGTCCATGTTGCGGGCCTGGACGCCGCGCAGCTCCAGCTGGCCGGTGGCCTCGCGCGGGGTGTTCTTCGGCTCGCGCTTCCGGTGACGCAGCGCCCGCGCGGTCGGCGAGTCGGCCTGGTCCATGAATTCGTCCACGGGGCCGGAGAAGACAATCTCCCCGCCGCCGCTGCCGGCCTGCGGCCCGACATCGACTATCCAGTCGGCCTGGGCCACCAGGTTCATGTCGTGCTCGACCAGCAGGACGCTGTTGCCCTCGGCGAGGAAGCGCTGGCACATCTGCGCCACCGCGGCGCGCTCCTGCGGGTGCAGGCCCGCCGAGGGCTCGTCGAGCACGTAGGCCACGCCGAAGAGCCCGGCGCGTAGCTGCCCGGCCAGGCGCAGGCGCTGCAGCTCACCGGCCGACAGCGTGGCGGTGGGCCTATCCAGGCTGAGGTGGCCCAGCCCCAGCTCCACCGCGGAGGCCAGCGTCGGCACCAGCTGCTTGAGCAGCAGGTCCTCGGCCGAGTTTTCTTCCGGAGCGCGCTCGCTCAGCTCGGCGTGCAGCTGGTCGAGCGGCACCGCGTTGGTGGCATCGATGGTCCGGCCCGCGTAGGTGACCTTCAGTGCCCGCGGGTTCAGCCGGCGGCCGTGGCAGGTGGGGCAGCTGCGCGATTCCATAAAGGACAGGGTGCGCCGGCGCAGGGTGTCCGACTCGGTCTCGGCCAGGGTCTTATTCAGGTACCCGGCCACAGAGCGCCACGTGCCCTGGTAGTTGCGCTGGATTTGGTCGGCCCCGCGGTGCGGCTTGACCGTCACGACGGGCCGCTCATCGGTGAAGAGGATCCACTGCCGGTCCTTGTCGGGCAGGTCCTGCCACGGGCTGTCCAGGTCGAAGCCCAGTTCCTCCAGGATGTCGTGGAAGTTCTTGCCGGCCCACGCCCCCGGCCAGGCAGCGATGGCGCCGTCCTCGATGCTCAAGGTGGGATCCGGGACCATGGAGGCCTCCGTCGGGACGTGTTCGACGCCCTGGCCCTGGCAGGTCGGGCACATGCCCTCCGGGGTGTTCGGGGAAAAGGAATCCGAGTAGAGCCCCTCCGGGTTGTTACCGGCGCGGGAGTACAACAGGCGCAGCGTATTCGCCATCGCGGAGACCGTGCCGACGGTGGAGCGCGCCCCGCCGCCGGAGGTCGATTGCTGCAGCGCCACCGTGGGCGGCAGGCCAGTGATGGACTCGACCTGCGGGTCCACGGCCGAGCCGATCAGCCGCCGGGCGAACGGCGCCACGGACTCCAAGTACCGCCGCTGGCCCTCGCCGTGGATGGTGCCAAACGCCAGCGACGACTTACCCGATCCGGAGACCCCCGTGACCGCGACCAACCTGCCGCGCGGCACGTCCACGTTGACGTGGCGCAGGTTGTGCAGGTGGGCGTCCCGGACCGAAATCATTCCTTCCGTCATGCAATCCAGCCTACGTCCAGAAAGCTAACAGCAGCGCGGCCCACCACAAGTCCCCTATTAGTCTTCCTGGGCAGGCACGAACTCCCAGGCCTGGCGCAGGCGCTCGAACCACCAGTCGCGGCGGTCCGCTGGGGCGGCCAAGGCGGCCAAGCGGTCCGGCTCCGGCACGGCGGCATCCACCTTGAGGCGCCCGTCGACGATTTCCCGGGGCGCGGTGACGTCCTCGAGGAACAGCGAGCCGGTCGCCAGCCCCGCTGCGGCCGGGGCGACGTCAATATCCTCGTCATCGGCAATCTTGGGCAGCGCCGCCACGGCCGCCAGGCCCATGCTGATGCCGACGGAGGTATCCAGCGCGGAGGCCACCGTGATGTCCATGTGCCTAGCGCGCAGCTCGCTGGCGATGCTCAGCACCCGGCGCACGCCACCCAGCGGCGCCGGCTTCACGACGGCCACGTCCGCGGCCTTCAGCTCGGCCACGCGGAACGGGTCCTCGACCTTACGGATGGACTCATCCGCGGCCACGCGCACGAAGATACCGCGGCGCATGAGCTGGTTGCGCACCGCGGCTAGTTCCTCGGCGGTCTGGCACGGCTGCTCCATGTAATCCAGCGGCATGAGGCGCTGCGCGGCCTCTACCGCCTGGTCCACGGTCCATCCGCAGTTGGCATCCACGCGCAGCACCGGCGTGGCCCCCGTGGCCGCGACGTGCTCGCGCACGGCCGCCACGCGCGCGATGTCATCATCCAGGGTCTGTCCCTTTTCCGCCACCTTAATCTTGAAGGTGGTGCAGCCCGGGTAGCGCTGCATGACCTCCGGGACCTGCTCCGCCGGCACCGCCGGGATCGTGCCGTTGACCTCAACCGTGTCCCGCAGCGGCACCGGGAAGCCCTGGTAGGCGGCCTCCAAACCGGCCTGCAACCAGTGCGCGGATTCTTCCGGCCCGTATTCCAGGAAGGGAGCGAACTCACCCCAGCCCTTCGGCCCGTCAATGAGCAGGGCCTCCCGGCGGGTCACCCCGCGGAACTTCACCGCCATGGGCAGCTGGACCACGTGAGCGCGGTCTAAAACATCATCAAGATTCATGTCCCCAGCCTACTGGGCAGGTACCGGGACTGAGCCTCGGGGAGGCAACATGGCATTTACTTCTCAAATTGCAGCCAGCGGATGCCCCAAGGCTCAGAAGCACCCGGAATAATTTAGGTAACACCCAAGTCAGGAGCCGTCTCGCTGGGTCCTCTGTACGAAAGACCTAATTAGCCTCATCACGAACAAGATTAGGAAAACCACTCCGCTAAATGCGGCCGCAGTAAACATTGCTTGTGCCTGTTCGAGGAGCCGAGTTGCTTCCTCTAATCCGGTTCCGGGGTGCAGATAAATGGAAGCATTATTCGTCGCATTAAATCCGATGGAAAATGCTACGCAGGCAACCAGTAGCGCTCCTAGCTCAATAATCAGAGAGATAAACTTCATGCGACTAACCTATGTTATGGCATTGCTCACCACGGAACTTGTCTGCCACAAACAAACGGGCGCACTGCTGAGATTCCGCCTTCACATGAACGTTTCTGGGACCATTATCGGCCACAGCGCCGAAGCCACAGCCCGCGTGATTCTGTCCCTTGAAGGTGCGGTGGATCTGCGCACCGCTACGATTCTGATAATCGACACGCCAGTTACAAATCGTTGAAGGGACTCGATACTGTACTCCTTCCGACTCGATATAGTTGCCGGAACCAATAATCCTGTGCTGCAGCTCTCCAGTAGTCACTTTAAAAGGCACACCGTTGAAAGTGAATCCAAACCCGTTGATGGGCTCATACCCAGAAGCACTCCGATCTTGAATTTTCCCAGACGGACTATCGCCCACCTCCGGAATATAATCGTACGCAGCTGGGTCAGTACTCTGAGCTTGTCCCCCATCGATAACTTGATGCAGCCTCTCGTGCTCAACCGGGGAAGAACCTGCCGCTTCCTCAGCACCGGCCATCCCCACAGGCATCACCGCAACCATGACTGCTGAAACAATATTTCCTATAACTTTCTTTGACATGCCCCACACACACTATTTCCCCCGCCTGCGATTCGCAACCGCTTTAGCTCCCCTTTAGTTGTGCGCTCTCGTCTACCCAGCAAGGCTGTGTTCATCACACCTAGAGAATCTGGAATTTCTTCGACCTACCTGAAGGAAAATTTGTCACTTTCCCCGAAGGTGGCTAAGACCGCGGGGCCACACCCGTTCCACCTCACCGGGATTGACTACAGTCGAGACCATGACTGAGCAAAGGAAATACAGCACGGACAACCCGTTCAAGGCCAAGCTGTGGGCGCCGGTTGCCGGCTTCGAGGACTTGACGGATGTGACCTACCACCGGCTGCGCGGGGATAGCCGGGCGGATGGGATTGTGCGCGTGGCGATTGACCGGCCGGAGGTGCGCAACGCTTTCCGGCCGCACACGGTGGATGAGCTGTACCGGGTGCTGGACCACGCGCGGCGCACGCCTGATGTGGGCACGGTGCTGCTGACTGGTAACGGGCCCAGCCAAAAGGACGGCGGCTGGGCGTTTTGTTCCGGCGGCGACCAGCGCATTCGTGGTCGCTCCGGGTACCGCTACGCCACGGAGCACGCGCACGATGACGCCACGGCGGATGAGTCCACGGTGGATACCGCGCGCGAGAAGGTCGAGGGCGGGCGCCTGCACATCCTGGAGGTCCAGCGCCTGATTCGAACCATGCCAAAGGTGGTTATCGCCGTGGTTAACGGCTGGGCGGCCGGCGGCGGGCACTCGCTGCACGTGGTCTGCGATATGACGGTGGCCAGCCGCCAGGAGGCGCGCTTCAAGCAGACAGACGCGGACGTCGGATCCTTCGACGCCGGTTTTGGTTCCGCCTACTTGGCCAAGATGGTTGGCCAGAAGTACGCGCGCGAGATCTTCTTCCTGGGCCGGACCTACGACGCCCAGCGGATGTACGAGATGGGCGCGGTCAACGAGGTCGCCGATCACGGCGAGCTCGAGGACGCGGCAATCCAGATGGGCCGCGAAATCAACATGAAGTCCCCCACCGCGCAGCGCATGTTGAAGTTCGCGTTCAACCTCACCGATGACGGCCTGATGGGCCAACAGGTCTTCGCCGGGGAGGCAACCCGCTTGGCCTATATGACCGATGAGGCGGTCGAGGGCAAGGAGGCCTTCCTCGAAAAGCGCGAGCCCAACTGGGACGACTTCCCCTACTACTACTAGCCGCTACTTCTGCAGCTGGCCGTTTTCCCAGCGGTAGAAGCCCTCGCCGGACTTCAGGCCGAGCTTGCCGTCGTCGACCATCTGGTCCAGCAGCTCCAGCGGGGCGTCGGGGGTCCAGGGCAGCTCGTCGTTGTAGTGGCGCTCGATGTTGCGCACGGTGTCCAGGCCGACGCGGTCCATCATCTCCACCGGGCCGACGGTGCCCTGGGTCAGTTCCTTGAAGGCGGCATCGATAGCTTCCGCATCGGAGACGCCCTCGCCCAAGACGGTGAGGACCTCACGCTTGATGGCGGCCCAGACGCGGTTGATAGCAAAGCCGGTGGACTCCTTGTACACCGGCACGACCTGCAGGCCGTAGGTGGCCATGTGCTCCAGCATGAAATCGAAGAGCTCCTGGTCGGTCTGGCCGGAGCCCATGATTTCGATAAAGTTCTGCACCGGCGGCATGGCGAAGTGCAGGTTCAAAAAGCGGGTCGGATCCTTGACGTGGTCAACGAAGGTGCTCGACGCGTAGGACGAGGAGTTGGTGGCCAACACTGCGTCGTCGTCCAGCGCGTCCTTGAGGCCCTCGTAGGTGTCGTTCTTGATGTCGACAACCTCGGGGACGGCCTCGATGACCAGCCAGGCACCGCGGGCGGCCTCGTTGTTGTCGTTGAAGTATGTGACCTCGCCGGCGGAAAAGCCGCCGCCCTTGGTCTCGTTGAAGTTGGCCACGTGGTCTTCCAGGTTGGCGTCGATATAGGCCTTGGCCTTATCGAGGGCCTCCGGGGAGACGGGGTCGGACAGGTGCACGACTCCGCCGCGGGCGGAAAGCATAAGGGAGATGCGCTGGCCTAAAACGCCAGCGCCGATGACTGCTACGGGACGGTTGCCAATATTCTTCGGAAGTGCCATAAGCCCAACCGTACGCTTAATAAATTTTGGTGTGCTTGCACTAATTTTATGGAGGTTTCAACAAATTTTCGTTCTGGGGTAGACAGCGGATTAGTTAAACTGTAAAGTGTCGGCCATGAGAATCAGCAGCTCCATCGCCCTCCTTGTTTCCCGTATTGTCTTAGGCATCATCCTCATTGGCCACGGCTGGCAGAAGTTCAGCGAGTGGGGAATTGCCGGTACCACCGACTCCTTCGACGCCATGGGCGTGCCGGCCGCCGGCCTGGCCGCCGTCGTGGCAGCCGTCATCGAATTCGTGGGCGGCATCCTCATCATCGCCGGCCTGTTCACCCGCTGGGTCAGCGGCCTGGTCGTCCTGCAGATGATCGGCGCCGGCATCTTCGCCAACCACTTCACCTCCGGCCTGTTCATCGACGGTGGCGGCTGGGAGCTCGTCGGCGCTATCGCCGCGGCCGCCCTCGCCTTCGTCGCCGTTGGCGCCGGCCAGATTTCCCTGGACCGCATCTTCTTCGGCAAACGCGCCGCCCGCGGCTAAACTATGTGACCGTGACTCATCTCCTCGCCCCGCTAGCCGTCCACCCCGACCGGCCCGCCGCCATCCTCCCCGACCTGGAGGCGGCGATAGCGGGGCATAAGTCTTTTCTGCCCGTGCCTGCCACGGACCGCGCCAAGACCACGGTGCTGACCAACTCCCAGCGCTGCGGCCAGCCCATCGACGCCGACATCGCCCTGGTGGTACCCACCTCCGGGTCCACGGGCACCCCGAAGGGCGCGCAGCTGACCGCGGTCAACCTGGTCGCCAGCGCGGACGCCACCCACCAGCGCCTGGGTGGGCCCGGCCAGTGGCTGCTGGCTATGCCCGCCCACCACATCGCCGGCCTCCAGGTCCTGGTCCGCTCGCTCGTCGCCGGCGTGGATCCCTGGTGTCTGGATCTGACCAACGGTTTTGACGTGGACGCCTTCGCCCACGCCGCCGCAGAACTCTCCCACACCGGGGATCGCCTTTACACCGGCCTGACCCCCATGCAGCTAGGCAAGGCCCTGGACTCCCTGGCCGGCATCGAGGCGCTGCGCGCCTTCGACGCCATCCTGGTCGGCGGGGCGGCCCTGCACCCGCAGCTCGCCGAGTCCGCGGCCAAGCTGGACATCGCCGTCGTGACCACCTACGGCTCCTCCGAGACCGCCGGCGGCTGCGTCTACGACGGCCAGGCCCTGCCCGGCACCCAGGTCACCGTGGATAACGGCCGCATCTACCTGGGCGGGCCCACCATCGCCCACGGCTACCGCAACGTGCCAGATCACCCGGCCTTCGCCCGGCCCGGCTGGTTCGCCACCTCCGACGGCGGCGTCCTCCACGGCCAGGGCGAGGCCGCCCGGCTGGAGGTCACTGGCCGCCTGGACAACATCATCGACTCGGGCGGGCTGAAGCTGCACCCCGAGGTGCTCGAGCGCGCCATCCAGTCCGTGCCCGGTGTCAATGACGCCTGCGTGGTCGGCGTGCCCCACCCGCGCCTGGGACAGGCCATCGTGGCCGCCTACACCGGCTGGGCCTCCCGCGGGGACATCATCGACGCGCTCGAGGAAGCCGCTACCCCGCGCTGGCAGCTACCCAAGGATCTGCGCCGGATGGACGAGCTTCCCACCACCGGCCCGGGCAAGGTCAACCGCCAGGAAATCATCCAGCTTTTCCGCGGCTAGTTGGCGGCGTTCTCCCGGCTGAACGCCTTTGTGCCCAGCTAGTTTCCCGCCAGCTGGGAAGGCCATGTCTAATCCATGCCACGCTACTGACAAACGGTGTCGTTTTCAGGGCCAGCACGCATGCTAGCCCCAGTGACTTTCCACCCGCCGCGTTTAGAGTTTCTGCTCAGTCAGTTCGAAGCAGAAAGAAGGCTCTAAATGAATAAAGGACACGGGACGCTGCCGGCGTCTCGCATCGTGGCCCTAGACGTCCTGCGCGGCGTCGCCATCCTGGGCACCTTGCTCACCAATATCTGGATCTTCGCCAACCTGGCGCGAGATTTCGACACCGTGCTCTCCACCTCCACCATGGCACGCGAGATCGCAAACTGGTTCACCGGCTCCGCCACCGGCCCGAAGGACGAGTTGCTCGTCGACTTCCTTCTCTACCTGATAAGCGACGGCAAGTTCCTCGGCCTGCTGACCATCATGTTCGGCATAGGCATGGAGATCCAGCGCCAGTCCGCGCTGCGCCGCGGCCGCACCTGGCCCGGCGGCTACCGCTGGCGCGCGGGCCTTCTGGTCCTCGAAGGCCTACTGCACTACATCTTCGTCTTCTCCTACGACGTGCTCATGGGCTACGGCCTCATCGCGCTGGTAGTGGCCGGGCTGCTCGCCCGCAGCGAGAAGGTCCAGAACTGGGCCATCGGGCTTTCTCTGAGCGCCCACCTGGTGGTCTTGGGTCTCATCACGGTGAGCAACTGGCAGGGCAAGCACGCGGCCGACATGGATCTCAACGCGATGGACGATGACGCAAACATCTGGGAGGAGCTCTTCCCGGACACCTCGCACTACTGGCCGATGGTCCAGGACCGCCTCGCGAATTTCTGGAGCGGGCGCTACGAGGTGGCCATCATGTTCGCCATGGGCATTGCCCTGTTCCTCATCGGCGCGCGCCTCTACCGCGCCGGCCTCTTCCTCCCCGCCCAGGGACGCCTGCGCCGCCGGGTGCTCCTGCTCGCCTTCGGCGTCGGCCTGCCCCTGGACTGGGCGCTGCGCTCCTTTGCCACCATGGACGCCAGCGCCATTACCCGCTACTTGACTTCCTCGTTCGTGGCCTTCGGAATCTTGGCCGCCGTGGCGGAGTTCTACGTGCGCAAGAACAACCACGCCGGCTTTATCGGCCGCTGCCTCCAAGCCGTCGGCCGAATGGCGCTGACCTGTTATATCCTGCAGAACATTCTGGCGTCCCTGATCTTCTACGACTTCGGCCTGGGGATCACCCACGCCATCTCCGGGCGGGGGCAGACCTGGTGGGTGCTGGGCATCTACCTGGGCATCTGCGCCTTCCTGGTGGCCTTTAGCCGCCTGTGGCTGGCCCGGTTCTCCCGCGGGCCCATCGAGCTGGTCTTGGCCGCCGCGCTGCGGCGCCTGGATTCCGGCAACGCCGAGGCCGCCCGGCAGCCCGTACCCGCCGTCGCCGGCTAGGGCTGGGCCGCCGGCTTAGTTTTCTAGGCCGGCGTCCATAAACGACAGGTGCTTGTCCGTGTAGCGCGCGCCGGCCACGGGGTGGGCGGCCACGGCGGCATCGACGGCCTCGACCTGGGCCGGGTCCAGCGGCTGCGCGGCCGCGTTGGCGCGGATGCGCGCCAGGTTGGTGCTGCCGGCCACCGGGTAGATGTCCGTGCCCTGGGCTAGCAGCCAGCCTAGCGCGAGCTGCGCCGGGGTCATCCCCCACTGCCCGGCCAGCGCGAAGAGGGCCTGAGCCAGCTGCCTATTGGCCGCGAAGTTCTCCGCGTGCAGGCGCGGCGACGAGGAGTCATCGTTCGGCTGGGCCGAGCCGGCTAAAAAGCCCTTGCCCAGCGGGGAATAGGCCATAAAATCCAGGCCCAGCTCGCGGGCGACCGGCAGGACGGTGGTCTCCGGGCCGCGGGTCCACAGGGAGTATTCGTGCTGGATCACGCTTAGCGGGCATTCCGCGTGCGCGCGACGGATGGTATCCGGGGCGGCCTCGCACAGGCCGAAGCGGGCGACCTTGCCTTCTTGGATGAGCTCGCCGACAGTACCCGCGACCTCCTCGATGGGCACCTGTGGGTCCACGCGGTGCTGGAGGTAGACGTCCAAGCGATCCCTCCCTAGGCGCCGCAGCGATCCCTCGGCGCTGGCTCGGATGACCTCCGGGCGGGAGTTGAGCCGGCCGGTCGGGGTGCCGTCTTCTATCTCCCAGCCGAATTTGGTGACCACGGTGCCCCGGCCGCCCAGGGCCTCGCCCAGCAGTTCCTCGCCGGTAAACGGGCCCTGGATCTCCGAGGTATCAAAGGTATCCACCCCGGCCTCCAGCGCGCCGCGCAGGACGTCGACCATCTCCGCCCGGCGCGGGGAATCCGGGTAGGAGTGCGGGGTCATGGAGGTACAGCCTAAAACTACGCGGGAAGTCATATCCGCCCAGTCTAGCTGTCTTTATCCGCCGGCCGGACGACCATTTCCCGGGCCACTCCCTCGGCCACGGTGAAGGTGGCACCGGCGGAGGTTTCCACCTCTAGCAGCCCGGCCATGGGGGCGGCGACCACGCGCACGGCCGATCCCGGGTGCACGGCGAAGCGATCGAGGTAGCGCAGCAGCTCCGGGTCGGAGTCGTTGACCTGCTCGAGGATCACCTGCGCCCCGGGTTCTGCCTGGGCAAGGCGTTGCGGCGACAGCGGCTCCGAACTGCCGTCGGCGCGCGGGATGGGATCGCCGTGCGGGTCGCGGACCGGGTGTCCCAGGTGGGCATCGATAGCGTCGACGAAGCGATCGGAGGTGGCGTGCTCCAGGGCGTCCGCTTCGGCGTGGACTTCGTCCCAGCTGTAGCCGAGCGTGCGCACCAGGAAAGTCTCTAGCAGGCGGTGGCGCCGCGCCATCACCACGGCCAGCTCGCGGCCGGCTGGGGTCAGGCCCACGCCGAAGTAGCGCTCGTGGACCACGAGCTCCTGCTTGGCCAGGCGCTTGACCGCCTCGGAGGCCGTGGGCAGCTTCTGCTGCAGCGCGGTGGCGAGCTCGCCTAGCGCCATGGGGGTGCCCTCGCCGTGGCGTTCCTCATAGTCCCACAGGACCTTCAGGTAGTCCTGCGTGCGTTCGGGCAGATCGCTGACATGCATGGGGGCTATTTTAGCTAGTTCGTTGCAGACCGCGGGGTTCACTGTGTACGGTCTTAGGTGTTCAACTAGTTGAACTCCGACATTCATTTCCATATTCTTGAAAGGAGGTGGCACCCACGGTGAAACGTCGCACTTCCCTGGCCGCTACGGCCCTGACGTTGGCTACCCTGACTGCCACCCTGACCGCCTGCTCGTCCGACTCCGCGGAATCCGCCGGATCGGCGGGCAGCGCGGGCAAACCCCTGACCGTCTTCGCCACCACCGGCTACCTGGCCGACGCCGTGCACAACATCGCCCCGGACGCCGAGGTCACCACCATGGTCGGCCCGGGCGGCGACCCGCACACCTACCAGCCCACCACCCAGGACATGGAGGCCATGCGCGACGCCGACCTGGTCCTGTGGAACGGCCTGCACCTGGAGGCCCAGATGATCGACCAGCTCGAGTCCCTGGGCGACAAGCAGCTGGGCGTCGGCGAGAAGCTCGACAAGCGCGACCTGTTGCCCTGGCCGGAACAGGGCCCGGAGGGCGAAAAGCTCTACGACCCGCACATCTGGAACAGCCCGCAGCTGTGGTCCCAGGTGGTCGACGAAATCGGCGACAAGCTCGGCGAAATCGACGCGGACAACGCCGCGGATTACGAAAAGGCCGCCGACTCTTACGAAGACAAGATCGCCGACGCCCACTCGAAGGCAGAAAAGGCGCTCGAGGGCGCCGACCCGCGCGTGCTGATCACCGGCCACGACGCCTTCAACTACTTCGGCAAGACCTTCAACTTCGAGGTCCACGCCACGGACTTCGTCACCACCGAGGCCGCGCTGTCGCCGACGCAGATCTCCGAGCTGGCTGACACCATCGCCAAGGAGAAGGTGCCGGTTATCTTCCAGGACAACCAGGCCAATCCGCAGGCCATTACCTCTTTGAAGGAGGCGGTCCACTCCCGCGGCTGGGACGTTCACGTCTCCGACCAGGAGCTTTTCGCCGATACCCTGGGCCCGACCGCGCCGACGGACACCTACCTGGGCGCCTTCCAGCACAACGCCGAGGCCGTTGCGGAGGCGCTGTCCTAAAATGTCCACGCTTCACCAGGTGCCGCGGGCACGCAGCAACAACGACTGCGACCGGGCGATGCTCCGCGTCAGCCACCTGACCGCCGGCTACGGCCGGCACGCAATTCTGGAAGACGCCTCCTTCGCGCTGCGCCGCGGGGCGATTACGGGCCTGGTCGGCGCCAACGGCGCGGGCAAGTCCACGCTGGTCAAGACCCTCACCGGGTTGATCAAGCCGTTGGCGGCGGACGAGCTGTCCTTCGACGGGCAGTCCCTCGACCACTTCCGCCAGCGGCTGGGTTATATGCCCCAACACACGGACGTCGACTGGCAGTTCCCCGCCACCGTGGCCGATGTCGTGCGCATGGGCCGGCTGCCGCGCCTGCGCTGGTGGCAGTGGCCCGGCCGCGCGGACCGCCAGGCCGCGACGAAGGCTCTGCAAGAAACCGGGATGGATAGCCATGCGCGCATGCCCATCGGGCAACTGTCCGGCGGGCAGCGCCAGCGCACGCTTCTGGCGCGCACCCTGGTGAACGATCCCGACCTGCTCATCCTGGACGAGCCCTTTGCCGGCGTGGACGCCGCCAGCCAGGACGCCATCATGTCCATCATCCGCGCCCGGCGCGACGACGGCGCCGCGGTCCTGCTGGTCCACCACAACCTCGCGGAGGTCACCCACTACTGCGACGACGTGGTAGCCCTCGGCCACGGCCGCGTGCTGGCCACCGGCCCGGTGGCTGAGGCCCTGCAGGATTCCGTGGTCAATGAGATGTTCGGGCTGCCTGCATGAACCCGCTAGATCTCTTAGACAACTACACCTACACGCAGGCCCTCGTTGGCACCGTGGGCCTGGGCGTGTGCGCCGGGGCGCTGGGGCCGCTGATTTACCTGCGGCGCCAGTCGCTGCTGGCGGATGCGATTTCGCACTCCGCCCTACCCGGCCTGCTCGTCGCCTTCCTCGCCGCCACCATGCTGGGGCTCAACGGCCGTAACCCGCTGGCGCTCGTCGTCGGCTCGGTGCTTTCCGGGGTGCTCGCCGTGGCGATCATCAACGCCCTAGTACGCCGCACCCCGCTGCGCCCGGACGCGGCCATGGCGGCCACCTTAACCACATTCTTCTCACTCGGCATGCTGTTGATGCAGTACATTTCCCGCCATCCCCTGCCCGGCAAGGCCGGCATCCAGGACTACCTGCTGGGGAATGCCTCCACCCTCACGCGCGCCGATGTGAGCCTCATACTCGTCATTGGCGTCGGCACATTGTTGATTCTTTCTTGGGTACACGATAAACAGTCTGCCGTCGTCTTTGACGTCTCCTTTGCACAGGTGGCCGGCCTGCCCGTTCGGGTGCTGGACTGGTTAAGCTTCCTCGCGCTCACGGTGGTCACGGTCTCCGGGGTCAAGGTCTCCGGCGTGGTGTTGATGGTGGCCGTGGTCATCGCCCCGGCCGCCGCCGCCCGGCAGTGGACCACCCGCCTGCTCCCGTTCATCGCCCTGTCCGCCGCCTTCGGCGGGCTGGCCGCCGCGGTCGGGTGCTACATCTCCATCGCCTACGGACCGCTGCCCACCGGCCCGGTCATCGTCCTCGTCCAGGCCGCCCTCGTGGCCGTATCCTTCGCCCGCACGGGCCTTAACCGCCGCCAGGAGGTGCGCGCATGAGTCTCGCTTTCTCCGCCTGCTTGCTGGCCATCCTCACCTCGCTGGCCTGCGCTATCCCCGGGATTTTCGTGGTGTTAAAGGGCGAGTCCATGGTCATCGACGGCATCGGCCACGCGGTGCTGCCCGGTATCGCCGTGGGCTACCTGTTCACCGCGGATATCGGCTCCCCCTGGCTCCTGCTGACCGCCGCGCTCGGCGGGCTGGCCGTCGCCCTGCTCACCGAGTGGCTCGGCCGCGCCAAGCTGGTCACCGGCGATGCCTCCCTAGGCCTGGTATTCCCCGCCCTCTTCGCCTTCGGCACCATCCTGATTTCGACCAAGATGAGTCACGTCCACCTGGACGTGCACACCGTGCTGGTGGGGGATCTCAACCTGGCGGTTTTCGCCAACCCGAATTACCTCTGGGTCATGCTGACCGTTCTTATCATCAACGCCGCCTTTGTCGCCGTGGCTTTCCCGCGGCTGACGGCTAGCTCCTTCGATGCCGAGTTCTGCCGCATCCAGGCAATAGGCGGCCGCGGCCTGCACACCGCGTTCATGGCCTTGGTGGCGTTCAGCGCCACCGCGGCCTTCCACGCCGCCGGCGCCATGCTGGTCATCGCGCTCATGGTCTTCCCCGCCATCACCGCCCGGCTGCTGGCCCACCGCGTGCTGCCCATGCTGGGGCTCGCCTGCCTGGTAGCAACCGGCACGGCCATCGCCGGCTTCTGGGCCGCCTACCACCTCCAGGCTGCCACCTCCGCCGCCATGACCGTAGCCAACGCCGTCGTCTTCGCCGCTGCTCTCGGTGTCTATGCGTGGCGCAGCCGGCAGAACACCCGACGCCGCATCTGAGCACAGTGGAGCCCGACTGCTACACCAGCTTCCCACTCAACTTCCCGCTTAACATAACACTGTGGGAAGTTAAGTGGGAAGTTAAGTGGGAAGTTAACTTCGACGGGTCGGAACTAGCACTTTCGGGAGGGGCGGTGGGGATTCCGGCTGGCTCCGGGACGGTAGTTGGTTAAAGCGCTAACCGAGCGCGTGGCACAATGGGCGGTATGTCAGCTGCTGGAAAGAAGTACTCCGCCACCCGCGCGGATTGGATTGAAGGGGCCCGGCCGCACACCTGGGCCAACGCTTTCGCCCCGGTCGTCGCCGGCACCGGCGCGGCGGCCTCGCTGGGGCAGGCCCACCTCGGGCGGGCCCTGCTCGCGCTCGTCGTGGCCTGGGCGCTCATCATCGGCGTCAACTTTGCCAACGACTATTCCGACGGCATCCGTGGCACCGACGATGACCGTTCCGGCCCGCAGCGGCTCACCGGCGGCGGGCTCGCTAAGCCCGCCCACGTCAAGTTTGCCGCCTTCGGCTGCTTCGCCGTGGCCGGTGCCGCCGGCATCATCCTGTCCCTGTGGGCAGGCGCCTGGTGGTTCATCCTCGTCGGCGCGCTGTGCATCGCCGGCGCGTGGTTTTATACCGGCGGCAAAAACCCCTACGGTTACCGCGGACTCGGCGAGGTCGCCGTCTTCGTCTTCTTCGGGCTGGTGGCCGTGCTGGGCACCGAGTTCACCCAGGCCGGCCGCATCTCCTGGACCGGCCTCGCCCTGGCCGTGGGCATCGGCGCGATGAGCTCCGCGGTCAACCTGGCCAACAACATCCGGGACATCCCCTCGGACGCCGCCACCGGCAAGATCACCTTGGCCGTCACCCTGGGCAACGAGCGCGCCCGCCTGCTGTTTACCGTGCTCCTGTTGTTGCCGGTACTGCTGACCATCGGCATCGCCTTCGACTCCTGGCTGGCACTGCTGGGCCTGGTCTACTTCCCGTTCGCGCTCGGCGCGGTGCGCACCGTCAACCGCGGCGCCCAGGGCCGGCAGCTCATCCCAGTCCTCGGCATGGCCGGCCGGGCCATGCTCATCTGGGCCGTGGTCGTGGCCATCGCGCTGGTCATCGTCTAGGCAACAAACACCGACTGCAGGAAAGGTGCGCTAGATGCTAGGAGTTATCACCGGGTTCGCCATCATCCTGGCCGTCATCTTCGTCGGCTGGGTGCTCGCCGTGCGCGGGGTCATCGGCTCCGACCGCGAGCGCCTGATGTTCAACCGGGTGGCCTTCTACGCCGCGACCCCGGCTCTGCTCTTCCACTCCGTGGCGCGCTCGGATCCCGGGGTGGTCTTCTCCCCGGTCATCCTGGTAGTCATCGGGGCGACCGTGGTGGTCGCCGCCGTCTACGCGGCCCTGCACTTCCGCCAGTCCCTGCCGGATATCGCCTCCGGCGCGGCCGCGGCCAGCTACTTCAACTCCGTCAACATCGGCCTGCCGGTGAGCACCTACGTGCTGGGCGATTCCACGTACGCCATCCCCGTCGTCTTTATCCAGATGGTCTTGTTCACCCCGCTCATCCTGGGCGCACTCGGCGGCAAGTCCCTGCTGGGCGGGATCAAGACCGGGCTGCTCTCCCCCATGGTGGTGGCCAGCTTCCTGGGCTTTATCGTGGCCTGGCGCGGCTGGGAAATCCCCGCGCCCATCATGGAGCCCATCGGCCTGCTGGGCGGGGCGTCCATCCCCATGATCCTGATGAGCTTCGGCGCCTCCCTGAAGACCTCCGGGGTGCTTTCTGATCCCTCCGCGCGCCGCCCCACCGCGACGGCGACGCTCCTGAAACTGGTGGGCATGCCGCTGGCGGCCTTCGGCCTGGCGAGCATCTTCGGCCTGAGCGCCGACGCCACCTACGCCGCCGTTATTCTCTGCGCGCTGCCCACGGCCCAGCAGGTCTACAACTACGCGGCCACCTTCCAACGCGGCCAGACCGTTGCCCGCGACGTCGTCTTCCTGACCACCTTCGCCGCACTGCCGGTGATGCTGGTGATAGCCTTCCTCTTCGGCCGCTAGTTACGGCCGGCCAGCTCGCGCTGGACCCAGGCCTTGTGGGCCTTGCGCTGGCGGGAGTACTCGGCCAGCGAATTCGTGGCCTCCAGCCGCCACTTGGTGAAGATGAGCATCGACAGCGGCAGCGCCAGGAACAGGGCCAACAGCGCGGAGAAGATCAACGGCACCGGGGCGCCAATGAGCATAGCCAGGCCCTGGATGACCACCGTCAGGACCAGGAAGAGAACCAGGCGGGCCAGACCGTACTTGGCCATCGCCTTGCGCGAGGCAGAGCGCAGCTCCGGGTCGGGCTTGGGCGGCTCGTGCTCGCCCAGCTCCCCCGCGCCAGCAGTGGCCGCATCGGCAGGCTGGGCCGCACCCGCCTGGCCGGCAGGACGGGCGGCGCCGGCCGGGGTGGCCGGGGTGGCATCGTGAGCCGGGGCCGACTGAGGAGTCGATTCCGGGGTCGGTTCCGGGGCCGCCGCGGGGCGATTCTGGGCTTCGTTATCGTGGGCTGACACGTCAGACATTTTACCTTCGCCTAAGCTAGTCGGTTAATTTTTGGTTAAGTACTATGGAGGGCATGGGACGCCTCATCCTTCTCCTCCTCATCGTTGCCGCCGTCATCCTAGTCTGGAAGGCCTTCGGCCCCGGCACGTGGGGCAAGCGCTCCGAAATCCAGGCGGATAACCGCGCCCCAAGCCCCAAGCAAATCAAGGGCCCGGATGATGACGAAGAGTTCCTGTGGAACATTGAGAAGCAGCGCTTCAAGGAGCGCCGCGCGCGGGAGGCTCGGGAGGCCGAGCAGCGCCGCCAGCAGGAACGCCAGCGCCGGCAGCAGCCCCCGCAGGACGAGGCCTAAGACCCATATAGGCCCGGTGTGGGCCCGGGCTACTCGGACTGGTCTTTGAACGTGAGCTCCAGGCCCAGCGCCTGGGCCACGGCCGCGACCTTTTCCCACCGCACGCCCGTGCCGCCGTGCTCGATGGTGTGCAGCGTCGAGCGGGACACGCCCGCGTTATCGGCGAGCTGTTGCTGCAGGATGCCGCGCTCCCGGCGGCACCGGGCCAGGTACTCGCCCAAGTGCAGCAGCTGCGGGTTGTCCCCGGCCGGCTTGCCGGGCTTGTTACGAGTGCGGTTTTCCATTCGGTAGACCTCCCGCCACCAATCGCGGCAGTAGTGAGCTAGTGGGAGTGAGCTAGTCGGAAGCTCGCGGCTAGTTCAGGCCCGCGTACGAGTGCAGGCCAGAGACCACCATGTTAATGAAGAACAGGTTGAAGATCATGGTGGCCAACGCCAGGATGTTGACCCACGGCGCGAACTTGCGGACCGAGGGGGTCGCGCGCATGTGCAGGTAGGCCGCGTAGAGAATCCAGGTGGCAAAGGAGACGGTCTCCTTCGGGTCCCAGCCCCAGTAACGGCCCCACGCGGACTCCGCCCAGATTGCGCCCAGGACAATGCCTAACCCCAGGGTGGGCAGGGTGATAACCGCCAGGCGGTAGGCCAGCTGGTCCAGCTTCTTCGCCGAGGGCAAAATCATCGCGATGGTGCCCAGGAAGCCATGCTCCTGGCCCTTGGGCTGCGCGCGGCGCAGCAGGTACAAAATCGAGGCGATGCCGGAGACAATACCGATGGACGCGCCCACGGAGACCGTGGTGACGTGGATGGGCAGCCAGTGCGACTGCAGCGCCGGGACGACCGGGGCGGACTCCGCGTACAGCTTGGTAGAGCCGTAGAACAGCAGGGCCAACATCGGGGTCAGCAGCCACGGCCACAGCGGGCGCCACTGCTTGCGCTGCAGGGAAACAGCGGCGACCACCATGGTGCCGGCGGTGACCATCAGCACGTACTCGTAGAGGTTGCCAAACGGGAAACGGCCGGTGGCCAGGCCGCGCAGGATAATCGCCACCAGGTGCAGGACCACGGCCACCCAGATGAGCGACTGGGTCATGTTGCCGATCTTGTCGGCGCGGCGCTCGCGGTGCGCGACCTCGTCCGCAGTCGGGGCGGGCTCGGCGCCCGACGCCCCGACGGGGGTGGCGGCGGCGTCGCTAGACCCGGCGCCCACCGCGGCGAGCTCCTTGTTTTCCTTGCGGCCCTGCGCCACACCTTTCTGAGCCGCGCGGCGGGTCTCCAAGAGGCTCTTCATGCGCCCGTAGTACACCAGGGACATGAAAAGGGCGACGATATAGACGACAAACGCGGTCTGTACCGCGATGTCCGAAAAGTTCGACAGGTTCTGATCGACCGGCATACACACCTACTCTGACAGATTGCGTTCGCAGATTAGACTACCCCTGGCCAGCACGGGAATCCAACTTTAGATTGACAGGATTATTTGTCTTCGAATTCGAAGAGCTCCTCCTCTTCCGTCTCCTCCGGATCGGGCAGCTCCAGCAGCTCACGGTAGAGCACGTGGAACTCTTCCGACCAGCCGGCCCGGTCCGTGCGCGACAGGCCCGCCATCTCAATGGAAGTCGTGCCGTCGGCGTTCTGACGCAGGCGCACCCAGACGCGGCGGCGCTTGATGACCAGCGAGCCGACCAGGGAGGCCAGCATGACCAGTGCGGAGACGAGCACCCAGAACTGCATCGGGTCGTAGGAGACCTGGTAGTTGGCGAATTCGTTAGCGCCGTCGAAGGTGACCTTGGTGCCGTCGTCGAGCGTGACCGACTCGCCCATCCCCAGGTTGACGCGCTCCAGCTTCTGTAGCGCACCCGAGTGCATCAGCGTCGAGTCCAGGGAGAAGATGGACTGCGCCGTGCCGGTGTCCAGGCCCGCGTCGCCGCGGTAGATGTCGATAGCCAGCGCCGGGTCCATCATGGACGGGAAGGACGAGGACAATAGCTCGCCGTTCTCGCCGGACCAGCTGGCCGTCGGCGCGAACAGCCCCTGGATGGCCAGCTGGTTCTGGCGGCGCTCATAGAGGTCCGGGTACATGCCGGCCGGCGGGTCGAAGCGCATGGCGCCCGAGGACAGGAAGTTGGTCAGATCGTCCGGGCGGAACTGCATGGTCTGCGTGCGCTTTTCCCCGTCCGGCCACTCCACCGTCACGGTGGGCGCGAAGCCGTGGCCCTGCAGGTAGACGCGGTTATTGGCCAGGCGCAGCGGGTGGTTGACCTTGAGCTCGTAGTCGTCCCACTTATCCTCGCTGGCGTAGATGTCCTCGCCCTCGGCGTAGGAGACGTTCGAGGTAAACATCTCCGCCTGCCCGTTCGGCAGGTAGTCCGCGGTGAAGTCGTGGGCGACCAGGCAGAAGGGGTGCAGGCCCGTGCCGTCGAAGAGCGGGCCGGCGCGGAAGGAGTCGTAATTCGACGTCGAGGTGTTGCAGAACTCGGTGGACTGCTCGGCATCGGAGGCAGAAACGTGCTTGCCGGACTCGGTGACCACGATGACCTGGCCCTCGTAGTAGACCATCCGGCCCACGGCGATGGTAACCAGCATGGCCACGAGCGCGACGTGGAAAATCAGGTTAGCCAGCTCGCGGGAGTAGCCGCGCTCGGCGGAAAAAGACAGCGCCCCGGCGCGATCCTCGCCCGGCTCGTAGCGGGCCACGCGCCAGCGCTTGAACATCGCCTGGGTCTTGTCGCTGAGCTCCTCGATGCCGCGCTCCGAAGTGCCCTCGGCGTGCAGCGGCATGCGGGTCAGGAACTTGGGCGGGCGGGTCGGCTGGGTCTTCCACGCCTTGTAGTGATCCCACGAGCGCGGCAGGATGCAGCCGATGAGCGAGATGGTCAGCAGCACGAAGATGGCGATGAACCACGTGGAGGAGAAGACGTCGAAAAGCTGCAGCTTGTCGTAGATCTCGGCGATGGTGCCGTTGGTCTCAATGAACTCGTTGACGTTGGCCTCGTTGAGGTCGCGCTGCGGCAGCAGGGAGCCGGGGATCGCGGCGACCGCCAGCAAAAACAGCAGCGCCAAGGCGGTGCGCATACTGGTCAGCCAGTTCCAGCCCCGCTTGAGCCAGGTGCCGATCTGTTTCACGAATGCTCCTTAACTAAATGAGGGTCGCGCCGTATTCCACGGTCCACTGCCGGATCCAGTTGATGAATTCTCCCCAGAGGCCCGTCAGCAGCGCCAGGCCCACCAGGATCATGGCCACGCCACCAATTACCTGCACGGTACGCGAGTGCTTGCCCAGCCAGGAAATCGTGCGCATGGCCCGGGCCGAGCCCAGCGCCACGAGCAGGAAGGGCAGGCCCAGGCCGAGGCAGTAGCCGATGATGAGGATGGTGCCGCGCAGCGCCGTCATCCCCTCGGTGCCCGCGGACACGGAGATAATAGCGGCCAGGGTCGGGCCCAGGCACGGGGTCCAGCCCAGGGCGAAGACGCCGCCCAAAAGCGGCGCGCCCAGCCAGGTAGTCCAGCGCTTGGGCGACAGGCGGGTGTCTTTTTGCAGCGCGGGCACCAGCCCCATGAACACCACGCCCATGAGGATGGTGACCACGCCGCCAACACGCATGAGCGTGTCAGCGTTTAAGGTCAGCACCGAGATCGCGCCGAAGACGGAGACCGTCGCCAGCACGAAGACCACGGTGAAGCCGAGGATAAACAGCAGCGCCGCGCCGACCACCGCCCACTGGCGGCGCTTGCCCACGCGGGCGCCGTACTCGGCATCGTAAGTTACTTCCCCGCCGACCACGCTGGCCAGGTAGGAGATATACCCGGGCACCAGCGGGACCACACACGGGGAGGCGAAGGAGACCAGGCCGGCGGCGGCCGCGGCGATGATCCCTAACAGGATGGGCCCGGCCGCGGCGGTGTCCGCGAAGGTCTGCCCCAGCCCCGACTGGGCCAAGAAAAGCTGTGCGTCCATACGCTAGGCGGACTCCTGCTCTAGTTCCTCGACGACCTCCAGCAGGTCTTGGTCCGTGATCTCGCGCAGGAAAACGGCGGCCGGGCGGTGCTGCTTGTCCAGCACGATGGTGGTGGGCACGACCGCGGTGGGCACGCCACCCAGCGCCGCCGCCGTCTTGAACGGCGGGTCATAGATGGACGGGTACTCCAGGCCGTTGTCTTCTTTGAAGTCGCGCGAAATCTGCGGGTTGTAGTCGCGCACGTTGATGCCGAAGACGGTGCCGGCCTCGTCTTCCTGGAGTTTTTCGTGCACCCGCTGCAGGTCGTCCGACTCGGAGCGGCACGGCGCGCACCACTGGCCCCAGGAGTTGAGCACCACGATCTGGTCGTCGAAGTCCGACAGGGAGATGGTCTCCCCCTCGTTCATCAGGTCCTCGCCGCTGAACTCCTGCAGCGGCTTGCGCTCCTCGGGCGCGTAGCGGATCTCCGTCTGCCCGCCCGGGGTGATGAACTCGAAGGTCTCCCCCGTGGCGACGGCGTTCTTGGAGTTTTCCTCCGACTGCTGGCAGGCGGACAGGGTCAGCGCCGCCGCGGTCAGCGCGGCAGCGGCGGCAACAAACTTGGAAGACATATACACCTGAAAAAATCTAGGCCGGGAAAACAGACCGTTGAATTAATAACCGGGCGGCGAAAGGACTTAAAGACGAGGCCAGAAGGCTAGATCTGGTGGGCCGGGGACGAGTAATAGATATCGGTGATCTCATCGTCCTGGAAGACCAGGGAGGTCACGGACGCCAGATCGCATTCCCGCGCCCACGGGGCGTGCGGCAGGCGCAGGCCCAGCACGGTGCGCTGGACCATCACGATGGGCAGCTGGTGGGAGACCAGCACCGCCTCGTGGCCGGCGGCCTTGTCGCGGGCGCGCTCGACCGCGTTCATCATCCGGTCCGCGATCTGGGTGAAAGGCTCGCCCCAGGACGGCTCGAGCGGGTTGCGCATCAGCGGCCAGCGGCGCGGGTTCCACAGCTGGGAGCGCAGGCCCTTGGTCCGCAGGCCCTCGAAGCGGTTGCCCGACTCGATGATGGTCTTGTCCAGTTCCACGTCCAGGCCGGTGACCTTGGAGATGGGCTGGGCGGTTTCCTGGGTGCGCTGCAGCGGCGAGGCCGCCAGGTAGGTCACGTCGTGGCCGCGGAAGACCTCGGCCGTGCGCGCCGCCATGGAGTGCCCGCGGGACGACAGGTGATAGCCCGGAATTCGGCCGTAGAGGATCTTGCCCGGGTTGTAGACCTCGCCGTGGCGGACCAGGTGGACGATGGTGGCAGTCACTAGTTCTCCTTTGTTGCGGCGGCAGCGGCCTTCGCTGCCGTGGCAAGTGCGTTTTCAATCCTCTCGAAATCATTGTCGCTAAGCGCGTCAGATACAAACCAGGTCTCGAAAGCACTCGGCGGAACCATGACGCCGCCTTCCAGCAAGGCGTGGAAGAAGGGGGTGAAACGCCAGGTCTCGGCCGCTTGCATGTCGGCGAAGTTGCGACCCTCGCCTTCGGCGAAGCGGATGGAGAGCATCGACTCGGCGCGCTGGACGTGGTGGGCCACGCCCTCGCGCTCCAGGGCGCGGTGGATGAGCTTTTCCAGGCGGTCGGCCTGCTGCTGCAGGCGCGGGTAGAGCTCCTCGTCCGCCAGCTCCAGCGAGGCCAGGCCCGCGGCCATGGCCACCGGGTTACCGGACAGCGTGCCGGCCTGGTAGACCGGCCCGACCGGGGCGAGGTAGTCCATCACGTCGGCGCGGCCGCCAAAGGCTGCGGCGGGCAGCCCGCCGGAGACCACCTTGCCGAAGGTCACCAGGTCGCCGGCGACGTGGTCGACGCCGTACCAGCCCTGGTGGGAGGTGCGGAAGCCCGTCATGACCTCGTCCAGGATGAGCAGCGCGCCATCGGCGTGCGCGATCTCCTTGAGCGCGGCGTTGTAGCCCTCGTCTGGGGCGACGGTGCCCATGTTGCCCGCCGCGGCCTCGGCGATGATGCAGGCGATCTGGCCGGGGTTCTCGGCGAAGGCCTGACGGACGGCCTCCAGGTCGTTGTAGGGCACGACGATGGTGTCCTGGGCCTGCGCGCCGGTCACGCCCGGGCTATCGGGCAGCCCCAGCGTCGCGACGCCGGAGCCGGCCGCGGCCAGCAAGGCGTCCACGTGGCCGTGGTAGCAGCCCTCGAACTTTAAGACCTTCGGGCGGCCGGTGAAACCGCGGGCCAGGCGCACCGCGGACATGGTGGCCTCCGTGCCGGAGTTGACCAGGCGCACCTTGTCAACGGCGGTGCGGCCCACGATGGTCTCGGCCAGCTGCACCTCGGCCTCAGCGGTCGCGCCGAAGCTCAGGCCCTTTTCCACCGCGTACTGCACGGCTTCTACGATCTTCGGATGCGCGTTGCCGTGGATCATCGGCCCGTAGGAGCTGACCAGGTCCACGTAGGTGTTGCCGTCCACGTCCCACAGCTGCGAGCCCTTGCCCTGCGCAATAGCGCGGGCCTGCCCGCCGACGGAACCGTACGCCCGGACCGGGGAATCCACCCCGCCGGGGATCGCTTTCTCCGCTCGTGCGAAAAGCTCGGCGGACTTGGACGTTGTCATGGCGCTAGAAGTAGGCATAGCCCACATTCTACGGGTTTTCGCGCTATACAAAAGTTGTAGCCGCCCGCACCCGCCCTGCGTGCTCCGCCGCCCTGCGCTAGGGTGGCGGCTGGAGCGAACTAGGTGGCCCGGACCGGCCACCTACTCGGGGAAAGCACACGCACACAGCACGCTCAGCCAACGCACTGAATCACCGACTACGCACACGAAGCTATCGAGAAACATTCGGGGGAATCTTTCATGCTGCCGCGCTTTCACACAGCCGCCTTTGCCATTGCCGCTACCCTTTGCCTTTCCGCCTGCCAGACCACCGAACCCGCGCCGGAGGAAGCCCGCCGCGCCTTGGAGTCGGACTCCAGCCCGCGCCCCTGGTCGCCGGGCTCCGACTCCGCCCTCAGCGGGTCCACTTCCAACGCGCCCGAGGCGACAACCCTCGGCGGGGAGGTCTCCCCGGTACGCGCGCCGCAGCTGCCCGGCGCTCACGATGCCGCCGCGGCCGACGGTGCCGAGACCCCCACCGGCCCCACAGAGCCCGACCGCCCCGAGGACTCCTCCACTAAGCAGCGCCCGGGCACCCCCGCCGCGCCGCACTCACGCCACCAGCGCGGGCCCGGCGGACCGGCCGGCGCCCCGCCCCGACCAGCACCGCGGCCCGGGATCAGCTTCTCCGAGCCGGGCCTGCCCAAAATCCCCAACATCCCGCCGGAAAAACTCCGCGCCCCCGATCTCCCGAAACCGCGCGTGCCCGATCTCCCCGAACCGGATCTGCCCTCCCCCGATATCCCGGCCCCCGATATCCCGGCTCCCGACGTCCCTTCGCCGGGGCAGGTAGAACGCGACGTCAAGCGTTCTCTGGGCCTCTAGGCAGCAGCTAGCTGATGGCCTTCAGCCCGATGATACCGCCGACGATCATCGCCAGGAACAGTAGTTTCAGCGCGGAGAAGGGCTCTTGCCCCGTCACGAGGGAATACACCACGGTCAGCCCGGCGCCCACGCCTACCCAGACCGCGTAGCCGGTTCCCACCGGCAGAGTCTTCAGGGCCCAGGCCAGCCCGCCCATGGAAATGGCGCAGGCGACAAAGAAGACCAGGGTGGGCACCAGTTTGCTAAACCCCTCCGAGCGGTCGAGCGCCACCGCCCACACCGCTTCAAAAGCACCGGAGACAACAAGAATTAACCAAGCCATGATTCTTTCTGGCCGTCTTGTCGCCTTCCCGGGTACGGCTCCCTCGTCCGGGGCCCGCAGTGAGCAAGCCTCCACCCAGTCCTAGCACAACTGGCGCACAGAGGCCTACTGGCGTCTAATCCGACCTCTAGCTCCAGTCTGGACTTCAGTTCCTAGCTCGGCGGACCGGAGAAAAAGAATCCAAACGAGATGCTGATAACAACTGCCGGTGCCAGAACGGCCAGTAGCGCCGCCGCGTACAAGTCGTATTTCTTGGTTTTAAACGCCAAGTAACAATCAACCGCGCAGACGGCCAGCAAAACAATGCCAGCGACGATCACCGAAGGCCACCACCATGTCCGGCCGACTAGCCACATCAGATACCCAACAACAAAAGCAACTACGACCAGCCCCCAGCCGATTAGCCGCGGAGAACGCAACATCGCCGAATCTGAAGGTTTACTACTCTGCGCTTTCAAGGCCTTCTCCTCTACCGGAACGCTCTCTTCGGATGCCCACCTATGAAACAAACTTCGCCACTGCTTAGCCCTCTCACAACGAGTTTAGGCCATTTCTTCCGTCCAATGAGTAGCTTAAGAATATTCCCAAGCCGCGCATTCTGCTCTAGACGGAAAAAGCCCTCGCTAAGGGCGCCGTTTGCCACTGACAGCGGGGAGACCGGTGTCGTACACGTCGTTGCGGTTGGAGATTAAAAGGGCCACAGCCGATTTAATTCGACCGTGGCTCCAGCAGAGTACCTTCTTTCTCTCCTTAACCGTTATCGGGCTTGCTCGCAGAACCTCCCTGAGGCTCAGAACCGCGCTCGATGACCACGTTCAGGGCCTTTAGCACTTTGGCCCCCCAACACTATAAGGAACGCAAGTAGAGCTATCGCGACAACCGCGAAAACTGAAATGATCAGTATCTGGCCAATTCCAATCATCCTTAAATCCCTTCCTCCGTCCCGCTGCTTTCCCTATGGCTTGATATTTACGCAAGCGTAGTTGCTCCAGTTTCCAGAGATCTTTACGCGACCACACATTGGCCCTTGATCGATGCTTCTGTTGAAGTTCCAAGTCTGGGACGCGACTAGATATCCAGAGCTGGTTCCTTTTGTCTCAGCCCGCCGAGAACCTCCCTCATACCAAGTCAGCTCGAATTCCTCCGCAGTGGGGTTTGATCCGGCAATTTCGCTGCCAGTGAAATAGTTAACATGCGCCTTATCAACGTGCAGTCCATTGCCTTTAACATTGACCCCAACGTGCGCACCATTGCCCCGGGGGCTGATGTAATCCCTTCCGCAGATCGCACTTGCACCCCTTCTTCAGGCCCAAAAGCAGGAGATACAGCAGTATAGTCAGCCTCTTGTTTCAATGCCGTTTCAGACATCACTGTTTCAACGTTTTTGTCTTTTCCCCTGCCGTAGCCATACTGGTCGGCAACGAAAAGATCAGGAGTGAAGCAGCAATCTGCAAGCCCTTTTTCATGGTACTCCCTTTCCCAGAAAGTAGATTGACGAAAGCAAATATCGGATGGAGCAACAGGAGGAATTCCTATTAAATTCATCCAATACCAAAAAGGTATTCCGTATTTTTAAGATAGGCAACCCCTACACCAAACTTTTTCACACAAGGCTTGCCCCACCGCTCTATAAACCGGAAAATTGCAACCGTAGAAGGATCGCACTTAGAAAGCACGGCATATGGCCCCCCTCTAGCAGGCGACTTTCGGCAAAAGGACAAACACCTTCACATGCTTGTAGTCTCACGGTAAGAAACCTCAGCCCACGGCGGAGCGCTAAAACTGGCATGCTGGAGGGCATGAAGATTGCATTTCTAGGAACTGGACGTATGGGCTCGGAGCTGGCCCGCCACCTGCTGAAGGACCACGAGGTCACGGTGTGGAACCGCACTGCTGGGAAGGCGCAGCCGCTCGTTGATGAGGGCGCGCAGCTGGCCGCCAGCCCGGAAGAGGCTGTGGCTGACGCGGAGGTTGTCTTCACTTCCTTGTTCGGGCCGGACAATATTCGCGAGGTCGTCGTGGAGGCCGACCTCATCCCGGAGGGGATCCCCTGGGTGGATACCACGACGGTCTCCCCGGACGCCGCGCGGGAATTCGCCGCGGCGGTGGAGACCTACGTCGCCGCGCCGGTGGTGGGCACCCTGGGCCCGGCCCGCGAGGGCACGCTGGGCGTGTACGTGGGTACCCCGGACGACGAGCGCCGCGAGCTGGTCATGGACCTGGTCACCCCGTGGGCCGGCGAGAACAAGCTCATCGGCGTGGAGTCCGCCCCCATCGCTGCGGTCGGCAAGCTGCTGGCCAACCTGGCGCTGGCCGTGACCGCCGAGGGCGTGCTCGAGGCCCTGCACCTGGGCGAGTCCGAGGGGCTGAACCCCGAGGTCATTCTGGAGATGCTCGACATCACCGGCCTGGCGTTCATGAAGAACATGAAGGCCCCGTTCATCCTCGGCGAGCGCAACCCGGAGCCGGGCGACTTTACCGTTGACGCCCTGTGCAAGGACGCCAAGCTGATGGAGCAGACCTCCCGCAAGCCGCTGCCGGCGGTCGCCGCGGCCATCGCCAACTTCGAGGAGCAGCAGGCCATGGGCCACGGCAACAAGGATTTCTCCTCGATTTTCGTCTTCCGCGACGTGAACTAAATCGGTGCTTGGCCCAACTTAGGCCAAGCGGGCGGCGGCCGCGCGGGCATCCGCGATAACGGCCGGCACGCCTACGCCGCCGGCCCAGGCGCCGGTGACCTCCAGGCCCGCGACGTCGGCGAGTTGCTCGCGCACGGCCTCCACGGTGGCCAGGTGCGTGGCATCGAAGCGCGGCAGGCCGCCGAACCAGCGCTGGGTGAAGATCTCCCCCACGCCGGCCGCGCGCCCGTCGAAGCCCGTGATCGACTGCAAGTCGTCGAGGGCGTAGTCCACCAGCTGGTCTTCCTCAGCACGGACCAGGGAGTCGTCGCCGAAGCGGGCGAAGCTGGCGCGCACCAGGGCCCCGCCGTGAAGGCGCTCAGCCAGGTGCGGCCACTTGTTAGAAGACAGCGTGAACGCCTTGGCGTGCACGCCCGGCTGGTCCGCGGCGACCAGGATGCCGGAATTGTCCGGCAGCGAGTTACCCTCCGGGTCGGTGATGGAGTCGAATTTCAGTCCCACCACGACGGAGCTGGCCAGCTTGACCGGGCTTAGGGCCTCGGAGGCTGCCGGGGCGACCTTGGCAAGCAGGCGGGCCGTGGTCGGCGCCGGGGTGGCGATAACCACGCGGTCGTAGGGCTCCTGCGCCGGCTGGCCGCCGCCGGTGAGCCAAAAACCGTCGTCTTTCTTCTCCACGGCGCTGATGAAGCTATCGACGTAGATGTCCGCGCCGGACTTTTCCGCCAGCGTGTCGTAGACCTGCGCGTAGCCGCCGCGGAAGGTGTTGAAGACCGCCTTCGGCTTAGCGTCCTTGTCCGCCCCGGCGGGCTGGTTCTTCTCCGCCTGGGCCTTCATGCGCTGGAAGTACTCGGCGACCGCGCCGGTCAGGGTGACCTTGCCGGCGGCGGCCTGGTCGTCCAGCACGGCGGCCAGCTTCGGGATGGTCGCGCGCAGGCCGAGGTCCTCGGCCGCGCAGGAGTAGACCCCTCCCAGCAGGGCGGAGACGACCCGGTCGACCAGGTCCTGGCCGAACTGCTGGGCCACCAGCTGGCCCACGGAGACATCGCCGCCGACTTCCCACTCGAAGGGCTCCTCGTTGTCGATGTTGCGGCAGGTCTCCTCCGAGACCAGGTGCGCGACGACCTCCGAGTTGCCCGGGATGCCCATCACGCTGGGGGCGGGCAGGGTGGTCAGCTCGCCCTGCGAATAGACCAGGGAGCGCTTGCCCGACGGGGTGACCAGCTGGTCGGCCAGGCCCAGCGAGTGGAAAAACTCCACCGCGTCTTCCCGCCGTGCCAGGAACGCCTCCGCGCCCATGTCCGTGGGCCCGTCGTTAAACGGCACGGTGTAGAGCTTGCCGCCGATACGCCCGGCGGCCTCGAAAACGTCGACCTGGCGGTCCTCACCGCGAAGCTCGTAGGCGGCGGTCAGCCCAGCCAGCCCGGCGCCGATGATTGCAATGCGCATGAAAATCCCTAGCCTTCCTCGTGAATGATGGCCACGGCGCGAGTGATGGCGTCTGCCTCGGTGGTGGGGAGCACCCCGTGGCCTAAGTTCCAGATATGGCCGGTCGCGTGCCCGGCCGCTTGCGCGTTTTTGACTTTGTCCCGGATGCGGCGCACGGCCGCGCGCACCGCGTCGTCGCCGGCGAACAGCAGCGCCGGGTCCAGGTTGCCCTGCAGGGAGTGCGCGCCGTGGGCGGCGTGCACGCGGGCCGCCGCCGCGTCCATGGCCACGCGGTAGTCCACGCCGACGACCTCCGGGCCGGCCTCGGCCATGGCGGGCAGTAGCTCGCCGGTGCCCACGCCGAAGTGGATGCGCGGGATAATCCCCTCCACGCCGGCGAGGATCTCCTGCGAATACGGCAGGACGAATTCCCGGTAGTCGGCCTCGTTGAGGTAGCCCGCCCAGGAGTCGAAGAGCTGCATGGCGTCGATGCCGGCCTCGACCTGGGTGTGCAGGAAAGCCCGCACCGTGGGCACGATCCGGCGCATGAGCGCGTGCCAGGTCTCCGGCTCGGCGTGCATGAGCGCCTTGGTGCGCTCGTGGTTCTTCGACGGCCCGCCCTCGATGAGGTAGCTGGCCAGGGTGAACGGGGCGCCCACGAAGCCGATGAGCGCCTGCGAGTCGGTCAGCTCCTCCAGGATGTGGGCAATGCCCTGCTGCACCTGCTCCACGTCGTGGTCCAGGATGGGCAGGTTGTCGATGTCGGCGCGCGTGCGCACCGGATGATCCATGACGGGCCCGCGGCCCGGCACGATGTCCACGCCCACGCCCGCGGCCTTGAGCGGGACCACGATGTCGGAGAACAGGATGGCTGCGTCCACGTCGTGGCGGCGGACCGGCTGCAGGGTGATTTCGGCCAGTAGTTCCGGCATGAAGCAGGAGTCGAGCATGTCGATTCCCTCCCGCGCCTTCCGGTATTCCGGCAGCGAGCGCCCGGCTTGGCGCATGAACCAAACCGGGGGTCGCGAAGGGCTGCGTCCCCAGGCAGCGTCGAGGATGGGGGCATCAGTCAGGGTACGGCGCATCATAATCCCCCATTATGGTTCATCTTTGCGCCGAACGGCTAATCCGCGGGATCCGGCCAAAGCTAGTTCTGCTCCCGGATAAAGTCATTGGCGGTCGGGCGGAACATCAACAGGATCGCCACGGCCAGGAGGATGGGGATGAGCAGCAGGGCGATCCCGCCCACGCCGAGGGCCAGGGCGGCGACGTTGAAGAAGATGCACAGCGCGGCCACCGTGGTGCACACCCGGCGCGCCCACTTGTTGCCGCCGCTTAGCTGCGCGGCCGCCACGGAGATGACCAGCGCGCCGACCACGTTGGACACGGCCACAAACAGCTGGTCCCCGGCCGGCATCCCGGCGGATTGCCCGCCGAAGAAGGCGACGAGGCCGGAGGTGAGCATGACCACCGCGGCGGCCACCAGGACCCAGTAGGCCCAGCGCAGCGAGGGCGGGCAGACCGTGCCGTCCCAGCGCGAATCCTTCCGGGAGGCCCGGTTGTAGTCGAATGGTCCGGGGCTATAGCCTTCGGTCCCGTAGGTCATGAGCTCTGGTTTTCCTTCTCGCACTGCTTGGTCTTCCGGTCCTTTTTGGCCTGCTTTTCTTCCTGCTTTTCCTTCTGTTTCTGCTCCGCTTTCTCGCGGCGCTTTTCCTGCTCTTCCTTGAGCTCCTGCTCCATGTGGCGCAGCTGCTCCAGCTCCCCGGTGTAGTCCAGGGTCTCGTTGCGCAGGCTGAAGATGAGGCCCAGCACGGCGGCGACCCCGACCACGATCTGCACGGAGCCGTCCACCACGTACAACCAGTCTGGCACATCGGTGGCCGTCGGGCGCGCCAGGAAGACCAGCAGCACGCGCACGCCGAAGTACAGGGAGAAGGCGAACCAGATGCGGCGCGCCAGCCCGGAGCGTTTGGTGTTCTTGGCCAGCATGACCAGCAGGCTGATCAGCAGGGCGAGGATGGCGACTGAAAACAGCGCCGAGATCCCCACGGCCAGGAAGGTCGCCATGGTCACCGCGCCCTCGCCCAGGGCTTCCAGCTGTGCCAGCTGGTCGCCGGCCGCCTGCCGGGCGTTGGCCTTGATGACGTCCACGTTCACCACGGACATCACCACGTTGAGCACTTGGTGGACGGCCTCGCCGGCCACGGCCACGCTCCACGTCAGAAGCATCAACCCGACCGCCTCCGGGCGGGCGGCCAGGAACTTCTCGAAGCGTCCGCCCGGCTCCTCGGAGCGGTGCGGGTGGGCCTTGCCCGGGGTCCGGGGCTGGCCGGCCGGGTCCTTGGTCCCCCGGTGGTGGTCAGCGGGCGGGCGGTGCGGTTCAGTCACTAAAAACCTGTGCTTTCGGGTGAGAGGATGGGGCGGGGCGGGCTGGAGATGTCCGGCGGGGGGACGTACTCCCCCGCCGCGGTCTTAGCCGCGCAGGGCGCGGGCGGCCTCGACGGCGTAGTAGGTAAAGATCTGGTCGGCGCCGGCGCGCTTGATGGAGGTCAGCGCCTCCATCATCACGGCGTGCTCGTCCAGCCAGCCGTTCTGGCCGGCGGCCTTAATCATCGCGAACTCGCCGGAGACCTGGTAGGCCGCCACCGGCACGGGCGAGCGCTCCGCGATGGCGGACAGCACGTCCAGGTACGGCAGGGCGGGCTTGACCATGACGAAGTCGGCGCCCTCGTCGATGTCGAGCTCGGCCTCCAGCAGGGATTCGCGGAAGTTGGCCGGGTCCTGCTGGTAGGTGCGGCGGTCGCCCTCCAGGGAGGAGCCGACCGCGTCGCGGAAGGGGCCGAAGAAGGCGGAGGCGTACTTGGCGGAGTAGGCCATGATCGCCACGTCCTGGTGGCCGGCCTCGTCGAGCTCCTCGCGGATCTGGCCGATCTGGCCGTCCATCATGCCGGACGGGCTGACGATGTGCGCGCCGGCGCGGGCCTGGGCGCGGGCCATGTCGCGGTAGAGCTCGATGGTCGCGTCGTTGTCCACGCGGCCCACATCATCCAGCACGCCGCAGTGGCCGTGGCTGGTGAACTCGTCCAGGCAGGTATCCGCCATGATGAGCAGGTCGTCGCCGAATTCCTTGCGCAGGGCGGCCACGCCGCGGTTCAGGATGCCTTCCGGGTCCCAGGCCTGGGAGCCGGTGGCGTCCTTGTCCTCGGGCTTCGGGACGCCGAAGAGGTCGACGCACTTGACGCCGGCATCCAGAGCCTCGTGGGCGGCCTTCAGCAGGGAGTCCTCGGTGTGCTGGTAGACCCCGGGCATGGAGGGGATTTCCCGCGGGCTATCGATACCGTCCGCGATGAACATCGGCAGGATGAAATCCGCCGGGTGCAGGTGAGTTTCTGCCACCATCTCGCGCATCGCAGGCGACTGACGGAGACGGCGGGGGCGTCGGGAAAAATCGTAAGTCATGCCCACAATCATAGATCCCCGCCCCCGGCCGCGGCAGCACCGGCGAGGGCCGACCCCGGCCGGCCTACCTAGCTGGCGGACTTGCGGCGGGCGCGGCGCTTCTTCTTCGGCGGCGGTAGCTGGCCGGCGGCGCGCAGGTTGGCCACGTGGGCGGCCAGGGCATCGATAAGCGAGGGCACGTCGGCGACCTCGGGGACCACGTCCACGCGCAGCCCCATCTCCTCGGCGGCGGCCTTGGTAGACGGACCGATGCAGGCGATGATGGTGCGCTGGTGCGGTTTACCGGCGATGCCGACCAGGTTGCGCACCGTCGAGCCGGAGGTGAACGCGACGGCGTCGAAGCCGCCGGTCTTGATCATGTCGCGGACCTCCGCCGACGGCGGGGCGGCGCGCACGGTGCGGTAGGCGACCACGTCGTCGACCTCCCAGCCCAGGTCCTCCAGGCCGGTGACCAGGGCCTCGCCGGCGATGTCGGCGCGCGGCAGCAGCACGCGGCCCACGGCGTCGATGTCCTCGACGTAGTTCGGGAAGACAGAAACCAGCCCCTCCGCGTTCTGCGCGTTCGGCTTGGGCTGCAGCTCCGGCACCATGCCCTTGGCCCGGATCGCGTCAGCGGTCTTTTGCCCCACGGCCGCCAGGTGCACGCCAGCAAAATCGCGGGCGTCCAGGCCCAACTGGGCGATCTTGTCCCAAACGGCCTTGACGGCGTTGACGGAGGTGAAGACCACCCACTTATAGCGGCCTTCCACGATCCCCTTGATGGCGCGATCCATCTGCGCCGGGTTGCGCGGCGGCTCCACGGAGATGGTGGGCACCGACTGCGGGATGGCTCCGTAGGAGGCCAGGCGGGCACTCATGGGGCCGGCCTGGGCCTTGGTGCGCGGCACCAGCACGCGCCAGCCGTAGAGGGAGCGGTTTTCCCACCAGGAGTACTTGGAGCGATCGTCAAAGCTGCGGCCCAGGGTGACCACCAGCTGGCCGGGCAGCTCCGCGTCCAGCTTGGCCAGCATGCCCAGGCAGGTCTCAAAGGTCCGCTGCAGGCGGGTCGTGCCGTGCACGGTCACGTAGGCCTCGGTCTCCTTGGGCAGCCCGCGGTCGGTCAGCTGCGCAGCAATAACCGGCAGGTCCTCGGCCGTGGCCTGCAGGACCAGCGGCTGGGCGGCGGCGGCCAGCTTGTCCCAGTCGATCTCCCCGGCGGTGAGATCCGCCTCGGTGTAGGTCGAGCCCAGCGCCAGGCCGGCGAAAGAGGGCACGGTCGACGGCAGGGACATGCCGGGCACGACCTGGAACTCCAAGCCGGCCGCCGCCACGGCGGTGATTTCGGCCTTGATGGCCTCGCGGTTGAGCGGGTTGCCCGCCACCAGGCGCACCACGTCGCCGGGCTCCGGCAGGGACTTTTCCCGGCTGACCTCGGCCGCCTCTTCCAGTGCCGCGCGCAGCACCTGCGCGTTGGTCTCGGGCGCGCCGGCGACGCCGGGCTGGCCGTCGTCCGGAATCAAGCGAATATCGGCGGCCGTCGGCGGGGCCGGGCGCGGCGGCTTGCGGCGCGCGCCCGCGGCCTTCGCGTCCGCGCACATCTGCGCGTATTCTTCCTCGGCCGCCTCGAGCTTTTCCGGCGGGACCGGCAGTGCCGTGCCCACGATGTCACGGACCCCACCGAGCACGTCCGGATCGGTGATGGTAATCGAGTTGTGCGCCAGCACTTCCCTGGCGCGCACGGTCAGCAGATCCGGGTTCCCGGGGCCAGCGCCGACAAAGATGATCTTGCCCAGCGCTTCTACCTGGCTCGTGCCCACAGCGTTGCTCATAAGGTTCTTTTCTAAAATCTCGGGGCGGCGAAAGACTGGCCCGTTGCCACCTTTCCAATCCCCGTCGGTGCCGGGGTGGTGGCAGGACCAGTCCGTTATTTCGCTGCGCCGTGTCGTTGGGATGGCGGAGGATAACTTACTTCGTCGAAAGGCTATTTAACGGCCAAAAATCCCAGGACACAGGTCCCGGGACGCCTTTTCGAGGGGCCGGATCATCAGTGCATAATGATCATGTGCTAGATACACCTTAAATTAATCAGCGCCCGCAATCAAAAACTCGCGGGCGCTAAAATCCCTAGCTCATCCCTAGCTCTCGCCGAGAATCTCGGCCGCCCCTTGGGCAAAGAGCGAGTCGGAGACCTCTGTTCCCAGCTGCGCGGCGCGCTCGACCTCGCCGGTGGCCTCGGCCAGGATCTGGCGGGAGCCATCCAGGGCGAAGACCCCGCCGCGGACGGTGATTTGCCCGTCGGCCAGGTGGGAGGTGGCCGCCACCGGGGCGGTGCAGCCGGCCTCCAGGCGGGCGAGCACGGTGCGCTCCCCGGTTGCCTGGGCCATGGCCTCGGCGTCCAGGAGCGTGTTGATGGCGGCGACGGCCTCCTCATCATCCACGCGGGCCTCCACGGCCAGGGCACCCTGGGCCGGGGCGGGCATGATGGTCTCCGGGGCGAAGACCTCGGTGGCGCGCTCGCCGTAGCCAGCGCGCATCAGGCCGGCGTAGGCCAGCATGACCGCGTCCAGCTCGCCGGAGGTCACCTTGCCCATGCGGGTTTCGATGTTGCCGCGCAGCGGGCGGATGTCCAGGTCCGGGCGCAGGGCCTTCAGCTGGGAGATGCGCCGCGGCGCGGAGGTGCCCACGCGCGCGCCTTCCGGAAGGTCGGCCAGGGCCAGGCCGTCGCGGGCGATGAGCGCCTCGCGGTGGTCCTCCCGCTTGGGCACGACCAGACGGAAGCGCTCGTCCGGGGCGGTGGGCAGGTCCTTGAAGGAGTGCACGGCGATGTCGCACTCGCCGGCCTGCAGCGCCTCGCGCAGTGCCTGGGTGAACACGCCGATGCCGATGCGCTCGACCGGGGCCATGTTCACATCCCCGGCCGTGGTCACGATGTGCAGCTCGGCCGGGTAGCCGTTGTCGGTCAACCAGTCGCGCACGTGGCCGGCCTGGGTAGTGGCCAGCTGGGAGCCGCGGGTGCCAATCTTTTGGGTCACTTAAACGTCCTTTCGCGAGTTCACAATGGTCTCCGCCGCCGGCAGGTCGTCCACGTCGACGGACACGCCGGTGCCTTCCAGCTGCAGGCCGAACAGCTCCTGCAGCGCGGTCTCGTGGCTGACGGTACCGGACTGGGCGGCCAGCTTCTTGGCGCGCACGGTCGGCTCGTGCAGCAGCTTGTCCACGACGCGCTTGAGCGAATAGCGCACGTCCTTCATCTGGTGCTCGTCCAGGTCCGGGGATTTCTGCTCCAGCCGGGCCAGTTCGCATTCCACCAGGTTGGCGGCGCGGCGGCGCAGGGCGGACACGGCCGGGACCACGTCGCGCACGCGCTGCGCCGAGGAGTACTCCGCCAGCTCCTGGTCCACGATCTGGCGGGCCTGCACGTGCGGGTCCCGGGCGGCGCCGACCTCGGTGCCGGCGGCCTGCAGCGACTTGCTCAGCCGCTCGATATTGACCAGGTTGACGTTGTCGTTTTCGGCCACCGCGTCGTCGATATCGCGCGGCAGGGACAAGTCTACGAGCATCATCTCGCGCCCGGCGGGCAGGTCGTCGGGCGTGATGGTGAAGTTGTCCGCTCCGGTGGCGGAGACCGCCAAGTCGACGTGATCCAGGGCTCGAGCCCGGTCGGCGAAGTCGACGACCGCGGCGTGAACCCCGGCCTGCTCGGCGTGCCCGGCCAGCCGCTCGGCGCGCTGGCGGGTGCGGTTGGCAATGATGAGCTTGTCGATGCCCAGGCGGCCGGCGTGCGTGGCCGCCAGGGAGGCCATCGCCCCAGCGCCCAGCACCAGCGCGGTCTTGCCCTGGAGATCGCTGACCCCCATGGCCGTGAGCGCCTGGTCGAAGGCGAAGGAGACCATGGACGCGCCCGCGTCGTCGATATCGGTTTCGGAATGCACGCGCTTGCCCGCGTGCAGCGCCGACTGCGCCAGGGCGTGGATCCGCGGGCCCACGGTGCCCTGCTCCGCGGCGTGCTGGTAGGCGGTGCGCACCTGCCCGATGATCTGCTGCTCGCCCATCACCATGGAGTCGAGCCCACAGGCCACCAACATGAGGTGCTCCGCGGCGGCGTCGGCGTAGCGGACGTAGAGGTAGCTGCGCAGACGCTCCACCTCGACGCCGGAGACCGCGTGCAACGTGTTGATGACGTCCTCCACCCCGGTGTGAAAGGAGTTGGTGACGGTATAGACCTCCAACCGGTTGCAGGTGGAGATAATCATCGCCTCGGACAGCGAACTGGCCTCCACCAACTTCGCGCACGCGCTGTGTTGCACCTGTTCATCCATGCTTAGCTGCTCCAGTAGCGCCACGGGCGCCGACTGGTGGGACATTCCCACGACGAGCACGCTCATGCAGCATTCCTCCACTCCACTAGACTTGCCGGCGGGCACGCGTTCTGCGCCTTCGCCCCGCTCGGTGGTGAACCCTCACCACGATCAACCAAATTATTGATTCAAATCAAACCAAAGGATACCTGTTGGGCGCGGAATTCACGAACCGCGCGTCCTGTTAGACGCCTCCCAACTCCCCGCCGGGGCACGTGACGGCTCGGCGCACCCGCTCGGTGCAACCCGCTACCTAGCGCGCCAATTCCTCCGCCAGCTCCGCGTTGTCGACTTCCCAGCAGGAAAACTCCTCCTCATCGACCACGACCACGGGCACGCGGTCCCCAAACTCGACGGCCAGCTCCGGCGCACTATCCACGTCCACCACGCGCAGCTCCGCGCCGGCGGCGGCAACCACCGGGGCGATCTGGTCGCGCACCCGCGCGCAGGAACCGCAGGTGCTGCGCACCATCAGCTCCACCACGTGCCGGCCAGAGCCAGCGACCTGTTCCGTCTTCTCTGCCACTACCGCGCCCACTCCTTAGACCAATCCTTGCCCTAACCTTGCCCTAAATTATTAGGGCAATCCCAGCCGCGGGGCGGTCCCTGGTTTCACTAAGACAAGCTCCGGGCTAGCGTTTACTATAGATACGTTACCCACCCCGTCCCCTACGCGATCACATCCCGTCTAGGAAGCTTGACCCTGCCACCGTGAATCACCCGACCGACCCCGCCAACGGCTTGCCGTTGAACCCGCGCGACTTCTTGGCCAACTGGACGGCCAGCCGCGGAAACCTGCGTAACTTCCTGGAAAACTCCGCGCTCGCCCCGCTGGACGATGCCTCCCAGCGCGCCGCCGGCGAAGCCGCGGCCTCCCAGGCGGTCGAGATGTTCTTCGACATCGACCTGGATTCCTACCACTCCGGGGTCGACTCGGTCAGCGGCTCGCTCAACGCCGCGGGCGGGCTGCGGCTTACCACCCCGGACCCGGACATCCCCCAAGACGCCGGGGCGGCCGCCTTCTTCGACGTGGACAACACCCTCATCCAGGGCTCGTCCCTGGTGCTTTTCGCGCTCGGCCTGGCCCGCCGGCGCTTCTTCAAGTTCCGGGAGATCGCCCCTATCGCCTGGAAGCAGCTGAAGTTTCGGATCTCCGGGGCGGAAAACGCCGCCGATGTCGCCGCCGGCCGCAGCCAAGCCCTGGAATTTATCAAGGGCCGCTCCGTCGACGAGCTGACCCAGCTCTGCGAGGAGATTGTCGATCACTCCCTGCTGCGCAAGGCCTACCCGGGCACGACTGAGCTGGCCCAGATGCACATCAACGCCGGCCAGCAGGTCTGGCTGGTCACCGCCACTCCGGTCCAGCTGGCCCAGATCCTGGCCAAGCGCTACGGTTTCACCGGGGCACTGGGCACCGTCGCGGAGGTTGAGGACGGCAAGTTCACCGGCCGCCTGGTGGGCGACATCCTCCACGGGCCCGGCAAGAAGCACGCCGTGGCCGCCCTGGCCACGCTGGAGGGCCTAGAACTCAAGCGCTGCACGGCCTACTCCGACTCGGCCAACGACGTGCCCATGCTGTCCATGGTCGGCACCGCGGTGGCCATCAACCCAGACAAAAAGCTGCGCAACCTGGCAGTGGAGCGCGGCTGGCTCATCCGCGACTACCGCTCCGTGCGCCGGGCCATCCGCACCTACGGCCTACCCGCCCTCATCACCGCCGCCTTCTCCCTGGGCGGCTGGCGCGGGTGGCGCGGCTGGCGCGGATGGAAGGCCTCCCGCCGCTAGCCCCAGGCACGCCACGGCTCACTGACGCACCAAGCCCCCAGACACACCAAGACCCCGCGACCCGGGGAACCCGGGTGGCGGGGTCAAAGTGGCAAGAATTTTTACTTGCCCAGCTTACGACGCTGGACGCGGGTGCGGCGCAGCATCTTGCGGTGCTTCTTCTTGGACATGCGCTTGCGGCGCTTCTTGATAACAGAACCCATTGCTGGTTTCCTCACTTTCGCGGATAGTACGTACTAAACCTGCCGGCGGGTTAACGCTCGCCTGCCATACCCCGCAGGTGCACTCTGCACGGGCTGCCCTACCGAACCGACCGGAACGAGCCCGGGCAGCCGGCGCGGCGGCGGCGAGAATAAGCCGACACGAATGGTGCTTATATTACTGGTTGTGCGCCGGTGACCCAAAACCACCCGCTCTTACCCGCAGCCTGGGCCCGGCAAAAATGACAGCGCCCTCCACCTCCTGCCCGCTGGCAGGAAGAGGAGGGTGCTGCGCTAGGTAGAAAGCAACCGGCCCGCCGGGTGGCGGGAGGAGCAACCTTTAGCCGACTCCGTAGGTGGAGGACTTCAGGTACTCGCTCACGGCGGTCTCGTGGACGCGGAAGGAGCGCCCGACGCGGACTGCCGGCAGGTCGCCAGCGTGAACCAGACGGTAGACGGTCATCTTGGAGACTCGCATGATCTCTGCGACCTCAGCGACCGTCAGAAAGGTTCCCTTTTCTTCATTAACCATATTTATCTAACCCTTCAGCCCGTGGCGCGCTGTAGGCTTCCCCTCCCACAGGACGAACACGCACGTGCTTGAACCAGCCTATCGTGAAACTTGTGACTAGTGCGACTTGAGTGGAAAAGTTTTCCCAGAAATCTATTTCTCGCCCAGAAAAACTCCGGCACAACAGGGTTCACTGCTGTCCCGACCAGTCACGAGCGTTACATATATACCCCCACATCGGGGGAGGTAAAGGGACGCCTGTAATTCCCTGGGAATAGTCGCAGGAACAGGCGCCTCACTCTACCCAGGGACCTGACTCGGCCCGCGCGCCGCTGCTTTAGCCCAGCTCCTGGGAGCGGGTCGCACAGGCCTCGGCCGCGCGGAAGAAGGCGCCGCGCAGGCCGGACTCCTCCAGCTCGCGCAGGGCCGCCACCGTCGTGCCGCCCGGGGAGGAGACGTTGATGCGCAGCTGGGAGGCCGAATCGCCGGACTCGGCGAGCATCGCCCCGGCGCCGGCGGCGGCCTGGCCCGCCAGCTTCTCCGCCACGTCGCGCTTGAGGCCCAGCTGCACGCCGGCGTCCACGAGCGCCTCCGTGACCAGGAAGTAGTAGGCCGGCGCGGAGCCGGCCAGGGCGGTCACCGCGTCCATGTCGTCCTCGCCCACCGTGGCGACCTCGCCGACCGCGCTGAGCAGCTCCTGCACGCCTTCCAGCTGCTCCTCGGTGACATGCCGGCCCGGCGCGCAGGCGCACATGCCCTTGCCCACCAGCATGGGCGTATTGGGCATCACGCGCACCACCGGGGTCTGAGATCCCGCGGCCGTCTCCATGGCCTCCAGGGTCACGCCGGCGGCCATAGAGGCCACCACGGCGCCCTCCGGCAGGCTGTCTGCCACTTCCTCCAGCACCGAGACGATCCCGTAGGGCTTCAGACACACGAAGACGTAGTCCGCGCCCTTGACGGCCGCGGAGTTGTCCGCGGTGGTGGTGACCCCATAGGTGCTTTCCAGGTACTCGCTGCGGTCCTTGCTGCGGTTGGTCGCGGTGATATCGGCACCCTGGTAGCCCTTAGCTACCAGCCCCGCAATGAGGGCCTCGCCGATATTTCCGCCGCCTAAAACTGTAATTTTCGTCATGTCCCCAGCCTGCCACAGCCGCCGCGGCCGCGGCCACCTTTCCCACCCTGCCGCGGGACCAGCCCCGCCGCGGGAACAACCCCTCCGCGGGAACAACCCCTCCCCAGATAGACCAGCACCCCGGGGCCACCGATTTCCAACCGGCGCCCCGGGGTGTGGGAGCGAAAAGGTAACAGCGTCCGCTAGAGGACCAGGATGAGCAGCGGGCCGAAGGTGAGCAGCAGGCCCACCACGGCGGCCAGGCCCATGGAGAAGCCGTCGCGGGCGGTGCGCAGGGCGTGGACAACACCCACCATGATGACGGTGACCAGCACGGCCAGGATGGAGACTAGGACGCCGTTGAAGCGGTCCCAGAGGATCTCGAAGCCCTTGAAGACCACCGCGCCCAGCACGATGCCGATAACGGCCAGCAGCACCACGGCCACCGGGTTGAGCTTCTCGTCCTCGCCGTCGGCAGCGACCTCATCGGAAGCATCCTTACGGGCCAGCTCCTTGTCGGCCGCGCTGTCCTGCGCGGTGGCCGCGGAGGAGGCGCTAAAGGCGGTCGCCCCGCCGGTGGCCGCAGCCGTGGCGGCCGGCTTGGCCGAGTCCTCAACGACCGGGATCTCGCCGGTCTCGTCCGCGCTAGCGGCCGCGATCCGCGGATCCTTCGGTTCCTTGGCCGCAGCGGGCTGGGATTTGTCGGCCTTGTCGGCCTTGTCGGCCTGGGCGGCCGGCTTCTTCGCGGCCGGGGCCGGCTCATCGGTCACCTTCTGGATGACGGCGGTCGCGTCATCGGAGGGCTGGTGGGCCGTCTCGGCAGCAGAGGCCTGCTTCTTAGCCTCGGCCTTGGGCTCTGCCTTGGCCGCGGGCTTCTTAGCGTCGGTCTTGGGCTCTGCCTTGGCCGCGGGCTTCGCAGCCGGGGTCGGGGCCGGCTGGGGCTTCGCAGCCGGTGCGTCGGCGGCGGTGGAGCCCTTGGTGGCCTTGGCGTCCTTGCTGTCCTTGTCGTCCTTCGGGGCGGGGATGACCGGTGCCGTGGTGTCCATGGGCACGCTGGAGTGCTTGGACTCGTGCGGGGCGGAGTCCACCTTGCTCAGGTTGCCGGTCAGCTCGGCCACGGAGACGCCGCCCTCGTCGAGGCTGCGGCGCCGGCGGCGGCGCTTCGGTTCCTCGCCGGCGGCGGAGTCGGCACCCTTGCTCGCCTTGTTGCGGGCCAGGAGCTCCGCCACGGTCAACTGTTTATCGTCAGCCATGTCTGTGTTGTCTTCCTATCCTTGACCCTTGTCCAGCCGGCGCAAGATGACACCCTCGCGCAGGGCCCACGGACAAATTTCCATTTTCTCTAAGCCTAATGCCCGCATCGAGGCTTCGGCCACTAAGGCTCCCGCCACGATCTGGTGGGAACGGTCTGAACTTACCCCTTCCAGGTCGGCCCTGTCAGCCGCAGTCATGCGGGAGATGAAGTTAATCAGCTGGCGCAGGCCCGGCGCGGTCAGCGTGCGCTTGACAAACGGACCTTCCGAGGACGGGGCCGCCCCCGTCAGGCGGGCCAGGCTGCGCAGGGTCTTCGACGTGCCCACGGCCATGCCGGCAGGGCCTTGGTCGCGCATCCGCTTGGTGGCCTCAACCAGCTCGGCGTCGATGTAGTCGCGCAGCATGCTGACCTTCTTCTTCGCCGGCGGATCGGTATCAAACCAGTTGTGGGTCAGGCGGCCCGCGCCCAGGTCCAGGGAGAAGGCCAGGTCCGGGAATTCTTCCGTGCCGGTGGTTAGCTCCAGGGAACCGCCGCCGATGTCCATGTTGGTGATGCGGCCGGCGGACCAGCCGTACCAGCGGCGCACCGCCAAGTAAGTAAGGCGCGCTTCGTCCTCGCCGGAGAGGATCTCCAGCCGCACGCCGGTTTCCTTTTCCACTTCCTTGAGGACCTGCTCGGAGTTTCCAGCCGAACGCACTGCGGAGGTCGCGATCGGGATGAACTCGTCGCAGTTGAGCTTGTTACCCAGCTCGGTGGCCTCCTTGACGGCAGCGACCAACTTCTTCAGGCCCTTGGCGTGGATATTGCCGTCCTTGTCCAGCTGCTCCACCAAGCGCAGGGGAGTTTTCCAGTCACTCATGGGAGTGGGCCGCCCGCCGGTCTGCGCATCGACCGCCACGAGATGGACCGTGTTGCTTCCCACGTCTAATACACCTAATCGCACACGTCCAGCGTAGTAGGTCTACGGTATTAAAGTGTGAATCGCCCGAAGTCTAGTGAAGTTTATCTTGGTTTTCCGGCCTCCTCACCAGCCGGTAAATCGATCGCAGCGGGGACCGAATTGGCACCAGATTTCCCCCGGGAGTGGTTCGAATTTACCGACGTCGATGACCCCTACCACGTCTTTTCCATCGACCTGACCTGGGTGGAGTCCTTCTACTCCTGCCAGTTCGGCACCGCGGCCTGCCCCGGCATCGATAGCAACCAGCCCGACGTCGGCTGCTGCGTGCACGGCGCCTACATGGCCGATGAGCAGGACCGCGATCAGCTCTACGATGCCGTGGCGAACATGCCGGCCAAGTACTGGCAGCACCGCCCCGCGGACACGGACGCCTACTTGGCACGCCAGGAGCGCGCGGCCGACGACGAGCTGGAGCCCTGGCTGGTCTGGGACGAGCTCGACGGCGACGACGGCGAGCCGGAGCCGGCGCTGAAGACCCCGCTGGTGGGCGGGGCGTGCATCTTCGCCAACCGGGCCGGCTGGGGCACGGGCGCCGGCTGCGCGCTGCACCAGTGGGCTATCGATGCCGACCAGGAGCTCACCGTGGTCAAACCGGAGGTCTGCTGGCAGCTGCCCCTGCGCCGCTACGAGGACTTCGAGGACCGCCCCGACGGGCAGGAGATTTTGCGCACCACCATCGGCGAATACGACCGCCGCGGCTGGGGCGACGGCGGCGAGGACTTCGACTGGTACTGCTCGTCCAACCCGTCCTGCCACACCAGCGCGGAGCCGATGTGGCGCTCCCAGCGCACCGAGCTCATCGCGCTCATGGGTACAGAAAACTACCAGGTCCTCGCCGAGCACTGCGCCGCCCGCGAGCAGGCCGCCCAGGCCGGCGTGCCGCTGCTCCAGCACCCGGCCAGCGCCGCGCGCAAGCAGTAGGAACGACCCCGCGCCCCAGGCCCCCAAGCAAGGCGAAAGCCCCGCGGCACGCGGCCGCGGGGCGAGGCTGAGCGGGGCTCGAGAGCGCTCGGCTAGAGGTCGAATTTGTAGCCCAGGCCGCGCACGGTCACCAGGTGCTTGGGCTGGGAAGGTGCGGCCTCGATCTTAGAGCGCAGGCGCTTGACATGCACGTCCAGGGTCTTGGTGTCGCCAACGTAATCGGCGCCCCAGATCCGGTCGATGAGCTGGCCGCGGGTCAGCACCCGGCCGGCGTTGCGCAGCAGGTATTCCAGCAGGTCGAATTCCTTCAGCGGCATGGGCACCGGGTGCCCGTCCACGCAGACGGTGTGGCGCTCGACGTCCATGCGCACGCGGCCGCCTTCCAAAATCTGCTCGTCGAAATCCTGCTCCTCGGCTGCCACGGAGCTCTCGTGCCCGCGGCGCAGGACGGCGCGGATGCGGGCGATGAGCTCGCGGGAGGAATACGGCTTGGTCACGTAGTCGTCGGCGCCGAGTTCCAGGCCGACGACCTTGTCGATCTCGGAATCGCGGGCGGTGACCATGATGACGGGCACGGAGGAGATGGCGCGGAGCTGCTTGCAGACGTCGGTGCCGGACATGCCGGGCAGCATCAGGTCGAGCAGGACGATGTCGACGCTGTTGTTGGCGAACTTGTCCAGTGCGGTCTGGCCGTCGTGGGCCACGATCGGGCTAAAGCCCTCCTTCCGCAGCAGGAACGCCAGCGGATCAGCCAAGGACTCCTCGTCTTCCACGATGAGGATGGTCGTCATGATGCTTTATCCTTTCGCCTTGCTGCCACCCGGGCGACTGCGTTGTGCAGGCCCGACGTAGCTTTATTCTCACTTTTGTTGTCCGTATCCGGCGGACCTTCCGCCGGGGCAGGTTCGTGATAAATAGGAAGCTCGATGGTGAACGTGGACCCGGTGCCGGGCCGCGACCATAGCTTAATATTGCCACCATGGTTGGCCACCACGTGCTTCACTATGGCTAATCCTAAGCCAGTGCCGCCCGTTTGCCGGGATCGGGCCTTGTCTACCCGGTAAAAACGCTCAAAGACGCGCTTCTGGTTCTCCGGGGCGATGCCGATGCCGCGGTCGGTGACCCGGATGTGCACGATGTCGGTGCCCACCACCTTCTGGGAGATGGACACCGGCAGCGCCTCCGGCGAGTAGTTGATGGCATTCGTAATCAGGTTGGACACGGCGGTGACCAGCAGCGGCTTGTCGCCCCATATGAGCACCCCGCTGTTGCCGCCGCGGATGAGGTCGATGTTGTGGTTGTCGGCGGCCAGCTGGTTGCGCTGGATGGCCTCGTCGATAACGTCGTCGATGCGCAGCGGCTCCATCTCCGGCAGCGCCTCCGCGCCCTGCAGCTTGGACAGGGAAATCAGCTCGGTAACCATCTCCGCCATGCGGTTGGCCTCTTTGTGGGCCTTGGCGCCGAAGTACTTGACGTGCTCCGGGTCCTCCGGGTCCTCCAGCAGCGCCTCGGTGAGCAGCGCGATACCCCCGACCGGGGTCTTGAGCTCGTGGGAGACGTTGGCCACGAAGTCGCGGCGGGCGCTTTCCATGCGCACGTGCTCGGACTCGTCGGTGCCGAAGACGGTGATGAACCGGTTGTCGTTCAGGGTCAGCGGCTTAATCAGCGCGTGCACCTGGGTCACGCGGTTGCCGGTGCGCCGCTTCGGGATGGACAGGTCCAGGCCGCGCTCCTCGTGGTCCTCGTAGACCTCCTGGGCGACCTGCCACACGTCCGGGCGCACCGCGCGGTCGTGGACCAGGGACATGGTGTGCGCGGCGGGATTAGACAAGATGACCTCGCCACCGCGGTCCACCACGACCACCCCGGTATTCGCGCCCTGGATGGTCAGGTGCAGCACCTGGCTGACGGTGGTGACTTGGTTCGCCTCCGCGGTCGCCGTCGTGCGGAAACGCTGGATCCGCCCGCGCACCCAGCGCACCAAGGGCAGGACCAGTGCGCAGACCACTGCACCGGCCACAAATGCCAGAACGTTTCCCACGCGCGCGCCTTCCTCGGTTGTCAACGCGCCCGGGGGTCGGGGCGGATCACCGAAGTGGACGATCCTTTGGCTCCCGCGGGCGCGGCTAGATAGTTGTCTTTCCTACCTAAATGCTACTTGCCGCCCTGGGCCGCCACGGCGGCAGCCCCGGCTGCGGCGGCTTCCGGATCCAGGTAGGTCCCGCCCGGGTTGACCACCTTGCCGGAGGCGTCCACCTCGTAGACCAGCGGGATGCCGGTCGGGATGTTCAGGCCGGCGATGTCCTCGTCCGAAATCTGATCCAGGTGCTTGACCAGCGCGCGCAGGGAGTTGCCGTGCGCGGCGACCAGGACCTTCTCGCCGTTTTTCACGCGCGGCAGGATCTCTTCCTCGAAGTAGGGCACCAGGCGGGCGACGACGTCCTTGAGGCACTCGGTGCGCGGGACCTGGTCCAGGTCCGCGTAGCGCGGATCCTCCGACTGGGAGTACTCCGCGTCATCGGCCAGCTCGGGCGGCGGAGTGTCGTAGGAGCGGCGCCACGCCATGAACTGCTCTTCGCCGAACTTGTCCTTGGTCTCTGCCTTGTTCAGGCCCTGCAGGGCGCCGTAGTGGCGCTCGTTGAGGCGCCAATCGCGGATGACCGGGATCCAGTGGCGGTCGGCCGCGTTCAGCGCGATGTTCGCCGTGCGGATAGCGCGGCGCAGCAGGGAGGTGTACAGCACGTCAGGCAGGAGGTTTTCGGAAGCCAGCAGCTCGCCGCCGCGCTTGGCCTCAGCCTCCCCCTTCTCGGTCAGGTCGACATCCACCCAGCCGGTGAACTGGTTGGACTCGTTCCATTGGGATTGTCCGTGACGCAATAGGATGAGTTTTCCGTTAGTCATGCCTCCAGCATGCCACGAAACCGGCTGCACCGCCGCTAAATTCTAACCCCCGGTGGCGTGACGCGGATGGCAGTCGGGGATCTCCGCGGTCAGCGCGCGCTGGTAGACCGCCACCAGCTCGGTGGCCGCGGCCTCCCAGCTAAAGCGCTCGGCGTGCGGTACGGCCGCCTCCCCCATGGCAATGCGCCGCTCGTCATCATCGAGCAGCTCCTCCAGCGCGTCAGCCCAGTCCTCCGGCTCGTGCGAGTCCACCAGCAGGCCGGTCACGCCGTCCTCGACGGCAATCGGCAGGCCGCCGACGCGCGCGGCCACCACCGGGGTGCCGGAGGCCTGGGCCTCCACGGCCACCAGTCCGAAGGACTCGTTGTAGCTGGGCACGGCCACGATATCCGCGGCCTGGTAGAGCGCCACCAGCTCCTCCGGCGGGCGCGGGCTTAGGAAACGGACGCGGCGGTCCACGCCCAGCTCACGGGCCAGGTCCGCGTAGGTCTGCGGGCTAGCGCCTGCCCCGGAGGGCCCGCCGCAGATGACCACGCGGAGGTTGCGCAGCGGTTCCCGGCGGAAGATCTCCGCCGTGGCGCGGATGAGCACCTCCGGGCCCTTGAATTTCTGCAGGCGGCCCACAAACGCGATGACCTTGCTGTGCAGCGGCAGGCCCAGCTCGCGGCGGGCGCGCTCGGTGTTGCGGTCGCTGCCCGGGGTAAACAGCTTGGTGTCCGCGCCCGGCGCGACGGTGACGATCCGCTCGGCCGGGGCGTCGTAGTGCTCGGCTAGCTCGCGGGCCTCGTCGACGGTATTGACTACCAAGAGGTCGGCGTTGTCCACCAGCTGCTGCTCGCAGATGCGCCGCGCCTCGGACTCGCGGGCATCGTCGTCGCTGCGGTAGGCGTTTTTTACCGCGGCGAGGGTGTGCGCGGTGTGCACCAGCGGCACGCCCCATAAGTCCCGCAGCAGCCAGCCGACCTGGCCGGACAGCCAGTAGTGGGAGTGGATGATGTCGTAGTGCAGGCCGTGGCACTTGACGTACTCGACCATCCCGCCAGCAAAGGCCGCCAATTGCGTGGACAGGTCCCCTTTCTCCAGCCCCTCGTAGGGTCCGGCCACGACGTTGATGACCCGTAGGTGCTCAGCAACTTCCACGACCTCGCCCTGGCTGGGCCGGGTCGCCCGGGTATAGACGTCTACTTCCACGCCCTGCAACGCCAGTTCCTTGGCGGTGTTGAGCACGTAAACGTTCATCCCCCCGGCGTCGCCCGTCCCGGGCTGCTCGATGGGGGAAGTGTGCATTGAAATCATCGCCACGCGCATGGCGCCCCAGTCTAATACCGCCTGCGCCCTCCCCGCCGCGGTGTGGCTGCGTCACCGCTTCCCAGGACGCCGCCGACGCCGGGGCCAAGCCCGCGCCGGACCGCCGCCTCATGCTGGGGCGGCGCCCGCGCCGTGCGGCCGCGCGTTGCCACGTCGTTATACTAGGGGAAGTACAACCTACGCTTGCGAAAGTTTCCCCGATTCTTAGAGGTTTAAACCCATGTCAGCATTCGAGACCAAGGCTTGGCTCCAGCACTACCCCGAGTGGACCCCGCACTCCCTCGACTACGGCGAGACCACGCTGCTCGACATCTACGACAACAACCTGGCCATCAACGCCGAGAAGCCCGCCACCTGGTTCTTCGGCCGCACCCAGTCCTATGCGGACCTGGACCGCCAGGTCAACCGCGCCGCCGCGGGACTCAAGGCCTTTGGCGTGCGCCCGGGCGACCGCGTCGCGCTGGTCATGCCCAACTGCCCGCAGCACGTCGCCGCCTTCTGGGCGGTGCTCAAGCTGGGCGCCATCGTGGTCGAGCACAACCCGCTGTATACCGCCCACGAGCTGGAGGGCCTGTTCCAGGATCACGGCGCGCGCATCGCCATCGCCTGGGACTCGGCGGCCGGCACGCTGGAGAAGCTGCGCGGCACCACGGATCTGGAAACGGTGGTCTCGGTCAACATGATCGAGGCCATGCCGACCCTCAAGCGCGCGGCCCTGCGCCTGCCCTTCCTCAAGTCGCAGCGCGAGCAGCTGTCCCAGCCGGCCCAGAACACGGTCCCGTGGGACACCCTGATCGGCAACGCCATTGGCGGCGACGGCCAGGACCTGAAGGAGCCGGAAGGCGTTGAGCGCGACACCACCGCGCTCATCCTCTACACCTCCGGCACCACCGGCAAGCCCAAGGGCGCGGAGCTGACCCACGGCTCCCTGTTCGCCAACCTGCTCCAGGGCAAGGCCTGGGTGCCAGGCCTGGGCGAGCAGGAAGAGCGCATGCTGACCGCGCTGCCGATGTTCCACGCCTACGGCATGACCATGAACATCACGCTCTCCCAGCTCATCGGCGGCGAGCTGGTCATGCTGCCGGCACCGAAGATCCCGCTGGTCATGGACGTGATGAAGAAGCACACGCCCACCTGGGTGCCGGGCGTGCCGACGCTCTACGAGAAGATCGTGGAAGCCGCCGAGGAGCAAAACATCCCGATCAAGGGCATCCGCGCCGCCTTCTCCGGTGCTGCCACCCTGCCGGTGGACACCGTGGAGAAGTGGGAGAAGTACACCGACGGCCTGCTGGTGGAAGGCTACGGCCTGACCGAGTGCTCGCCCATCATCGTGGGCAACCCGATGTCCACCGACCGCCGCCCGGGGTACGTGGGCATCCCCTTCCCGGACACCGAAATCCGGATTGCTAACCCGGATAACCTGGACGAGACCATGCCGGACGGCCAGGAGGGCGAGATCCTGGCCCGCGGCCCGCAGGTCTTCAAGGGCTACCACAACAACCCGGAGGCCACCGCCGCCGCCTTCCACGACGGCTGGTTCCGCACCGGGGACCTGGGAGTCATGGAAGAAGACGGCTTCATCCGCCTGGTCAGCCGCATCAAGGAAGTCATCATCACCGGCGGCTTCAACGTCTACCCCGCGGAGGTCGAGGAGGCCCTGCGCGTCCACGACGCCATCAAGGACATCGCGGTCGTCGGCCGCCCGCGCCCGGACGGCTCCGAAGACGTCGTAGCCTGCGTGGAGCTCAACGACGGCGCCGCCCTGGATCCGGAAGGCTTGAAGGAATTCGCCCGCCAGCGCCTGACCCGCTACAAGGTCCCGCGCACCTTCTACCACTTCGAGGCCCTGGCCAAGGACCAGATGGGCAAGATCCGCCGCCGCGAGGTCCAGGACGACCTCCTGCAGCGCCTGGGCCAAGAGCGCAAGTAACCGCTTTCTAAGCCCAGCCCTTCCAGCCCGGCCCCGGCGCTTGCGCCAGTCCCGCCGGCCCCACCCGGCTCCGCCTCGCACTCGCCGCGCCCCCGCCACCCCGGCGGGGGTGAATTTTTCGCCATTCCACCCAAAAACATGAGGGATAAATCATGTTTAGGGTAGGCTGGCGTGCCGTAAAAGTTTTTGTTCCCCTACGGAAGGTAATCGCACTCGTATGTCGGCCTATGAGACCCGAGCCTGGACCCAGCACTACGGCGACTGGACCCCCGCGGAAGTGGAAATAGGCACCGAGACCCTCGTGGACGTCTACCAGCGCAACCTCTCCGAAAACGGGGACCGCCCGGCCACCTATTTCTTCGGCCGCACCCTCACCTACACCGAGCTGGACCAGCAGGTCCGTGCCGCCGCGGCCGGACTCAAGGCTTTTGGCATCCGCCCGGGCGACCGGGTGGCCATCGTGCTGCCGAACTGCCCGCAGCACATCGTCGCCTTCCACGCCGTGCTGCACCTGGGCGCCACCGTGGTCGAGCACAACCCGCTCTACACCAGCTACGAGCTGGAGGGCCTGTTCAGCGACCACGGCGCCCGCGTGGCCATCGCCTGGGACAAGGCCGCCGCCACCCTGGAGCCGCTGCGCTCCACCACGGACCTGGAGACCATCATCTCCGTCGACATGACTGAGGCCATGCCGCGCCTGCAGCAGCTAGCCCTCAAGCTGCCGGTACCGCCCATCAAGGCCAAGCGGGAACAGCTCACCGCCCCGGCCCCGGGCTCGGTCCCCTGGTCCACGCTGCTCAGCTCCGCCATCGGCGGTGATGGCCGCAACCTCACCCCGGCGGATATCCGCCCGGCCGACCCCGCACTTATCCTCTACACCTCCGGCACCACCGGCGCGCCCAAGGGCGCGGTGCTCACCCACCGCAACCTGCAGTCCAACTGCCTGATGGCCATCGCCTGGGTGCCCAACCTGGGCGAAGAACCCGAGCGCTTCCTGGCCGCCCTGCCACTGTTCCACGCCTACGGCATGACCGCGGTGTGCACGATGTCCATCTTCGTCGGCGCCGAGGTCATCCTGCTGCCCGCCCCGAAGATGGACCTCATCCTGAGCGTGGTCAAAAAGCACATGCCCACCTGGTTCCCGGGCGTGCCGACGCTTTACGAGAAGCTCGCCGACGCCGCCAAGGACAAGGGCGTGAGCCTCCAGGGCATCAAGAAGTCCTTCTCCGGTGCGGCCACCCTGCCGGTCGCCACGGTGGAAAAGTGGGAGGCGACCACCGGCGGCATGCTGGTGGAAGGCTACGGCCTGACGGAGACCTCCCCGGTCATCTGCGGCAACCCGATGAACGAACACCGCCGCCCCGGCTACATCGGCCTGCCCTTCCCCAACACTGAGGCCCGCGTGGCCGACCCTGACGATCCCTCGGTCACCCTGCCGGACGGCGAGGAAGGCGAACTCCTCGTCCGCGGCCCGCAGGTCTTTTCCGGCTACCTCAACAATCCGGAGGCCAACGAGAAGGCCTTCTACGAGGACTGGTTCCGCACCGGGGATATGGCGGTGATGGAAGAAGACGGCTTCATCCGCCTGGTCGCCCGCATCAAGGAAGTCATCATCACTGGCGGCTTCAACGTCTACCCCGCGGAGGTCGAGGAAACCATCCTCGCCCACCCAGACGTCACCGACGTAGCCGTGGTGGGCCGGCCCCGCCAGGACGGCTCCGAGGACGTCGTCGCCTGCGTGACCCTCCGCGACGGCGCCGCCCTGGACCCGCAGGGCATGCAGGACTTCGCCCGCCAGCGCCTAACCCGCTACAAGGTCCCGCGCACCTTCTACCACTTCGAGGAACTCGCCCGCGACCAGATGGGCAAGATCCGCCGCCGCGAGGTCCAAGCCGACCTACTGGAGCTCCTCCAGCGCTAAACCCGCAACACCCCAACCCGACGGGGAACAACAATCCCACCGAACCCCGTCGGGATTTATCTACCCCTACCACTCACCGCAACCATCCCCGCAGGCCGCACCCGCACCCCACGCGCAGAAGCCGATATTTCCCCCGAACCATTCAAAAAATATCGACCCCTGTCACCCCGAAAAACCGTTTCCCCAGTTCACCAACCGGCGAAACGGTCAAAGGCGGATAATTTCCCACGCACTCCGGCACGCACGCGCGCATGCCCCCACGCGCCTAGCGCACCGGCTGCGGCTGCCGGGCCGCGCGTGCCCGGCTTAAGTCCGCAAAGACCGCTGTGTTGAAGGCGAACGCCTCTTGGGCCTCCGCAATAAGCGCCTCGCGCTCACCCTCAGCAAGCGGCAGCTCATCTAGCTGGCGGCGGTAGGCCGCCCGGTAGGGCGGAACCTTGCCGATAGCGGCAAAATCGTAGAAGCGCAGCGCATCCGCGTCGATGTCGTAAATCGTGCCCATCCGCGCCGCGATGACTTGGCCGCCGGAGATATCCCCCAGGTAGCGCACGTAGTGGTGCGCGACGACCCGGGCCGCCTCATCTTCGCCCAACGACTCCAGGCGCGCCACGTAGCGCGCGGTGGCGGGCAGAATCCGGACCTTCTCGCGCCAGTCGGCGCCCATCATGTTCGCCAGGTCGTTCTCCAGCGCCGGCCGGCGCTCCAGGCGCGGGTCCGCCACTGCGGAACCCAGCGCGGTGTGTGCCACCCGCCGCACGGCGGTCTCCAGCGCGTCGTAGATAAACCACAGCTGGCCAGTCAGGGCGTGCACCGCCTCCGCGTCCAGCTCGCCCCTTACCAGCGCGGTCATAAACTCCGAGCCTTCCGCGCCCTCGTGTGCCCGCGCCGTCTCGTCCCGCAACGCCTGGGACAGCGGGTGGGCAACTTTAGTACGCCCAGTCATCGTGACAGTTGAGCTCATTGCCATTCTCCTTTCCAGTACGCAGTACGCGAAACGCGCCCGCCGCCAGGACCTCCGTGGAGCCGGCCCTAGCTCGTTCATTTCCTACATATTAAGGTTTGCCTTACCTGAAAGTACAGGGGTGGAAGCCAATATCAAACCAATGTATGACACCTCATACCCCACCCCCAGGTAGCAGGCAGGCCGCGGACAGCCCGGGCCACCTGCCCGGCACGAGTCACAGCCATCCCCCGCCTTTCTAGCGACATGTGTGGGAAAATAAACAGACTTCACCGCTCATATAACGAGGAGAGAGATAACCATGGAAATGTCGACGATTACCGAGTGGATGTTCGCCGCCGAAATCCCCATCCCCGACGACGTCTACGGCCTGCTCATCGAGGGTGAGCAGCCCTACGCCGCCTTCAAGACCTTCCGCGACTCCGCGGTGTTTACCTCCAAGCGCCTGATCGTCCGCGACGCCCAGGGCATCTCCGGCAAGAAGGTGGAGATCTATTCTCTCCCCTACAGCGCCATCAACATGTGGTCGAGCGAAAACGCCGGCAAGATGTTTGACTTCACCGCCGAGGTCGAGCTGTGGACGCGCGCCGGCCACATCAAGATCAAACTGGGCCGGGACGTGGACGTCCGCCGCATCGACTCCCTCATCGCCCACGCCGTGCTCGGCCACTAAGCGCAGCGCGAGAAAAGCCCCCCGTCATCGCTGCCTGTTCGCACGATAGGCAGCGATGAAAGGGGCTAACACTTAAGACCAATGCCCAGCCAGTCAGTCAGCCGGTTTCGTGCCCCTCGCGTTATTTAGCCGCCGAGTTAAACATCAGCCAGCAGCGATTGCGGGTTCACAGAGTCTGCGTAGGTGTCCACAATCCGGTTCATGGCGGTGACCACGCGGTGCTTTTGGTTAACGCTTTCGTTCTTCTTGGCACCGAACCGACGCACCGGCGGCATCATGCTGCCCACCAGCAGACCGGAGTATGGAATCGTCAAGTCAACAAAGCCTTTAGCGAACACCTGTAAGGCTTTGTCTGCCTTGAGATTTTCAGTATGTCGGAACTTAGAATCATGCAGCGTGTGTTGGCCAAAGTGGTCGAGAAGGTATCTGACAATCGCAGACGTACGCTCTTCCGATTTCAACGCTCCGGTGCGGTTAATGTCTTCAACCATAATCTCGTCACTGTCAGCGACCTTTGAGCGCATGGTGGCATTGAAATCAATCTTGAAGGCAACACGTTCTCGTCCCAGATAGCGTCCACAATGGTGTAGGTGTGCAGCTTGGCACCAAAAATAGACTCGGTGGTTTGCACCGTATCTAACAAGCACGACCAAGGTGGGCATCGTTGCGACTCACAGAACTAAGCGCGATCTTTCTTATCGCCAAACCCTGCGCGCAGTACTCAAAGCTGCGCCCAACTATCCACGGAAATCACCCATCCGGTTCTTTTGAATTGAGCTACTCTTCGACCGTTGCTACTGCGCTATCTTTCACTGTCGTTAACATGAACTCCACAATCGGCATCTGAGAAGACGAAGACCGGCCCTGGACTCCCACCGGGGTGGGTAGCGGAACCGGTCATGTTGCCATCTAACTTACGTCACCAGCCTGACTCACTCAACCTCAGTTTCGGGGCCAGTTTTGGACCTGAACTGCGCACAAGCTTCCTGTAAGGAGTCCACATCCATCGGTGTGTTTTCGATGGTGTCCTCGGGGAACCAGGAGACTGGTCGCCGCTGCACAAGGCGTGCCGCGGCGTCGGCAACTACTCTGCCAGCCCCAGGTTTTCGCCTGTGCCGATCTCGATGTTGAGCCCCGGCACGGAGTCGATGAGGTTTCGCGTGTAATCCTCTTGAGGATTCTCAAAGATGTCATCAGCACTTCCTTGTTCGACGACCTTTCCCTTCTTCATGACGACGATGTCGTCGGCGGTCTGACGCACCACGGCGAGGTCGTGGGTGATGAACAAGTAGGACAGGTCGAGATCACGCTGTAGCTCCGCGAGCAACTGAATAATCTGGTTCTGCACGAGCACGTCCAACGCTGATACCGCTTCGTCGAGGACAACCACCTCCGGATGAAGGGCCAGGGCGCGGGCAATAGCGATGCGTTGTCGCTGGCCACCCGAGAGCTCATTGGGATAGCGTCGCATGGCCGAACGCGGCATCGACACCATGTCCAAAAGTTCCGCGACCCGTTGCTCCCGTTCCTTGCGTGAACCTACCTTATGCAAGACCAGTGGTTCTTCGATGCACTTGTAGATAGAGAACATTGGGTCCAACGAGCCGTAGGAATTCTGGAAAACCACTTGCATCTTGCGACGTAGCTTGAACAGCTCCTTGCCGGACAGCGTAGAAGTATCCCGCCCCTCAAACTCAATGGTTCCGGCCGTCGGCTCGAGCAGTCCCAGTGCCATGTTCGCCACTGTCGACTTACCAGACCCGGATTCCCCTACCAGCGCCAGCGTCGTGCCGCGTCGGACGTCAAAGGAGACATCATCGACAGCTTTAAGCTTCTTTTTCTCCCCTCGCTGGCCACGAATGTCGAATTCTTTGGTCAGGTTCTTCAGAGAGATTACTGGTTGAGACGGCTCGGAGTCCTCAGCGACTGCGTTTCCCGCCACCCGCTCGGTGGTTTCCACTCCAGCTTTCTGAGCAGAGCGGATCCTCGAGGAGGCGAGAGAAGGCGCTGCCGTAACCAAGCGCCGTGTGTACGGGTGTTGCGGATCGCGCAGGATTTCCCGGGAGGGACCAGACTCCACAATGCGTCCACGGTGCATGACGATGAGGTGCTCAGCGCGCTCGGCTGCTAGACCCAAATCGTGCGTAATAAACAGTACCGCGTTGCCGAGTTCCTTGGTCAGATGATCCAAGTGGTCAAGGATCGTCTTCTGCACGGTCACATCCGACGCTGAAGTCGGCTCATCCGCGATGAGCAGCTTCGGGCGCGCTGCCAGCCCCATGGCGATAAGGGCACGCTGCCGCATACCACCGGAGAACTCGTGCGGGAACTGCTTCGCCCGGCGCGCAGCATCCGGTAGCCCTGCTTCTTCTAAAAGCTCAACGACGCGATCCTTGCCGCCATCGATGTTGTTGGCCTTGAGAGACTCTTCGACCTGGGTGCCGATGCGCCACACTGGATTCAGGTTGGACATGGGGTCCTGGGGAACCAGACCAATCTGATCGCCCCGCAGTTTTTCGAACTGTTTGTGATTAAACCCGGTCACGTCCTCGCCATCAAAAAGGATCTCTCCGCTAGTTACGCGTCCGCTGCCCGGTAACAACCCGAGGATGGACATCGCAGTAGTAGATTTACCTGAACCGGACTCACCCACGATGGCAACAGATTGCCCCGGATAGATGGTCATATTCACGCCTCGGACTGCTTCCACCAGACCGGTAGAAGAGTTAAACGCGATGTGAACGTCTTTCATCTCCAGAAGTGGAGTCGTCATTTCAGTTTCCTCGCCTTCGGGTCGAGAGCGTCGCGGACAACGTCGCCCATCATGATGAAGCTCAATACGGTCAATCCCAGTGCCCCTGCCGGGTAGAACAGCACAGCCGGGTTTACGCGCAACGACTCTTTAGCGTCTGAGATATCCCCACCCCAGGACACGAATGTGGACGGCAATCCGATACCCAGGAACGAGAGCGTCGCTTCAGCCACGATGAAAGTACCCAACGCGACAGTCGCGTAGGAGATGATCGGCGCAGCGGCATTTGGCAGAATATGGCTAAATAGGATTCGCCACGAAGACGCGCCAATAGACCTTGCTGCTTGTACGAACTCCTCGTTCTTGATCGACATCACCGCGCCACGCGTAATACGTGCGATGGAAACCCAACCGAAAAGACCGAGAACCAAGACTACGGTGATAATCGTGCGGTGCTCCTTGAACATCTGCATAACAACAATGGCTGCCAGCACCAACGGAATTGCGAAGAAAATATCGGTAATTCGCGACAGAACCGCGTCCACCCAGCCGCCGAAGAAACCAGCGATCGAACCGACAATTGCGCCGATGATGACCACGAGAGCCGTGGCCAAAACGCCCACAGCAACCGAAGCTCGCGCGCCGTAGATAACGCGTGAGTAGATGTCACAGCCCTGACGGTTGAAGCCGAAGGGATGCCCGGACTCAGGAGCGGCCATGGATTTTGTGAGGTCACAGGCACGTGGGTCCACACTGGTGAACATCCCTGGGAAGACTGCCAACAGGACAGCTATAAGGATCATCACAGCAGAGATCCAGAACAGAGGACGTTTGCGCAGGTAGCGCCAGGCTTCTCCCCATTGGGAGGTAGGAGCAGACTCATCCTTGACAGCGTCGACAGCGCCCAGTCCCGTTTCATCAGTATCAGAGATGAAATGCTCTTGGCCGGGCCGCAGAGTGGTGTTATCAAAATTAGGCATAGCGGATCCTCGGGTCCAGTACTGCGTACAAAAGGTCAACAAGCAGGTTGGCGACAATGTAGATAACCACCAACACTGTGGTGAAAGAGACGATTGTGGTGGGCTCTCCTCGCAAGATTGCCTGGTACATAGTGCCGCCCACACCGTTGATGCCGAAGATGCCCTCCGTGACAATGGCTCCTGTCATCAGTGCACCAAGGTCGGCGCCAATGAAGGTCACCACCGGGATGAGAGAGTTACGCAGCACATGTCGCGTCATTACCGCAGTCCCACCCAGGCCTTTTGCCCGAGCCGTGCGGACATAATCCGCTCGCAGGTTTTCTGCCACTGACTGGCGCGTAAGTCGAATGACGTAGGCAAAAGACAGAGCGCCCAGAACCAGCGCTGGCATAAGCAGCGAGGTAAACGTTTCGCGCGCGCCAACGGTAACCGGCAAGAGCTCCCATTTGATTCCCACGAGGAATTGGAAAACAAAACCGATGACGAACGATGGCACTGCGATGACCAAGAGAGACATCACTAGTACCGTGGAGTCAAAGATGCCGCCGCGCCGCACACCGGCGATAACGCCGAATGCGATACCAAAGATGGTTTCGAATGCAATGGCCATCACCGCGAGCTTGAGGGTTACAGGAAAGACGTTGGCCATGACTTCCGTAACCGGGACACCGGAAAAGGTGGTTCCGAAGTCCAGCATGAAGATGCCCTTGATGTAGAGCAGATATTGGACAATAAAGGGTTTATCCAGGTTGTACTCGGCTTCAATGCGAGCGCGCGCAGCATCTGTGAGACCGCGATCCCCGCCTAAGGCTTCCACCGGGTCGCCTGGCATCAGAAAGACTAGCGCGTAGATGAGGAAGGTAGCCCCGAAGAAGACCGGAATCATCTGCAGCACTCGTCGCCCGATATAGCGCAACATAAATATGTTCCTTTGCGTTGTGGCTGGTTCAGGTACATGCCAAGACAGGCTCGGCCCCGTTCGGACGGGACGAAAGCCTGTCTTTAACTACCTAGTGCCGGAATGACTACTGCTTGGTGATCTCGTAGTACAGCGGCTGCTGCTTCCAACTGAACGTGACGTTGTCGACGTTCTCGGAGTAACCGCCCGTGGTGTTCGGGTACCACAGAGGAATAGCAGGCAGGTCGTTCAAGAGAATCTCTTGGGCCTCGTTGAACTTCTTCTGAGCTTCTTCGCTGCTATCAGCGGTCGCTGCCTCGTCCATCAGGCTGTCGAACTCTTCACTCGAATAGTCACCGTCATTGGAACTACCACCCGTGTAGTAGAGCGGCGACAAGAAATTGCCAATGGACGGGTAGTCGGCCTGCCAACCGGTTCGGTACGCGCTCTCGATAGTGCGGTTCGTAATTTCGTCACGTAGAGACTTGAAGTCGGGGTACGGCTGCCCGATAGCCTCGATACCTAGGTTGTTCTTGATCGAGTTCGCCACGGCATCTACCCACGCCTTGTGACCGCCGTCAGAGTTGTAGGCGATTTCCAAGCTGGGCGAGGAGAACTCACTAATCTCGTCCGCCTTAGCCCACAGCTCCTTCGCCTTTTCGGGATCGTATTCGAGGTTTTCCTTGCCCTCAATGGAATCGTCGTATCCGGGAAGGACGGGCGAGGAGAATTCAGTCGCCGGGGTGCGCGTGCCCTTGAAGATGGTGTCCGTGATTTCTTCGCGGTCGATGGCGTGGGAGATAGCCTGCCGACGCAAGATTCCTTCTTCGCCATCAAAGTGCTCAAGGTTCTGGCCCAGAGTGAAGGACTGGAAACCGGCATAAGGTTCATTAACCGCACGGTCTCCTAGGTCCTGCTCGAACACGGAAAACGCAGAGTCTGGGACGGTCTCGAGCACGTCGAGATTTCCCGACAACAAATCGGAGTACGCAGCATCCATGGTCGGATGGAAAATGAACTGGACGCCATCATTCTGCGGCTTGCGGTCACCGTCGTATTCCTCGTTCGGGACGACGGTTGCATCTTGGTTGTGATTCCACTGGTCAAGCTTGTACGGACCATTACCGATCGGGTTCTGCCCAAAGGAATCCATGTCCTCTAGCGCGGATTTGTGCAACGGATAGAACGCGGAGTATCCCAGCTGTTGAGGGAAGTCGACCTCCGGCTGACTGAGCGTGACTTTAAACGTCATGTCGTCAACAATTTCGAGCCCTTCCATCGACTCAACACCCTCTTCATAGCCCTTGATCGAGCTAAAGAACGAAGCGTTGAGCTGATCATTTGCAACCGCGTAGTTCCAGGCATCAACGAAATTCTTTGCGGTCAGCGGGGAGCCATCGGAAAAATTCGACTCGCGCAGTTTAATGGTGAACTCGGTGTTGTCGTCGTTGGCGTCAATAGACTCTGCCAGCTCGTTGTGAGTCTCCCCTTCAGCGTCGTAATAGACCAGGCCAGCGTAGATGGAATCGACAATGCGCCCACCGCCGGTTTCGTTGGTATTTGCTGGGATTAGGGGATTTTGTGGTTCAGTGCCGTTTGCAAGTACGTAGTTGCCTCCGGCGGATGGTCCGTCACTCCCACAAGCAGCCAACCCAAGGGTCAGGGAACCGGCTGCCAGGGTGGCAATGATCTTCTTAACTGTCATAGGGGGAGATACCTCCACGCTTTGGATGCAACCCTGCCACTCGGGATAACAGCAACTGGGCTGCACCGGCATTTTCATGAGACTAACCTGTGATGAGGTTGCACTCTAAGCTACCGTGTGTAGCCAGTCACAGTGACTTGTTTCATGAAAATAGCGTAGAAAATTAGCAAAACCCGGCAAAGAGGCGTTTCAAGATATTCCAAAGCTCTGTGACGTGGATAAATACTTCCGCCCAATCAACCATTAGCCACCCCCGTTAAGGGGGTTCTACTAGCGCTAGGTCACAGTTTGCGAGCTCTCTCCGCTTAAAAACATCAGGACTTTACCCCTTTTCAGTTCATAGCGAAGTTAGACGTTGAACCCGGCGCAGTAATTAGACCTATTTAAATCGTTTCAGCTGCCTCAGCAATGCCGATACAGTGCCATTGACAACCGCCTTGCGGTACTGCCCTACGAGCAGTTTGTCGACGTCAACCAGCGACCGGAAAGCCGCCCCGACTTCCTCCGGCTCAAGCTCTGACTCAGTCGCTTCCGCGAGCAGATTCCCCGTATCCCGCGTGGGTAGTGGCTCGGGAAAATGGCTTGCCATTGCACCTTCAAGCCCATCACGCAGGGGAGCAATATCCTCTTCGGTAGCGTCCGTCCCCTCTAGCGCTTCGAGCTGCGGCAAGTACTTAATGACATCGGAGAAACGCCCTTCTTCCTCGGCTTCTTCTTCCCTAGCGGCTTCCGAGCGCAGAGTGAATATCAATTCATCTGGGTCCAAGTCGAGGTGAGCAAAAAGACTACGCAGAATCGTCATTTTGTCACGAGTGGAATTATGAGTCGTCACCCACAGCTCTGGAACAATTTCTTCCTGGTATCTATTGGCAGGCGTCGCCCCCGCAGTGAAACCGACTGAGGCTCCTGCTGCATACGCGAAGATGTCGTCCCTTCTCTGCGTCACGAAGTACTTAATCAAGGAGCGCATCAGTTCCCTGTAGCTGCTAACAGCCACAGACATCTCATCGAAGTCGTAGGCAACGATTCTCCGGTTGCTAAAGTCCGTGTCCTCCCCCATGGGAATCTGCGGCAGGGGTTCCCGCTTTGGCTCGAATTCGCTCGAAGGCATCGGCCAGTACTCCAAGGCGCGTTCAACCAAGTCATCGGTACGGCGGCGCATCTGGTCCACGCCCCACTCGTTTTCGGACTTTAACGATCGGTTGAGCCGGTAGGGAGAAGCGTCAAACCCCTCTTCAACCGTCTTCTTCAACTGGAACGAATAGTTGGAGTATTCGGAGTTATACCCAGTAACCGTCAGATTGCCGATACGGTGCAGCCAAGTCTGGTGAATTTCCTCGGCGTCCGGGCCCAAGGATGTTCGCCACTCCTTTGTGAGCGTTTGCGGCATAATGTGCTCGACGGACAAGTCTCCTCTTTCGAGTGCGCTCGCGATGTCCGCGGTATCCTTAGAAAATCCATTTTCCAGGCACTCGAAGAGATATCTCCGGTTCTGAGCGCGGAAGTTGTAGAAGTTCTTAGTCTTGAACGCCTCAGCGAATCTCTCGTCATCCGGAAACTCGCCCGAGGTTTTTGCGCGCCGGTAGAGAAGGAACGCAATCACATCAGCGATGGAAGCGTCCCCATGTCGAATTCTCCGAGCCTCGCTGTACAGGGTGGCAAAGATTTTATTAAGAGCATTTGTCGGCAAGCCCACCACAAGCCGCCGGAAAATATAGGAATCAATGAGCTCTACAGTCTTAGCAAAGTCGTCAGCGGAAATAACCCCTTCCCGATAGTCCGCCAACAATGGCATTAACGCCGGCATGGCCACCTCGTGCGGCGTAAGATTTAATCGACGCAGTCGCTTGTCTGCGTAGGGCACCCCTGTCTGCGCGGAGTTGAGATCTCGGAAGTACTCCGAATAGTCGCGCATCAAACGCAGAGTTACTTCTATTTCCTGCCTCTCATTCGCCAAGAACTTCTTGAAAGCGTCATACAACGCGTCAAAGCGGGGAGTCCGACGGGTGCGGGACACCAAGTACAAGCGAATAAAGGTATTCGTCTCGAAAGAGACGTTATGCTCGATCCGGTTCCAAAAGTCCTCGTACAGGCGGTTTTGTTCGTCAACGGGCTGCCCCATAAGGACCAAGTTACGAATCTTGTCCGCCTCGGTAAGACTCTTCCCTGTTGAATTCAAAGACTCAAAAATTCGTTGCGGCTCATCGTGCGGTTCTAGATCGAGAATCATCGCCTGTAGACGCCCGATGGCTTCCCAGAGCTCATCGCCGCTTAATTCACCGGCTGCGATCCGCTCGCGAAAATAGCGGTAGTTGGCGGTTGCGTTAGATCGCTCATTAAACTCCTGCCCGGTCAGTAGTCGCCGGTAAGAATCCATATCGTCTTTGACTGGCTTCAACTTGAGCTTCGGTTCTGCGACAGTGGAGCCGGAGTTTTCCAGATAGTTACGCCGCAGTCTTGCGGCCAACTCTGGGTCTTCCGATTCGACGTCCTCAGCATCGAGCGCATCCACCAAAGACAAGATAAGCAAGCTAACGGTAGTGATACGTTGCTGACCATCGATGACAACCCACCGAAATTTAGTCTCCGGGTTCCCCACGACTGCACCGAAGAAATGTTTTAGACGCCGCTGTTTGATGACGTCAACAAGGTCATCAAACAATCTAGAGCACTGTTCTTCACTCCAGTCGTAGTTGCGTTGGTAGACGGGGATAACAAGCTCCGTGTCGTTGCCGTCAAATATCCGAACAATGTCCTTTACGTCGCCTCTCATACTTGCCAATTATGCCTGAACCTAAACCGACGTCGGGTCAAGTGCCTCCCTGCGACCAATACCAGTAGGCAAATGGCTTTCGCTTCATACCCCCGAGTGCACGAAAGACCTCCTATACCTCGGCCATCTGTACGCCACAAGGCCATTATCTTGCCGGCGGGACCTTCAGCAACACACTCGCAACCTAGTGTTCACGTTATCTACATAACTGCTTAGTAGTTTCGAAACCTAAGCACTTTAAGATTCTCGCGTACTTACACGCCCAATCTGAGGGGTCGGTGCGGCTCTTCAGTGATGAGAATCCTGACTATGACTGCTTCACCACTATCTGCCCAGACCGAGCTCCAGCCGTATATCCGGCTTGCTGGGGTGCGCCGCGAGTTCGCGGACGGGACGGGGCTGCGCGCTACTGATTTGTCGATTGGGGGCGGGGAGTTCGTCTCCGTGCTGGGGCCGTCGGGGTGCGGCAAGTCGACGTTGCTGCGGTGCATCGCGGGGCTGGAAACGCCGGATGCGGGCACGATTTCCTTCGGCGAGCGCGAGGTCTTTTCAGGCTCGGTGAATGTGCCGGTCAACAAGCGCAACCTGTCGATGGTCTTCCAGGACTTGGCGCTGTGGCCGCACATGAGCGTGGCCGGGAACGTGGAATTCCCGCTGACCACCGCCGGGGCGGCCAACAAGCTGGGCGCGGCCGAGCGTCAGGCCGCGGTGGACAAGGCGCTGGAAATGGTCGGCATCCAGTCCAAGGCGCAGGCCCGGCCCCAGCAGCTGTCCGGCGGGCAGCAGCAGCGCGTGGCGATTGCGCGGGCGTTGGTCTCCAGCCCGGATGTGCTGCTGATGGATGAGCCGCTCTCCGCGCTGGATGCTGCACTGCGGGTCCAGATCCGCAACGAGCTGACCCAGCTGGCCTACGAGCTGGGCCTGACGGTCATCTACGTCACCCACGACCAGGCGGAGGCACTGGCCATGTCGGACCGGGTGGTGGTGATGAACGCCGGCAACGTCGAGCAATTCGATGACCCAGTGACCATCTATGACGCCCCGGCCACCAAGTTCGTCGCCGGCTTCGTGGGCGTGATGAACCGGCACGAGTCGCTACCGGACACCCGGCCGGAGGACGTGCAGGTATCAACCAGCCCGGACGCGGACGTCGGGGCGGGGAGGCTGCCCGCCACGGTGCTCAGTGCCCACTACGTCGGCGGCCGCTACGAGGTGCGCTGCGCCCTCGACGGCGCGGAGGAGCCCTGGCTGGTCTACGCGCGCGAGCGCTGCCGCCGCGGCGACACCATCTACCTGGCCCTGCCGGACCGGTAGCTTGCCCCGAACCACCAATTCACAACCCATGGAGATTCCCATCATGTTTAAGCCCAAATTCGTTTCCGCCCTCGCCGCGCTGACCGGCGGCGCCCTGCTGCTGACCGGCTGCGGCTCGGTCGAGTCCGCCAATGAGAACACCGAGTCCGAGAACAACGCCGCCTCCAGCGCCGAGGAATGGCAGGCCCCGGAGGGCCTGTCCGGCGAGCTGGACTACTACTCCGCCAACCCGCAGGGGCTGACCGATGCCCTGGTGGAGGCCTTCGAGGACAAGACCGACGTGAAGGTCAACGTCTTCGCGGACACCACCGGCAAGATCACCGCCAAGCTGAAGGCGGAGGAGGCCAACCCGCAGGCCGACGTGGTCTACCTGGCGTCCTGGTCCGCGGCCGCCAAGCAGGACGAGTCCGGGGCGCTGGAAGAGTACGCGCCGGAGGGCATCGACAAGGCAAACCCGAAGTGGAACTCGGAAAACGACACCTTCCACGGCCGCGACGGCTCCGCGCTGGCGCTGGTGGTCAACAACAACGTCGTGGATGAGGCCCCGGCGGATTGGGAGGACCTCACCGACGAAAAATACAAGGACCAGGTCATCATGCCGGACCCGCGCGAGTCCGGCACCGCCGCGGATCTCATCACCGCCATGGTCAATGAGAAGGGCAAGGACGCCACCTGGGAGCTGTTCGAGAAGCTCTTCGACAACGGCATGGTCATCCAGGGCGCCAACGGCGAGGCCCTGGACCAGGTCACGGGCGGGTCCCGGGGCATCGTCATGGGCGGGGTGGACTACTCCGCCTACTCCGCCCAGGACAAGGGCGAGGCCCTGGACGTCATCATCCCGTCCTCGGGCACCACGGTCACCCCGCGCCCCGTGATGATCCTCAACTCCACGGACAACAAGGAAGCCGCCGAGGCCTTCGTCGACTTCATGTTCTCCGAGGAGGCACAGGAGATCTCCGCGTCCAAGAACATGATCCCGGCCCACCAGGACGTCGAGCCGAAGAACGGCCCGGCCCTGGACGACATCAAGCAGCTGGACGATGACTGGTCCTCTATCGCGGATGCCTCCGGCGACATCAAGGACGAATTCGTCGAGCGCTTCCTCTAATTGGTCCACCGTTTTCGGTAGCGCACTCTCCCCCTTCCACCGCACCCATTCACTCATCTCACCAAGCGAGCAGAGCACATGACACCCACCACCCACACGCCACACCAGCCGGCAGGCCGCCGGCCGGGTCGGGCTAGCGCGGACCGTTCTGGTCGTGCCGGCGGTACTGCGCGTGCGGGCGGCTGGTCGCGCGCGGGCGGCTGGGGCATCTACCCGGTGCTGCTGGTCCTGCTGGTGCTGGTGGCCGCGCCGCTGGTGGCGGTGTTAAGCGGCGCGGTCTTCGGCTACCGGGACGAGCCCTCCGCCCTGGGGGACCTGGCTGATCCGGACACACTGCGTGTGCTGTTCAACACCGTGCAGCTGTCCGTGCTGGTGGTGGTCTTCGCCACGGTATTCGCCGCGCCCCTGGCGCTGCTGCGGGCGTGGACGCCGCTGAAAAAGCACGAGTGGATGGAGGTCTTCATCCTCATCCCGTTTATGACCCCGCCGTTCGCCTCCGCCCTGGCGTGGATGGATTTCACCCGCCTGGGCGGGGTGGCGGACCTGCTCTTCGGCAAGACCGTGGGCAAGCTGGCTCACGATGCCATCTACTCCGTCGGCGGCATGGCCTTCATCATGGCCGCGGAGCTCTTCCCCTTCCTCTACCTCATCCTGCGCAACTGCTTTAGCTCCATTTCCGCCTCCCACCTGGAGGCCGCCCAGGTCGCCGGCGCCAGCACCTGGCAGCAGTTCACGCGCGTGGTCGCTCCCCTGGTAGTCGGGCCCTATTCGCTGGGCGCGCTCATCGTCTTCATCAAGGCCGCCGGCGAGTTCGGCACCCCGGTCACGCTGGGCAACGCCATCGGCTACCCGGTGCTGGTCTCCTCCATCTACCAGGACGTGACCATCGACCCGCTGAACTTCTCCTCCGCCGCGGCGTCCTCCTCCGTGCTCTTCGCCCTGGGCGTTGCTGCCTGGGCCTTCCAGCAGTGGATTGCGCGCAAGGATCTCACCGGCGGCGGGCGCGTGGCCCGGCAGGTGCACCTGCGCCTGTCCGGCCCCGGCAAGGTTGTTGCCTGGCTCTACTGCGCCCTGGTCTTTTCGGGCTCGGTCATCATCCCGTACATCGCCATCATCTTGTCCGCGATGACCATCCTGCGCTCCCAGCCGCCCACACCGGACAACCTGACCTTCGACTACTTCGGCATCGTGCTGTCCACACCCTCGGCCCAGGAGGCGCTGCTGCGCAGCATCACGCTGGGCGCTATCGGCGCGTGCACGGCGGTGCTGTTGGCGCTGCTGGTCACGCTGGTGGGCCGAGCGGCGGCGCGCTCGCGACACCGCCTGCCGGCGCGGGTGACGGACTTCTTCGCCGTCGCGCCGGATACCGTGCCGGGCATCGTCCTGGCTATCGGCTTTATCCTGCTGTGGAACTCGCCGCGGCTGCCGTGGTCGCCGTACGGCACCCAGGTCATCCTGATCATGGCCTTCAGCGTGCTCTTTTTGCCCATGGCCGTCCAGAACATCAAGACCTCCGCGGGGGCGATCTCCCCGACGGTCTACGAGGCCGCGCAGGTGGCCGGCGCCAGCGGCGGGCAGACGCTGTGGCGCATTACCCTGCCGCTGCTGGCCCCCGGGCTCTTCGCCGGCTGGATCCTGGCTTTCTTCGTGGGCATCCGCGAGCTGGTGATGTCCTCGCTGATTAGGCCGTCCAATATCAACCTGCTGGCGCCGTGGATCATGAACCAGTTCGACCAGGGCCACCGGGCCGAAGCCATGGCCATGACGCTCATCGGCGTGGGCACCTCCACCGTCGTGCTGGTGCTGACCAACCTCTGGCAGGCCCGCCGGGCGAAGCGGGTGGCGGCATGAGTGTACTGGTCCTGGGCGATATCCACCTCGGCCTGCCCGCCGCCCCGGGCCTGGACTGGGCGGTGAGCATGCTGGAGGCCGGCGCGCGGGCGGGCGCGGAAGGCTTCATCTGCGCCGGCGATGTCATCGACCGCGCGCACTACACCGCGGACACCTACGGGGAGGTCACGGCCTTCTTCGAGCGCGCGGTGGAGCTTCTCGGCCCGGTGCATTTCATCGCCGGCAACCACGACACCCACCACGATCTCACCCTGCCGCGCGGGGTGGTAGTACACGAGGCGCACCCGCATTCCTTCCGCTACCACGGCATGACCGTGCACACCGCCGCGGTGGCCCAGGATCCGGATCCGCGCAGCGTGGTTACCGGCTTCCCGGCCCGGGGCAGCGTGCCCGGCCCGCACCTGGGGGTGTTGCACACCAGCCTGACCGGCGACTACAGCCGCAAGCCCTGCCTGCCGGCGACCGTGGAGGATCTGACCCAGCTGGGCTACGACGCCTGGGTGCTAGCCCACGTCCACCGCCCCATCGAGCTGCACCAGGACCCCTTCATCGGCTGGGTCGGCATGGGCAGCGCGCTGCTGGTCGCCGCCGCTAAAGAAGGCGTCGAGGTCGCCCGCCTAGGCGCTGCCGCCGCGCAGTAGCTGGGGCAGCTAGGCCCGGCGGATCCGTGGCCGGGTGTGCGAGGCAGTCACCCGCCCCCAAAATATGAGTAATTACTCACATTTCGCGCGTGGCGGTACGCCTGCGGCTGTGGGATGGGTTACTGTGTCTAGACCGCATTGATTTCCTATTGCTAACCACATCGTTTCCAGCAACAGGAGAAGTTGGTGCCGCACAAGTTGTTGCCAAATCCAGAAAAATCGAGGTAGACACCTATATGTCTTTGACTCCCTTGTTGACGTTAAACGCCGCTGAGACCTCACCGGCCCTCCTTTTCGCCGGCCAAGGTTCCCCCTGGCAAGAGGCAGTGGCCGCCGCCGGGGCGAGCCCGCAGGCGGAGCAGTTGACCGGGTTGCTCGCCCAGGTGCGCGTGTCCGCCGGGCCGGTGGCCCGGGCCATCGCCTCCACCTGCCCGGGCGTGTTCGAGCGCCTGGAGTCCCTGCTGAACAGCCCGGAGTCCACCAGCGCGGAGGCCGCGGCCGCGGACAAGCCCGGCGCGCCGGCGGCCGAGGCCGTCGACGCGGACGCCTTCCCGGCCTACTCGGTACCGGGCATCGTCCTGGGCCAGATCGCCGCCGTGGGCCAGCTGCGGGACCTCGGCCTGAACGTGGACAAGGCGCAGACCGCCGGCCACTCGCAGGGGTCCCTGGGCGCGGCCGCGGTGAACAACCCGCAGGACGCCCTACTGCTGGCCGTACTCATGGGCACCGCCGCGGCCCAGGTCCACGGCGCGCACGACACCCGCAGCCACATGCTCTCCATCCGGGGCCTGGACCGCGCGCAGGTGGATAAGCACCTGGCAGGCTCAGCGGCCGTGGCGGTGGTCAACGGCCGGCGCCACGTCGTCATCGCGGGCTGCCCGGAGGACCTGGCCGCCACGCAGACGGCCATTACCACCGCGGCCGCCGCCTTCAACGAGCGCCTGGAATCCCGCGAATTCGGCGGCGACGAGCTCGCCCCCGTCTTCGACTACCTGCCGGTGGCCCTGCCCTTCCACCACGCCAGCCTGGCCGGCGCCGTCGAGCGCACCGTCGAGTTCGCGGGCCTGTGCGGGCTCGACCAGGACTTCGCCCGCACGCTCGCCCAGCAGATCCTGGTCGACGAGCACGACTGGCCCGCCACCGTCGCCGCCCTGGACGCCGACTACTTGCTGAGCCTGGACAAGGGCCTGACCAAGCTGACCCAGCCGCTGGTGGCCGGCACCGGCGTGGCCATCGTGGACGCCACCACCGCGGCGGCGCGCAACGCGCTGGCCACCCCGGGCACCGCGCTGCCGGAGGGCACGGACTACTCCGAGTTCGCCCCGCGCCTGGTGCGCCTGCCGGACGGCGGCGTCTACACCCAGACGCGCTTTTCCGCCGCCACGGGCCTATCCCCCATCATGCTGGGCGGGATGACGCCGACCTCGGCGGACGCGGACATCGTCGCCGCGGCCGCCAACGCCGGCCACTGGACCGAGCTGGCCGGCGGCGGCATGTACTCGGACGAGGTCTTCACCGAACACCGCAAGAACCTGGAGGCGCAGCTCAAGCCGGGCCGCACCGCCCAGTTCAACACCATGTTCTTCGACCGCTTCCTGTGGAACCTGCAGTTCGGGCAGGCGCGCATCGTGCCCAAGGCCCGCGCGGCCGGCGCCCCGTTCAACGGCGTGTGTGTCTCCGCCGGCATCCCGGAGGTCGACGAGGCCACTGAGCTGCTCGACCAGCTGCACGCGGACGGCTTCCCCTTCGTCTCCTTCAAGCCGGGCACGGCCCGCCAGATCCAGGACACCCTCAAGATCGCGGCCACCAACCCGGACTCGGTCATCCTCATGCAGGTCGAGGACGGCCACGCCGGCGGCCACCACTCCTGGGTCAACCTGGACGACATGCTGCTGGCCACCTACGCCGATATCCGCGCCCACCGCAACGTGCTGCTGGCCGTCGGCGGCGGCATCTCCTCCCCGGAGCGCGCCGCGACCTACCTGACCGGCACCTGGTCCACCGCCTACAACCTGCCGGCCATGCCCGTCGATGCCGTCTTCATCGGCACCGTCGCCATGGCCACCAAGGAGGCCAAGGCCACCGACTCCGTCAAGCAGCTGCTGGTCGACACCCCCGGCGTGACCCCTGACGACAACGGCGGCTGGGTCGGCCGCGGCCAGGGCACCGGCGGCGTGGCCTCCTCCCAGTCCCACCTGCTGGCCGACATCCACGACCTGGACAACTCCTTCGCCAAGGCCTCCCGGCTGATCACCTCCCTGCCCATCGAGGACTACGACGCCTGGCGCGACGACATCATCGCCGCGCTGGCCAAGACCTCGAAGCCCTACTTCGGCGACGTGGAGACCATGACCTATGCCGAGTGGGTCAACCGCTTCGTCGAGCTGGCCCACCCCTTTGCCGATCCCAGCTGGGACGACCGCTTCCTCGACCTGCTGCACCGCATCGAGGCGCGCCTGAACCCCGCCGATCACGGCGAGATCGACACCCTTTTTGCCACCGTCGCGGACGTCGCCGACGCCCCGGCCGCGGCCGCCCGGCTGCTGGAGGCCTACCCGGAGGCCCACGAGGTGCAGGTCTCGCCGCGCGATGCCGCCTGGTGGATCTCCCTGCACTACAAGCACGTCAAGCCCATGCCGTGGGTGCCCGCCATCGATGGCGATCTCAAGACTTGGTTCGGCAAGGACACCCTCTGGCAGGCCCAGGACGATCGCTACACCGCCGACCAGGTCCGCATCATCCCGGGCCCGGTGGCCGTGGCCGGCATCACCAAGCTCAACGAGCCCGTCGCCGAGCTGCTCGCCCGCTTCGAGCAGGGCACCACGGAGACCCTGGAGTCCGCCGGCCAGCAGCCGGCCGAGGCGTTTTCCCGCCTGGCCGACGCCCGCGATGCCGCCGCCTTCCTGCGCGCCGCCCCCACCCTGGTCTGGCACGGCCACCTGATGGCCAACCCCGCCTACGAGATGGACCCGGACGCCTACGACCTCATCCAGGACGAGGACGGCAACTGGTCCATCCGCATTACCGCGGACTCCTACTGGGACAACCTGCCGGAGGCCGAGCGCCCCTTCTACGTCCGCGAGGTCACCGTCCCGGTGGACCTGCCGGCAGACGTGGCCACCGGCGGCTCCCCGGTCGTCTCCGACGAGCGCCTGCCCGACTCCGTCTTCGCCCTCCTGTCCGGCCTCGCCGGCGTTGGCTCCACCGCCGAGCAGGGCGACGAGATCACCGAGATGCCCCAGATCGTGCCGGGCTCTATCACCGAGTCGACCCCCTTCGGCGTCGCCCACTATTCCTTCCACCTGCCGGCCTCGCTCCTGTCCGCCCACACCGCCGTGACCGGCGCGGCGCTGCCGGTGAGCCCCCCGGCCGAGGAGGCATCGGCAAGCCCCGGCGCCGGGACCCCGGACGTGCTGGTCGGGCCCTGCTGGCCGGCCATCTACACCGCCCTGGGCTCCGGCCAGCTAGACGACGGCTACCCGGTCATCGAGGGCCTGCTCAACGCCGTCCACCTCAACCACGTCATCGACGTGCGCGTCCCCCTCGAGGAGCTGGCCGACGGCCGGCGCATCGACGTGACCTCCTGGTGCTCGGCCATCGAGGAGTCCAGCTCCGGGCGGATCGTCACCGTCGAGCTGGAGCTGCGCGACCACTCAAGCGGCGGGGTCGTGGCCACCCAGATGCAGCGCTTTGCCATCCGCGGCCGCGCCCACGGGCACAACCAGCCCAGCCCCGCCCCGGAGTGGGGCGGCGGCAAGTCCGCCACCAAGGTGGAGACCACCCCGCGCTCCTTCCTGGACCGCGCCGTGGTCACCGCCCCGGCGGATATGACCCCCTTCGCGCTGGTCTCCGGCGACTACAACCCGATCCACACCTCCGCCAACGCCGCCGGGCTGGTCGGCCTGTCCGCCCCGCTGGTGCACGGCATGTGGCTGTCTGCCACCGCCCAGCACCTGGCCGGGCGCCAGGGCCGCGTGGTGGGCTGGACCTACTCCATGTTCGGGATGGTCCAGCTCAACGACGCGATTGAGATCACCGTCGAGCGCGTCGGCCGCAAGGGCATCCACGCCGCCCTGGAGGTCACCTGCCGGATCGACGGCGAGGTCGTCTCCGTCGGCCAGGCGCTGCTGGCCCAGCCGCGCACCGCCTACGTCTACCCGGGCCAGGGCATCCAGGCCCCCGGCATGGGCCGCGGCGACCGCGACGCCTCCCCGGCCGCCCGCGAGATCTGGCGCCGCGCCGACCGGCACACCCGCGACCACCTCGGTTTTTCCATCCAGCAGGTCATCGACGACAACCCGACCGAGCTGACCGTGCGCGGCGAGGTCTTCCGCCACCCGCAGGGCGTGCTCCACCTGACCCAGTTCACCCAGGTCGCCCTGGCCGTGGTCGCCTACGCCCAGACCGAGCGCCTCCGCGAGGCCGACGCCCTGGCCTCCGGCTCCTACTACGCCGGCCACTCCCTGGGCGAGTACACCGCCCTGGCCTCCCTGGCCAACATCTTCGACCTCGAGGGTGTTATCGACATCGTCTACTCCCGCGGCTCCGCCATGGGCTCGCTGGTCCCGCGCGATGCCGAGGGCAACTCCAACTACGCCATGGCCGCGCTGCGCCCGAACATGGTGGGCATCCCGGCCGAGGAGGTCGCCGACTACGTCGCCGGCGTGGCCGAAGAAACCGGCGAGTTCCTGGAGATCGTGAACTACAACATCGCCGGCCAGCAGTACTCCGTGGCCGGCACCAAGGCCGGCCTGGCCGCGCTGTTAGAAAAGACCAACGCCATCAAGGACCGCGCCGTGGTGATGGTGCCCGGCATCGACGTGCCCTTCCACTCCCGCGTGCTGCGCGACGGCGTGCCGGCCTTCGCCGACAAGCTGGACGAGCTCCTGCCCGAACAGCTCGACCTGGTCGCCCTGGTCGGCCGCTACGTGCCGAACCTGGTAGCCCGCCCCTTCGAGCTGACCCAGGACTTCGTCGACGCCGTCGCCCCACTGGCCCCCTCCGGCCGCCTGGACGGGCTGCGCGTGGACGACATGGACGACAACCAGCTAGCCCGCCTGCTCATGATCGAGCTGTTGTCCTGGCAGTTCGCCTCCCCGGTGCGCTGGATCGAGACCCAGGAGCTGCTCTTTAGCCGCGTCGACCAGATCATCGAGGTCGGCCTGGCCAGCTCCCCGACGCTGACCAACCTGGCGCAGCGCTCCCTCGCCGTCGCCGGGCTAGAACTGCCCGTCTTCAACGTCGAGCGCGACCAGGACCAGGTCATGCTCGCCGACGTGCGCTCCGCCCCGGCCACCCCGGCGCCGGAAGAGGCCGCGGCCGCGGACTCTGACTCCGCTGCTGCGCCGGGTGAGCCGGCCGCTGCTGCTGAGCCCGCCGCTGCCCCGGCTCCGGCTCCGGCTGCGCCTGCCCAGCCTGCCGCCCCGGCCGCTGCCGCCCCGGAGCTGAACTTCGACGCCGCGCAGGCCATCATGGTGCTCTTCGCCTTCCAGAACAAGATCCGCCTGTCCCAGATCAACGACACGGACACCGTCGAAGAGCTGACCAACGGCGTGTCCTCGCGCCGCAACCAGCTGCTGATGGACATGTCGGCCGAAATCGGCGTGCCCGCCATCGACGGCGCCGCCGATGCCGACGTCGCCACCCTGCGCGAACGCGTCAACACCGCCGCGCCCGGCTACGCCGCCTTCGGCTCCGTGCTCACCGAGGCCATCGGCTCCCGCCTGCGCCAGCTCTTCGGCGCCGCCGGCCTGAAGCCGGCCTTCGTGGGCGAGTACGTCACCGGCACCTGGGGCCTGCCCGAGTCCTGGACCGCCTTCGTGGAGGCCGAAGTACTCCTGGGCACCCGCGCGGAGGACTCCGTGCGCGGCGGCAGCCTGGCCACCCTGCCGGATTCGGCCAGCTCCAAGTCCGCGGTCACCGATCTTCTGGACCAGGCCATCGAGGCCGTCGCAGCGGCTCATTCCGTTTCCGTCAGCAAGGGCGCGGCTAGCTCCGCTGCCGGCGGAGGCGTGGTGGACTCCGCCGCGCTGGAGGCCTACGCCGAGACCGTCACCGGCGACAACGGCGTGCTGGCCACCGCCGCGCGCCAGGTGCTCGACCAGCTGGGCCTGACCCCGCAGGAGACCACGCCCGAGGCCCCGGACACCACGCTCATCGAGGCCGTCGAGGCCGAGCTCGGCTCCGGCTGGCTCAAGCTGGTCACCCCGTCCTTCGACGCCAACCGCGCCGTCCTCTTCGACGACCGCTGGGCCAGCGCCCGCGAGGACATCGCCCGCATCGCCCTGGGCGAGGAAGACGCGGCCGACACCGCGGACCAGGACACCGCCCGCTTTACCGGCGCGGGCCAGACCGTCGCCGAGCAGGCCACCTGGTGGGCCGAGCACGGCGACCTGCCGGAGGCTGCCCAACGGCGCCTACGTGGCATCGCCAAGCTGGCGGGCCAAGAACCTGCCGGCGACTTTGCCGGCGAGGTCGCGCTGGTCACCGGCGCGGCGCCGGGCTCGATCGCCTCTGCCCTGGTGGAGGGCCTGCTGGCCGGGGGCGCGACGGTCATCATGACCGCCTCCCGTGTCAGCCAGTCCCGCAAGGAATTCGCCCGCCAGCTCTACGCCCGCCACGCCGCCCCGGGCGCGGCCCTGTGGCTGGTACCGGCCAACCTGTCCAGCTTCCGCGACGTGGATTCGCTCATCGAGTGGATCGGCACCGAGCAGCGCGAGTCCGTGGGCAACGAGGTCAAGGTCCTCAAGCCCGCGCTGACCCCGACGCTGGCCTTCCCCTTCGCCGCACCTTCGGTTTCCGGCTCGCTGGCCGATGCCGGCTCCGCCACCGAGAACCAAGCCCGCCTGCTGCTGTGGTCGCTGGAGCGCACCATCGCGGGCCTGAGCTCCCTAGCGCAGCAGGCCGTGGACACCCGCTGCCACGTCGTGCTGCCGGGCTCGCCGAACCGCGGCATGTTCGGCGGCGACGGCGCCTACGGCGAGGTCAAGGCCGCCCTCGATGCCATCCTGGCCAAGTGGAGCGCCGAAGCCGGCTGGCCGGCCGGCGTCACCCTGGCGCAGGCGAAGATCGGCTGGGTGGCCGGCACGCACCTGATGGGCGGCAACGACGGCCTGGTGCCCGCCGCCGAGGCCGCCGGCATCCACGTCTGGTCCCCGGCCGAGATCTCCGCGCAGCTGCTGGACCTGGCTTCCGCGCACAGCCGCGAGCGCGCCGCCCAGGCCCCGGTCGAGCTCGACCTGACCGGCGGGCTGGAGGGCGTGTCCCTGCGCGAGCTGGCCGAGAAGGCCGCCGCCTCCCAGCCGGCCGCGGAAGACGCGTTAGCCGAGGCACCCGCCACCATCACCGCCCTGCCCACCCCGGCGCGCCCGCAGCAGCCGGTGCTGGGCTCCACCCCGGACGAAGGCGTGGGCACCGTCACCACGGACCTGGATGACCTGGTGGTCATCGCCGGCGTGGGCGAGGTCAGCTCCTGGGGCTCGGGCCGCACCCGCTTCGAGGCCGAATACGGCTTGGACCGCGACGGCGGCGCCGAGCTGACCGCCGCGGGCGTGCTCGAACTGGCCTGGATGACCGGGCTGATCTCCTGGTCGGAGGACCCGCACCCGGGCTGGTTCGACGCCGAGGGCAACGAGGTCGCCGAGGAGGAGATCTACTCCCGCTTCCGCGACGAGGTCGTCGCGCGCGCCGGCGTGCGCACGCTCAGCGACAAGTACCACCTGGTCGACCAGGGCTCCATCGATCTCACCGAGGTCTTCCTGGACCGCGACATCACCTTCACCGTGCCCGACGAGCAGTCCGCCCGCGACATCGCCGCCGCCGACCCGGATTTCGTCCGCATCCAGCCGGCCGAGGACGAGTGGGAAGTCACCCGCCTTCAGGGCGCGCGCGTGCAGGTGCCGCGCAAGGCCACGCTGACGCGCACCATCGCGGCCCAGATGCCGGACAACTTCGACGCCTCCCGCTGGGGCATCCCGGACCACATGCTGGACTCGCTGGACCGCATGGCGGTCTGGAACCTGGTCACGGCCGTCGATGCCTTCACCCAGGCCGGCTTCAGCCCCACCGAGCTGCTCCAGGCCGTGCACCCGGGCCAGGTGGCCACGACGCAGGGCACCGGCATCGGCGGCATGGAGAGCCTGCACAAGGTCTTCGTCACCCGCTTCTTGGGCGGCGACCGGCCCAGCGACATCCTGCAGGAGGCGCTGCCGAACGTCATCGCGGCTCACACCATGCAGTCGCTGGTGGGCGGCTACGGCTCGATGATTCACCCCATTGGCGCCTGCGCCACCGCGGCCGTGTCCATCGAGGAGGGCGTGGACAAGATTGCCCTGGGCAAGGCCGATGTGGTCATCGCCGGCGGCATCGACGACGTGCAGGTCGAGTCCCTGACCGGCTTCGGCGACATGAACGCCACGGCGGAAACCGCCGCGATGCTGGACAAGGGCATCGACGGCCGGTTCATCTCCCGCGCCAACGACCGCCGCCGCGGCGGCTTCCTCGAGGGCGAGGGCGGCGGCACCGTCATCCTGGCCCGCGGCAGCCTGGCCGCCGAGCTCGGCCTGCCGGTCCACGCCGTGGTCGCGCACGCGGCCTCCTACGGCGACGGCGCGCACACGTCCATCCCGGCCCCGGGCCTGGGTGCGCTGGGTGCCGGCCGCGGCCGGGAGAACTCCCGCCTGGCCAAGTCGCTGCGCGGGCTGGGGCTTTCCCCCAACGATGTGAGCGTGCTGTCCAAGCACGACACCTCCACCAACGCCAACGACCCGAACGAGTCGGAGCTGCACTCGCTGCTCTGGCCGGCCATCGGCCGCGATGCCGACCAGCCGCTCTTCGTCATCTCGCAGAAGACCCTGACCGGCCACTCCAAGGCGGGTGCGGCCCTGTTCCAGACGGGCGGGCTCATCGACGTCTTCCGCACCGGCGTCCTGCCGGCGAACGTGTCGCTGGACTGCGTGGATCCGCTGATTGCGCCCAAGGCGAAGAACCTGGTCTGGCTGCGCAGCCCGCTGAACCTGGCGGCCGGCGGCCAGCCCGTCCGCGCGGCGGCGCTGACCTCCCTGGGCTTCGGGCACGTCGGCGCCCTGCTGGTCTACGCCCACCCCGGCGTCTTCTACGCCGCGGTCCGCCAACAGCAAGGCCCGGACGCCGCCGATGCCTGGCTGGCCCGCGCCAACCAGCGCCTAGCCCGCGGGCACGCCCACTTCGAGGCCGGCATGCTGGGCCGCGCCCCGCTGTTCGAGGTCATCGAGTCCCGCCGCCTGCCCGGCGAGTCCAAGCAGGCCGAGGCCGCCATGCTCCTGGACGAGAACGCGCGCCTCGGCGCGGACGGCTTCTACCCGGAGGCCTAGTTCTCTAGGTTCCCCGGTTGCCGGCGCCGCTCTGGCCGCTCTAGGCGCTCTAGCCGCTCTAGGCGCCACTACGAGAGTTCCGGACAAGTTTTGCCCTCCTGGGCGGGGTTCCAGCCCCAAACTTGCCCGGAACTCTCGTTTCTTGCCCGGGAAGCCCTAAGATGCCCTGGGCTGCCTTGGGATGACCCGGCTTCGGCCCGCGACGGCCCGCGCCAGCCCGCGACTGCCCGCGACGGATCCCGGCAGCAGCACGCGCCCGCGCCTACCCAGCGACCGCAATGCGAATTCCCGACAAGTTTTGCTCTCCAGGGCAGGCTCCGAGCCGAAAACTTGCCCGGAACTCTCGTCCAGGACGGGGTCCAGGACGGGAAGGCATGAGACGGCCGCGCCTGACCCGGAGCTCTCGCTCTGCCTTTCGGAACGATTCTCGTTCCTGTTCCCATTCCTGTTCCCGTTTCGCGAGTAACCGGTCTGCAATGGTGATATTCTAAAACGGCAGTGGTTATAACAAGTCCTGTCTCTCTCCACCAGCGAAAGGACTCCTTATGCTCTACCTGTTCATCTCCCTACTCTCCATCGCCGCAGTGGCTTACCTCATCTACAAGAAGGTGCACGCCGCCTCCGCAATCTTTTTCACCGGCGTTATCCTCTTGATGCTCGCCGCCGCCACCGGCCGCGCCGAGTTCCACGCCACCGAAATCGACCCCACCGGTAATGCCTTCTACGACCAGTTGCTCGTCGTGGAAGCCCTGTTCAAGGAGCGCTTCTCCGGCATCGGTATGGCAATCATGGTGCTCTTCGGCTTCGTGTCTTATATGCGCCACATCGGCGCGGACGCGAAGACAGTCGTCGCATTATCCAGCCCGCTGCGCCGTTTTAAGGGCTCCTACTGGCTCGTGCCCGTCGGCTTCCTGATAGGTAACCTGCTCTCCCTGGTTATTCCCTCGGCCGCCTCCCTCTCGCTGCTCCTGGTAGCCACCCTGTTGCCGGCCCTCATCGCCGCGGGTTTGACCCCGCTCACCGTGGGCGCCATAGTGGTCACCTCCTCGACGATCATCCCTACTCCGCTCGAAGCCGGCCTCATCCAGGGCGCCGATCTCACCGGCATGTCCGTCACTGAATTCGTTTACGGTTCGGTCGCCTGGGCCACCGTTCCAACGCTGGTCATAACGGCATTCATCCACATGTGGTGGCAACGCCGCTGCGACCTGAAGGAGGCCGCCGCGGATAAGTCCGCTGCTGACGATGCCTCTCCTATCGACGCCTCCGATAAGACCGCACGGGACGCCATCGAGCGCGCCGCGGGGCTCCCGCGCTACTACGCCTTGCTGCCCCTACTACCGCTACTACTTATCCTTATTTCGGCAGCTCTGAACCGGCTGGGGGTCCTCCCCTTCGAGGCCGGCATTCTCCCCGTCACGGTGGTTTCCCTCCTCATCGCCATGGTGATTGAGTCGGTCCGGCACCGCTCTATTAATGGCGCGCTCGACTCCGGCAAGTCCTTCTTCAAGGGCATGGGCGAAGGTGCAGCTGGCGTCGTGGCCCTGCTGGTCGCGGCGGCAGTGCTCATCGAGGGCATCACGCAGATGGGCGTCATCGACATGCTCATCAGCGCCACTGAGGGTTCGCGCGGCGCCGCCGTGGTCATCGTCCTCATCTTCGTGGTAGCCACCGCAGCAATGGCCGCGCTCACTGGGTCTGGTACTGCTCCCTACTTCGCCTTTTCGGAGGTCGTTCCCTCGCTGGCCGCCGACACGTCCATCCACGCCCCGCAGATGCTCACCGCAATCTGGGGCACCTCGAACCTGATGCGGCAGGCCTCGCCCGTCAACGCCGCGGTCATCATCGTCTCCGGTGCCATCAACGTCAACCCTGTTCGCCTAGTCAAGCGCACCGCCGTGCCGATGGTCGCCGCGACGGTGCTCAACACCTTGTTCGCGTTCCTGCTTATCGGTTAGCCGGCTCCAGCGGTACACCTTGGCCGGCTAGCGGCCTACTAGGACTCCTCCGGGGTTTCGGGGCTGTCGGCCTCGGCGGCATCGCGGATGCCTTCAGAGCGGGCCCAGAGGTCTTCCTGGGCGGCGAGTTGGGCGCGGGCGGCGGTGTCGTCGCGCGGGGCGGCCTGGATGTGCTGCTCCGAGTGCAGGCCCAGCTGCAGTTCCTTGGCACGCAGGATCTCGGCATCGATCTTGATGCCCACGATGAGCACCGTGTTCATGATCCAGATCGCGGCGAACAGGGCCATGACGGTACTGATCGCGCCGTAGGCGCTCATGCTGGCCACGTACTGCACGAACAGGCTGAAGGCGAACCAGACCAGGCCGTTGACCCCGACGGCGACGATGGAGCCCAGGGTCAGCCAGCGGAAGCGCTCGGGGCGCACGTTGGGCGCGAAGTGGTAGAGCACCGCCACCAGGGTCAAAACGACTAGCAGCGTGATGGGGAAGCGCAGCCAGTTCCACACCGGCAGGAAGATGCTGATGAGGAAATCGGCGGCCTCCTGGAGCCCGAGCTGCTCCGCGACGGGCTGGATGGCGCCGGTGACGATGGTATCGCGCAGCAGGTTGGCAAAGAGCACGATGACCGCGCCGATGACCAGCACCAGCGTCAGCCCCCACATCAGCGACCACGTGCGGATGAGGCTGCGACCCTCCATCCGGCCGTAGACCAGGTTCGCGGTCCGCGAAAAGGCCCGCACGTAGGCGGAGGCGGAAAACAGGGAGATGAGCACCGAGATCACCAGCGCGAGGGTGCCTTCGGCCGTCGATCCGATGATGGAGCCGACGATGGAATTGGCTTGGTCCTCGAAGGTCTGCGGCAGGTATTGGTCGATGAAATCGGAGGTCACCCGCAGGACTTCCTCTTTGCGGCTGGCGAAAAGCAGCGTGGCGATGGAATAGGCCGCCAGCACCGTCGGGGCAAAGGCCATGAGGGTGAAGTAGGTCATCGCGGCGGCGCGATCCAAGAAACCGTCGTGGAAGAAGTCGCGCCAGGTGCGCCGCACGACCAGCCCCCAGCTGTCCTTGCGCAGCCGGTTGCTGCGCGCCAGGGGATCGGCGTCCTCCGAGTGGCCGGCCACGCGCATCACGTCGGAGCCGTCCGTGGGGACGATGGTCTCCACGGGTACAGCGTCCGCCGGTTCGTGCTTAGTCACAGCTATAGACCTTAAAGCACCCGCTGGGTGCGCAAGAAATGGACACCCTCCCCGGCGGGGTGTCGTTAGACTGGGAGATATGACTGATCAAAACACAGCTTCCGAAAAGACCCCGTCGAACGTCGAATCCTTCGAGCTGGACCACCGCCTGGTGGCCGCGCCGTACGTGCGCGTGGCCGGCAAGACGGATCTGGGCGATGGCAAGGAGGTCATCAAGTACGACCTGCGCTTCTGCCAGCCCAACAAGGAGCACCTGGACCCGAAGGCCATGCACTCCATCGAGCACATGATGGCCCAGTTTATGCGCAATTACACCGACAAGCTCATCGGCTTTGCCCCGATGGGCTGCCTGACCGGCTTTTACGCCATCACCAACGGCATGGGCCGCGAGGAGCTGTTGCGCGCGCTCGAGGGCGGGCTGAACGACATCCTGAACGCCACCGAGGTCCCGGCCGCCAACGAGGTCCAGTGCGGCTGGGGTGCCAACCACTCCCTCGAGGGCGCGCAGGAAGCCGCCCGCGCCTTCCTGGACAAGAAGGACGAGTGGGACCAGGTCATGGCCGAAGACAACTAGCTAGAAGACAAGTAGCTAGATACTCACGCCCAGCCAGACCGGCTCGGGCACCAGCTCCACGCCGAAGGCCTCCTGGACCCCGGCGCGGATGTCGCGGGCAAGCCGGACGATGTCGTCCGCACTGGCCCCGCCCCGGTTGGTCAGCGCCAGCGTGTGCTTGGTGGACAGGGTGGCGGCCCCGTGGCCGGGGTAGCCCTTGTCGAAGCCGGCGCGCTGGATGAGCCACGCGGCGCTCAGTTTCTCCTGGGTGCCACTTCCGCCGTCTTCACCAGAAACGACATGGCGCGGCATGGAGTCCTCGCCGGTGGCGGCCTGGATGGAATCCGCGACGGCGCTGGGCACGATGGGGTTGGTGAAAAAGGAGCCGGCGGACCAAGTGTCGTGATCGCTGGCGTCTAAGACCATGCCCTTGCCGCGGCGCAGGCTGAGGACCTGATCGCGCACGTCGGCGACGGGGCGCTGCTCGCCCGGGGTGTCGGTGAGCTGGCCGAAGCGCAGGGGCCGGGAGAGCCCGTCGGTGGTCAGCTGCAGCTCGATTTCCAGCACGACGGCGCGGCCGGTGAACTTCAGGTTGGAGTAGCGGTAGGCCAGCTCCAGGTCGGCAGCCGGCACCCACTCGGTCTGTCCGCTCTCGCGGTGGTAGAGCTTGACCTGGGTGAGCACGTCGGAAATCTCCGCCCCGTAGGCGCCGACGTTCTGCACGGGCACAGCCCCCGCGTTGCCCGGGATGCCGGACAGGCACTCGATGCCGCCCAGGCCCGCCTCGACGGTGGCAGCCACCACGGCGTCCCAGTTGGCGCCGGCTTGGGCGCGGACGATGCCGGACTCGGCATCGATGGCCACGGCGTCGAAGTCGAGCAGCACGGCGACGTAGTCGAGCTGGCCGTCGGCGACGACCAGGTTGGAGCCGCCGCCGACGATGACTAGGGGCGCGCGGGAGGCATCGATAGCAGCGATGGCTTGGGCGGCCGCCGCGGGTGTCGCGGCGCGCACGCAGGCCCGCGGGGAGCCGCCGATGCGCAAGGTGGTCAGGTCCGCGAACGTCACCTGTGGATCGAGCTCCACCCCGTCAATTTCATTCAGCTGCTGGGTCAATAATTCTTCAGGCACGTTATCCACGGTAGTCTGTATACCATGTCAACTCGTAGCGAAAACACCGTGACTATCAATCAGCCCATCGAGAAGGTGCACGAAGCTCTGCGTACCGAGGCTTACTGGGAGTACGTGGTAGCCAACCTGTCGCCGGATCCGGGCCAGGTGCACGACTTCACCAACGACACCGCGATCCTGTACGAGATCCTGCCGACCACCCTCCTGCCGGAGGCCGTGCGCGCCATGGTTTCCCAGGACCTGAAGGTCAAGCGCGTGTTCACCACCTCCGACCTGGACGGTAACGCGGCCGATGCCAACTACACCGCCGACGTCAAGGGCACCCCGGTGGACTTCAAGGGCGAGATCAAGCTGACCGGCGAGGGGGATACCACCACCCTGGCCTACACCAACGAGATCTCCGTCAACATCCCGATGATGGGCGCCGCCATCGAGCCCAAGGTGGGCGAGGCACTCGAGGAGCTCTTCAACAACGAGGGCGCCCTGACCGACAAGTGGATCACCGACAACCTCTAAAACACCCACTCCTTAAATGGCCGACCACGCGCATAACCTGAAGGCTAACCCCAGCGCGGGTCGGCCTTTTGGCGTCATCACCCGCGGCACCACCGCGGTCAACCGGCTGCGGCGCTGCGACAGGTGGATGCACGCCCACCCGGACATCGCCTCGTTGCTGCGCAGCCACCCGGTCCCGCACGCCATCGACGTCGGCTACGGCGCGTCCCACACCACCACCGTGGAATGGGCGCGCTGGCTGCGCCGGGTCAACCCGCACACGCGGGTCACCGGGCTGGAGGTCAACCCGGAGCGGGTCCTGCCGCCGCGCGACGGCGTGGAATTCGAACTCGGCGGCTTCGAGCTGGCCGGCTACCGCCCGCACCTGGTGCGCGCCTTCAACGTGCTGCGCCAGTACGACGTCGACCAAGTGCCCGAGGCCTGGGAGACGGTCTGCGCGCGGCTGGCCCCGGGCGGGGTCTTCGTGGAGGGCACCTGCGACGAGCTGGGCCGCCGCGCCACCTGGATCCTGCTGGACGCTGCCGGCCCGCAGACGCTGACCCTGGCCTGGGATCCCTTCGACGTGGAGCGCCCCTCCCAGCTCGCCGAGCGCCTGCCGAAGGCACTCATCCATCGCAACGTGCCGGGCGAGGGCATCTACGAGCTACTGTCGGCCGCGGACCGCGCCTGGGATCACTGCGCCGGCTGGGCGCCGCACGGCCCGCGCGTGCGCTGGCGGATGGCCCAGGCCCTGCTTCGCGATGCCGGCCTGCCCTTCGCGCCCACGCGCCGCCGCCTGCGTGACAACCACCTGACGGTTGACTGGGAATTCGTCGCCCCCTAGGGCGAATTTCCCGGCCCGCATTGCCGAAGCCCACCGTTATGCGCGAAACTGGTGAGCATGGCTCAAAACAAATCTGCCGCATCGACGGCCTGGAAGATCATCGTCGGGGTGCTCGTCGCCCTCCTCGTCCTCGTCCTCGTGGCCGAATTCGGCCTGCGCTGGTTCATCGGCGACAAAATGAAGACGCAGCTGCGCGAGAACGCCGAGGCCGACGGCGTGGTGATGCAGGAGGATCCTTCCGTGAACTTCGGCGCCAGCCCGCTGGTTATTGGCGTGCTCAGCGGCACCATCGGGCAGATCAACATGGACGTGCCCTCCACGCTGGACATCTCGGACGCGGGTATTAAGGGCCAGCCCGCCGCGCAGCTCGAGGTCACCGACTTGGAGATGAACTCCGAGACCGCCGGGCACCTGGTGGCCACCACCACCCTTCCCGACGATTTTCTGCTCAAGACCTTCCAGGACAGCCTGCGCGAGCAGTCCGGCCTGGACATGCTGGGCGATATCGTGGTCACCGACATCACCTCCAAGGACGCCGAAAACGTCCTCGAGGTGCAGCTGGGCGGCGGGCTGGCCACCCTGTCGCTTTCCCCGCACGCCGCCGACGGCAACCTTAAGATTGAGGCCACCAAGTCCACCCTCTTCGGCATGGAGCTGCCCGCGGAGGTTACGGAGCAGATCACCCAGTCGCTGTCCGACGGCCTGTCCGAGCAAATGGCCGGGAACGCGCTGGCCATCGAGGACGTGCAGGTCCAGGACGGCACGCTGAAAATCACCGTCGCCGGGGACAACGTCAACCTCTCCGAGGCGCAGAACGCCGCCGGCGGGGCCGCCAACGAGCAGGACTCGCAGCCGGCCTAAGGCGTGGCGATGGCCACGCGCCCGGCGGCCAGCGCGTCCACCTGCTGCGCGGTATCCAAGGCAGCATCCGCCCAGTAGACCTGCTCGAGGCGGGTCGCTTCCGCCCCCGGCGCCTGCGCGCCGCGGGTGATGGCGCGCTGGTAGCCGGCCTTCTCGGCCATACCTAGTACGAGGGTCGGGTCGGCCGGGGCGGCATCGGCAGCCGGCAGGATGACGCCCAGCACGACCGGGTCGGGGCAGGCCTCGCGGACCGCGACCAGATCGGTGAGCAGGGCGTTGGGATCGCTTAAGGTGGCATCGACAGCCAGCCAGATTTCGGCGGCGCCGTTCTGGACCGCCAGGCGGGCCTCCGTGGCCTTGACCAGGCTGTGGTGGCGGCCGGTGGGAAAGCCCGCGACGGCGGCGACGTGGCCGGCTGCGGCCTGCGGCAGGTGGTGCGGGCTAAGCAGCACGGGGCCGGAGAATTCCTGCAGGGCGCGCTCCACCTGCGGCCTAGGCGCGCTGGTCAGGTCGCGGTAGACGCGCTGGGCGAGCCACTCGGCATCGTTGAGCGACAAAGCGGCGCCTGGCCTAGTAGCGGTAGTCGCCGTTGATGAGGGCGCGCAGCTGCGGGCGCACGTCGAACCAGTAGACGCCCACGCAGACCGCCGCGATCCACTTCAGGAAGGGCAGGTTCAGCAGCAGTGCCAAGGCCGAACCGGCCATGATCGCAACCCACGTCATCTTGGACTGGCGGTCCCCGGCCGTGAACGCGTCTTCCCGGGTGTTGGCGGCCATCACGGCGCCCACGATGGCGGCGATGGCCACGCCCCAGAACAGCACCGTCTCGATCGCGGTCAGGACGAAAATAACGGGATTATCGAGAAAGAACACTAGCTGTTAAACCTACTTCTCTTGGTTGTCCTCGGTGGAGATTACCTCTCCATCGATGATATCTTGCGTCGGATCCGCCACCGAATCCGCGCCCTTGGCGTGCTTGCCGGTGCTTTCCGGCTCGGCGGTGGCCCCGTTGGCGCGGCGGCGTTCCTGCGCGGTGTTGACGGCCTCGTTCACGCCGTCCTTGGTGGCGTTGTAGGCCTGGCCGAAGTTGTCCTTGGCGGCGGTGAAGGACTCGGAGTCCTTGGTGCCCTCTGCCGCGCGGCGCAGGGATCCGCCGTAGTCCTTCGCGGCGGCCTTCGCCTTGCCCACCAGGGAGGCGTCCTCGCCGACCTCCGGCTTATCGGCTGCGTGGGTGGTGCGGTCCTCGCGGAAGCGGTCCGTGAAGTCCTTGGCCACGCCCAGGGCGGAGGCGCCGGCCTCCTTGATCGGGCCCCAGGATTCCTTCAGGGAATCCGCAATGGACTTGTCGTTGTCTGCGTTGTTCGGCTGCTGGGTGTGCTCGGCCATGGTTTTTCTCCTCGGATAATTGTCTTTTCGGGGTCGTAGGTCGTGCCGGTATGAGATTGTGAAAACTGGTCGTGCAGGCGGATTCGGCGCCGGGTGGAAAGTCCCAGGACGCCGTCCCTAAACGCCAAATATGAGGTGATTAACAGTGTAGATGACCAAGCCGGCCAGCGCACCGACGATGGTGCCGTTCAGGCGGATGAACTGCAGATCCTTGCCCACCATGAGCTCGATCTTCTCGGAGGCCTCCTCCGCGTCCCAGCGCTCGATGGTCTCCGAGATGATCGAGGTGACCTCGCCGGAGTAGTTGTCCGCCAGGAAGGCCGCGGTTCCGTTGATGCGGCGGTCCAGGCTGGCGCGCAGCTGCGGGTCCTCGCAGATATTGGTGCCCCACTGCAGACAGAGGTCCCGGATCTTCTCGCGCAGCATCGAGTCCGGGTCTTCGGCCTGCGCGATGATGGCGGCCGCCGACTGGCGCCAGATGGCCTGCGGGGCGCGCTGCATGCGCTCCGAGCCCATCAGGTCCACCTTCAGCTCCTCCACGCGGCGGATGATGCCCGGGTCGTTCTGCAGGTCGTCCGCGAACTTATCCAGGTTGCGGCGGATGGACTGGCGGGCCGGGTGGTTTTTGTCCGCCTTGACCTCGTCGGCGAACTGGACCAGCTCCCGGTAGACCTTCTCGCCCACCAGCGAGCGCGCGAAGCGCGGCGCCCACTGCGGCATGCGCTCGTCGATGAGCCGCACGACGGGCTCTTCCATCTGACCGACCTTGGCGTGGGCGTAGTCGATGAGCTCATCGACTACGGGCTCAACCTTGCCGTCGGCGATAAGGCCCTCCAGCAGCCGCCCGGCCGGCGGGCCCCACTCGGGCTCGGCCAGCCGGTCCAGGATCTGGGACTGGATGAGCGCCTCCGCGTCCTTCGGGTCCAGCGCGCGGATAGCGTTGGCGGTCAGCTTGCCGGCCTCCCGGGAGACCTTCGCGGCGTTGTCCTCCTGGGACAGCCAGCGCCCCAGCTTGTCCGGCAGCTGCGCCTGGGAGACCTTGTCCGTGATCAGCTCCGCGTTGAGGAAGTTCTCCCCGACAAACTCAGACAGGGCCTCACCCACCTGGTCCTTCTTGCGCGGAATGAGCGCCGTGTGCGGGATGGGGATGCCCATCGGGTGGCGGAACAGCGCCGTGACGGCGAACCAGTCCGCCAGGCCGCCGACCATGCCGGCCTCCGCGGCCGCGCGCACGTAGCCGACCCACACCGGGGCCCCGCCCGGCTGGTTCTGCCACCAGGAGCACGCGAAGAAGATGACGGCCGCCAGGCCCAGCAGCGCGGTGACAAAGATCTTGTGGTTCCGCAGCGTGCGGCGCCGCTCCTGCTCCACCTCCGGCGACGGCCCCGGCACGGGGCGGCTAGCGATGCCACCGGCGCTGGCTTCTACCGCCTGGCCCTCGTGGCTAGCCCCGGCGTTGCTAACGCCCTCATGGCTAAACCCCTCGTAGCTAGCAGCAGTGCTGTGCTTGCCCAACGTGAATACTCCTTAATCGCCGCTGTTTATGCGCTGTGTCGATTCTCCCAACCATTCTGCCTCATTTCGGGGCCAGCCCCGGTGCCGGCCTGGCCTTCCTGCCACCGGTGCCGAGGTGCTGGGCCTTAGGGCGGGGCGGCATCGTCAAGCCCGGCAAGGCAAGAAAAAACCGTACCCGCCAGCAGCGGATACGGCTTGTGTTCTTGGGGTTTAGCCTAGTTTACGCGACCAGTTTCCTTGCGGTACTGGTGGTAGTAGCGGCGCCCGAACTTCACGGACACGATGGCCGCGATGGAGATGATGACGGTCAGGACCACACCGATGATGATGGTGGTGTCCACGTGCGCCTCCGCGGCGGTACCGTTCGGGAACAGGTGGTTCGCAAGGCCCCAGGTGATGATGCCGATGGCCGGCAGGATGCCCATGATGAGGCCCATGCCCACCCAGGTGGAGGTGCGCAGCAGCGAAGAGTGCGGCGCGGCGAACGACATGGGCTCGTAGCCTTCGATGTAGTTGTCCTGGATCTTGCCGGAAAACTCCGGGTAGGTCTCGCTCGCGTGATCCGCGGTTGCCTGGGAATGAGTGCTCATAGGGATGAACTTTCTGCCGGAATCGATTGTTACTGGTGTTTCTCTACTGACTATAGTCTAGTCGTCCTTGCCGCGGAAAGCAGCACGGGCACGTTCGCGGGTGACCGCGGAGACCGCCGTGAGCGGAACGCCGGCCGGGCAGACGTCGGCGCACTCGCCGTACAGCGAGCAGTGGCCGAAGTTCTGCTCCAGGTCGTCGACCATGTTGCGGGCGCGACGACCGCGCTCTTCCTTGCCCAGCGGCATCAGCGACAGGTGCACCAGCTTCGCGCCGGTGAACAGGTGGGCTGCGCCGTTCGGGCAGGCCGCCACGCAGGCACCGCAGCCGATGCAGGCCGCGTGGTCCAGCGAGTACTCGGCGGTCTCGTGGTTGATGTGCATGGTGTCGGCATCCGGGGCGGTGCCGGCGTCCATGGAGACGTAGCCACCCTGCTCCATCACGTGATCGAGGGCGCTGCGGTCGACCACCATGTCCTTGATGACCGGGTAGGCCGCGGAGCGGAAGGGCTCGATCTTCAGGGTGTCGCCGTCGTTGAACTGGAACAGGCGCTGCTGGCAGGCCGGGGTGTTCTGGCCCGGGCCGTGCGGGCGGCCATTGACCGTCAGGCCACAGGTACCGCAGATGCCCTCGCGGCAGTCGGAAGCGAACGCGTAGGGTTCCTCGCCGCGCTCAATCATTCCGTCGTTGACGTGGTCCAGCAGTTCCAGGATGGACATCTGTTCTGCGGCGTCGTCGACCTGGACCGTCTCAAACTTGCCTTCTTGGGTCGGTCCGGCCTGACGCCAGATCTCAAGTGTCAGTTTCATTACTTGTAGTTCCTTGTCATCAGCGGGATCGAATCAAAGTACAGGGGCTCGGCGTGGCGGATGAACTCGTGCTCACCCTCGCCAGCCTCCCAAGCGGAGACGAAGCACCAACGCTCGTCGTCGCGCTCGGCCTCGCCGTCCTCGGACAGGTGATCGTCGCGGAAGTGCGCACCACAGGACTCGTCGCGGTCCAGGGCGTCGATGCACATCAGCTCACCCAGGTCCAGGTAGTCGGCCACGCGGGCGCCGTACTCGAGCACCTGGTTCATGTCCTCGGCGGAACCCGGGATCCGGACGTTGGCCCAGAACTCCGCGCGCAGTTCGCGGATCTTGCCGATGGTGGTCTTCAGATCCTCGACGTTGCGGGACACGCCGCAGCCCCAGTAGAGGAGCTCGCCCAGCTTGCGGTGGTAGTAGGCCGGGCCGTGCGGGTCGTTGCCCCGGACGTTCATCAGGCGGTCGATGCGGCCCTGAGCGCGCTGCAGGGCGCGCTGCGCGGCCTCGGAATCCTCGGCCAGCTTGTCCTCACCGAGGTGGTCGGCCAGGTAGTTCGGGATGGTGAACGGCAGGGTGAACCAGCCGTCCACGGAGGCCGACAGCAGCGAGTTCGCGCCCAGGCGGTTCGCGCCGTGGTAGGTCCAGGAGCACTCACCGGCGGCGAAGAGGCCGTCGATGGAGGTCATCTCGTTGAAGTCGCTCCACAGGCCACCCATGGTGAAGTGGCAGGTCGGGGCGATGCGCATAGGGGTCTCGTAGGCGTCCTCGCCGATGGCTTCCTTGTACATCTCGATCAGGTTCGAGTAACGCTCGCGGATCTTGTCCTTGCCGAGGCGCTCGATGGCGTCGCGGAAGTCCAGGTAGACCGAGTTCTTCAGCGGGCCCACGCCGAGGCCGGCGTTGATCTGCTGGGAGATGGCGCGGGAGGCGACGTCACGCGGGACGAGGTTGCCGAAGGCCGGGTAGCGGCGCTCCAGGAAGTAGTCGCGCTCCTCCTCCGGGATGGAGTTCGGGTCGCGCTCATCGCCTTCGGTCTTCGGGGACCAGATGCGGCCGTCGTTACGCAGCGACTCGGACATCAGGATGGTCTTCGACTGCCACTCGGAGTTGACCGGCAGGCCCGTCGGGTGGAACTGGATGAACGACGGGGAGGCCAGGTAGGCGCCCTGCTCGTAGGCGCGCATCATGGCGCCGGCGTTCGAGTTCTTCGCCAGGGTGGACATGTGGAAGACGTTGCCGTAGCCACCGGTACCCAGGATGACGGCGTGGCCGGTGAAGGCCTTCAGCTCGCCGGTAATCAGGTTACGGGTGACGATGCCGCCGGCGCGCTTGGTGCCATTGTCATCGTAGGTGATGATGTCCTGCAGATCGTGGTGGGAGAACAGCTCCACGTTGCCCAGGCCGATCTGGCGGTACAGCGCCGAGGTGGTCGACAGCTGCAGCTGCTGGCCCGTTTGGCCACGGGTGTAGTAGGTGCGGGAGACCTGCACGCCGCCGAAGGAACGGGTGGCCAGGGTGCCGCCGTACTCACGGGCGAACGGGGCGCCGATGGCGTTCATGTGGTCGATGACGCGGCCGGACTCGGAGGCCAGGCGCCAGCAGTCGGACTCGCGGCAGCGGTAGTCGCCGCCCTTCACGGTGTCCTTGGTGTGGCGGTAGGCCGAGTCGTTGTCGACCTTCTTGGAGCGCGAGGAGTTCACGCCGCCCTGTGCCGCGATGGAGTGCGCGCGGCGCGGGGAGTCGTGGTAGGTGAAGACCTTCACGTTGTAGCCGAGCTCGCCCAAGGCGGCAGCGGCGGCGCCGGCGGACAGGCCGGTGCCGACCACGAGGACCTCGAATTTGCGGCGGTTCAGCGGGGAGACCAGCTGCATGTGGTCCTTCTGGTAGCTCCACATGTCCTTCATCGGGACGCCGTGGGGCTCGTTCGACTCCAGGATCTTGCCGGGGCGCACGCCCTCGACGATGGACTCTGGGTGCGAGAAGTCCGGGTGCTCTCGCTTCAGTTCGGTATTAGTCATGGGTTCAAATATTCCTATCAGTCCTAGTTACTAACTGACGAAGCCAAAGGCGACGGACAGGGGCATAACGATGTTGCCAATGCAGACGATGGCCGGAATCAGGTAGGCCAGCACCAGGAAGGTCTGACGCCACTTGTAGCCGGTGATACCCAGGTCAGACGCAGCCAGCTTGATGCCGTGGGTCAGGTGCAGGAACAGGCAGCACATGGCCAGCACGTAGAAGATGGTCACGGGCCAGCGGCTGAAGGTAGCAATCATGTTCGCCTTGACGGCGCCGTGGACGAAGGCGTCCGGAGCGGCCGGGGCCACACCCATGGTCAGGTCCAGCAGGTGGAAGATGAGGAACAGCAGCAGCACGATGCCGGTGACCAGCATGGACTTGGTTGCGAACGAGTCCAGGCCGCCCATCAGGTTGGAGCGACGGAAGCTGCCGCGCGAAGCCTTGGAGCGGGAATGCAGCGCGATTGCACCGTAGATGTGCCCGATGAGGGCGACGATGAGCACGATGCGGATGATCCACAGGGCGGAGCCGTGCGTCAGCAGCGGCTCACCCAGGGAACGCAGGAACTCGCCGTAGACGTCCAGGGCTTCCTCGCCGTCATGCGCGGGCAAGTACAGCTTCAGGTTGCCGGCCATGTGGCCGACGACGAACAACGCGAACAAGAGACCGCTAACCGCCATGATGAGCTTGAGGACCCACGACGGGACGCCGGGGGTCTGGCGAATCGGTTCTTCACTGATACGACCGTGAGCGATTGCCTCACGGTCAGGTTTCTTCAAAGTCATGACACCTCCATAGTCAACCTAGACTTTACGCAGGATATGGGCCTTTCTCCTAGTTATGAGCTGGCCTTAAGCGCCGCGGGCAACTTTCGCTCACCGTGAAGTTCCCCAGCTTTAGGCAAGGGTGCCCAAACCTGCGTTTGAGGAAATACGGCGCCACCTTGGCAACTCGCAATTAGAAAACATGTGTGTTGTGTAATTATCTCGCCTTTTGTGAGGTTGATCACCTGGCGAGTGAATGGTGAATGACTTACCCCAATTGGTGTCATACTTTCGCAGGTGTCGCCCCCAGATCGGGCGTTTTTCAAAACCGGACGTTCGTACCTTTTATCCCCTAAGCACGACTTTCACACCACCGCTAAGAACCTTCACACAAAATTTGCTAAAACACTGTTATAGGGGCATTAGGCAGGTAACCTATCCGTCATGACGAAGACTTACGTGGGCTCCCGGCTGCGGCAGCTGCGACGCGAAAGAGACCTCAGCCAGGCCTCCCTGGCGTCCACCCTGGGCCTGTCGGCCAGCTACGTGAACCAGATCGAGCACGACGTGCGCCCCCTGACCGTGCCGGTCCTGCTGCGGATCACCGAAGTCTTCGGCGTGGACGCCACGTTCTTCTCCCGCGACGACGACTCCCGGCTGCTCGCCGAAATCCAGGACGTCATCCAGGACAAGGAGCTCTGCCCCTCCCCCGTGGAGCTGCAGGAGCTGTCCGAGCTGGTCTACAACCACCCCACCGTCGCGCGCACGCTGGTGGACATGCACCGGCGCTACCGCAACGTCCGCGACAAGCTCTCCCTGGCCACGGACTCGCGCCGCGTGACGGACTCGGCACAGGCGTTATCGATGCCCCACGACGAGGTCCGCGACTTCTTCTACGCCCGGCAGAACTACCTGGACGGCCTCGACCACCACGCCGAGGACCTGGCCGGGGAATTGGGCGTCGAGCCCTTCCACATCCGCGACACCGAGCGGGCCCTGGCGGACCGGCTGCGCTCGAAACACAACCTGGAGATCCAGACCGTCGGCCAGCTCGACGGCACCCTACACCGACTCGACCGGGAGGCCGGCACCCTGCTGCTGGCCAGCCGGCTAACGGAGGGGCAGCGCGCCTTCCGCATGGCCACGGAGCTGGGATTTTTGGAGGCCGGAGATCTCATCACGAACGCCGCCGACGAGGAGCCGTTTACCTCCCAGGCCTCGCGCCGGTTGGCGCTGCGCGGCATCGCTAGCTATTTCGCGGCCGCGACCGTGCTGCCCTACGGCTTAATCCACGCAGAGGCCGAGAAATCCGGCTACGACGTGGAGTTTTTGTGCCAGTCCTTCGGCGTGGGCTACGAGACGGTCGCCTCCCGGCTGTCCACCCTGCAGCGCGACAACCAGCGCGGCATCCCCTTTACTTTCGTGCGCGTGGACCGCGCGGGCAACATGTCCAAGCGCCAGTCCGCTACCGGCGTGCACTTTTCCAATTCCGGGGGAACCTGCCCGCTGTGGAATATCTACGAGACCTTCTCCCGGCCCGGCACCATCTCCCGGCAGCTGGCGCAGATGCCGGACGGCCGCAACTACCTGTGGGTGGCGCGTACCGTCCAGTACCTGCAGGGCCGCTACGGTGATACCAACAAGATGTTCGCCATCGGGCTCGGCTGCGAGGCGCGGCACGCCGACCGTACCGTCTACGCCGCCGGCCTCGACTTATCCGACATGTCCAGCGCCACCCCCATTGGCGCCGGCTGCCGCATCTGCCCTCGCAGCAACTGCGCCCAGCGCGCGTTCCCGCCCATCCACGAGGCGTTGGACATCGACACGCACCGCTCGGCGGTGGCGCCGTACTAGGGGCTTCGGCACTGCTAGTCGGCGCTTGGTCCCGGCGTGTGGTGTTGGCGCCTATTCCGCCTCGAGTTCGTCCATGACGCGCTGCAGGACCTCGTTCATCTCCTCCGGGGAGCGCTGGACCTGGACCGAGGTGTCCTGGGAGTCCTCGTCGACGGCCGCCTGGACCTTCGGGTCGTGCCAGAGCTGCGCGAGCTCGCGGTAGACCTCGTTGTCCTTGTCCTCAGCGCGCACGACGAAGGCGTTGATGTACGGCGCGGCCTCGTCGGAAGCCGGATCGTCCTGGGCCACGGCGGTGGTCGGGTCGATGCCGGCGCGCTCCAGGAAGGAGTTGTTAATAACGGCCGGGGTGCCCTCGCCCCACGCGGAGGTGGTCTGAGCGGCATCGACGGTAGTGACCTTGACCTTGGACTTGGCCTCGTCGACGTCGGCCGGCGTCGGCGAGAGGCTGCCCTCGACGGTCAGCTCGACCAGGCCGGCAGAAGCCAGCACGTTGAGCGCACGCCCCTGGTTGGACGGGTCGTTCGGAATGGCCACTGTTTCGCCCTCGATGCCGTCCAGGGAGTCGTGGTCCTTCCAGAACAGCGCGAGCGGCACGATTTCCGTGGAGACAATCGGCACGAGATCCTCGTCGTTGCCCACGTTGTACTCCGCCAGGAAGCGCAGCGTCTGAAAGTTGTTGATGTCGTTCTGGCTCTGCGCCAGCGCGACGTTCGGGGTGGCATAATCCTCGAAGTTCTCGACCTCGATGTTGAAGCCGTTGTCCTCGGCCACCTCCTCGAAGGCGGTCCAGGCCTTCTTCGCGGCATCGGTGGTGCCGACGACGATCTTCTGGTCCTTGCCCTCCCCGTCGGAGCTAGAGCAGGCCACCAGCCCGGTGCTGGCGACGGCCACGGCGGTGACGGTAGCGATAATGCGGCGAAGCTTCATGCGTTTGTCCTTTGCGTTATTCGGCGCGCCCTGCATGGGCGCCCCCGTGAACTAAGCGGTCTAGTGCAGACTAACAAAATTTGAACCGCTTGGTCTATAAAACGCAGAAATTCCCTACCCCAACGGGTGGGGCAGGGAATCCGGACAGACTCTTGCGGAAGGCTCCTTAGAGGTTGATCATGTGGCCGCCGATGCCCTCGGCAGCTTCCTTCATAGCCTCCGACAGGGTCGGGTGCGTGTGGATGTTGCGGCCGATTTCCTCGGTGGTCAGGTCGAAGCGCTGCGCCAGGGTCAGCTCCGGCAGGAGCTCCGAGACGTTGGCGCCGACCATGTGGCCGCCCAGCAGCTCACCGAACTCGCCATCGGCAACCAGCTTGACGAAGCCGGCGGTCTCGTTCAGGCCCGCGGCCTTGCCGTTCGCGGAGAACGGGAAGCTGGCGACCTTAATCTCGCGGTCCGGGAACTTCTCCTTCGCGGCCTCCTCGGTGTAGCCGAAGGAAGCAACCTGCGGGTTGCAGAAGGTCGCGCGCGGCATCATCTGGTAGTCGCCCAGCTCCTGGGTCTCGGCGCCGGCGATGGTCTCGGCAGCCACCACGCCCTGCGCCTCGGCCACGTGGGCCAGCTGCAGCTTGGCGGTGACGTCGCCGATGGCGTAGATGCCGTCGACGTTGGTGCGCATGCGCTCATCGATGGCGATGGCGCCGCGGTCGGTGAGCTCGACACCGGTGTTTTCCAGGCCGTAGCCCTCGGTGCGCGGGGCGAAGCCGATGGAGACCATGCAGCGGTCGACGGTCAGAGTCTCGGTCTTCTCGCCGTCCTTGGACTCGATCTCGACGGTCACGTCGTCGCCGTTGTCCTTGATGGAGGTGGTCTTGTAGCCGGTCTTCAGGTTCACGCCCAGCTTCTTGTACTGCTTGGCGATCTCCTTGGAGGCGTCCTTGTCCTCGTTCGGCAGGACGCGATCCATGAATTCCACGATGGTCACGTCCACGCCGTAGTTGGCCAGGACGTAAGCGAACTCCATGCCGATGGCGCCGGCGCCCACGATGACCATGGACTCCGGGGCGTCTTCCTTGAGGATCTGCTCCTCGAAGGAGACGATGTTGCCCCCAATCTCAACGCCCGGCAGGGACTTAACGACGGAGCCGGTGGCGATGATGCAATCGTCGAAGGTGAGGGTCTTGCCCTTGTCGTCACCCTCGGTGATTTCAATCGTCTCGGCGTCCTTAAAGGAACCCAGGCCGTTGACCTCGGTGATCTTGTTCTTCTTCATCAGGTAGTGCACGCCCTTGACGATGCCCGAAGAAACCTTGCGGGAACGCTTGTGGGCTGCCCCATAATCGAAGGAGACCTCACCGGAGATGCCAAAGTCCTTGGCCTCGTGGTTGAAGGTGTGGGCCACCTCGGCGTTCTTCAGCAGCGCCTTGGAGGGGATGCAGCCGACATTGAGGCAGATACCGCCCCAGTACTGTTTCTCCACCACGGCTACCTTTTTGCCGAGCTGGGCTGCGCGGATGGCGGCGACGTAGCCGCCAGGGCCCGCGCCGAGTACTACAACGTCATAATGTTCATTAGTCACGTTCCCAAGGATACGTAACTTTGGCCACGCTGTCTGCCAAAGGGGCAAACAAAGCGCGGCAACAGGAGTCTGGCCGGGGTTATTGCCCCGGGGAATCCCGGGAGATTGCCTCCCGGGCGGATGTCTTTAGAACATCCGTTTTTAAAACATCCCCAGCGCCAGCGCGATGGTGGACGAGGTGGAGGAACCAGCGTGGACGAGGCCGCCCAGGAATTCGTTGATCTGAACCAAGATGGTGTCGAAAGCGTTCATTTTTTAAAACCCTTCTGTAAACGGTGGAGAGACAGCGCGAACGCGGTTAAGCGGTGCGGTTGTTTTAACGAAAAATTCCCAGCTCGCGTTACGCCGGAGGGGAACTTCCGGGCGGCTAGCCGGCATCGGCAGCCGGAAACCCCCTTGGATTATGACACACCTTTCACTTGCGCACCACCTGTTTCGTGTCCGGCTGCTAAGCTATATTCGCACTGTGAGCGACAGTTGTTTGTTTTAGGCTGGACTTTGCTGAAAAATTTCAGCTAACGGACAGCTGCTAACAACTTTGTTTGCGCCTACGATAACCAGTCAGGAAACTCTCTCTACCCTTTGCAAAAAGGGCCCCTCTCTCAGGAAGCGTTAACCTCATGAAGATTATTCGCCCGCTGGTTGGCACCACCGCCGCCACTGCCCTTGCCCTCGGCCTCTGTGCCTCCCCGGCCTTGGCTGACGAGCCGGCCGTCGAAAGCCCGGCCATCGAAAGCCCGGCCGCCGATCCTAAGGCTGCTGCCGACCTGGAAGAACCGGCCGCCGACCCGGAGATTGCCGACGCCATCCTAGGCGACGAGAACGCTCCCGAGTCCGCGCAGTCCGACGCCGCTACTGAGGAGGCGGAGACCGCCGCGGCCGGCGAGTCCGTCATCACGGAAATCGACCTGGCACAGGAGACCGCCCCGGCGTGGTCCACCAACGCTGACGGCAAGCGCGTCATCAGCCCGTCCAAGATGGCCAGCGGTAAGCAGTGGATGGCCTACGCCCAGGCCAGCTCCTTCAACCGCGAGCACGTCAAGGCCTTCAACGCCACCTCGCCGGCCATGGGCGGGCGCGAAATTCCGCTGGCGGTCATTACCCCGGACGGCAACTTCGACCAGGCCCGCCCGACCTTGTACCTGCTCAACGGCGCCGGCGGCGCGGACCAGGACATGGAGTGGATCAAGCAGACCTACCGCAAGGATGTCGACCCGACCAAGGAAGGCACCCAGGACATGGTGGACTTCTACGTCAACAAGGGCATCAACGTGGTCATCCCGCAGGCCGGCGCCTTCTCCTACTACTTCGACTGGCAGAAGGATCCCAACAGCAAGTACCTCAAGGGCCCGCAGAAGTGGGAGACCTTCCTGACCCAGGAGCTGCCGGGCGCGCTGGAGCAGACCATCAACGGTAACGGCAAGCGCGGCATCGCCGGCATGTCGATGTCCGCGACCTCCGCGCTGGTGCTCGCGCAGCAGCACCCGGACCTCTACGACGCGGTCGGTTCCTTCTCGGGCTGCGCTGCCACCTCGACGGTGCTGCCGCACCAGTTCGTCGGCCTGACCGTCAACCGCGGCGGCGCCACCCCGGAGCAGATCTGGGGAGCCCGCGGCTCTGCCGAGAACCGCCGCTACGACGGCCTGGCTAACGCCGAGAAGCTCCGCGGCCACGAGATCTACGTGTCCGCCAACTCCGGCCTGGTGGGCAAGGAAGACACCGTCTCCCACCTGATGAACCAGGGCGCCGACCTGTCGACCGCGCTGGCCGGGTCCTCCACCCTCACCATCGAGGGCGGCGTCATCGAGGCGGCCATGAACGCCTGCACCCACGACCTGAAGGCCAAGATGGACTCCCTGTCCATCCCGGCGGACTGGAACTTCCGCAACACCGGTACCCACTCCTGGCCGGGCTGGATCAAGGACATCAGCGAGTCCTGGCCGACCTTCGAGCGGGCCTTCGGCGAGAATTAAAACACTAAGAACATAACCAGAAAGAGAGCGCTAGCATGAAGCGACTGAGTACCCTCCTGGCCACCGCAGCTCTGGCTGCCACGGCCACCGCCGTCCCGGCGGCCACCGCAGCCACCCTGACCCCGGCCGACGTCAACGGCGGCGCCCCGGCCTCGGAGGTTAGCGACCTGCAGGTCACCGACGCCGTCGCGAACTCCAAGTGGTACAAGCAGTACAAGGACGACGACCGAGTACTCAAGCTGCAGGCTAGCTCTCCGGCCATGGACGGCCGCCAGATCCCGCTGGCCGTCATCCCGGCGGGCGAACCCAACCGCCCCACCATCTACCTGCTCAACGGTGCCGGCAGCGCCGAGCAGGACGCGGACTGGCTGTCCAAGGCCCAGACCGTCGACTTCTACGCCGACAAGAAGGTCAACGTCGTCATCCCACAGGCCGGCGCCTTCTCCTACTACACCGACTGGGAGCAGACCCCGAACGGCAAGTACCTGCAGGGCCCGCAGAAGTGGGAGACCTTCCTGACCAAGGAGCTGCCGGGCTCCATCGAGTCCCGCCTGCAGGCCAACAACAAGCGCGCCATCGCCGGCATGTCCATGTCCGCGACCTCCTCGCTGCTGCTGGCCCAGCACAACCAGGGCTTCTACGACGCCGTCGGCTCCTTCGCCGGCTGCGCCGCCACCGCTTACCCGATGGAATACGAGTTCCTGCGCCTGACCGTCAACCGGGGCGGCGGCCAGCCGGAGCAGATGTGGGGCCGCCAGGGCTCCGCCAACAACCGCTACAACGACGCCCTGATGAACTCGGAGAAGCTGCGCGGCGCCAAGCTCTACATCTCCTCCGGTTCCGGCCTGGCTGATGAGACCGCCATGCCCAGCTACCTGCAGTCCAAGGGCGCTAGCCAGGCTGAGGCCGCCGTCGGCTCCGCCGTCAACCAGGTCGAGGGCGGCGTCATCGAGGCCGGCGTCAACCACTGCACCCACAACCTCAAGGCCAAGCTGGACTCCCAGAAGATCCCGGCGACCTACAACTTCCGCAACGCCGGCGTCCACAACTGGACCGGCTGGCGCGAGGACCTGGAGAAGTCCTGGGCCACCTTCTGGCAGGCCTTCTACAACTAACGCGGTGTTCTAAGCGCGAGCTGTAAGGCCGGTTTTCGGACTGGCTCCAGGGGCTTCCTGCAAGGGCGGTAGAATTAGCATCTATCATGATGCTTTCTTCTACCGCCCTTTCTGCTGTTTCTGGTTCTCCTGCTGGTCCTGGTTCTCCTGCGGGCTCCGGTGCTGTTGCGGGCTCCGGTGCTGTTGCGGGCTCCGGTGCTGTTGCGGGCTCCGGTGCTGTTGCGGGCTCCGGTGCTGTTGTTGGCGCAGGGTCTGCCCCTAACGCCACCCGGGACCCGTACACCAAGGTTGACTACAACCTGGGGTTTCGGGTGCGTCACTACCAGCTGGAGCTGGACTACAAGGTCGAGCCCAACCTGCTGTCTGCGCAGGCCACGCTAACCATCGAGGTGGGCGAGGAAGACCTGAACGCCCTGCAGCTCGACCTGGGGCCGGCGATGGCGGTACGCCGCGTCAGCTGCCCTGCGGGCCCAAGGGTGGCCCGCTTTAAGACCTCGGGCGGCAAGCTGCGGATTTCGTTTGCCGAGCCGGTGGCATCGGGGGCAGAAATCACGCTGGCAATCCGCTACGGCGGCAACCCGCGGCCCATCGCCAGCCCCTGGGGGGAAATCGGCTGGGAGGAGACCGAGTCCGGTTCCCTGGTCGCCAGCCAGCCCAACGGGGCGCCGAGCTGGTTCCCGTGCGACGACCACCCGAGCCAGAAGGCCACCTTCGACCTCGCCATCACGGCCGACGACCCCTTCACCGTCGTCGCCAACGGCACGCTGGTCGACAAGGCCACGGCGGGATCGTCGCGGACGGTGTGGCACTACCGCATCGATAAGCCTATGGCTACCTACCTGGCGACGGTGCAGGTGGGCGAGTTCAGCGAGTTCCGCCTGGGCCCTAACACCGTGGCGTACGCGCCGGCGAACCTGCGCGAACAGGTGGCTGAGGAATTCGGGCGCCAGCAGGAGATGCTCGATTTCCTGGCCGAGACCTTCGGGCCGTACCCCTTCCCCGACTACCGCGTGGTCGTCACCGAAGACGATCTGGAAATCCCGCTGGAGGCGCAGGGTATTTCCATCTTTGGCTCCAACCACGTGCGCGGCGACCACGCCTTTGAGCGGCTCATCTTCCACGAGCTTTCCCACCAGTGGTTCGGCAACGCGGTGGGCCTTAGCCGCTGGCAGGACATCTGGCTCAACGAGGGTTTCGCCTGCTACTGCGAGTGGCTCTGGGGCGAGCACGCCGGCCAGTCCACGGCCCACGATGCCGCCCACTCCCACTACTCGGTCCTCTCCCGCAAGCCCCACGACCTCCTGCTGGCCGACCCCGGCACCCGCGACATGTTCGACGACCGCGTCTACAAGCGCGGCGCCCTGTTCATCCACTCCCTGCGGCGCCTGCTTGGCGATGCCACCTTCTTCCCCCTCGTCCGCTCCTACCTCGCCGATAACCTGCACGGGAACGTGGTTGCGCAGGACTTCTGGGAGGCTCTGACGGGGGCTGTTAAGGATGCTTCCGGGGTTTCTGTTGCGGACGTGGAGGGCCTCTGGAATCAGTGGCTGAACGAGCGGGAGTTGCCGCGATTCCCGAAGTAGTTGGTGCTGCTGGGAGCTGGTTGATTGGGCCTTGTACGGCTGGGTCTTTGGGTCGTATTTGGCTGGGTTGGCCACCTATTTTAGTTGCGCCTTAAACTAAGCCAGCTCTGCCGAACAGGCACTTTAAAAAATTCGAACATATTTTCTTTTTTACTGTTGACACGGGCTTTTTCTTCGATATACTAGAACACGTAAGCGAATAAAGGTTCTACACGACGGTTCCTTAGGGGGTGACCGCCATGACTGACCAGCACGACGAAATCCTAGCAACGCTCAAAGAAATCTCTGGCTCCATGGAGCGGTTACGCTCCCTGATGAAGAATCCCGAAGACCTGTCGTTTGGACGTCTTCACCGCGGCTTCGAAGCCTTCGAATACGCCTTCAACAACAAGACCGTCATCGATGGCGCCTTCGCCTTCCTCGCTGAACGCGACGACGCCGGCCGCCAGGTCGGCTCATCCAAGGCCATCGACTACCTCATGGCGCGCCTCGGTCTGGACTTTGCCACCGCGCGCGATCGGCTCGAGACCGGCCGTGATCTGTTCAGTCCCCTCGATGAGGCCGCACCCACTCCGGAACCGACTCCCCTGCCCGACGACGTCCAGGCTGTCAGCGATGAGGAACGCGCCCGCCAGCAGGCGGCCGACGCGGAAGCGCAGCGTCGGGCACAGGCGGAAAAGGAAGCTGAGGAGCGTCGCCGCAAGCGCCTCCTGGAGGACGGCCAGACCACTAGCGCCAAGGTGCTCGCGATGATTGAATCGGAGCTCAAACACCTCAACCGGCACGCCACCCCGGGCCACAAGCAGCTGCGCGAGCAGGCTCTGGAAAAGGCAAAGGACACCTCGCTGCACACGCTGCGGGACTGGCTGCGCAAGCAGATTAAGAACGCCAACCTCACCGCCCGTACCCCGGAAGGCACCAAGGATAAGGACGCCGCCTACAAGAAGCGCCGGTTAGTCCTATCCAACCCGGATGCCGACGGAGGCGTGCACGTCCGCGGCTACCTAGACCCCGCCACCGCCGCGCTCGTCAAGAACGCTCTGGCGAACGCACGCAACGCGGACAACGCCGCTTTGAAGGAAAGCGGGCTGGACCAAGAGGACAAGCGCACCTTCCAGGAGCGCAACGTGGACCACCTGCGCTACATCTGCCGGCGCTACCTGTCCTCCAAGGACCAGTCCACGGGCGGCGCCGCGGGCCTTCTGGTCACCCTCACCATGGATGACCTTGAGAATATGACCGGCGAGAGCCGCTTCCCGACGACCGCGGGAATCTCGGTCAGCCCGCTCGACCTTCTCCGCATGGGGCTCGCCGAGCACGACTTCCTCTGTCTCCTCGACCCCCACGGCTTCCCGCTCGAGCTGGCGCGCAACAAGCGCACGGCAAGCCTCTGGCAAAAGATTGCCCTGGCCGCCTCCGAGCTGGTGTGCACCCACCCGGACTGCAACCGGGCCTGGGTTGACTGCGACGTCCACCACGTCATCGCCTGGGCCTTGGGAGGAGATACCGACATCTCCAATCTCACGCTCCGGTGCCGACGCCACCACGTGGACAACAACGACTTCCGGGATGGCGCCAACAACATGGGCCACGCCGACAGGTCCCCCGAGACCAGGCGTACCGGCCACCGGGCCGGGCCGGGGCAACCGCTGCGGTTCAACGAATCGCCCGCGGCCCAGCAATCGTGCGGCCATAAGGTCCGCCACCGGGGTGCTCCACCCACTGGCACTAGTCCCGGACCCCGTGCCGGTTCCGCCTCGGGCGGCGAGGCTCCCCCGCCAGACCCGCACAGCCAGGCTCCGTTGTTTAGTTAAGATGTTGTCCCTGTTCACCCTCCCCTGCCAAGGGCACGCCCGTGTGTCCTGGCGGGGATTCACGCGTGCCTCGGCTCCTGAGGCTTTTGGGGGCTCCTCGGGGCTGTTCGGCACTGTCCGGCACTGTCCGGGGCTGCTTGGGGCTGTTCGGTGCAGCTTGGGTCTACTGGGCTGCTTGGGTCTACTGGGCTGCTCGTGGTGAGAAATTGCGGTGGCAGACTCCGAGGCAACCGCTGAAGTAGGATGGTGACCATTATGTCTACGTTGCTCGTGACCGGCGGGGCCGGCTTCATCGGTTCCAATTTCGTCCGGCTGACCCTAGCGGAAACCGACTACTCGGTGGTGGTCCTCGACAAGCTGACCTACGCGGGAAACCGCGCCAACATCGCCGATCTGGAGGGCGACCGCTGCTCCTTCGTCCAGGGCGACATCGCGGACGCGGAACTGGTCAACCAGCTCATGCGGGACGTTGACGCGGTGGTTCACTTTGCGGCCGAATCCCATAACGACAACTCCCTGCGCGACCCGTCACCGTTCATCCAGACCAACCTGGTGGGGACTTTTACCCTGCTGGAGGCCGCCCGCGCCCGCGGGACCCGCTTCCACCACGTTTCTACCGACGAGGTCTTCGGCGATCTGGAGATTGGGGCCGACACGCGGTTTACGGAATCGACGGCGTATCAGCCATCGTCGCCGTACTCGGCATCGAAGGCGGGATCCGATCACCTGGTGCGCGCCTGGGCGCGGTCCTTCGGCCTGCCCGTGACGGTGTCGAATTGCTCGAACAATTACGGCCCCTACCAGCACATCGAGAAGTTCATTCCCCGCCAGATCACGAACATCCTGTCCGGCCTGCGCCCGAAGCTGTACGGCACCGGGGAGCAGGTGCGCGACTGGATCCACGTCGACGACCACAACCGGGCCGTGATCGACATCCTGGAACGCGGCCGACTGGGCGAGACCTACAACATCGGCGCCGACCAACCCGACACCAGCAACCTGCAGGTCATGGAAACCATCTGCGAATTGATGGGGGCCGACGGCTTCGACCACGTGGCGGACCGCCCCGGACACGACCAGCGCTACGCCATGGACGCGACCAAGCTGCGCACCGAACTGGGCTGGGCCCCGCGGTTCACGGATCTGCGCGCCGGCCTGGAAGACACCATCGCGTGGTACGCCGACAACCGTGACTGGTGGGAGGCCAGCAAGCAGGACGTCGAGGCCGGCTACGCCCGGCAGGGACAGTAGGATCGGCCAGGGTCTAGCAAGCAGGTCTAACAAGCAGGCCTAAAACGTAGATCCAAAACCCAGACCCAAGACCAGACTTAATAACCAGGAACCACGAAAGGACAGAATGGACATTCGCACCACGGGCATCGAGGGGCTCCTCATTGTGGACTTGGACGTCCACGGGGATGACCGGGGCTGGTTCAAGGAGAACTGGCAGCGGGAGAAGATGGTGGCGGCCGGCCTCCCCGACTTCGCACCGGTCCAAAACAACGTGTCCTTCAACGCGACCGCCGGGGTGACCCGGGGCCTGCACGCCGAGCCCTGGGACAAGCTGGTCTCTGTCGCCTACGGCAAGGTCTTCGGGGCCTGGTGCGATTTGCGGGAAGGATCCGATACCTACGGCGAGTTGGTCACCACCGAGATTGGCCCCGACACGGCCGTCTTCGTCCCCCGCGGGGTGGCCAACGGCTTCCAGGCCCTGGAGCCGACCGCCTATTCCTACCTGGTCAACGATCACTGGTCCCCGGAGGCGTCTTACCCGGCCGTCAACCTCGACCTGGTGGACTGGCCGCTGGAGCCGACCGAGATCTCCGACAAGGACGGGGCCCACCCGCAACTTTCCGAGGCGACCCCGATGCCCCCGCGCAAGGTCCTGGTCACCGGCGCCGACGGGCAGCTGGGGCGCGCCCTCCAGCGGATCCTGCCCCACGCCGAGTTCGCCACCCGCGCCGATCTCGACATCACCGACCCCCACCTCGCCGAGGCCCGCCGCTGGCGCGACTATTCCGCGATCATCAACTGCGCCGCCTACAACGACGTCGACGGGGCCGAGCGCGATCGCGCGGCCGCCTGGGCCGTCAACGCGCAGGCGGTGGCGCGGCTGGCCGGCATCGCTAGCGCCCACAACCTGACCCTGGTGCACGTCAGCAGCGACTATATTTTCGACGGCACCGAGAAGGTCCACTCCGAGCAGGAGGAAGTGAGCCCGCTGAGCGTGTATGGGGCATCGAAGGCGGCTGGCGATGCCGCCGCCCAGGCCACCGCCCGCCATTACGTGGTGCGCACCAGCTGGGTATTCGGCGACGGCAACAACTTCGTCGAGGCCATGCGCGGCCTCGCCCTGCGCGGGGTGGAGCCCGAGGTGGTTGCCGATCAGCGCGGCCGCCCCACCTTCGCTGAGGACCTGGCCAAGGCCATCAAGCACTTGCTGGACTCCGGGGCCGAGTACGGCGTCTACAACGTCACCAACACGGGCGACACCGTCGGGCGCGACGAGCTGGCGATGGCCACCTTCATCGGCATAGGGCACGATCCGGCCGAGGTCCACCCGACCACCACAGATCACTTCGCCCAGCCCGGCGCGGCCCCGCGCCCGGCCGAGTCGACCCTCGATTTGAGCAAGCTGGAGGCCACCGGCTTCCGGCCCCAGAACTGGCGGGCCGCCCTGGCCCTCTACCTGGCGTTGTACCCGGCCGCCGGGGAAGCGGAAAGCTAGACTTTTAAAGCATGAAAGGCATCATCCTGGCCGGCGGTTCCGGCACGCGGCTCTACCCCATCACCCAGGGGATCTCTAAGCAGCTCATGCCGATCTACGACAAGCCGATGGTCTACTACCCGCTGTCCACCCTGATCCAGGCGGGCATCCGGGAGATCCTCATCATCACCACCCCGGAGGATTCCGCCTCCTTCCAGCGCCTGTTAGGCGACGGATCCCAGCTGGGCCTCATGCTCTCCTACGCAGTCCAGCCCCGACCCGAGGGCCTGGCGCAGGCCTTCATCATCGGCGAGGATTTCATCGGCGGCGACGACGTCGCCCTCGTTTTGGGCGACAACATCTTCGACGGCCACGGCTTCAGCAGCGCCCTGCCCGAGTGCCGGTCCCCGCACGGGGGCGTCATCTTCGCCTACGAGGTCTCCGATCCCCAGCGCTACGGCGTGGTCGAGTTCGCCCCCGACGGGCGGGCCATCAGCATCGAGGAGAAGCCAGAACACCCGAAGTCCAGCCACGCCGTCGTCGGCCTGTACTTCTACGACAACCAGGTCTGCGAGATCGCCCGGTCCATTCAGCCCTCGTCCCGCGGGGAGCTGGAGATCACGGCCGTCAACGAGGAATACCTACGCCGCGGGGAACTCTCGGTCAAGCGCATGCGGCGCGGCGACGTGTGGCTGGACACCGGCACCGTGGATTCGATGAGCGAGGCCTCCGCCTACGTCGAGGTCATCCAGAAGCGCACCGGCACCGTCCTGGGATCGCCCGAGGTGGCCGCCTTCCGCGAGGGCTTCATCGACCGCGAACAGCTGCTGCGCCTGGCCGCCGGCCTCGACAAGTCGGGCTACGGGGCCTACCTGCGCGCCGCGGCCGAGGACTAGCCACACCGCACACCCCCGCACCGCACGCCCCCGCACCGCGCCGCCCGGGCTAGACTGTCCGGGACGCAGGTTTTATTCCCGCTGCATCTTGTCATGCTTGCAGCCCACGGCTCTAGACGGAGGAGGCCCCGTGCCCGATAGCTCAATGTACGACCAACCCCTGGTGGGACAGAAGCGGCCCTCCGCCCTCCGCGACGTCCCCGCCGTCGTGTGGGTGCTCACCGCCGTCATCGTGGTGCTGGCCGTCGTCATCGGCTTCCTGGTCGCCGACCGCAACGGCGCCGACGATGCCGCCAGCAACGCCAACAGCAGCAATAGCAGCAACGGCGGGGCCGCCAGCCACAGCCAGCCAGCAAGCGAGTCGGCCCAGGCCGCCCCAGCCACCCCGGCCGCCCCGGGCACCAACTTCGACGATCCCAACGGCGATCCCAAGCTGTACGGGCCGTCCGGCACCATCTCCTCCAACGAGGACATCGACAAGGTCCACCGCCGGGCCGACAACGATCCCTTCGCCCGCGGCGCCCTCGATGCCCCCGTGGTCATCTCCGAGTTCTCCGACTTCGAGTGCCCCTTCTGCTCCCGCTTCCACAACCAGACGGCGCCCGCCCTCATCGCGGATTACGTCGATAAGGGCCTGGTGCGCATCGAGTGGAATGACTTCCCGGTCAACGGCCCCCACGCCATCGACGGGGCGAAGGCCGGCCGGGCCGCGGCCGCCCAGGGCAAGTTCGCGGAGTTCCAGAAGGCCGCCTTCGCCGCCAGCGCCGACGTGGACGGCCACCCCAACTTCGGCATGGACGATTACGTGCGCTTCGCCGAGGAAGCCGGCATCGAGGACATCGAACGCTTCCGCCAGGAGGCCGGCGACGACACCTACACCCAGGTCGTCGAGGATGCCCGCGATTACGCGGCCAGCCTGGGCATCACCGGCACCCCCTCCTTCGTGGTGGGCAGCCAGTTCGTCTCCGGGGCCCAGCCCGAAGACGTCTTCCGCCAGGTCATCGAGGAGGAGCTGTCCCGGGGTGCGTAAGGTCCACTGGCTCGTCTGGTTGTTTATCGCCCTGTTGGCCTGCACCGGGTTTTTCTTCGGGCTCGGCCTAGGCAGCGCGCTGGGCTCTTAGATCCGCTTAGACCCACTTAGATCCGCACAAATCCGCACAGATCCGCACAGGTCCGCTGCAAATAGGGAGAAGGAGAAAAGACGCACCGCATGTTGGAAATTGGCCTGCTCGGTTCCCTCCTGGCCGGGGTCCTGTCCCTGCTGAGCCCGTGCTCCGCGCTGCTGCTGCCGGCCTTTTTCGCCTACGCCTTCCGGTCGGTGACCCAGCTGGTGGCCCGGACCGGGGTGTTTTTCTGCGGGCTGGCGGTCGTGCTGGTGCCGGTGGGCACGGGGCTGGGCGGCATCGGCGGCCTGTTTAACCAGCACCGCGAGGCAGTCATCACCGCCGGCGGAGCCGCCATGGTGGTCCTCGGGTTCTTTATCGCCCTGGGCGGCGGCTTCACCATCCCGGGGCTGGGCAGGCTCAGCCAGCGGGTCCGCGGCGACGGCTACGTGAGCGTCTTCCTGCTGGGCTGCGTCTACGGCTTCGCCGGGTTCTGCGCCGGCCCCCTGCTGGGCGCGGTGCTCACCACGGCCGCCGTCAGCGGTTCCTTGGGCTACGGGGCGCTGACGATGCTCTCTTACGCCCTCGGCATGACCATCCCCCTGTTCGTTCTGGCCGCCGCCTGGGATCGCTTCGATCTGGGCCGCCGGCCCTGGCTGCGCGGGCGCCCCCTAAAGCTGGGGCCCATCCGCACCAATTCGCTGTCGGTGCTGGCCGGGGCCCTGTTCGTGGGCATCGGGGTGCTGTTTATCCTCTCCCACGGCACGATCCTTCTGCCCAGCCCCGTGGGCACCGAGGAGGCCTTCGCCGTGCAGGAATGGGTCGCACGCCTGGCCGGCCGCGTCCCCGACGCGTGGGTGGCCTGCGCCGTCAGCGGCCTGGCGGCCGCAGCGGTGGGCATCAAGGCCGCCCGCACCCCGGCCCCGGCCCCGGCCGGGTCACTCCCAGCCCGGCCCTCCCGGTAGTGGCTGGCGGCGCTTAGTAGCCGCGGCGCACGTACTCGTCGATGCGGTCGGCCTCGGCCCCGACCGTAGTGGCATCGCCGTGCCCGGGCAGCACCCGGGTCTCGGCCGGCAGGAAGAACACGACGTCGCGCAGGGACTCCACGATGACGTCGAAGTCGGAGTACTTGCGCCCCGTGGCCCCCGGCCCACCCGAGAAGAGGGTGTCGCCGGACAGCAGGGTCCCCTCGCCCGGCAGGTAGAGCACCACGCAGCCCGGGGAGTGACCCGGCGTGTGCAGCACCCGGATCTCCTCGCCCTCGAGCAGGAAGCGCTGCCCGTCGTAGAGGTGGAGGTAGGGGGCGTTGCCGTTCGACTCCTGCCACAGCACGTCGTCGTCCGGGTGCAGGTAGACCGGGGCGTTGAAGCGGCGGGCCGCCCGCGGGGCCAGCTCGCAGTGGTCGTTGTGGGCGTGGGTGAGCAGGATGGCGCGCACCTCGCGCTCGCCCACCTGGTCGGCGATCGCGTCCAGATCGTGGGAGGGGTCGACCACCACGACGGCGTCGCCGACCGACAGCACGTAAACGTTGTTGTCGACGTCCCAGCAGCCGCCGTCGAGGCAGAACTTGCCGGAAGTCACCAGGTTTTCAATCCGCATGTGTTTAGCCTCCTTGGTTACAGCTCGACGACCGAACGCAGGACCTTGCCCTCCTGCATGGTTCCGAAGGCGCGCTCGACGTCGTCCAGGGCGATCCGCTCGGAGACGAACTTGTCCAGCGGGAACTGGCCGTTGCGGTGCAGTGAGACGTAGGCCGGGAAGTCACGCTCCGGCAGGCAGTCGCCGTACCAGGCCGGGCGGATGGACCCGCCGCGGCCGTAGAGGTCGATGGCCGGCACGTCGACGTGGTCGGTCAGGTTGGGCACGCCCACCATGACCAGGCGGCCGGCGTGGTCGCGGGAGTAGAAGGCCTGGCGCCAGGTGGGCTGGATGCCGACGGCGTCGATAGCCACGTCGACGCCGAAGCCCTCAGTGAGCTCGCGGACGGCGTCGATGACCTCCTGCTCCTCCATGCCGGCGGAGCAGATGGTGTCGGTGGCGCCGAATTCGCGGGCCACGTCCAGCTTGGACTGGTCCAGGTCGACCGCAATGATCTTGGCGGCCCCGGCCAGCTTGGCGCCGGCCACCGCCGCGGTGCCCACGCCGCCGCAACCGAAGACGGCGACCGACTCACCCAGCTGGACCTCGCCGGTGTTGACGGCCGCGCCGAGGCCGGCCATGATGCCGCAGCCCAGCAGGCCGGCGGCGGCCGGATCCTCGTCCGGGTCGACCTTGGTGCACTGGCCCTCGTGGACCAGGGTCTTCTCGGCGAAGGCGCCGATGCCCAGGGCCGGGGTCAGCTCGGTGCCGTCCTCCAGGGTCATGGCCCGGGAAGCGTTGAAGGTGTCGAAGCAGTACTTCGGCTCGCCCTTCTTGCAGGCCCGGCACTCGCCGCACACGGCTCGCCAGTTGAGCACCACGAAGTCACCCTCGGCGACGTGGGTGACTGCCTCGCCGACTGTCTCGACGATGCCGGCCGCCTCGTGCCCCAGCAGGAAGGGGTAGGCGTCTTCGATGTCGCCGTTGCGGTAGGCCAGGTCCGTGTGGCAGACGCCGCAGGCCTGGATCTTGACGACAACGTCATTCGGGCCCGGGGCCGGGATGACAATGTTGACCTTCTCGACTTCCGCGCCCTGAGAACGGGCGATTACACCAGATACAATCTGTTCATTCTTCTCGCTCATACCCGCGAGCCTACCCATGTTTTCACCACCCGGCAGCTAATGAAAACAACCCCCAATTGCCGTGGCAACCAGGGGTTTAGGCGCCCGTTCCTCCCCGGGAACTGCCGCAAAGGAACGGCCACAGAAGAACAGGCACAAAGAATTGGGCGCGACTACGACGCCGCCAACACGTTCGCGATGTGCTCGTGGCCGCGGGCGTTGACGTGCAGCGGCAGGTTGCCGCCGCCCGCGTTGAAGTCCACCAGGCCGGCCCACTTGCGGTTGCCGTCCGATCCGCACATGCCGGCGTCGCGGGTGGAGGGCTTCATGTCGATGAACTCGGTGCCGGTCGCGCGGGCCAGGTCGACCTGCATCCACTGGGCCTTGTTCTCAAAGTCGGCGACCTGCGGCAGCGGGGTGCGGTCCCAGGAGGAACCGGCGTGGATCAGGCAGTAGTGGATCCCGTCGCCGATGGTCGGGTAGCCCACGATCTGGATGCGGGCGTTGGGGGCGGCCGCACGGATGCGGTCGATGAGCGGGCGGTTGAAGCGGACGAACTTGTCCCGGATCTGGGCCTGGTTCAGGTTCGGGTTGTTGTAGGTGTCGTTGAAGCCGGTGGCGTAGATGACGCGCGCCGTCGACGGGTTCAGCGCCCCGCGGGCGATGGCGGTGTCGATCTGCGCGGAAATCTGCGGGCCCGGGGACATGGAGGCCGCCCCGGAGCAGGAGAAGTCGCGCACCGGCAGGCCCAGCTTGGCGCCGGTGCGAGCCGCATAGTTGTTGCCCTTCGGGCAGTTAACCCCCAGCGGGCGCTGGTCGAAGGCGCCGCCGATGCGGTCGCGCAGGTAGGTCCCCATGTCCGGATCCGCCAGCACCGAGTCACCGAAGGCGACCAGGTTGCGCTCGGCGGCCTGGACCTGCGGGGCGGGGGCGGCCAGCAGCGCCGCCAACAAAGTAAAGACAGAAACAAAAACGGCTAGAACAGGCTTTTTCAGTAGATTTACAGACACGAGCTTCCTTTCTCCGCTACATTCCCCTACAAAAGTACACTATATTGACAGCCACAACGACCGGTACTTATCAATCGCTTCACACGACCCCGGCATTACCGGCGGGTAGCGCCGGGCCACCCCCGCGGCGATATACCGGATGTCATCCCCCGTAGCTTTTGGACCCGTAGTTTTTAGATTGGTGTTTATGTCTTTTTCCTCGGCGGCCCACTCCCTGTCCTTCCACTCCCGGGCGCTCGCGCGGCTGGCTGCCAGCTTGGTGCGCACCGGCATCGTTAGCCCCGCCGGAGGGGTGCGTGCCGCCGCGGCCACCCCGGGAATCCTGGCCCGCTACCGCTTCACCACGGCCCGCGAGCTCGAGCAGGGCGCCCGCGCCTGCCCCGACCGGCTGGCGCTCATCGACGACGACGGCACCCTGACCTACCGCCAGCTGCGCGACCAGGCCCGCACCTTCGCCCGCCACCTGCTCTCGCTCAACCTGGACGAGATCCGCCTGGGCGTGATGGCCCGCAACGGGCGCGGCATCATCATCCCGCTGGGCGCGAAGGGCCTGGCCGGCGGCAGCATCTTCCTGCTCAACATCGGATCCTCGGCCGAGCAGCTGGCCGGGGTCATCGCCGAGAACCGCATCAACGTCCTGGTCATGGACGACGAATTCATCGATCGCCTGCCCGCCGGCGTCAATGAGACCACCCACGTCATCATCGCCCACGAGTCGGGGCAGGCGGACAAGGCGGGGCGCTGGCCGCGCCTGGCCGACATCGTCCGCCACCCGGAGCGCGTGGGTTACCTGCGCCTGCCCGTCCTACCGCGCCACGGCCACATCGTGCTGATGTCCTCGGGCACCACGGGCATCCCCAAGGGCATCATCCGCAACGAGCCCACCCTGCCGGTGGTGGTGGCCTCCATCATGTCGACCATGCCCTGGCGCGCCGATCAGCGCGTCCAGCTGACCGCTTCCATCTTCCACACCTGGGGCTGGGCCTGCCTGAACATCGCGCTGGCCGCCCGCAACACCATCGTCACCCGCCGCGTCTTCGATCCGGTCGCCTGCCTGCGCGACATCCAGCGCTACCGCCTCGACGGGCTGCTGTCCTCCCCCGTGTTCTACCTGCGCATGGTGGAGGCCGACCCCGACGGCGCTTACGATGCCTCCTCGCTGCGCTTCATCGCCTCCTCCGGGCACGCCCTGAGCCCGTCCATCGTGCAGCGGACCATCGACCGCTTCGGCCCCATCCTGTGCAACATCTACGGTTCCACCGAGCTGGCCCTGGCCGCCACCGCCACCGCCGAACAGATCGCCGCCGATCCCACCATCGGCGGCCAGGTGGCCTCCGGCACCCGCCTGCGCATCCTGGACCGCGACGGCCACGAGGTCCCCCGCGGCGAGGTGGGCGAAATCTACCTGACCAACTCGACCGCCCTTATCGGCTACACCAACCCCACCATCCAGTCCAAGCGGGCCCAGGGGCTCATCTCCATCGGGGACTTGGGGCGCATCGATGCCGACGGCAACCTGCACGTGGTCGGCCGCGCCGACGACATGATCATCGTGGGCGGCGAGAACGTCCACCCCCAGTCCGTCACCGAGGTCCTCGAGACCATGGACGGCATCCGCGAGCTGCATTCCGCCGGCGTCGACGATCCGGAGACCTTCGCCCGCGTGGCCGTCTGGGTGGTGCCGGAGGACTCCCCCGCCGGCAAAGAACTGACCGCCGACAAGATCCGCGAGTTCGTGCGCGCCAACCTGGCTGATCACTCCGTGCCCCGCGACGTCCACTTCCTGGACCTGCTGCCGCGCAACGCCACCGGCAAGGTCGTACCCCGCCAGCTGCCGCGCTAAACGAGCCGACTCAGAAAGTGTTCCCATTTTGTGCACACAGGAGCAAGAACCTGCCTCCCCGCCAGGCAAAAATAGCAAACCCCCTCTAGCCTTTTCGCAGCTTAGAGGGGATTTATCTGGAGAGCCGCTTGCGAGAATCGAACTCGCGACCTTTTCATTACGAGTGAAACGCTCTACCGACTGAGCTAAAGCGGCCTGCTGCTGGCACGAAAGCAGTACCGTGCAGCACCGCAAAGTTTAACCTAGCCGGTAGCCAATCGAGAAATCAGGTCGAGGATCAGGCCCCGCAGGCGCGCCGCAGGCGGCCGACCAGCCCGTCGAAGGCGGTGCCGGGGGCGACGTTGACGGCGATGTGGTTGCGGCAGGTCACGATCGCCTCCTGGCAGGCGACCAGCCCCTCTTCGCCGACACGCTGGGCCAGCTCCTGGGCCAGGCCGGAAAAGTCCGGGTGGGTCATCTCCACGTCGGCGCCCACCCGCAGCATGAGCGCGTCGCGGTAGATGCCGGCCAGATCCACCAGCGCCAGGTCCAGCAGGTCCCGCACCCGGCGGGTGGCCCGCTTCTTCTGGATCTTTTCCAGATCCTTGACCGCCGATCGCACGTCGCGCTGGGCCTTGGCCGCCGCCTTGCCCTTGCCGCCGGCCCCGTAGGCCTTTTCCAGGTCGGCCTTTTCCTTTTCGTCGGCCTCCGCGCCGGCCTCCTTGGATTCCTTCTCGATGGCCTTGATCAGCGCACCGGCCGCCTGGAAGCCCTGGGAGCCCTGGAAGATTTCCTCGGCCAGGTTGATCGATTGGGCGCGGCGCCGCTGGACCGTGGGATCGGTGACCAGGCGCCGGGCCCGGCCCACGTGCCGCAGGGAAGTCACGGCGGCCAGCCGGGCATCGGACTCGCCGGCGCCCTCGGCCACCAGCTGGCTCACGATGGCCTCCGTCGACGGCGCCGGGATGTAGAGGTGCCGGCAGCGCGAGCGCAGGGTCTGCGAGAAGTCCTCCGGGTCCGCCGACGGGGCCAGCATCACGATGACCGTGCTGGCCGTGGGCTCCTCGACCGTCTTGAGCAGGGCGTTGGCCGCCCCGTCGGTGAGACGGTCGGCGTTTTCGAAGATGATGACCCGCCAGCGCGCCACCGTCGGGCGCGAGGCCGCCTGGCCGATGATGTCGCGGACCGTGTCCACCGCGATCGATAGCTCCTGGGGTCGCAGGTAGACCAAGTCGGTGTGCCGGCCCTCCTCGAGTATGCCCCGGCAGGACGCGCACTCCCCGCAGCCCAGTTCTTCGCCCCGCTCGCACATCAGCGCCGCGGCGAAGGCGAGCGCCGCCTGGGAGCGGCCGGCCCCGGGCGGGCCCGTGAACAGCCAGGAATGACTCATCGCGCGGGGGTCTGCACCGCTTAAACCCCGGGCCCCGGCCGCCGCCCGGAGGATGGTGTCCCGGACCGCGGGGGTGTCGGCCAACCGCTGTGCCACATCTGGAGTACTCACCCGCTCCATCCTACTAACCCACAGTGCGGCGGCGAGCGGTTAGAGTATTAAGACATGAGCTCTACTGTGCGGAGACTGCGATGGTTACTGGAGACCCAGTGGCCGATCTATGCCGCCGTCGTCCTCGGGGCCAACATCATCGGGGCCGTGGCCATCATGATGTTCGTCGCGGTATTCCTGCCCATGCCGGAGATCGCCGAATTCAAAGAAAGCGTTCCGGGCCTGGCCTGGATCGGCGTGCTCTACGTGGTCTTCGCGGTCATCGTCGGCATCGCCGTGACCCTCCTGCTGTTTAGGCCGGTGCTGGACTGGCAGCGCAACCCGGACGCGCACGATCCGAACATGGTGCGCAACCTGGTGCTGCGCATCCCCGTCTACCAGGCCGGGGTGGCGGCCGTGGTCTGGGCCATCGGCATCGTCATCTCGGTGATTCTGACCGGATCCGTCGACGGCCGCCTGGGCCTGGTGGTGGGGCTGTCCACCGTCCTGGCCGGCATGGTGGTGGTCCTGCTGACCTACCTGCAGGCCGAGCGCCTGGTCCGCCCCGTCGCCGCCAACGCCCTGGCCCGCCGCTTCGAGGACTCCTCCCTGGAGCCGCCCATCAAGACCCGCCTGACCGCCTCCTGGGCGATGACGGCGGGCGTGCCCATGCTGGGCATCGTCCTGCTCCTGCTGGGGCAGCGCTCCGGCTTTTTTACTTCCGATGCCGACGACCTCATCCCCGCCATCCTGGTCCTGGCGATCACGGCGATGGGCACCGGTTTCATCGGCACCTCTTTTGCCATCATGAGCGTGGTCGATCCCATCCTGGAGCTGCAGGACGCCATCAACCGGGTGCGCCGCGGCGAGCAGAACGTCGAGGTGGACATCTACGACGGATCCGAGCTGGGCGTGCTGCAGGCCGGCTTCAACGAGATGATGAAGGGCCTGCGCGAGCGCCAGCGGGTGCGCGACATCTTCGGCCAGTACGTCGGCACCGAGGTCGCCCAGCGCGCCCTGGAGGAAAGCCCGGAGCTGGGCGGCGAGGACCGCAAGGTCGCCGTGCTGTTCATCGACGTCATCGGCTCGACCACCTTCGCGGTCAACCACTCCCCAGAAAAGGTCGTCGAGGAGCTCAACAGGTTCTTCGAGCACGTCGTGGCCGTCGTCCACCGCAACCACGGCATCATCAACAAGTTCCAGGGCGACGCGGCCCTGGCGGTCTTCGGCGCCCCCATTAACGTCAACGACTCGACCTCGATGGCCCTGCAGGCGGCCCGCGAGCTGCGCCAGGAGCTGCGCAACCTACAGCTGCAGGCCGGCATCGGGGTGGCCGCCGGGCACGTGGTGGCCGGACACATCGGCGGCGCCGATCGCTTCGAGTACACCGTCATCGGCGACGCCGTCAACGAGGCCGCCCGCCTGACCGAGCTGGCCAAGGACACCCCCGGCCGCGTGCTGACCAACGCCTCGACCCTGCGCACCGCCAACGAGGCGGAACAGGCCCGCTGGACCTTCATGAAGTCCATCGAGCTGCGGGGGCGCCGCCGCATGACCCAGCTGGCCCGGCCCATCCGCGCCACCCTGGCCGACCGCGCCGAGCAGTAGCGGCGGCCCGCAACACCGGCCGCGGCAAGAGCGCCGGCAACCGCTGCCTGCGCACCCCGAGCCGTTAAGTTATCTTGTTAGGCATGACGCAACCGACTCATAGGCCCCGCATGGTCGTGCCCGACATCGCCCGCGGGCTGGCCCTGCTGGGAATCTGCATCGCCAACATGTCCACCGCCTGGCTCGCCCACGGGACCGGGCCGGCGGGGATGTTCGGCGGCATCGACGGCGACAGCGCGGCCGACAAGGCCGCGGCTCTGTTTTCCGCGATGTTCGCCCACGACCGCGGGCTGCCGATGTTTTCCACCCTGCTGGGCTTCGGGGTAGGCCTTATCACCATGAGCCTGTGGCGCCGCAGCTTCCCGCTGCCGGTCGCCCGGGCCGTCATCGCCAAGCGCTACGGCTTCTTGGCCGTCTTCGGGCTGGCCCACGGCATCTTCCTGTTCAGCGGCGACATCATGATGTTCTACGGCCTGTGCGGCGTCCTCATCGCCTGCCTGCTGTCCCTGACAGACAAGGCCCTCCTGCGCATCGCTTACGGCCTGCTCGGCCTGGTCAGCGTCGCCGGGGTGGCAATCGCCGGCCTGGTGGCCTGGGCGCGCGACGAGGTAGCCGGCGCCGATCCCTTCAGCGCGGGGGTAACCGAGCCGGCCGAGACCTTCCTCGGCATGCTGGGCGGGAATTTCCTCGTGATGCTGGGCCAGCTGGCCACATCCCCGCTGTTTATGCTGATGTACCTGCCGGTGATGCTGGTCGGCTTCGTGTGGGCACGCCGGGGCATCCTCGCCGACGTCGACGCCCACCGCGGCACCCTGCTGGCCTGGACCGGCATCGCCGCGGCCGTCGTGCTGCTCATCGGCCTGCCCTGGGGGCTGTGCGCCATCGGAGTGCTGCCAGACAGCCTCGCCCCGGTCTTTTCGGCCCTCAATTTCACCGTCGGCATCCTCAGCGGCCCCGGCATCCTCGCCGCGGTGGCACTCGTGCTCAACCCGGTGCAAAAGGCCGTGGCCGCCGGCTCGGCGATGCCGTGGTGGCTGTGGCCGTTCAGCGCCTTGGGCAAGCGCTCGATGAGCGGCTACGTCATGCAGTCCGTCATCCTGCTGGCCCTGGTCTTCCCGTTTACCGCCGGGGTGGGCGCCGACTTTAGCGCCGCCCAGATGCTGGGCCTGGCCTTTGTCACCTGGGTCATCACCGTGGTGCTGGCCTGCGTATTGGAGGCGCTGGGCGCCCCCGGCCCGCTGGAATGGGCCCACCGCCGCCTGGCCTACGGGCCGACCCGCCGGGCCGAACTGCCGGCCAAGTACCGCACGCCGCCGGCGCCCGGCACATCTGCCGCGGCCAACGCTCCTACTTCGACCGGCGAGACCCCGCCTTCACCACGTTCTTAGTGCCCGGCGACGGCTTCTTAGCCGTCTTCTTACCGGCCTTTTTCGTCGACTTCTTGCTGGCCTTCTTGGTCGACTTCTTCGTCGACTTCTTGGTGGACTTTTTACTAGTCTTCCTGGTCGACTTCTTGCCCGCCTTCTTGCTGGACTTCTTACTCGCCTTGGCGCCGCCGTTGGCGGCCTCCTTGGCACGGCGCTCCGAGAGCAGCTCGTTGGCGCGCGCGTCGGTCATGGCCTCGGGCTTATCGCCCTTGCGCAGGGAGGCGTTGGTGGTCCCGTCGGTGACGTAGGGGCCGAAGCGGCCGTCCTTGACCGTCATCGGCTTGCCGGAGACGTCGTTGTCGCCCAGCTGCTTCAGCGGCGGCTGCGCGGCCTGGCGGCCCCGGCGCTTCGGCTCCGCGTAGATGCGGCGGGCCTCGTCCAGGGTGATGCTGAAGATCTGCTCCTCGTTGGCCAGCGACCGAGAGTCCGTGCCCTTCTTCAGGTACGGGCCGTAGCGGCCGTTCTGGGCCGTGATGACCTCCCCGTCGGACGGGTCCACGCCCACCTCGCGCGGCAGGGACAGCAGCTTGAGGGCCTCGTCCAGGGTGACCTCGGACGGCTCCATCGAGCTAAACAGCGAAGCCGTGCCCGGCTTCAGCTTCTCGTCGATGTACTGGGCGACCCGCTTTTCCTTCTGCTTGGCCGCGGTCTTGGTCTCCCAGTTCTTGGCGCGCTTGCCCTCGGCCGCACGCTGCGCGTCCTCCTCGGCGCGCTCCTTGGCGACGACCTCCTCGGCCTCCGCCTCCGCGGTGGCGCGCTCGTCGTCGCGGACCACCTCGGTCACGTACGGGCCGAAGCGACCCTCCTTCGCCACCACCGTGCGACCGTTGGCCGGGTTCTCACCCAGCTCGCGCCCGCCCTGCGGGGTGGCGAACAGCTTCTCGGCCAGCTGCTCGGTCAGCTCGTCCGGGGTGGTGGTCTCCGAAAGGTTGGCGCGCTGGTAGACCGGCTCCCCGGTCTCGGAATCACGGCCGATGACGCGCTCGATGTACGGGCCGTAGCGGCCCACCCGGACCACCACGTCCCGGCCCTCGGAGTCGGTGTACAGCTTCAGGGAGTTAACCTGGCGGGCATCGATCTGCTCCAGGTTGACGTCGATGAGCGACTTCAGGCCGCCGTGGCGCGCCACCGATGCCGCCTTCTGCTGGCCCACCTGCGCGTTGCCGAAGTAGAAGTCCTTCAGCCACTGGGTGCGGTCCTGGTTGCCGGCCGCGATGGCATCCAGCTCGTCCTCCATCGAGGAGGTGAAGTCGTAGTCCACCAGCTCGGTGAAGTTGTTCTCCAGCAGCCCAGTGACCGCAAACGCCACCCAGCTGGGCACCAGGGCGTTGCCGCGGGAGACCACGTAGCCGCGGTCCTGGATGGTCTTGATGATGGACGCGTACGTCGACGGGCGGCCGATGCCTAAGTCCTCCATCTTCTTGACCAGGCTGGCCTCGGTGTAGCGGGCCGGCGGGTTGGTCGAATGCCCCTCGGCCTTGAGCTCGGCGATGGTCAGGCCCTGGCCCTCGCGCAGCTGGGGCAGGCGCTTGCTGGCGTCGTCCTTGTCATTCTTGCCGTTCTTGCCGCTCTTGCCCGGGTTGCTCGGGTCCTCGTAGGCCTTCAGGAAGCCGGGGAAGGTGATGGTGCGGCCGGTGGCGGTGAAGTCCACCTCGTTGCCGGTGGCGGCCGTGCCGGCCACCGTGACCTTCATGGAGGTGCCCTTCGCGTCCTCCATCTGGCAGGCGACGGTGCGCTTCCAGATGAGGTCGTAGAGGCGGAACTCCTCCGCGTCCAGCTGGCCGGACAGCTGCCCCGGGGTGGCGAAGGACTCGCCGGCCGGGCGGATGGCCTCGTGGGCCTCCTGGGAGTTTTTGACCTTGCGGTCGTAAACGCGCGGGGAGCTGGCCACGTACTCCTGGCCGTAGATGCTGGTCGCGGCGTTGCGGGCCGCGTTCAGCCCCTGCTTGGACAGCGAGGTGGAGTCGGTACGCATATAGGTGATGTGACCGTTTTCGTAGAGGCGCTGCGCAATGCGCATGGTGCGCTCCGAGGTAAAGTGCAGGCGCCGGCCCGCCTCCTGCTGCAGGGTCGAGGTCATAAACGGCGGGTAGGGCTTGCGGGTATAGGGCTTGTGCTCCACGCTGACCACGCTCACCGACTGGCCGCTGAGCCCGTCGGCTAGGGCCTCGGCCTGCTCCTGGCCCAGCACCACGACGTCGTCGTTCTTGACGCGCCCGCGGTCGTCGAAGTCGCGGCCGACGGCCACGCGCTGGCCATCGACGGCCGCCAGGCGGGCGGAGAAGGTCCGCGGCTCCTCGGATCCGGTGTTGCCGGTGTCCAGGTCGGCGGCCAGGTCCCAGTAGTCGGCGGCGATGAACGCCATGCGCTCGCGCTCGCGCTCGACGATGACGCGGGTGGCCACCGACTGCACGCGGCCGGCCGACAGGCGCGGCATGACCTTCTTCCACAGCACCGGGGAGACCTCGTAGCCGTAGAGGCGGTCCAGGATGCGTCGGGTCTCCTGGGCGTCGATGAGGTTCTCGTCCAGCTCGCGGGTGTTTTCGGCCGCCTCCAGGATGGCGGACTTGGTGATCTCGTTGAAGACCATGCGGCGCACCGGCACCTTGGGCTTGAGCACCTCGAGCAGGTGCCAGGCGATGGCCTCGCCCTCGCGGTCGGGGTCTGTCGCGAGGAAGAGCTGATCGCACTGCTTCAGCTTGGCTTTGAGGTCCGCGACCTTTTTCTTCTTGTCAGCGCTGATCACGTACAGCGGCGTGAAGTCGTCCTCCGGGTTCACGCCCAAGCGCGCCCAGGACTCCTTCTTGTATTTCGCCGGTACGTCTGCCGCCCCGCGGGGAAGATCCCGGATGTGGCCTACCGAGGCTTCGACTATGTAGTCGTCACCCAAATACGGCTGGATCTTTTTCGCCTTGGTCGCCGACTCTACGATGACCAGGGTCTTGCCCGACGTGTCGGAAGCTTCTGCCACTTCGACTTCATCCCTTTCGAGGCTTTCTCACACGAGACTTACGCTGTCCGCCCCGCCCGGGGCGCCGCGCGCTTTAAGCTTCCGAGCTTTCGCGCGCCGCACCCAGGCAAGGCCAAGTGCCCCTAGCCTACACAGAGCCAAAACCGGCTACAGAGTAATACAGTATTTAATGGGGCCACTTCCGAACTGTTTATCACTTGTCCAGCCCCGAAACCAACATTTACCGCCCCAACGGGGGCATAACCCATGGGGTATAGCGTTGGCCGGTGGTGGGTGTATCCTGCACTATTGAACTTGTTAACCGCGGACCGTGCCGGGCGCTGACCCTTGTCGCGCCACTGCGCGCGGCCCGACAGCGAAACGGAGGTGGCCTGCCTCATGGTGGACTCAATCCTGCAGGTCATCGAGTCGATTATGACCACCGACTGGGTCTACCCGGTCATCGGCTGCCTCATCTTCCTCGACTGCTTCTTCCCCGTCCTGCCGTCCGAAATCCCCCTGAACCTGGTGGGGGCCTGGGCCGGCAGCCAAGGGGTCCCGTCCGTGACCGTGATGTTTTTCACGGCCCTGTTCGCCGCCATCCTGGGCGACAACCTGTGTTTCCTGCTGGGCACCCGCTTCATGCCCTACCTGCAGCGCCTGCGCCGCGGGTCCAAGGCCTACGAGGGCCTACTGTGGGTCAAGCGCCACATGCGGCGCAGCGGCGGGGCCGCCATCATCATCGCCCGCTTCATCCCCTCGGCGCGCCTGTTCATGACCATCCTGCTGGGATCGGTGCGCTACCCGTGGCCGCTGTTTTTCTTCTTCGACAGCATCGGCGTGGCCATCTGGGCCTTCCAGGCCCTAGCCATCGGCTACCTGGGCGGCATGGCCTTTTCGGATTCTCCCCTGGCGGCCATGCTGGTCAGCATCGTGGCCGCGGTGGTCATCGGCTTTGCCATCCAGTGGCTGCAAAACCGGATCCTGGACTGGAAGGACACCCGCAACGGCTACGCGGAGACCCCCTAGGAGACTCCACTGCAGCCCTCCCCTGCCGGCCGACCTGGCCCTGAAAAAGCTTTCGCCCCGCACCTTGATTACCAGGTGGCGGGGCGAAAGCGTGCGGCTAGTGCCTTAGGAGATGACGGTGACGCCCTGGGCCTGCGGGCCCTTGGCGCCTTCGCCGACCTCGAAGGAGACCTTCTGGTTCTCCTCCAGGGTGCGGAAGCCGCCGCCCTGGATCTCGGAGTAGTGCACGAAGACGTCTGCGGATCCATCATCCGGAGCGATGAAGCCGTAGCCCTTTTCAGCGTTAAACCACTTGACGGTTCCCTGTGCCATTATGTACCTCTTTCGGCGTGTGTAGGGATGTGTTGAACTTTTTCAAAAGTGGTCGAGGCGTCGAACCTCTCGGCTGGTTAAGCCAGAAAGTGCCCGCGTTTTCCAAAATCTTTCACGAGCACCTAAATCTAAACACTGCGCTAAGAAATCTTCGACCACTGGTAAGTGTGACACGTTTTGTCGCCGCGCGATAGTCTTGGGAGGCTTTATTGACTAAAATTCTTGGTATTTTTCCACCCGGAAAGGGGTATACGCGATGGTAGCTGAGTCCCCGAACCCGCTGGGCGCGGAGCTCGCGGACATCCTCACCCGCCGCTTCCCGGAGTCCGAGTGCACCCACCTGACCACGCTGCCGCCCCGCCCGGCCGAGTACGCGGACTGGCCCGGCTGGGTGGACCCGCAGCTGAAGGAAGTGCTTGTCGATGCCGGCATCGGCCAGCTCTACAGCCACCAGGCCGCCACGGCTCAGGCGGCGTGGGCGGGCCACGACGTGGTGGTGGCCACGGGCACCTCTTCCGGCAAGTCGCTGGGCTACCAGCTGCCCATCCTGACCCGGCTGGCGGCGAGCCCGACGGCCTGCGCGCTGTACCTGACCCCCACTAAGGCGCTGGGATCGGATCAGCTGCTGGCCGCCGCGCGCCTGGCCGGGTGGGCCAACCCCGCCCCTTACGACGGCGACACCCCGGCCGAGGCCCGCGCCGGCATCCGGGACAATTCCCGGTTCGTCTTCTCGACCCCGGACATGGTGCACGTCTCGCTTCTGGCCGCCCACCAGCGCTGGGCGCGGTTTCTGCGGCACCTGGAGTTCATTGTCATCGACGAGTGCCACTCCTACCGCGGGGTCTTCGGGGCCAATATCGCCCTGGTGCTGCGCCGCCTGCTGCGCCTGTGCCGCCACTACGGGGCCAGTCCCACCATCATCGCGGCCTCCGCCACCATGCGGGATCCAGCCCGCCACCTGGAGCGGCTTACCGGCCGGCCGGCGCGGGCCGTGACCGCCGACGGAGCGCCGACCGGGGCGCGGACCATCATGCTGTGGGAGCCCGGTTTCCTCGACGAGAACACGCGCCGCGCCGCCACCTCCGAGGCCGCCGACATCATGGCGGCCTTGGTGGCCGAGGGCGCGCGTACCCTGACCTTCGTGCGCTCCCGGCGCGCCGCGGAGCTGGTCTCCATGCTCTGCCAGGAGGAGCTGTCGGGCCGCCTGGGCCGGGCCGACTTCGCCCGGCGCATCGCCTCCTACCGGGCCGGCTACCTGGCCGAGGACCGCCGCGCCCTGGAAGCCGGCCTCGACGACGGGAGCCTGCTGGGGGTGGCCACGACCTCGGCACTGGAGCTGGGCATCGACGTCGGCACCCTGGACGCCGTGGTCACCGCCGGTTTTCCCGGCACCGTCGCCAGCTTCTGGCAGCAGGCCGGCCGGGCCGGGCGCCGCGGCCAGGGGTCCCTGGTGGTGCTTATCGCCCGCGACGAGCCGATGGACACCTACCTGGTCCACCACCCGGCCGCCCTGCTGGAGCGCGACGTCGAGGCCAGCGTGTTTAACCCGCGCAACCCCTACCTGCTCTACGGCCACCTCTACTGCGCGGCCGTGGAGCTACCGCTCAGCGATGCCGAGGCCGCCTTCGCCCCCGCCGTCGTCGAGGCGCTGGCCCGCGACGGGCTCATCAAGAAGCGGGCCCGCGGCTGGTTCCCCACCCCGCAGCTGGACGGCCAGTTGCGCCCCGAGACCGCCCACGGGCAGGTGTCCCTGCGCGGCGGGGCGGGCCAGGAGGTCATGATCGTCGACGCCTCGGACGGGCGCCTGCTGGGCACCGTCGATGCCGCCCGGGCCGCCGCCCAGGTCCACCCCGGCGCGGTCTACCTGCACCAGGGCGAGACCTTCGTCATCGAGGACCTCGACCTGGACGACTACGTGGCCCTGGCGCGCCCCGACGTGCCGGACTATTCCACGCAGGCCCACTCCACCACCGACATCCGGATCCTGTCCGCGGCCGGGGAGGACGAGCTCATCAACTACTCGCCCGGCCTGTGGGTGGCCAACGTGGAAGTCGAGGTCACCAACCAGGTCACCGGGTACGTGGTGCGCCTGCCGGACGGCACCGTGGGCGAGGAGGTGCCGCTGGAGATGCCGGAGCAGAGCCTGCGCACCCGCGCCGTGGCTTATACCATCGACCCGCTGGTGTTGGACAAGATCGGGGTCACGGCGGCCGATACCCCGGGCACCCTGCACGCCGCCGAGCATGCCGCCATCGGGCTGTTGCCGCTGCTGGCCACCTGCGATCGCTGGGATATCGGCGGGGTCTCGACGGCGCGCCACCTGGATACCCAGCTGCCCACCGTCTTCGTCTACGACGGCCACCCCGGCGGGGCCGGCTTCGCCGACGAGGGCTTTCGCCGCTTCCCGGAGTGGATTGAGGCCACCTTCGCCGCCGTGCGCTCCTGCGGCTGCGAGTCGGGCTGCCCGTCGTGCGTGCAGTCGCCCAAGTGCGGCAACGGCAACAACCCCCTGGACAAGGCCGGGGCCCTGAAACTGCTGGGAGCCCTGGTCACGATGACGCAGGGCTCCACGGCTGGGTCGGAGTGATACTTGTTCGGAGTGTTACTGGATTAATCTGCGCGGGCTAGGCGGGCCCGGCCTTGGCTTGGGCGCCGCGCCAGCGCACCGACGCGCCGACCACGACGTCGCGGCCGGAAACGGTGCACGTGTCCAGGCGGGCGGCGTTGTCTTCGGCCGTGCGCCGGGCCGCCGGGCAGGCGTCCTGGCCGGTGGCCAGGGCGTAGGCCCCGGCCACCGCGGCGAGATCCGCGGCCACCTGGGCCTCGTGGCGGGCGATGACGTGCGCGGCAACCCCCGCCACGACCAGCAGGACGCTGGCCAAGGCCACGATGATTCCGGCCGCGGTCACGGTGGCGTAGCCGTCCTCCTGCCGGGCGAGCGCGCCTGCCCGCCGGCGGGCTGGGGCCGGGCTATTCACCGGAGACCTCCGCCGGGAAGACCGCGGTGTGGCTCATCGTGCCCAGGACCGCCGGCACTCGGGCCTCGGCCGTGACCAGCCCGCCCGACTCGTTGACCGCGACCTCGATATCGCCCCGGGGCGGGACGTAGTCCACCCCGATGGCGTGGGCGCGGGCGGCCGCCCCGGCGGTATCGACGGCAGCAAGGTGCGCGGCCAGCGTCGCGATGCCACCCAGGATGGCAGCGGCCACGATGACCAGGCTGGACAAGGCCAGCGCGGCCTCGATGCTGACGGAACCGGAATCATCGCGCATGGTCTAGCCCGGGGTGTTCGAGAGGGCGTCGGTGATGATGCCCTCGATGGCGTCGGAGACCCCGCCGCTGTTGATGACCATGTAGAGCACCGCCGCCAGGGCCGCGGCCCCCAAGCTCCCCATGGCGTATTCGATGGTTGACATCCCGTCCTCGTTGCCTAGGGCCGAGGCCTTCTTGCGCAGGTAGGTGGTAATTTTCATGGAATTTCCCTTTCGTGTTCTTGCTGTCGTGTTCTGGTCTGAATCGATGGGTACGGATGGATATGGATGGATAGTCGTGCGAACAGGAACAGGTCGAAGCCGCCCGGTTAGAGCAGCTGCGCGCCGAGGCTTATCACCACCGGCACCAAGCCCAGCACCACGAAGGCGGGCAGGAAGCACACGGCCAGCGGCAGGGCGACGAAGACGCCGGCCCGCTCCGCCGCCGCGGTCGCCTGGGACTGCGCATCAACCCGCAGCGTGTGGCTGATACGCTCACAGCCCTGCGCGATCGCCGCGCCGGACTGCCCCGACATGACCACGAGGTGGGCGAGCTCATCGATGCCCAGCCGCCCCCAGGCCCGCTGCCCCCGGGCCCCCACCGCGAGCAGCGCGGCCACCTCGCCCCAGCGCGCGGATAGTTGGCCTACCCGGGCCAGGGCGCTGGCCGCCTGCTGGGTGGACAGCCCGGCCCGCAGGCAAGCGGCAAAGAGCTCGACATCGCTGGCAACATCCAGCGGGTCGGGCCCCTGTCGCGTGGTGAGGCGCTCCGAAATCCCCCGCAGGAGCGCCGATGGGCCATCGCGCGGGGTCTTCGGCAGCACCCGGGCGCCAGCCGCCGTGGGCAGGCACGCCACCGCTCCGGCCAACAGCAGCAAGGACAGCCCCACGGAAAACGCGAGTGCATTCATCAGCCGGCCGCCTTCCCGATGAGGTAGCGCGACCACGCGAACCCGGCGCAGGCCAGCAACACCCCGAGGACCAAGAGGACGCCGCCCAGCCCGCCGCCGAGGAGGAAGCCGACCGGGTCGGCGCCCATCACCACGCCCATGGCAATTCCCGCCAGTGGCAGGCAGGTCAGGACGTAGGCGGTGGCCTGCGGGCCCTGGAGGCTCGCCTGGGTGGCCTGGGCGTGCCGGCGGGCGGCGTCGACGCGCGCCTGCGCGCTTTCCATCAGGCGGGCCAGGGGGATGCCGTAGTCGTCGCTGAGCGCGCACAGCTGGGCTAGGCCGCGCAGCTGCGGGCTGGCCTGCAGCACCTGCGGGAGGCTGCCGCCGCGGGCGGCGACCACCCCGGCGCTGACCAACACGTCGCGCAGCCCCGGCGGGCCGCCCGCCGGCAGGGCCTCCGCCCCGCGCGCCCACGCCGTCGGCAGGGTGGCCCCGGCCCGCAGGTCACCGGTCACGGTGCCCAGGAAGGCGGCCAGCACCTCCCGCTCGGCGCGTCGGGTCCGGTTTCGCCGCACGTCGCGGATCACCCACCACGCCGTCGCGGCCACCAGGACCCCGGCGACCACCACGGTGGCCCGGCCCACCCACAGGCTGGCCAGCGTCACCGCGAAGACCCCGGCCAGCAGGGCCGGCGGGGCGCGCAGCGGGCCCCGCCCGCCCGACGCCTTCCCCCGGGCTCCTCCCAGGCGGGCCGCCCCAGAGGGCAGCGTGGCCCACACGCCGGCGGCCGCGGCCAAGCACCACAGCGCGGTCGTCATGACAGCCTCCCGGAAAGCTCGGCGGCGAATTCGGCGAAGCCTTCGCGCGGGCCGGCCTCCGCGCTCCACACCACCCGCGCCCGCACCGGGTTGGACTCCAGGAGCCCGATCTGGGCCAGCCGGCGGCGCCCGTCCCGGCCGCGCTCGGTGGTGAGAACCACGTGCACCGCCGCCGCCAGCTGAGAATGCAGCGCCGCCCGGTCCAGCCCGCCCAGCGCGGCGAGGGCCTCCATGCGGGCGGGCACCTCGGCCAGCGAGTTGGCGTGCAGGGTCCCCGCCCCGCCGTCGTGCCCGGTGTTCAGCGCCGCCAGCAGATCCACGACCTCCGCGCCGCGGATCTCGCCGACGATGATCCGGTCCGGGCGCATCCGCAGCGCCTGCCGCAGCAGGGCGTCCATGGTGATTTCGCCTCGCCCCTCCGCGTTGGAACGGCGCGCGACCAGACCAACCACGTGCGGGTGGTTGGGCTTGAGCTCGGCCGTGTCCTCGATGACCAGGAGGCGCTGGGCGGCATCGGCCTCGCCCAGCAGGGCCGAGAGCAGCGTCGTCTTGCCGGAGCCGGTGCCCCCGACCACCAGGAAGGAGACCTGGGCGGCGACCATGTCCCGGAGCACCGGGGCGACCGCCGGGTCGATGGTGCCGTTGTCGACGAGCTCCGCGAAGCTGGTCTGCGCCTGCCGCAGCACGCGCAGACTCAGGCAGGTCCCGCCCTCGGCCGGCGGGGACAGGACCGCGTGCAGGCGCAGGATGGTGCCGTCGCTGCGCTCCAGCCGCCCGTCGGCGAAGGGCTGGGAATCGTCCAGGCGTGCCCCGCAACCCACGGCCAGGCGGGTGGCCAGGCGGCGGACCTCGGCATCGTCAGCAAAACGGACCGGGACCTCCTCGAGCCCGGCCCCGGTGTCCGCGAAAATTGACTGCGGACCGTTGACCACCACGTCCGTGATGCCGGGGTAGTTCATCACCCGCTCCAGCGGGCCGAGTCCGGTGGTGTCGTCGCGCAGCTGGCGCAGCACGCGCAGGACCTCCACGTCGGTGATAACGCCGGCCTCCTGGCGGACCCGGCGCGCCAGCTCGGCGGGCCGGTTAAGCAGCTCCGGCTCGGCCGCCACGCACTGCTGGAGGCTGTCGATGAGCTGCTCCGGCGACGGCGTGGGCGTGGGCCGGGAAACCTTAGACATCGTGGCCCACCGCCTGCAGGATCTGGCGGCAGGTGGCGTCGATGGCGCGGGGCAGGCGCTGCGGCAGCCCACCCATCTCCACGGCCGCCGCTAGCTTCTTGCTAGTCGGCACCTGCGCGACCGCGTCGGCGTGGCAGATCTTTTCGACCTCCCCCAGCCCGAGCCCCGACCATCCGCGGTCCCGGACCACCAGGTGGCAGCGGCGATTATCCGCGGCCAGCCTGGCCACCAGCTGGGCGGCCACCGCGGTCGAGCGCACCTCCGCGGCCGCAAGCACCACCACGTGCTGGGCCTGCCGCGGCAGCAGGTGCCAGTCGCAGTCGAAGACGCTCAACCCCGCCTGCCCGCGCACGCTTTCGGCGGCGGCGTCGACGGCGGCCAGCTCGAGGCGGAACGGATCGGCCACCGCGCTGCGCGCCGCGGACAGCACCGCCACCCCGTCCGCAGTGGTCGGCAGTGCCGCCCGCAGCTCGTGCCCGGCGATGGCGCCTTGCCCCAGGCGCAGCTCCGGCCACCGCGCCCCGGGCTGCTGCTCGAGCCCCAGGAGAAGATCCAGCCCGCCGGAAAACTCGCCGGCATCCACCAGCGTGACCGCCCCGCGCCCCGGGACTGGGTGCTGGCCGGCCGTGCGGGCCAGCGCGGCCGCCAACAGCGATGCCCCGGCCCCGCCGCCGGCTCCCACCACGGCCACCAGGCAATGCTCGGCGCTGGCCTCCGCGGGCCCGCGCATGACCTCGCCCAGGGTCTCCAGCAGCTGACGCGACTCCGCCGGCAGGATAAATGCCGCCTCCGCGTGGCAGCTAAGGGCCGCCTCGTAGTTGAGCGGGCCCGGCTCGTTGCCCACGAAATAGACCGGGGCCCGGCCGCGCAGGCTGGCTACGTGGGCGGCGGTGGTCTCGTCGACCACCACGGCCCTAGCCTGGGCCGCCAGCCGGGAAATCTCGCGCGGGTCGACGGCGTGCCGGACCTCCGCGCTGGCGGCCGCCGCGGCGTGCTGGGCCTCGGGGACAAGCAGCGGGTCCGTGACCGCGATGAGGATGAAGTCGGTAATCGGTGCGTTCATGCCCCTCACTCTGGCCGGGACCTCCCGCCCAATCCAGGGCAGCCGCATTCGCCTGTGGACAACCCCGCCGAAAACGGCCGCGAATGAGTGGCCCGCGACACATGTCACCATCCTGGTGTGGAAAACCCGGTGTTCGCCCTTGCGGGGCAGCCGGCGGAGTGTAACCATCGAGGCCAAACCTACGATGGAGTAGGTAGTTTTCCCGCTCCCCTAGGAAAGCGCCGGAAACTGCGGTAGATTAAACACAAACGTAACAATTGCAACACAGGAAACGACAGACACTTCAGTAACAGGATTTAGCGCCAGGATTTCAGCCATATGACTCGTCAGCCCGAACACCTCCCCGCCGATACCGCCCGCGTGGCGGCCTTCTTCGATCTCGATAAGACGATCATCGCGACCTCCTCGGCGTTCGCCTTCGGCAAGGAGTTCATGCACAACGGGCTGATTACCCCCACCGAGGCCCTGCAGCTGTCCCTGGCCAAGACCAGCTTCATGATGGCCGGGCAGTCCAGCCAGCAGATGGACGCCACCCGCGACCAGCTCGCCAAGATGGTCACCGGCTGGTCCGTGGACGAGGTCGAGGCCATCGCCCAGCAGACCATGCACACCGTACTCACCCCGGCCATCTACTCGGAGGCCCGCGAACTGATTACCTACCACCAGGCCGCCGGCCACGAGGTCATCATCATCTCCGCCTCCGCGCGCCCGCTGGTCCAGCTCATCGCGGACGAGCTCGGCGTGGACCAGGTCGTGGCCACCGAGCTCGCCGCCGAGGACGGCAAGTTCACCGGCGAGGTCCTCTACTACTGCAAGGGCCCGGCCAAGGCGGAATCCCTCGACCGCCTCGCCGAGTCCGGCCGCTACGACCTGCCCCGCAGCTTCGCCTACTCCGACTCCGCCACCGACATCCCCATGCTGGAAAAGGTGGGCAACCCCGTGGCCGTCAACCCCGACCGCGCCATGAAGAAGCACGCCCTGGAACACGGCTGGGACATCCGCACCTTCAAAGACCCCGAGCCCCTGTTCACCCTGCCCGGGGCCAAGGAGGTCGGCATCGGCGCCGGCGTGGTCGCCGGCATCGCCGCCCTCATCGCCGGCGGCATCTGGCTGGCCGGCCGCCCCGGCCCCGCCAAGTGGCCGGCTTAGCACCGGATTGCGCTTGAGCACGGGCCTAAATCCTGTGCTTAAGCCGCGCGGGCGATGCCCTCTGCCTCCTTGCCGCCGGCCTCCCAGGCAGCCAAGTGGAAGCGCAGCAGCGGGAAGGGATCCCCGGCGCGGTAGGCCCGCAGCGTTTCCACGTACTGTCGCCGGTGCCGCGAGAAATACGTCTCCGGCACCGCGAAACCGCGCGGATCCAGGCCCGTGGCGATGGCGGCGGCCCGCCCGGCCATCCGCCCCACCAGCCCGCTGCGCTCACCGAAGCAGCCGTGGGCGGCGACCTCGGCGTGCAGCACCGCCGGCAGCAGCAAGCGCAGGCCCGGCCCCGGCGCGCTACCTGCACCGGCCACGACCCAGCCGGCCAGCGCCGTCAGGCGCTCCGCCGCGGCCTGGGGCTTACCCGTCCCGCCGCCGGCCACGTCCCAGCGGGCCAGAACCTGTAGCGGGGCGCGGGTGAAGGTGCGCAGGGTGGCGGAAAATTGCTCGGGCGCCAGCGTGGAATAGGCGCTGATGTGGCGGGCCAGCAGGCTGCCGTCGGCATTAAATTCTTCCTCCACGTCGCGGGCGACGCGCCCGCTGACCAGCCCCGCACTCGCCCGCGCGCCCCGCAGCAGGGACTCGGAGGAAACGACCTCGGGTTTGCGTAAAGCCGCAGGTCGCCGGTGTGCCGCCGCGATGGCGCTCTCGGCCCGCCCGGACAGGCGGGAGACTTCTTCGTCCCTTAACAGCGGGGATAGCGGGTCATTTTCGGCCATATGAACTAGGATAGGCGTTAGCAAACGTGGCGACGGGCTGCGGCCGGTCGTTTTTTAGACTGTGACCCGCGTGGCGGGAAGCTGTGCGCTCGGACGACGTTTCCACGTAGTATTTAAGTTACGAAATATTTTCCACCCAAGGAAGGTTTAACCTGTGAGCAACGACGGACTTTTCACCGACGGCAGTAATCAGTTTGCCCCGAAGGTCAACGCGATCCCCCTCAGCGACGCTGACACCTCCCGCTCCGGTGAGGCTTCCATCGGCACCTTGGTCTCCAACGCCACTGAGCAGGTCTCCAGCTTGGTCCGCTCGGAGGTCGAGCTGGCCAAGACCGAGCTGGCCGCGTCCGCCAAGAAGGGCGGCATCGGCGCCGGCTTCTTCGGCGTCGCCGGCACCGTCGCTTTGTATAGCTCCTTCTTCTTTTTCTTCTTCCTCGCGGAGCTGCTGGCCAAGTGGCTGGACCGCTGGGCCGCCTTCCTTATCGTCTTCCTCATCATGCTGGTCATCGCCGGCGTCTGCGCCCTGGTGGGTATCCAGAACGTGAAGAAGGTCAAGAAGCCGGAAAAGACCATCAACTCCTTTAGCGACATGAAGGACCTGGTCCCGGGCAAGGCCCAGAAGAAGGTCGAGGGCAACAAGGGCCTGTTCACCAACTCCTAGGCCAGCCCTTAAAGCCCCCTCCCTGTCCCTAACTCCGCCCCACGCACCGCGTTCGGCGGAGTTTTGTCAGTTTCTACCGACCCCAACCTGGAGGAGTATCGCCCGTGTCGGCACGCAACCTCTCGCCCTCCGTCGTGGAGCTGGACGGCCCGTTTACGCACCAGCTGGTGCACACGCGCGGCATCCGGCTGCACGCCGCGGTGGCCGGGGATCCCCAAAATCCCCTCGTCGTGGCCGTCCACGGCTCCTACGGCGGCTGGTTCGACTACCGCGACGTCATCGCCCCGCTGGCCGAGCGCGGCTTCCACGTCGCGGCTATCGATGCCCGCGGCTTCGGCATGTCCGACAAGCCCCCGGCCGACATCGGCCACGACATCCGCGTGATGACCGGCGATCTTTCCGGGCTCATCCAGGCGCTGGGCCACCGCCGGGCCATCATCATCGGCAACGACACGGGCGCCTCGGTGGCCTGGTCCCTGGCGGTGGAGCACCCCGAGCGCGTCGCCGGCATCGTGAGCATCTCCGGCGCCTACCCGGTGGACCTGCGGCGCGCCATGGCCGCCCGCCCCTGGGACTTCTTCTGGCTGTGGCTGCGCGCCGGCCTGTGCCGCCTGCCCTACCGGGCCCTGCAGCGCGTGCCCGGGCTCTCCGACTGGGTCTACCGCAAGGAGCTGCTGCTCAACACCACCGGCCGCTTCCGCGGCGAGCGCTTCCAGCGGCTGCTACAGCTGCGGCTCGAGGCCGCCTCCATCGGCAACGTCGTGCGCGGCATCCTGTGGAACCACCGGCTGCTGACCGCCGCCGTCCCGCGCCGCTGGGTCGAGGAGACCATCTCCGCACCCGTGCTGTTTTTCCACTCCGGGCAGCGCCTGTGGAACCCCATCATCCGCCGCGCACGCGCCCGCACCACCGGCGCCTTTGCCGATCACAGCCTGCGGCACGCCAAGAACCTGCCGCACGTGGAAGAGCCCGCCGACTTCGTCGCGACCGTCGCGGACTGGGCGCGCCGGCTCTAGGAACTGCTCCGGCTTCTTTCCTGCCTACTGGGAGACGACGTCGCGGACCACGCACTCGCCGGTGGGCACCGGCTCGGTCAGCTGCGTGACGTTACCGATGTGGGAAATCACCTCGTCGGCGGTGAGCGCATAGCCGGTGTCCGTGTCATCCACGGCCGCGCCGAAGACCATGCCCAAGACCTGACCTTCGGTGTTAAACAGCGGACCGCCCGAGTTGCCCTGCTGGATACTGCCGCGCACGGTGTAGGCGTCGCGCTCGACGCGGCCCATGTTGTAGATGTCCGGGCCGGCGATCGTGATGCGGTCGCGCACGCGGGCCGGGGTGGCGCTGAACGGGCCCGACTGCGGGAAGCCCATGACGATGGCGTCGTCGCCGGTCACTCCCGGCTCCGGCGCCCAGTCCAGCGGCGGCAGCTGCAGGTTCTCGCTGTGCAGAACGGCGATGTCCACCTCGGGGTTGTAGTAGACCACCTCGGCCTGCTGGATGCCGGTGACGGTGTCCAGGTTGACCAGGTTGGTCCCGGCCACGACGTGGGCGTTGGTGACCACGTAGTCGTCCTGGATGACAAAGCCGGAGCCCATCAGGCGGCGGCTGCAGGAGTCCGCGTCGCCCAGCACGTGGATGACCGACGGGCGCAGCTGCTTGACCAGCGCCTTGTCCTCGACCTCGATGCGCGGCGCGGCGACCTCCACGTTGCGGTCGCCGTCGATGGGCGCCACCAGCGGCGGCAGGCCAGTCTGATTCAGCAGCGAGGTCACCCCGCCCGGCAGGGCCTTCAGCTGCTCCGGCGCGACCGAGTGGATGCCGCCCAGGATCTTAGATTCGCGCAGGCCCTTGCCCACCGCGCCGGTCAGCCCGCTGGCCAGCGGGATGGAGACCAGCCAGATGACCAGCAGGGCAGCCACGGCCTGGAAGACCGAGCCGGCCAGGGAGTCGATGCGCTGAGCCGAGCGCAGCCGCAGCCTATCGCGCAGCCGGGCCCCGAGGGAAGACCCGGCCAGGTGGCCGATGCCGACCAACAGGATCATCACGCCCACGGCCAGCAAGAGGCGCAGGGCCACCGAGTCCGTCAGGCGCATCGCCAGCGGGGCCAGGCCCATGCCGATGACCAGGCCCGCGACGATGCCGATGAAGGACAGCACGGAAGACATCACGCCCTGGCGCCACCCGGTGAACACCGCGGCTAGCACGGCGATCACGATGAGGGCGTCGACCACTAAAAATGCGCTCACTGAATTAAGGGTTCTTCCTGTAAAAATCTGTTTTGGCTAGGCCAGCATACTACCGCGCGGCGACAAAACTGCTAAACAGCTACACAACTATTCGGTTGCCGGTTGGTGCTGGTGCGGTTCGTTCATCTTCTCACGATTGCGCGACGCGGCGAGGGTGGCGCGGAGCGGTCGCACCGAATTGTTATCCCAGGGCTGCTCCCAGCCAGCGTGCCGCAAGGTGGTGGCCAGCACCCCGGCGGTAAATCCCCAGATGACGTAGCCCTGGATCCGGAAGGCGGGCCCGCTCCAGGCGCCCCAGCCCACCTGGAGCCGGTTGGCGGGATCGATAAGATCGGTCAGCGGGACGGTGAAGACGTCGTCCGTCTCCGCGGGGCTGGCCACCCCCACCGGGGAGAGGCTGTGCCAGTAGGCCAGCACCGGGGTCACGGGGTTGCCGGTGGCCCGGATCCGCAGCCGCTCCCACTGATCGATGGGGGTCACGCTGCGGCGATCCAGGCCGGTTTCCTCCCAGGCCTCACGCAGGGCGGCGTCGACCAGGTTGGCGTCGTCAGGATCCACCCGCCCGCCGGGGAAGGCGATCTGCCCGGAGTGCGAGCGCATGGTCGGCGCGCGGTGGGTCAGCAGCACCCGGGCGTTGTCCAGGCAGTCCCCGGCCAGCAGCACCAGCACCGCCGCGTCCCGGCGCAGCTTCTTCACCGGCGGGAAGTTGCGGTCGAGGCGCTGGCCCATGGTCGCCTCAATCTGATACGAATCCACCCCGAGGGCCGGGCGCAGCCACCGCGGCGCGGCCGCCGGGCGCACCGTCACATTTTCGCCGGGCCGGTCCCCGTGGTGCGGCAAGTGCAGGCCCATCAGCGCCTCACCGCCCCTACCATTTGCCGTTTGCCTGTCCTGCCGCTAGCTTTAGCCATCCAGCGCCCCCGCGACCGCGGACTCAATCTCCGCGGTGGACTCGAAGGCCTGCACGAAACGGCCCACCTCGGCGCCGTCTTTGAGCACCAGGGTGATCGGGATGACCCGCGGCAGGCCGAGCTCGCCGGCAAAGGAATTATCCGAGTCCTGGAAGCTGGGCAGGCCCACGCCCAGCTCCTCCAGCAGCGCGGCGCCGTTGGCGGCGTTGGTATCGGCGTGCACGCCGAGCACCTCCCACTCCGGGTGGGTGGTGGCGACCTCCTCCAGCAGGGGTAGCTCCTCCCGGCAGGGCTGGCACCACCAGGCCCACACGTTGACGATGGTCACCCCGCTATCGGCCGAGGCTTCTGCCGCGGATTCCTGCCCGCCCAGGCAGTCCAGCTCGACGCCGGCGACCGTGCCCGCCGGGCAGTCCGGGCGCGCCGGCACGTCGGCGGCCTGGCCCTGCTCGGCCGGCGATGCCCCGGGCGCAGACGATGCCCCCGCCGCGTCCGGGCCGTCAGCTCCCGGGCCGGACGCACCGTCGTCGCCGCCCCCGGAAGACAGGAGTGCCAGGGCGGCGGCGACCACGGCGACCGTCAGCACGACGGCCGCCCCGATGGACCAGAAAACCTGCTTTTTCATGTCCCCACCATTCTACTGGGCCGGCGCAGTTTTCCCGTATTCCGCAGCCGCCGGGCACAGGTGCTCCAGCACGCAGTCGCCGCAGCGGGGCCCACGGGCCCGACAGACCGCCCGCCCGTGGAAGATGAGCCGGTGGGAGAACATGGTCCACTCTTCCTCCGGCAGCTGGCCGGCGATATCCTTTTCTATCGCCACCGGGGTTGTCTTCTCCGTCAGGCCGAGCCGGGTGACCAGGCGCTGGAAGTGCGTGTCCACCGTCAGCCCCGGCAGGCCGAAGGCGTTGCCGCGCACCACCAGGGCGGTCTTGCGGCCCACCCCGGGCAGGCTGGTCAGCTCCTTTATGCCGCGGGGGACCTCGCCGCCGAAGTGGGCCATAAGCCCCTCGCCTATCCCCAGCAGGTGCTTGGTCTTGGCCCGCTGGAAGCCGAGCGGGCGCAGGATTTCCTCGAGCTGCGCCGGGTCCGCCTGGGCGTAGGCGGCGGCGTTTGGGTATTTTGCGAAGAGTGCAGGGGTGACCTGGTTGACCCGCGCATCGGTGCACTGCGCGGAGAGCACCGTGGCCACCAGGAGCTCCAGCGGGTTGTGAAAGTCCAGTTCACAGCGAGCGTCCGGATATTCCCGGCTGAGAATTTTGTTGATCGTCTCGGCTCGCTGCGAGTCGGATTTGCGAAGATTTTTCGCAGATTTCGAGGGTTTATGGTCGCGCATGAATAAAAGCTTAGTAAGATGGGGGCCATGATCGTCTTAGTCATCGTCGCGCCCGTCGCGCTTGCCGTGTTCGCTATGTTCATGGAAAAGCTTGAATCAAGCGTCCTCGACTAGTCCGCATTAGGTCCTAGATTGCAGGACTAGCACGCTAGCGTCCTCGGGCTAACTGGTGATACCACAACCGGGTTGCCTCTCCGAAGGCCCGGTTGTCACGACTGAGTTGGCGGCTCCCCCGGGAGCTGGAGGTTGCAGCGGTGGCTTTTATCTTTCATGCGCACGCATCACGCGAGCACGCGTGCCCTGTGTGCAGGCTCTATTTCTGTTAGGAATTGCGCTTTTAACCCCATAAGTGACCAATTCCACGGTAGGATGAGAGCCGTTACATAAAATTTTCCGGTGCCTGCGGTGAGACTCACTGCAGATTTACACCTTCGACCCCATCAGCTGAGTGACCAAGGAGCATTAGTGGAAAGCGTTCAGGATATTCTCTCCCGCGCCGGTATCTTCCAGGGTGTCGATCCCGTCGCGGTTAACAACCTGATTGAGCAGATGGAGACGGTTCGTTTCCCGCGGGGTACCACCATTTTCGATGAGGGAGAGCCGGGCGACCGCCTCTACATCATCACCTCGGGCAAGATTAAGCTCGCCCGCCACGCGCCGGACGGCCGTGAGAACCTGCTGACCGTGATGGGCCCGTCCGACATGTTCGGCGAGCTGTCCATCTTCGATCCGGGCCCGCGCACCTCCGCCGCGGTCTGTGTGACCGAGGTCCAGGCCGCCACTATGAACTCGGAGATGCTCAAGCAGTGGGTCAGTGACCACCCGTCCATCGCCCAGCAGCTGCTGCGCGTGCTGGCCCGCCGCCTGCGCCGCACCAACGCCAACCTGGCGGATCTCATCTTCACCGACGTGCCGGGCCGCGTGGCCAAGACGCTGCTGCAGCTGGCCAACCGCTTCGGCGTGCAGGAAGGCGGCGCCCTGCGCGTCAACCACGACCTGACCCAGGAGGAGATCGCCCAGCTGGTCGGCGCCTCCCGCGAGACTGTCAACAAGGCCCTAGCCACCTTCGCCCACCGCGGCTGGATCCGCCTGGAGGGCAAGTCCGTCATCATCGTGGACACCGAGCACCTGGCTCGCCGCGCCCGCTAAGACCAGACTTTTCCACGACCTCGCACCCCGCGCCCGCGGGGGCGGGGTCATTTTTATCCGCGGCTGCGGCGCGGGCACGCATTTAAAAAAACTTCCCGCCCCCTCTGACTCGCGCGAGCCAGTGAGGGGGCGGGGAAGACAGTGCCTCGGGAAGGCCTTTTAGCTGTCCTTTTCGGCGTCGAGGTACTTCAGCGCCGTGCGGGTCGATTGCTCGGCCGCGTGGCGCAGGACCGGATCGACGTCGTCATACATGTTGTCGATGAGGGTCTGCAGCTCAATGTCCTCACCGTGCTCCTGGCGCAGCGTGCGAATCTGATCCAGGCGGTAGTGGCGGCGGTCGATGTACTTGCGCGCCATCGCGGAGGTATCCTCCAGGTCCGGGCCGTGGCCCGGCAGCAGGGGCACGTCCTTGCCGCGCTCTTCCAGCATGGCCAAAGACTCCAGGTAGTCCCCCAGGTCGCCGTCGGTCTCCGAGAGCAGCGTGGTGTGGCGGCCGACGATGGTGTCGCCGCTGATGATGCCCTCCAGGTGGGAGTTGTGCGGCTCGCCGCTCCAGACGAAGAACGACGTGGAATCCGCCGTGTGGCCCGGGGTGTGCGCCACCTCGAGCTGCGGGGTAACCCCGTCCAGGGAGATGATCTCCCCGTCCGCCAGGGCCTCGACGCCGCTTGAGCAGTAGTTCGGGTCGAAAGCGCGGATGGGCGCCCCGGTCAGCTGGCGCAGCCGGTTGGCTCCGTCGGCGTGGTCATTGTGCCGGTGAGTCAGTACGATGAGGCCGATTTCCCCAGCGTTGTTGCGGATGACGTTGAGGTTGCCCTCGTCCTCCGGGCCCGGATCCACGACGATCGACTTGGCGTCTTCCGCCGCGCGGACGATCCAGGTGTTGGTCCCCTCGAGGGCCGTGTAGCTGGGGTTGTCGCACAGGACAACGCCCGCTGAACGAGTCACCGGGCGAAGTTGGCTATATGCAGGATGCTCCATAAATCCTACCCTATCCGATCTTTAAGAGATCTCCACGATGAGCTCGATTTCCACCGGGGAGTTCTTCGGCAGAACTGCCACGCCGACGGCGGAGCGAGCGTGCTGGCCGGCGTCCCCGAAGACCTCACCGATGAGATCCGAGGCACCGTTGATGACTTCGGGCTGGTCCACAAAGTCCGGGTCGGAGGAGACAAAGCCCACTACCTTCAGGACGCGGGAGACGTTGTCCAGGCCCACCTCGGCATCGACAGCCGCGAGCGCGTTGAGGATGCTGCGGCGGGCCAGGTCCTGGGCCTGCTCGAGGCTAACCTCGGCGCCCACCTTGCCGGTGGCCGGCAGCTGGCCATCAACCAGGGGCAGCTGGCCCGAGGTCCAGACCTGGTCGCCCACCTTGAGGGCCGGCACGTACGAGGCCAGCGGCTTGGCCACCTGCGGCAGCTCGTAGCCCAGCTCTTCCAGTCGCTTCTTAAAACTCATATGTTATTCCACCTCACGCTTGAAATATGCAACGACGTTCTCCGGGTTCATACCGGGAGTAATAGTCACCAATTCCCAGCCGTCTTCACCCCAGGTGTCCAAGATCTGCTTGGTGGCGTGGGTGAGGACGGGCGCGGTCGCGTATTCCCATTTAGTCATGGTGCCCATTTTAGACGAAGAAACGCCCCGAAGACATTGGTCTCGCGGGACGTTTTCTCACAGTTTCTCACTCTTTCTTAACCCAGATGGCTCGCGCGCCGCCCGGCCCTTAGATGCCGTGCAGTTCCCCACCGCCGGCCAAGTAGTTGGCCCAGTTCTTCACGTCCGGGTTCTTGCGCAGCACGGCGCGGCGCTGGCGCTCGGTCAGCCCGCCCCAGACGCCGAACTCGACGCGGTTGTCCAGGGCGTCGGCCCGGCATTCCATCATGACTGGGCAGTGGCGGCAGATAACCGCCGCCTTGCGCTGCTCGGCCCCGCGCACGAAAAGCGCATCCGGGTCGCCGTTGCGGCATTTGGCCTGGGTAATCCACTCACCCCGCTCGAAACCGGAGGCCGTGCCGGTAGCTTTCGTGCGTTGGCCAGAACCTTGCAGGCTTAAAGTCATGGAAGGGATGCACTCCTTTCGGTGAGCCATCTACTGCCACGCCCTAACGCACCGTCTGCGCGGCGTGACTAGCAGTCGTCGTGATGCCTACGGTCAGTGTATTAACAGCACCGATTAGATGTCTAACAGGTCACACTTTAGGGGGTGTTCGCCTAGATCACAGCGCGCTGTGAGTTCGCCCATTTCCCACAGCTTTACCCACGACAACAGGAGTTGCGTATTTCCCCACAGGCTAAAGCAACGTAGGGTATAACGCGTGAATGCATCTAGACCTCTGGCAAAGATCGCCCTAGCCACCCTCCTGGTTGGGGTGCTCATCGCCGTCGCCTTCGCCCCCATTGCAGGCATCTCGTCGGTCGCCATCGCCCGCACCGGCGCCACGATGGAGTCCGACATCGACGAGCTCAACGCCGGCGCCGCCCCCGGGGTGACCACCATCAAGGACGCCCAGGGCGAGGACCTGGCCTACCTTTTCGATCAGCGCCGCCACCCGGTCGAGCCGGATCAGATCTCGCAGTCGATGAAGGACGCCATCGTGGCGATCGAGGATCACCGCTTCTACGAGCACGACGGCGTGGACTTCCAGGGCAACTTCCGCGCGCTGGCCAGCAACCTCGCCGCCGGCGGGGTCTCCCAGGGCGCGTCCACCCTGAACCAGCAGTACGTGAAGAACTACCTCCTACTGGTCGCGGCCCAGACCGACGAGGAGCGCGCCGCGGCCACGGAGCAGTCCATCCCCCGCAAGCTGCGGGAGATCCGCATGGCCGCGGAGATGGATAAGGAGCTGAGCAAAGACCAGATCCTGACCAACTACCTGAACCTGGTGCCCTTCGGCAACCACTCCTACGGCATCGAGGCCGCCGCGCAGACCTATTTCGGCATCCCCGCCGCCGACCTGAGCGTGCCGCAGTCCGCCCTGCTAGCGGGGATGGTCCAGTCCTCGGAATACCTCAACCCGTACACCAACCCGGAAGGCGCCACCGACCGGCGCAACCAGGTGCTGCAGTCCATGGCCGATAACGGCTACCTCAGCCAGGCGGACGCGGACCGCTTTGCCGGCGAGACACTGGGCGTGCTCGAGAGCCCCAACCTGATGGCCAACGGCTGCATCGGCGCCGGCGACCGCGGCTTCTTCTGCGACTACGTGCTGCAGTACCTGGAGGAAAAGGGCCTGTCGACCGAGGAGCTCAAGCACGGCGGCTACACGGTCAACACCACCCTGGACCCGCAGGTCCAGGACGCGGCGAAGGAAAGCGTGGACTCCCAGACCGACCCGACCACCCCGGGCGTGGCCGAGGTCATGAACGTCGTCGAACCGGGGCAGGACTCCCGCAAGGTGCTGGGCATGGTCTCCTCCCGCACCTACGGCCTCGACCTGGACAACGCGGAGACCATCCTGCCCCAGCCGTACTCCATGGTGGGCAACGGCGCCGGCTCGGTCTTCAAGGTCTTTACCGCCGCCGCGGCGCTCAAAGGCGGTTACGGCACCCAGTCCCTGCTCGACGTTCCCACCCGCTACGAGGCCGAGGGCCTGGGCCACGGCGGCGCGGACGGCTGCCCGGCCAACAAGTACTGCGTGGAAAACGCGGGCACCTACAAGCCCACGCTGACCTTCCAGGACGCGCTGGCCGAGTCCCCCAACACGACCTTCATCAAGCTCTCCGAGCAGGTCGGGATCGAGGCCATCGTGGACATGGCCGTGGATCTGGGCATGCGCTCCTACGAGGACGAGGGCACCTACGGCGACGCCGCCCTGGCGGACTTCGCCAAGGAGGCCCCCATGGGTTCGTTCACGCTGGGCCCGACCGCGGTCAACCCGCTGGAGCTGTCCAACGTCGGCGCGACCATCGCCTCCGGCGGCAAGTGGTGCGAGCCGAACCCCATCACCAGCGTCACGGACAAGGAGGGCAACCAGGTCTACCTGGAGGAAACGCCCTGTGAAAGCGCCCTGGACAAGGGTGTGGCGGACGCCTTGGCGGACGCCATGACCGCCGATATGGACCACGGCACCGCGGAGGAGGCCGCGAGCTCCATGGGCTTTTCCGGCCAGGCCGCCTCCAAGACCGGTACGACCGAGTCGCACCAGTCAGCGGCCTTTTTGGGATTCAACTCCGGCGTGGCCGCCGCGCCGTATATCTTCAACGACGGCACCTCGACCTCCCCGCTGTGCACGGGCCCGACCCGCCAGTGCGGCAGCGGCAGCATGTACGGCGGCGACGAGCCGGCGCAGACCTTCTTCGGTTTCGCCACCCAGGTCCCGCAGGCCGCAGGCGGCAATGTCGCGCAAGGCGACGAGAAGTACCGCGAGGGCACCAACAACGACGCGGTCCTCGACGGCCTGCGGGGCAAGTCCGAGGCCGAGGCCCGCCGCGTGCTCGAGGGCAAGGGCCTGAACGTGGAGACCACCCAGGTCATCGGCGGCGACACCCCTTACGGCCGCGTGGTGCGCGTGGTGCCCGGCGCCGCCGGCCTCAAGGAGGGCGCGACGGTCCGCGTCCAGCTATCGGACGGCTCCGGCGGGGGCGGCAGCTCCTCGGGCACCGCCGACTCCAACAGCACGGGCGCTTCCAGCCCCTCCCCGGCTGCTAACGATGCCCCCTCCGGCCGCGGCGGTGGCGGCGGTGGCGGCGGTCAGAGCCGCCCCGAGCCGCTGATTTCCCAGCGCGACATCGATAATTTCACCAACGATCTGCGCGGGCTGTTCGGGCTGTAGTTTATCTCCCCCCTACAGCTCAGCGCTAGCCCTGCAGCCGCGCCTTGACCGCGTCCGAGAGCCGCTTGCCGTCCACCCGGCCGGCGGCTTTCGCGTTGGCGGCCTTCATGACCGCGCCCATCTGCTTCATGCTGGCGGCCTCGCCGGCGTCCTTCTCCACCTCGGCGACGGACTCGGCGACCAGCTGCTCGACCTCGGCGTCGTCCAGCTGGGCGGGCTGGTAGGCCTCGAAGTAGGGCACGTCGGCCAGCTCCGGGCGGCCGTTTTCCTGGTAGACGTCGGCGGACTCGCGGCGCTTCTTGATCTCGCGGGCGATAACCTTGAGGACGTCCTCATCGGTCAGCTCGTGGCGGGAGCCGTTGGTCTCTTCTGCCTGGATGGCGGCCAGCAGGGAGCGGATGGCGCTGGTGCGCTCCTTTTCCTTGGCCTTCATGGAGGTTTTCAGATCGGCACGGATGGTTTCTTTTAGGTTGCTCATACCTAAAAAGATACGCCAGGTAGGCTGGACGGCGTGAAAAATTCGACGATTGCACTCAGTAGCATCGGCGCCCTCGCCGCCGCCGGGGCCGCGACCCTGGCCTGGGGCTATACCGAACTAGACAAGTTCGAGCTCAAGGAATACACCCTTCCCCTGCTGCCGGCGGGCACGCTGCGCCGGGACAAGGAATTCCGCCTGCTGCACGTCAGCGACCTGCACATGATTCCGGGTCAGGACACAAAGATCGCCTGGGTCTCCGCGCTCGATACCCTCCGGCCGGACCTGGTGGTCAACACCGGCGACAACCTCTCCGACGCCGCCGCGGTCCCCGACGTCCTGCGCGCCCTAGGCCCGCTGCTTCAGCGGCCCGGCCTGTTCGTCTTCGGCACCAACGATTATTGGGCCCCGCGCCCGGTCAACCCGCTGAAGTACCTGTGGGGCGCCAAGCGCGAGCCGTCCTACGTGGACCTGCCGTGGAAGGACATGCGCGCGGCGTTCGTGGAGCACGGCTGGCGCGACGCCAACCAGGCCCGCCTGGAGTTCAAGGTGGGTGACGTGCGCCTGGCCGTGGCCGGCGTGGACGATCCGCACCACGATCTGGACGACTACTCGGAGGTAGCCGGCGCCCCGAACCCGGACTCGGATCTCCGCCTGGCCCTGCTCCACTCGCCGGAGCCGCGCGTGCTGGAGCACTTCGCCGCGGACGGCTACCAGCTGTCCCTGTCCGGGCACACGCACGGCGGCCAGATCTGCCTGCCGGGCTCCCGGGCGCTGGTGACCAACTGCGACATCGACCGGGCCCGCGTCCAGGGCTTGCACGACTTCGGGCCGATGAAGATGCACGTGTCCAACGGCCTGGGCACCTCCAAGTACGCGCCCGTGCGCATTTTCTGCCGCCCCTCTGCCACGCTGCTGCGCATCACCGAGCGGGACTCCTAGTAGGCCCCCTTAACCAACGCCTCCCCGACACGCGCCGAATACATACCCGATGTGCAGGCGTTTTGTTAGTTGGGAAGAAAGTGCGTTACAGTATTCCGGTACCGCAAAGAACGGTCGCCGGGATATGGCGCAGCTTGGTAGCGCGCCTCGTTCGGGACGAGGAGGTCGCAGGTTCAAATCCTGTTATCCCGACCAACACGAACCCCGCTCTCATTTTCAGTGAGAGCGGGGTTTTCTTCTGCCTAGCCCTGCTGCCCTTAGGCCAGCATCCCGAAGGCGAAGGCCACCAGGACGATGGCAACGGAGAACGCCCACGCCAGCGGGAAGGCGATCTTCAAGTACTTGCCCATGTCGGCGCGGGCCAGGCCCAGCGCCAGCCACAGGGCCGGGGAGAACGGGGAGACGAACGTGCCGATGACGTTGCCGATGATAAGGGCGCTGGCTGCGCCCATGCCGCTGATACCGAAGTTGGCGACGGTTTCCTGCACGATGGGCAGGATGGAGAAGTAGTAGGCATCCGTGGAGGTCATCAGGTCCAGGGGCACGCCCAGCAGACCGATGATGACGTGCAGGTACGGCCCCACGGATTCCGGCAGGATGGCGATGAGCTGCTGGGCGATGGCCTCCAGCATACCGGCGCCGTTGAGCACGCCCAGGAACATGGCGGCGGCCAGGATGATGCCGGCCATGGATAGCGCGTTCGGGGCGTGGCGGCGCAGGGCGTCGGTCTGCTCCGACTGGGAGTCGAAGTTGATGAGCAGGGTGACGGTGGCCGCCAGCAGGAAGGCCGGGGCCGGCGGCAGCAGGCCGGAAAGCAGGGCCACCAGCACGAGGAGGATAACAGCCACGTTCAGGACGGTCACCACCTTTCCGGTGCGGTTGCGGAAGCCCTTGTCCTCCTGCTCCTGCTTCTGCTTGCGGATGAAGTCGCTGGCGATGGCGTCGACGTCGACCGCGTCCTCGCCTTCCAACTGGCCGGCGGCGCGCAGCTTAGCGATGCGCCGCTTCTGCCACACGCCCAACGCGGCGGCGATGACCAGGACCATCACGGCACATACCCCCTGGATGGGCAGCAGGTGCATCCAGATCTGATGGGTTTCCTGGTTGACCACCGAGCCCGCGCGCCCCAGCGGCCCGCCCCAGGGGACCATGTTCATCACGGACGCCGCCAGCGCGACGATGGTCACCAGCACGTAGCGGGAGATGTGCAACGCGGTATACAGCGGCAGCAGCGCCGGGATGGTCAGCAGGAAGGTGGTAGACCCCGAGCCGTCCAGGTGCGCCACGATACCGATGGCGGCCGTGCCCACGGTCACCGCGACGACGTTGCCCCGGGTGGCGGTGATAAGCGCCCGGATCACCGGGTTAAATAGCCCGACGTCCTGCAATATCCCGAAAAATATGATGGCGAAGATGAACATCGCCACGACGTTCATGACCGAGCCCAGGCCCTCTTCGAAGAAGTCCCCGATTTCCCCGAACCCGAACCCGGCGATCAGCGCGCCAACCACCGGGACGATGGTCATGGGCACCAGCGGCGTCGTCCGCCCCTGGATCAGAATGGTCACGGTAATAATGATGATGGCTAGGCCCATGAGGGTCAGGCCGAGCGGGGTTTGCATGCCGGCTCCTTATCCAGACAGTTCACCAGGTGCGTCACACCATTTTTGTTAATGTGACCCAGCCTAAACCATTCTGGATCGATTCAGCCGGTTTACCTTCACCAAGACCCTAGACTGGGCGCGCGACCGCGCCTTTTTCCTCCGCCGGTTCAGCGCCCGGCTCACCCGCGCCGCGCTTGCCGAGGGCCATCCCGACACCCAGCAAGCATACGCCCACCGCAATCCAGGCCAGCAGCGTCCACACCTGCTGCCCGATGGGAGCCTCCGGGAAGTAGTTCACGCTGCGCACCAGCGTCGCGGTGGCCCCGTTGGGAAGGTGTTGCCCCAACGCGCCCCAGCCGCCGGCCACGAATTCCTTCGGCGCCATGGTGCCGGCCAGAGGGTTGGCCAGCAGCATGTTAAACAGGGCGCCGAGCACGAAGCCGCCGATACCCAGCACGGTCCGCAGGCCGGCAATCAGGACGGACAGGGCACCGATGCCCAGGGTTAAGGCGCCGGCCGAGGCCCAGAAACCGCCCGGCAACAGGCCAAAGATCGGCCCCATGACCACCGCGACCAGCACGCCGGCCAACGGCGCGTGGATAGCCACGGCCAGCAGCCGGTGCCCGGGGCGCCGCAGCGCGAAGGCTGCAATAGCGCCGCCGAAAAGGCCACCTATGGCAATCGGTAGGACCGCCAAGTTCATGCCCATTCCCTGCGGGTCGTCCGCGCCGAAGGGGGCCAAGTCGGTGACCTCCACCTGCACCTCCGGCACGGCGTCGGCAGGGATACCCTGTGCCGCCGCTGCCGCCTGGGCCTGCTTGTTGGCCATGGCGTTCAGGGGAGCAGCCAGATTCTTCACCACGGCAGACTGGGCGCTACCGGCAGCCGAGGCAACCAGGAGCTCCGGCTCCTGGCCGAGCACGATAGCGCCGTAGGCCTCGCGCCCCTCGACGCGCCGCTGGGCGTCCTCGCGGGTGTCAGCGCGCTCGATATCGAGCAGCCCCGGCTTCTGCGCGTCGATCGCTTCCTCAACCTGAGCCACCTGCTCCTCGCTACCCACCACGGCAACGGGGATGTCTTTCGGCTCCATCGTGGCCATCGGCCAGATGAACGCCAGGATAAACAGCATCACGGCCACCGGCCCGGCCACGCCAACCGCAGCCGCCTTCGTCCAGCCTTTCATGAGAGATTCCCTTTCGCGAGATATTCCAACAGTCGTTGAGTACTGTATTTCAACATGCGTTGAATGTCAACGGTCGATGAAATGATTTTGAAGATCGCCGCTAGAATGGAATCTATGGCTAAGGAATCAACAGCTAAAGACGCGGCAGACAAGCGCGCGCCCAAGAAGTTGGGGCGCCGCCCCGGCAACGAGGAGACCCGGGAGGTAATCCTGGAAGCAGCGTGCAACTCCTTCGCCCGAGTCGGCTACGAATCCACCACCATCCGCGGCGTGGCCCGCTCCGCCGATGTCGACCCCGCGCTGGTCATGCACTACTTCAAGAGCAAGGCCGGGCTTTTCGATGCCGCCGTGGAGACCCTCCTGACCGTGCCGGCGGGCATCAGTCGCAGCACGGATCTGCGGGAGATGCTGCTGACCTATTTCCGCAACTGGGAGGACCCGTACACCGGCCCGCGGCTGCGCGCTATCGTCCGCGCGGGCATCGGTTCCGAGTTCGCGGCTGAGCGCCTGCGCGATTATTTGAGCAAGAATTTCCTTGACACCATCAAACAGATCCCCAGCCTGCACGAGCGCTTCAGCCCCGAACAGATTGCGCTCTTTCCCGTCATGGGCAGCATGCTGCTAGGAGTCGCGATCACCCGCTACCTCATGGAGTATTCGGAAACCGCCGAAGCCAGCACCGAAGAGCTCGTGGACCAGCTTCTCCCCATGGCCGAGGCCCTCCTGCGCCAGGCCCCTGACGCCCCGGCCTAACCACGGCCGAGTTTTCTTGTTATCCCCCCTAGATACAGGGAAACGGCGCCGCATCCCTACAGCTGCGGCGCCGCCCCTATTCCCTATCACTCACAACGGATATAAACCGCTAGTCCGCCCCCTAAGCGGACTACGTGAGCGAGACCCAGCCTAGCACCCCGAAGTGTCAGATCCTAGCTCACCAGCACTTTCACAGAATCCTGTTAAGGTATCTCCAATTGCGGCATGAAGCTGACAAAATCATCACCGCCGTATGCTGCGCATTTTCATTCACCCTAAAATCTGGGTGGAAGTCGCCGCCCCGCGCGAGCACGCCCCGGGTGGGCAAACGTCACACCGGCAGGCGCAAGGAGAACCGTCCCGGCGCGGCCAAGAAATGGGCTAGATTGGACAACCATGATGGAATTCCAGGACGCAGTCGCCAAGGCCTACCAGCACCGCGGTCCGCTCTCCGGCGCGGCCGAGACCGACACCCACTGGCTTTTCAGCCCGGCCCACCCGGACCAGGAGCTGGGGCCGACGTTTGTCAACCGGGAGACTGGTGAGCTCGAGCAGTACGACACCGACCCCCGCAACTGGCGCCCGCGCCTGCAGCTCTTCCGCGCGCAAAACCCGCAACCGCGCCCCATCCCCGAGCAGTACTTCGGCGAGCCCGAGGCCCTCGAGGACCCCGAGGCCAACTAATTCTTCCCCCGCGCTAGCGCCTAGGCCCGGGACGGGCGGACGCTGGAGCGATTAGCCCACCACACGCCGGCGCCGCCGATGACGGCGACGGCCGCGAGCACGCCCAGCGACATCCACAACAGGGACTGCTGGCCGCCGTTGCCCACCACGGTCAAGGCGTTGGTGGCCCAGTTCAGCGGCAGCAGGTTGGCGATGACCTGCCAGTAGGTCGGGGCATCGCTGGCCGCGACCGACTTCCAGAACCAGCCGACCACGCCCACCTGCACGATGCCCAGGATCGCCGCGGCGATCATGCCGCCGGAGCGGCCCAGCAGCCCCATGAGTGCCCGGGTAACCACCGCGGCGGCGACCGCGGCGAGGGCAAAGATACCGGCGCCAATGGCCGCCGCGGCGGCGGTCAGGCCGGTGGCCAGAACGAACAGGGCCACCTCACCGGCGGCCACCAGGCCGACTAGGCCGCCGAGCAGGCTCAGCCACCCGCGCTGGGTGGACAGCCAGCCCAGGCCGATACCGCCCAGCATCACCAGCGCGGCGATCAGCATGGCCACCACCGGGGCCAGCAGCCGCGAGGGGCCGGCGTCCTGCCCGTCCGCGGCGAACTGGACCGGCGGCATGGCGCGCTGGATGGATTCCACCTTGGTCTTGTTCTGATCGGCCATCCCGTCGATCTTGCGCGCGCCCTCGTCCAGCTCGTTGATGCCGTTGACGGCCTCGTCGGCGCCGCCGTCTAGCTCCCCGATGGCGGCGTTGAGCTGCTTGGCGCCCTCCGTGGCGGAGTAGATGCCGTCGTGGTAGGCATAGCCGGGCACCGCCAGCTGGTTGGACAGCTCGCGGGAGCCGTCCTTGAGGCGGTTGAGCTCCCCGGTAATAGACTCGTCGATCTTGAAGGTATCGACCTGGCCGCGCAGGTCTTTGAGCTGACCGCGCAGCTTCTTCGCGTCCGCGGAGTCGTTGCCGCGCAGATCCCCCAGCGCGCCATCGATGGCGGTCAGGATCTGCCCGCGGACCACCTCGATACCGGTGATCTGATCGACGGCCTGGCCGACCCCGTCGGCTAGCTCGGTAGCGCCCGCGCCCAGCTGGCCGGTGCCGGCCTGCAGCTGCACCAAGCCGTCCACCAGCTCCTGGGTGCCCTGGCTGAGCTGGTCCACGCCGCCGGTGATCTCCCCGGTGCGGTCTTTGAGCTGGCCGGTGCCGTCGGCCAGCTGCTGCGTGCCGGACTTGAGGAAGCCGGCCTGGCTCTGGGCCTCGCCGGTCGCGCGGCGAGCGTCGACCAGCTCGTTCGGATCGATGCCAGCGGGGGCATCGGCTGCCGGGGCACCGGTCACCCCCTCCTCCGAGTCGGCGGAGTTCCAGGCCTTCTCCGGGCTCATCCCCACCGCGGCAGCAATGCCGGCGCAGGCGGCGAGCAGCACCAGAACGACCAGAGCCGCCAGCCCGGACCGGAAGCGGTGGGGTTGGCGGTGGCCGTCCGCGGAATCCGCGGCGGCAGAGGGGCTGGCGGGGCTAGCTAGGCGGGCGTCGTTCATACTAAGAAACGATATCTACCAGCACCTATTACTTCGGCAAGGCGCGCCGTTTCGCGCACTGCTGCCATTTTTATTCCCGGCTTGGTTACCGGCGGGCCGGGGTGCTTGCCGCCCTGCGGCGCGCGGGGAGGCTAATTCAGTGCAAAAAGCACTGTACCCCGCGGTTTCCCGCGGGGTACTAGCTATCTGTGGCCATTTCCAGCCGGATGGAACGGCTGGGTCAGCGCGCTGGCTACTTCTTCTCGGCGAAGAGCTCGCGGACGCGCTTGCCCAGGTTCTCGTCTACCTGATCCCAGTAGTGGTAGACCTGCTGCTCGACCTGCTCGGACACACCAGCCATGGCGTTGGTGATGTTGTCGGCCAGGCGCTCCTTCTCACCGTCATCCATGACCTCGCGGTAGAGGATGCCCGGCTGGATGAAGTCATCATCCTCGGCGTGCTTGACGTACGGGGCGCGCGACAGGTCGGTGCCGTGCGGGTCCGGGTTGACGTAGAGATCGCTAGCCTGACCGAAGTCATCGTGCTGGTTGGAGGTCTCACCGTCATCCAGGTAGCCTGCGCCCTTGTCGTAGCGGTTCGGGGAGTAGACCGGATCCTGCGGGTCGTTGAACAGGAAGGACATCGGTCCCTCGTGCTCGTAGGTGTTGACCTTGTCCGCGTTCAGCGGCTGGTTGACCGGCAGCTGCTTGTAGTTCGGCCCGATACGGTAGCGCTGCTGATCGGAGTAGGCGAACACGCGGCCCTGCAGCATGCGGTCCGGGGACAGGCCCACGCCCGGGACCAGGTTGGCCGGGTCCAGGGCTAGCTGCTCAATCTGCGCGAAGAAGTTGCGCGGGTTGCGGTTAAGCACGAAGTAGCCCACGTCGTGCAGCGGGTAGTCCTTCTGCGACCAGGTCTTGGTCAGGTCGAAGGGGTTGAAGCGGTAGGTCTCCGCGTCCTCGAAGGGCATGATCTGGACCTTGACGTCCCAGACCGGGTAGTCGCCGCGCTCGATGGCGTTGTAGAGGTCCTCGCGGTGGTGGTCGGCGTTCTGGCCGGCCATCTCCGCTGCCTCGGCGTCGGTGAAGCAGTCCCAGCCCTGGCGGGTCTTGAAGTGGTACTTGATCCAGACCGGCTTGCCTTCCTCGTTGATCCACTGGAAGGTATGGGAGCCGAAGCCGTCCTGGTTGCGGGAGGTCTTCGGGGTGCCGCGGTCACCCATCAGGTAGGTCACCTGGTGGGCCGACTCCGGGGAGCGGGTCCAGAAGTCCCACTGCATGTCCGCATCACGCAGGCCGTTGGTGCCCAGGCGCTTCTGGGAGTGGATAAAGTCCGGGAACTTAATGGCGTCGCGGATGAAGAAGGTCGGGGTGTTGTTGCCCACGATGTCGTAGTTGCCGTCCTCGGTGTAGAAGCGCATGGCGAAGCCGTGCACGTCGCGCCAGGTGTCCGGGGAGCCCTGCTCACCGGCGACGGTGGAGAAACGGATGGCCATCGGGGTAACGGTGCCCTTCTGGAAGAGCTTGGCCTTGGTGTACTGGGAGACATCCTCGGTGATGTGCAGCTCACCGAAGGCGCCGTGGCCCTTGGCGTGCGGGGTGCGCTCCGGGACCCGCTCGCGGTTGAAGTGCGCCAGCTTCTCAATCAGGTGAACGTCATTGAGAACGTTTGGGCCCTGCGGGCCGGCGGTGATGGAACGGTTCTCGGACGCCACCGGCTGGCCGGACGGGCGGGTGGTCTGGCCGTCGCCAGCGGCGCGGTTGCCGCGGCCCAGGATCTGGTCTGCTGCAGAAGAATCTTGAGTCATGGGGTATGCCTCCTTCAGTGGCAATATTGGTCAGCTATTAAAAGCCGTTGGCCTATAGTCTAGCCCATTTAATAGCGGGTGGCAAACAAACTCCAACTATTGATAGGTTTGCCTCAGTCAGGGTTCGTGCAGCCCCTGCCTAGCCCCCAGTGTAGGTCCAAAACCGGATTCGGCGCCTGGTAAATTCAGGATGATGAAACACCACTCCGCAGCCGACGACGCGCGCGTCACCGACCTGGCACTTGCCGCCGGGCGCGGTGACCGCCGCGCGCTGACGGAGTTCATCCGCGCCACCCAGGACGACGTCTGGCGCCTCCTGGCCCACCTGGCCGGGCCCGAAAACGCCGACGACCTAGCGCAGGAAACCTACCTGCGGGTCATCTCCGCCCTCCCCCGCTTCGCCGCCCGGTCCTCGGCGCGCACCTGGCTACTCTCCCTCGCCCGCCGCGCCTGGGTGGACAACATCCGCCACGACATGGCCCGGCCGCGCAAGTCCGCCACCTCCTACGAAGACGCCGCCGCCCAGGCCCCCGCCCTGGAAAACTCCGCCACCTGGAGCGACTGGATTGATGCCCGCGCGCTCATCGACGCCCTCCCCGCCGACCGCCGCGAGGCCCTCATCCTGACCCAGGTGCTGGGCTATACCTACGAGGAAGCCGCCAAGATCACCGGCGTGCGCGTCGGCACCATCCGCTCGCGCGTCGCCCGCGCCCGCAAGGACCTCATCACCGCCACCGAGGCCAGCCAGAACTCCGAACGCTAGTTCCGCGCTAGGACCGACTACTGGAAACGAGTACAGGGGAAGAAAACTAAGGCCAACCCTTAAGCCTCCGGCGCCGGGGCCAGATTGTGCCCAAATAGTGACAAAAGCGTGAAAAGCTGGGCACATCCAGGCCGGGACACGTGGCCGGCCGGTTAGCATTGTGAATTTCCGGGTGGTCTATCTGGTGTTTGCCCGGAAAACCAGGCCGGAAACGGGTAAGTTCTTAAATCGTACGTTTAAGGCCCGCCTCGGGCTACGCTGCTTTTTTGATAACAGATTTGGGGTTTAACTTCCATGTTTAAACGCGCCATAGCAATCTCGATGGCGTTCATCGGCGTCGTCGTCGGCGCCGGCTTCGCCTCCGGCCAGGAAGCCATGCAGTACTTCGTGGCATTCGGCGAATGGGGCCTAATCGGCATCGCCTTGGCCGCCGGACTGATGATGATCACCGGCATTTCCATCCTGCAGTTAGGCTCCTACTTCCAGGCCTCGGAGCACACCGCCGTCTATGAGAAGGTCTCCGGGCCGATTACGTCCCGGATCCTCGACTGGTCCACGCTGGCCACGCTGTTTAGCATCGGCTTCGTGATGTTCGCCGGCGGCGGCTCGAACATCACCCAGCAGTTCCCGAGCGTCCCCGTGTGGGTGGGCGGGACCGTCATGCTGGTTTTGGTGCTGCTGGTCGGCCTGCTCGACGTGGACCGCGTGACCACCGTCATCGGCACCATTACGCCGTTCATCGTCATCTTCATCGTCCTGGCCACCGGCTACACCATCATCACCGCGGACGTGGACTTCAACCAGATGCACGAGTGGACCACCAGCAACGTGGACACCACCCTGCCGAACTGGTGGATTTCAGCGCTGAACTACACCGGCCTGAACGTCATGTGCGCGGTGTCGATGTCCATCGTCATCGGCGGCAACTTCCTGGACAACCGCGCCGTCGGCTGGGGCGGCCTCATCGGCGGCATCATCTACCTGGTCCTGCTGGCCCTGCTGGTCTTCTCCCTGTTCTTCGTCGCCCCGACCGTCAACGGCCAGGACATGCCGGTACTGGAGCTCATCAACACCATCCACCCAACCCTGGGCTACGTCATGACTTTTGTCATCTACGGCATGGTCTTCAACACCGCGGTGGGCATGTTCTACGCGCTGGGCAAGCGTCTGACCCGCTCCAAGCCGCAGCTGTTCTACCCGGTCTACTGCGTGGCCTGCCTCATCGGCTTCGTGCTGTCCTTCGTGGGCTTCCAGCAGCTGGTCAGCAACGTCTACCCGATCCTGGGCTACCTCGGCCTGCTGATGATCGCCGTGATGTCCGTTACCTGGATCCGCAGCCGCGGCAAGCTCACGGACGAGTCCGACCGGCGCATGCGCGCCCGCACCCTGGTGCAGCGCAAGCTGGACCCGCGCGAGCGCTTCACCAAGAAGAACGAGCGCGAGCTCGCCCGCTTGGCCGCGGCCTCCAACATGGCCACCGGCGAATTCGAGGAGACCGTCGCCGAGGAAATCTACGAAGAACTCGAGGCGGACGAGGAACTCGAGGACTTCGACCGCGAGGATCTGGATCCTTCCGTGACCTACGTCCAGCACACCAAGCCGGAGGTTCCGTCTGCTGACAACGACCTCGACTTCGACGGACAGGCTGACAACAACGCCGGCGGCAAAGGTTCCACGCCGCAGTCCGGCGCCTCCCCCGCCTCGCAGGACTAGCGCCTAGCCCCGCCCGTCCGGATCGATTAAAGGCTCACCCATGCGGGTGAGCCTTTTGCTTTGGGTAAATGCCTGGCTTAGACCAGCAGCTCGGCGATCTGGATGGTGTTGAGCGCCGCGCCCTTGCGCAGGTTGTCGCCGGCGACGACCAGGACGAGGCCGCGGTTGTCGTCCACGGTCTGGTCCTGGCGCACGCGGCCGACCAAGCAATCGTCGATGCCGGTGGCGGCCAGCGAGGTCGGCACGTCCACGACCTTCACGCCCGGGGCGTTGCCCAGCAGCTCCAGGGCCTGGTCCGGGGTGATGGACTTGTCGAACTCCGCGTGAATGGTCATGGTGTGGCCGGTAAAGACCGGGATACGCACGCAGGTGCCGGCGACCTTCAGATCCGGCAGGCCCAGGATCTTGCGCGACTCGTTGCGCAGCTTCTGCTCCTCGTCGGTCTCCAGGGAACCGTCATCGACCAGGTTGCCGGCCATCGGCAGCGCGTTGAACGCGATCGGGGCGACGTAGGGGCCGGTGTCCTCGCCGTCCAGGCGGGAGCCGTCGTGGACCAGGTCCACGTTGTGCTCGCCGACCTGGTAGACCTGCGCGGCGAGGGTCTCCACGCCGGCCAGCCCGGAGCCGGAGACGGCCTGGTAGGAAGACACGTGCAGCTGGCGCAGGCCGGCGGCATCGCTCAGCGGCTTCAGCACCGGCATGGCTGCCATGGTGGTGCAGTTCGGGTTCGCGATGATGCCCTTGGGCAGATCCTTGGCCTCGCCCGGGTTGACCTCCGCCACGATGAGCGGGACGTCCGGGTCCTTACGGAACGCCGAGGAGTTGTCCACGACCGTGGCGCCGGCCGCCGCGAAGACGGGAGCCCACTGGCGGGAGGTGTCACCGCCGGCGGAAAACAGCGCGATGTCCACGTCCGCGACGGAGTCCTCGGTGACCTCGGCCAGATCCTCGACCGTCACCTGCTGGCCGGCGAATTCCAGCTCCGTGCCGGCGGACCGGGAGGAGGCGAAGAAGCGAATCTTGTCCAGCGGGAACTTGCGCTCCTCCAAGATCTGCCGCATCACGCGGCCGACTTGCCCGGTTGCCCCTACTACCGCCACGGTGGTCATGATTGTAAAACTCCTTGTCTCCTGTACGTACCGTACTTGTATGGTTGGTGCTGTTGCAGCGCGCTTTAGCGTCCGGTTCCAGCATAGACCGTGGCGGTTTCGTCGCCGCCCAGCTGGAACTTCTCGTGCAGCGCCCGGGCCGCCTTGTCCAGGTCGGCCTCGCGGGTCAGCACGGAAATGCGGATCTCCGAAGTGGAGATGAGTTCCATGTTGACGCCGACGTCGCGCAGGGCCTCGGTGAAATCGGCAGTCACGCCCGGGTGCGACTTCATACCGGCGCCCACCAGGGAGACCTTGCCCACCTGGTCGTCGTAGAGCACGTTGGTCCAGTCGCCCTCACCGCGCAGCTTGGACAGCAGCTCCATGGCGCGCGGGCCGTCGGCGCGCGGGCAGGTGAAGGTGATGTCCGTGCGGCCGTCGTCCAGGGAGGAGACGTTCTGCAGGACCATGTCAATGTTGATCTCGGCATCCGCGATAGCGCGGAAGACCTTGGCCGCCTCGCCTGGGCGGTCGGGGATGCCCAGGACGGTCACCTTGGCCTCGGACTTGTCAGTGGCGACACCGGTCAGTACTGCTTCTTCCACGGGAATATCCTCCATCGACCCGACGATCAGGGTGCCGGGGTCATTGCTATAAGACGAGCGAACTCTTAACGGAACATTAAAGGCGCGGGCGTATTCAACGCTGCGCAGCACCAAGATCTTGGAGCCGACCGCGGCCAGCTCCAGCATCTCTTCGAAAGACAGCTTCTCCAGCTTCTGGGCGTCCGGCACGATGCGCGGATCGGCGGTGTAGACGCCGTCGACGTCGGAGTAAATCTCGCACACGTCGGCGTTCAGGGCCGCGGCCAGCGCCACGGCGGTCGTATCCGAACCGCCGCGGCCCAGGGTGGTCACGTCGCGCGACTCCTTGTTCACGCCCTGGAAACCCGCCACGATGCAGATCTTGCCCTTGTCGAGGGCCTCCGTGATCCGCCCCGGGGTCACGTCCACGATCCGGGCGTTGCCGTGCCGCTCCGTGGTCAGCACGCCGGCCTGGGAGCCAGTAAAGGACTGCGCGTGCGCGCCCAAGGATTCCACGGCCATCGCGACCAGCGAGTTGGAGATGCGCTCACCGGCGGTCAGCAGCATGTCCATCTCCCGGCGCGGGGGCACGGGGTTGACCTGTGCGGCCAGGTCCAACAGCTCGTCCGTGGTGTCCCCCATGGCGGAGCACACGACCACCACGTCGTTGCCGGCCTTCTTGGTGGCGACGATCCGCTCTGCGACCGCGCGGATGCGCTCGGCCGATTCCAGGGAAGAGCCACCGTATTTTTGAACGACTAAGGCCACGTGCTGTTGCCACCTTTCGCGAATACTTGTCTTCGTGAATACCTGTCAGTTGGTAGTCAAGTGCTCATGTTACCCCGCGCAATTCGCGGAGCCAGCATTTACATGCACCTCTTTCATGGTAGAGCTTTTTGCGCGACATCGGTGCCCCAATGGGCACGAAATTCCGTGGCATTTACTACGGTTGGGTAGGTGTTAAGCAATCTCGTCGCCATCTTCTTTGCCTTGGCCTCGGCCCTCACCGTGGCCTGGGGAACGGTGGTACGGCACCGGATTGCTCTCGATGCCCCCTCCTCGGTCATGCGCACCGCCATGACCCAGCCGCTGTGGTGGGTGGGCACCTTCGCCGCGCTGGCCGCCTACGGTTTGCAGGTCATCGCCTTAGGCTTTGGCACCCTGCTCATCGTCCAGCCCATCCTGGTCATGTCCCTGATGTTCACGCTGCCTTTGGCCGCCTGGTATTCCCGCCGCCGCATGAGCGGGCAGGAGATCGGCTGGTCCCTGGTGCTAACCGTCGCGGTGGGCACGCTCATCATCCTGGGCCGCCCCAGCGCCGGCAAGCCGCAGCCCGCCGTCTCCGACTGGGCGCCAGCCCTGCTGGTGGGAATCACCGTCATGGCGGTACTGGCCGCCATCGGCTGGCGCCACCGCAGCCAGCGCGCCCTGATGCTCGGCACGATCTGCGGCGGCATTTACGGCTATGTGGCGGTGCTATCCAAGGCGGTCGTGGATATCTTCGCCCACTCCGGCGTGGGAGAGCTCCTGACCAGCTGGGAGTTCTACGCGCTGATCGCCACCGCCGCCACCGGCACGGTGGTCCAGCAGTATTCTTTCCACGCGGGCCCGCTCAAGCAGTCGCTGCCCGCGATGACCATCGTCGAGCCCATGGTGGCCTTCCTACTGGGTTATGCCATCCTGGGCGAGAAATTCCAGATCACCTCCGCCGCCGGCTGGACGGTGATGGGCCTGGCCCTGGCCCTCATGATCGCGGCCACCATCGTGCTTTCCCAGCAGTCCGTCAGCAGCGGCGAGCAATCGCGCAGCGAACCGCACTAGCCGCCGAACCGCGCTAGCCGCCAACCCGCGTTAGCCGCCTAGATGGCCCACTCGAACACGGCGAGCATGTAAGCCGAAAACCAGGCGCCGAATAGCACCCATAGGGCCACCAGCAGCCCCATGACCCAGCCGGGCAGGCGGCGGAAGCCGGACACCAGCAGCGGCAGTACCACGATGACCGCCGGCAGCAGCAGCCGCGGGCGCGAGTGCATGATGCCGTCGGAGGCCAAGACGTTGACCATCAGCGCCGCGCTAAACCACCACGGCGCCAAGCCCATCCGGCGCCACGCCAGGACCAGGCACAGTGGGGCGGCCAGCATGACGGCGGTGGTCAGCAGGAAGCCCGCGTTTTCCGCGCTGGTCAGGCTCGTGGCCACCCAGCGCAGGCTGGCCAGCCCGCCGTCGAAGCCGGAGTTCCAGTGCTTCTGCTGGGTCCCGAAGTACCCACCCACCGCGGTTAGGTGGGAATTCGCCCAGGCCAGGTAGGCCACCAGCGGTACCGCGGAGACCGCCAAGCCGGCCCACGCGGACCACTGCCGGCGGCCGTAGAACAGCACGGCCAGGGCGAAGGCGGCGAGCATATCCACCGCGGTCAGGCGCACCAGGCCCAGGCAGAACACCAGCGCCGCCGCGGCCGGCCAACGCCTGTCCCACAGCGCCACCAGGGCCCAGATGGCCAGCGCTCCGAAGAGCGCCTCGGTATAGGGCATGGCAAAGACGATGGCCATCGGCGCGCCGGTCACCATCGCCGCCGCTGCCAGCCGGTAGCCCCACCCCGGCGCGGCCCCGCAGCTTAAGGCCACCCGGTTGGCCAAGGCCATGGCCCCGGCGGCCAGCACGACGGTCAGCGCGAGGTTGAGCACCACCGCCAGGGTGGAATAGTGCACCCCGGTCAGCGCGTGCCCGGCGCGCAGCAGGAAGGGGAAGCCGGGAAAGAACGCCAGGGTCTTCTCATAGGCCGGGCCGCCGCCGGCTATCTGGGCGTCGAAGTAGCCGTGAGCGGCGATCTGCGTGTAGTACTCGGCGTCCCACTTGTTGAGCAGGTCCCCGAGGCGCTCGCCGTTGGCCGCCCCCATCCCCGCGAGTACCCCCAGGCGCAGGGCCGAACCGCCCAGGCCGACGGCCGCGGCCCCCGCCCAGTCGCGGCGGTCCAGCCGGGGTGCGCCGGCACTCTTGGTTTCTTCCACGTCTGGAGATGGTAGCCGCCCGCCGCGCGCACGGGAAGCCGCAGCACACCCCTCGCGCTGCTGGGCCCGTCCCCGCGGGGCGTCGCCACAGCCCGGATTTTCCCATCTGATGAAATAAAAGAATATTTAGTTGCCACCCCGTGGAATGGCATGTAGTCTGTGCCACATGACTTCGCGGCAGATGCTACTACTTATCAGCCGCGGCGGGATTTAGCCCCAGCCCGGTTTGCCCGACGGTAAAGGATGCAGGCACTGCATTCCCCCCGGCCGGCAGATTGCGGTCAGCGCCCCGCCGCGGCGACCTCGCCGCGCCCGTGCCGGCTTATCCCCCACGCTGACCGCCCCGCACTTCGCCGGAGGGCTCACCCAATCACCACCACCCGGTTGTGACGCCACGCGCATACTCCGCGCCACGGATCGCACGGCCTAGCCCGCGACCGCCGCCCATTAAGGCAAACCAGCTAATAGCAACCACCACGAAGACCACGCAGAATAGGAACCACACCATGAGCCCGAACGACGCATTCATCTCCGCCCCGCGCGAAATCACCACCCCGGCCGGGCCCCGCCGGGAAGGCCAGCCGGCCTGGAATAAGCAGCGCAATTCCTCCATGCCGGTAAGCCGCTACCAGCCGTTTGCCACCGAGGTAGAAGACATCCGCTTGCCGGACCGCACCTGGCCAGACAAGACCATTACCCACGCGCCGCAGTGGTGCGCGGTGGATTTGCGCGACGGCAACCAGGCACTCATCGACCCGATGAGCCCCGAGCGCAAGCACCGCATGTTCGACCTGTTGGTCAAGATGGGCTACAAGGAGATCGAGGTCGGCTTCCCCTCGGCCTCCCAGACCGACTTCGACTTCGTCCGCGAGATCATCGAGCAGAACAAGATCCCGGAAGACGTCACCATCCAGGTGCTGGTCCAGGCGCGCGAGCACCTGATCCGGCGCACCTTCGAGGCCTGCGCCGGCGCCAAGAACGTCATCGTGCACTTCTACAACTCAACCTCGAAGCTGCAGCGCCGCGTGGTCTTCCGTAAGGACAAGCCGGCCATCAAGAAGCTGGCCACCGACGCCGCGAAGTTGATCCGTGACATCGCACAGGACTACCCGGACACCAACTGGCGCTGGGAGTACTCGCCGGAGTCCTTCACCGGCACGGAGCTGGAATTTGCGGTCGAGGTCTGCGACGCGGTCGTGGACATCATGGATCCGAGCCCCGAGGACCCGATGATCATCAACCTGCCGTCCACGGTGGAAATGATTTCGCCCAACGTGTACGCGGATTCCATCGAGTGGATGCACCGCAACTTCGCCCGGCGCGCCGACATCATCATGTCCCTGCACCCGCACAACGACCGCGGCGAGGGCATCGCCGCCGCGGAGCTGGGCTACCTGGCCGGCGCCGACCGGATCGAGGGCTGCTTGTTCGGCAATGGCGAACGCACCGGCAACGTCGATCTGATCACGCTGGGCCTGAACATGCTGACCCAGGGCGTCGATCCCCAGATTGATTTCACGGATCTGCCGGCCATCCGCGAGACGGTGGAATACTGCAACCAGCTGCGCGTCCCGGAGCGCCACCCCTACGGCGGCGAGTTGGTCTTCACCGCGTTTTCCGGCTCCCACCAGGACGCCATCAACAAGGGCTTGGACGCCATGGCGGACCAGGTCGTGCCGGGCGCCAACAACACGGAGGTCTCCTGGGACAAGCTGCGGGAGACCACCTGGGAGGTGCCCTACCTGCCCATCGATCCGAAGGACGTGGGCCGCGACTACCAGGCGGTCATCCGCGTCAACTCCCAGTCCGGCAAGGGCGGGGTTGCCTACATCATGAAGACCGACCACGGCATCAACATGCCCCGGGCCATGCAGAGTGAGTTCTCCGCCGTGGTCCAGGCGGTCACGGACGCCGAGGGCGGCGAGATTAACTCCAAGAACATGTGGGACATCTTCGCCCAGGAATACCTGGATCGCACCTCGCCGCTGGAGCAGGTCCACGTCACCATCGACAACGCGGAGGCCGCCGGCGGCGCCACGCAGTTAACCGCCGAGGTCGTCTACAACGGTGAGAACTCCACCGTGCGCGGCTCCGGCAACGGCCCCATCGCGGCTTATGCCAATGCCTTGGAGGCCCTGGGCTTGGAATTCGAGGTCATCGAGTACTCGCAGCGCTCCCGCAGCGCCGGCGACGACGCGGAGGCCGCCTGCTATATCGCCGCCGACGTCAACGGCACCAAGGTCTGGGGCGTAGGGATCGCCGGTTCCACGACCACCGCTTCCCTGCGCGCCATCGACTCCGCGGTCAACCGCGCGCTGGCCTAGCGCTTCCCGCAGCGCCCCCTAGTAAGGATTCTTTCCTTCCCCCGGGGCGCCGGAGCGCTATTTGGTCTACCCGCCTTGTTCGCCCCTAAAACCCTGGGGTTTACCGACATTTCCCTACATAGTGCCTCCTGACGGCAACGGCCGGGCGCGGGCCCGCATTAGCAATTGCTGGCCTATAGCTGCTTAGATATTACTTTGGTACTACAAACAGCGCCGGCGCGCCCACGCGCGCGCAGCCGCACGCGCGGGCTTTAACCACAGGATTCTTTGTCAGGAGGCGGAATGGACTCTACCTACGCGGTCCCTTTCCGGGGCTTCGGCACAACCCGCAAGCTCCCCGTACAGGGAGTATCCCCGGAGGTCTTCACCGACCTTTTGTCTTCCCGCCCCCAGCGCCTGGTGGATTGCATCTTGAGCTCCCGCGCCACCGGCACCGGCTTCGACGTGCGGGTCGACGGCCTGGTCATCGGCCAGCTGGCACCCGAATACGCCAACGCCTACTCGGAGCTTGACTGGGTCCTGGCGGCCGGCTTGTCGCCCCTGGTCACCGCCGAGGTCCGCCTGGCGGAGGACTGGCCGGAGTTTTCCCTGCTGCTGCCGCGGCCGGGCCTGTGCGTTCCGGTCAACAACCCGCCGGAGACCCCCTGGGCCATGCTGCCGGGCAGCGACTGCGGCTCGGGCCTGGTGCTGCGCGATTTCGCCGCCGGGCTACCCCACCTGCCGGAAGGCGACCAGCACGTCCTCGTCACCCTCAAGGCCGAGCGGCGCCTGACCCGCTACCGCGTCCACGTCATCGTCGACGACCACCGCGTGGGCGAGCTCTCCGGGCCGCAGGCACAACGCCTGGCCCGCACCGTGGTGCACCTGAACCACTCCGGCCGCACCGCCGTGACCCGGGGCTATTTCTCCCGCGCCGCCGGCACGCCGGTGCTGACCGTCTTTGCCTGCTCCGATGCCCGCCCCAACCACGGTGCTACCGTGGTGCTGGCCTCCACGTCCGCGGCCGCCGCAGCGCTGACCGCCCTGGCCGCCGCCCGGGCGGAGGCCTCCACCGCCGAGGCCTCCTTCTTTAGCGGTGCGGCCGGCTCCTCCGGCGCAGCCGGTCTCGGGGCCGCCGGGGCCGCGGCGGCCACCTCCACCACCGCGGCCACCTCCACCACCGCGACCACTGCGACTACCGCAACCACCGCCGCCGCGGTCGGGGCGGGCAGCGCCACTGGGATTAGCACCTCCGCCCTGGCGGTGGCCTCGAGCGTGCTGGTCGCCGTGGGTGGTTTCGCCATCACCTCCGCGACCTGGAACGGGAGACACCAGCCGGACGACTCCGTTGAGCGCACCATCGCCGCCTCCTCCCCTAGCCGGCCTTCCGCCCCGGCGCGCTCCCACCGGCCCGGTTCCGAGGCCCCCAGCTCCGCTGACACCAGCACGGGTACCACCCGCGCCGCCCAAATCGCGGCGCCGACCGCAACGGAGCCCGGCCATCCCGGCGAGCCCCAGCCGGTGCTGGCGCAGCTGGGCCTGCCCGAACCGGCCCGGGCCCTGGCCGCTCCGATCCTCCCGCTGCTCACGGATCCGATCCTGGCAGGCTTCTTCGATCCCCAGCTGAGTGCCCCCAGCACCCCTATCATCGGCCAGGGCAGCTCCCCCGCCGCGGAGCCCACATACGGCTCCACCGTCACCACGCCCCAGGCCACCCGGGGACCCAGCACCCGCGCCAAGAGCACCGCGCGCCCCACGCGTGCCACGGAGACCACGACCGAAAGCCCGCGGCCTTCGGGGCGCCCGCGTTCCGCGGAGCCGACAGAGGATTCGACGGCGCCGACAGTCCCGCAGGATCCGACTGACACGGATTCCACCACGCCCACGACACCGACGGCTCCCACCACGTCGACGACGTCTTCGGCAACCACCCCGACCACCGAGACGCCCACGACGCCGGCTGGGGAGGCGAGGCCAACCACTTCCGTGTGGAGCGCGGAGACCACCACGACTATCCAGGTGACTTTTACAGCCAGCCCCTCCACCGAACCGGTAGAGCCGACTCCTTAAACGCCGCGCCGGTCTTGGCGGGAGGGGCCCTGCTAATCGTCCCAGCGGAAAAACGGTGAACTAGACTATCCTCAATGAGTACTTCACCTGCGCGCCCGAACAACGGTTCCGGCTCTGGGGCCGGCGATGGGGCAGAATCTGCGCCCGCGGCTGGGGCGACCCCGCCCAAGCCGCACGACCCGCGCGCCCAGCGTCCGGAGGACGCCGCGGCGGAACAATCCGCCACCGCCGCTGCCAACTTCCCCTTCGTCGCCCTGACCGTGCAGACCACCGGCATCCACCCGTCCACGGCCCGGCTCGTGGCGCTGGACGCGGTGACCTTCAACGCCGCCGGGGAAGTTGGCCAGGATTTCCACGCCGTCCTCAACCCCGGCAGCGATCCCGGCCCTAGGCACCTGCACGGGCTCAGCCACGAGGAGGTCTCCGCCGGCCAGAGCTTCTCCCGGATCCTCAAGCCCCTGGACCGCCTCCTGGACGGCCGCACCCTGGTCGTTCACGACACCCCCTTCGCGTGGGGTTTCGTGGTCTCCGAAGCCCGGCGCGCCATGACGGCCGCGGCCCGGCAGAACCGGAGCCGCAACCGCAACCGCGGCAACAACCGCCGGCGCCGGCAGAAGGTCGGCCACGTGCCGGCCCCGGAGCGGATCATCGACACGCTGGCCTCCGCGCGGCGCCAGGGCGCCCAGCTCGTCGACATCCGGCTGGCCACCACCGCCCGCCACTGCGGGGTGTTGACCCCGAGCGCGGTCGCCACCACGGAGCGGGCCAACGTCCCGGAATCGCAGACCTCCCGCGAGGCCACCGAGCTTCTCGTGGCCCTCTACCTCGCCCAGGCCGAGCGCGGGCCGCTGGCCACCACCACCCCGGACGAGGTGCGCGGCGATAAATTCGGCCTGCAGCGCTCGCACCTGCGCGTCGACGCGGAGGAGGCCCCGCGCATCCACCAGAACCCCGGCCCCTACCGGCCCGGGCACGAGCTGGAGCCGGGCATGGAGATCGTCGTGGCCCCGGAGATCACGGCGGACCCGGACGAGATCATCGCCGCCATTACCCGGCACGAACTCAACTACTCGGAAAAGCTCAGCCGGGAGACCTCCCTGGTGGTCTGCAACGTCACCACCGACCTGGTGGGCAAGCCCATGCACGCCCACCGCAAGGGCATCCCGCTGATGTCGGACCAGGCCTTCCTCGAGGCCGTCGAGCGCATCACTCCCGCCAGCGAGCAGCCCGGCGCGGACAACGCCGCGGCGCACGCGGCCGAGGGGAACACCACCACCGGCGCCAGCCGGGGCGCACGCAGCTCCCGCGGCGGCCGGGCCGAGGACAACGGCTCGCGCCGCTCGCGCCGCAGCCGGCGGCGGCGCCGGCGCAGCAGCCGCGGCGGGGCGAACCGTTCCGGGGCCCACAACTCCAGCACCCAGTCGGCAGCCGCGCCGGAGCATCCGGCGGGGGCGAAAACCGACTCGCCGTCGCCGAGAAACGGCGAAGGCGCAGGACAGGGCGGCTCCCGCGGCTCCCGGCGCAAGCGCGGCGGGCGGCGGCGCGGCGGGCGCGGCGGGCAGCGCAACAGCAAACCGCAGGCAAATTCTTAAAAACCCACCCGCGTGCACAATCGCGCCCGGGCCCACCGGCGGACTAACCTGTAGCCTATGAGTTTTAACCTACGCAGAACGCTCAGGAAAGTGCGGACGTCCGTCGCCACCTCGGCCGCGAACCTGGCCACCACGGCTTCCCGCGCCACCGGGCGCGGCGCCGGCGGAATGATCGGCGGTCTGGTGGCCAACGCCATCGACCCGAGCATCATGTCCTCCCTGGGCGCCGGCCGCCCGGCCGTCCTGGTCACCGGCACCAACGGCAAGTCCACCACCACTCGGATGCTGGCCGCGGCCCTGCGTACGCGCCACACCGTGGCCACCAACGACGGCGGCGACAACATGGACGCCGGCATCATCTCCGCCCTGCTGGCGGGCAAGGACGCCTCCCACCTGGTCCTCGAGGTCGATGAGCTGCACGTGCCGCACGTGGCCGACAACCTGAACCCGCAGGCGCTGGTGCTGCTGAATCTCTCGCGCGATCAGCTCGACCGCGTGGGCGAGATCAACAAGATCGAGCGCGCCCTGCGCTCCTGCGTTAAGGCCCACCCGGATATGCTGGTCATCGCCAACTGCGACGACGTGCTGATGACCTCGGTGGCCTACGACGCCCCCAATGTCATCTGGGTGGCGGCCGGCGCCGGCTGGCTGGGCGATTCCGTGACCTGCCCGCGCACCGGCGGCCACGTGGTCCGCGAACCGGAGGACTGGTACGCGGTCAAGAAGCTGCCCGACGGGCGCGAATTCCGCCGCCCGCAGCCGGAGTGGACGGTCAGCGACGAGGGCATCGTCAGCCCCGCGGGCACCTACCCGCTGAACCTGGCGCTTCCCGGACGCGCCAACCGCGGTAACGCGGCCCAGGCCGTCGCCGCCGCCGCGGAGGCCTTCGGCATTGCTACCGATGCCGCCGTGACCGCCGTGGAGAGCATCGACGACGTGGCCGGGCGCTATTCCACCATCACCCGCGGCGAGCACGAAATCCGCCTGCTGCTGGCCAAGAACCCGGCCGGCTGGCAGGAAGCGCTGTCCATGGTGGACCGCAGCGCGGACGGCCTCGTCATTGCCACCAACGGCCAGGTGGCCGACGGCGTGGACATGTCCTGGCTGTGGGACGTGCGCTTCGAGGACTTCGAGGGCATTTCCGTCAAGGCCGCCGGCGAGCGCGGCACCGACCTGGCGGTGCGCTTGGTCTACGCGGACATTACCCACGAGCTCATCCCGGATCCGGTCCAGGCCATCGACGCTTGCCCGCCGGGCCGCGTGGAGGTCCTGGCCAACTACACCGCCTTCCGCGATCTGAAAAAGGCCCTCGAGCGCGACGCCGATGCACAGCGAGACAACTCGGAGAACAAGGAGAACCGCCATGCCTAATACCCTGTCCATCGGCCTGATTCTTCCCGACGTCTTGGGCACCTACGGCGACGACGGCAACGCCCTGGTACTGCGCCAGCGCGCCCGCCTGCGCGGCTTCGACGCCGAGATCGTGCCCATCAAGCTAGGCGAGGCGGTCCCGGAACAGCTCGACATCTACACCCTCGGCGGCGGCGAGGACTCGGCCCAGATCCTGGCCGCGGAGCACCTCATCTCCGACGGCGGCCTGATTCGCGCCGCGCACGCCGGGCGCCCTATTTTTGCCGTCTGCGCGGGCCTGCAGGTCTTAGGCGAGTCCTTCCGCGCCTCCGGGCGCGTGGTCGACGGCGTCGGCCTGCTGGACGCGACCACCTCTCCCCTGCAGGAACGCGCCATCGGTGAGGTCCAGTCCACCCCCTGGGCGGCCGGCTACACCAGCGAGCTGACCGAGCCGCTGACCGGCTTCGAAAACCACCTGGGCGCGACCATCCTGGGCCCGTCGGCCCAGCCCCTGGGTATTGTCAAGCGCGGCACCGGCAACAGCGATGCCGCCGCCACCGCCGACCTGCCCGACGCCAAGCAGCAGCGCGTCGGCGAGGGCGCGGTCCAGGACAGCGTCATCGCCACCTACATGCACGGCCCGGCCCTGGCCCGCAACCCGCAGCTGGCCGACCTGCTGCTGGCCCGCGCCACCGGCCAGCAGCTCCAGGACCTGGCTCCGCTGGATCTGCCCGCGGTACAGCAGCTGCGGGCGGAGCGCCTGGCCTAGACCGTCAGGCGGCCCGACAGGGCGCGCGACAGCGTCAGCTCGTCCACGAATTCCAGGTCGCCGCCCAGCGGCATGCCGGAGGCCAGGCGGGTTATCCGCAGGTCCGGGAAGTCCTTGAGCAGGCGCACCAGGTAGGAAGCGGTGGCCTCGCCCTCCGTGTTCGGGTCGGTGGCCAGGATGACTTCCTTGATCTCCGGCGTGGAGTCGTACTGCGGGTTCTCCTCCGTGGAGTCCGCGAGCTCCCGGTCGGGCAGCACGCCGCCGATGCGCTGCAGCAGCTGGGAGATGTTCAGGTCCTTCGGGCCGATATTGGCCAACGGATCCAGCGCCCCGCCCAGGACGTGGTAGCGCCCCTCGTATTCGCCGGTGCGCTCGATGACCTGGATGTCCTTCGGCTCCTCCACCACGCAGATGGTGCTGCGGTCGCGCTGCGAGTTCACGCAGATGCGGCAGACCGATTCCCGGGAGATATTGCAGCAAATCCGGCAGAAGGTTACCCCGTCGCGCACGGCGGCCAGCGCGTTGCGCAAACGCTCGATGTCCTCGGGTTCCATGTGCAGAATGTGAAAGGCGATCCGCTGCGCGCTCTTCGGGCCCACGCCCGGCAGCCGGGAGAGCTCGTCGATGAGATCCTGCAAAGGTCCTTCAAACACCGGGCACCGACCTACTTTCTTTACTCCGGGAAAGGCAACGAGAACAAGAATAAGGCCGCAGCCTGCTTTCTCCCAAAAGCAAACCGCGGCCCGGTACAGCCGGCTACGTCACGCAGCCGGGGGCAAGACTAACCCATCAGGTTGCCCATGTCGCCCGGGGCGCCGCCGCCCATGCCCTGGGACAGCGGGCCGATCTTTTCCTGGGCCAGCTCGCCGGCCTTCTGGTGGGCGTCCTTGAAGGCGCCGATGACCAGGTCCTGCAGGGTCTCCACGTCCTCCGGATCCACGACGGACTTGTCGATCTTCAGGTCCTTGAGCTCCGCGCCACCGGTCATGGTGCAGGTCACCAGGCCGTTGCCGGCGGTGCCTTCGACCTCAGAAGCCAGGATTTCTTCCTGGGCCTTCTGCAGTTCGGCCTGCACGCGGGCGGCCTGGGCGATCAGTTCATTCATGTCTGCGGGTTGATCCGGCTGGGTCATGGCTATGCCTTTCTCTCAAGAAAATTTAGGGATAAATTCGCCAGTGCCCGAGTCTACCGCCAAAACTCGGGCGTTGAAGAGGCTGCGTGCCCCTGATCGCTACAAGCGACGCGCCCCCAGCTGATCGCTGAGCAGCTCCATCGCCACTTCCAGAGCACTGCGGTGGTCGCGCTCCCCGGTCTCCTGGGCCGCGGCCGCCATCATCTGCTCTTCCTCGTCCCGCAGCGCCGCCGCGTCCTGCGGGCCGGGCTGGCCCTGCCCCGGTGCCGGCCGCGGCGCCTGCCCCTGCTGCGGGGCCGCTGGCTGACCGGCCGGTTGTTGCGGCACGTAGTCGTCTTCCGGCGGGATACCGTAGCCTTCCTCCGGGCCCGGATCCGGCGGCAGCGGCACCCCGTTGCTGAAGGTGTTGGCGTCGCGCTTTTTCGCCTGCGCCGCCGCCTGCTGGATGCGGTCCTGCCAGCTAGGGCGCGCGTTAGCGGCATTCCCACCGCCGGCGCTCGCGCCTGCACCCCCACCGGACCCCTGTGCGGTGGGCGCGGCGGGCGGGGCCTGTTGGGGCTGCGGGGACGGTGCCTTCTCCGGCTCTTCCGGCCCACCTAAAGGCCGCGGGCTGCCCCAGCCAGATTTATCCGCGGGTTGCGGTTCGGGCGTGGGTGCAGCAGAGCTAGGCCTCTCGGACTCCTGATCGTCGCTGGATTCGCGCTGGTTTTTCTGCGGGTCCCAGGCCGGCTTGGCGCCCGGCTGGGCGTTGAAGCCCTGCTGCACGGGGTCGGTTCCTACCACGCACTCGATGCGGAGCTCGACCTGGTATTCCTCGCGCAGGACCCGCTGCAGGTCCCCGGCGTTTTCCGGGGCGTTCAGGCGCTGCGCCAGCGCCCCGGTGGTGTGTCCTATAACCAGCGTGTTGTCCCGGATGCCCAGCACGCGCGCCTCGGTCAGCATGATCTCGGCGACCTTGTTGGTCGTGCCCACGCGCTCGCGCAGCGTGGCCCACTGGTTCCGGATAGCCGCGGTCAGCTCCTCCGGGTCGGCAGCCGCGGCGGCCTGAGCCGCCGGTGCAGATTCCGCGCCCGGCTCGGAGTCGTGCGCGGCATCCTGCGCTTGCTCCGGTGCTGATTCTGCGCTCTGCCCGGACTGCTCGGCGTTATCCGCCTGCTCAGTGGGCTCCGCTTCTGGACGCTCCCGCAGGTCCGGCTGCGGTGCCTCCTGCCCGGCGCGCTCGGGCGGCTGAGGCGCGTGTGCCGGCTTCGCGTCCGCGCCGTTCGGCCCCTGCTCGGCGGCCACCGCCTGCTGGGGCTGTTCCTGCTGCGCCTCAGCCGCTGCGCCCTCCGCCGGCTGCTCACCCGGGTGCTCGGCCGGCACCGGCTTTTCGACGTGGACCGGTGCCGGTGCCTGTGCAGCTGCCGGTTCGGACCCGTGGTTATGGTTGCCCTGAGCCTGGGCGCTTTGAGCCTGGCTGCCGTGGGCTTGGGCATCGCGGTTTTGAGTGTTGCCCTGCTGCTGGCGCTCCCGGCGGGCGGCGGCTATTCGGGCGGCGGTGGCCGCCGCGGCTGCCGCGCCCTCCTGGGCGGAGCCGGCGGGCCGGGCCTGAGTCTGTTGCTGCTGCGGCTGGCCAGACTGGGTTTCCTGGCTGGACTGACCGCTGGCGGCCGACATCGTCGGCCCCGCGGCCGGGCGGGCGGCGGAGACCAGGTGAGCGCAGAGGATTTCCAGTAGCAGGCGCGGCGAGGTCGCCCCGCGCAGGCCGGCGATCTGCTCGCTGACGGTCTCGGCCAGAAAGACCAGGTGGTCGCCGCTGAAGCGCTGCGCCTGATCGGTCAGCGCCTCGGCGCGGTCGGCGGGGGCGTCGACCAGCCCGGCGGAGATGGCGTCCGGGACGGCTTGGAGCACCATGAGATCGCGCAGGCGGTCCAGCAGGTCGACGGCGAAACGGCGCGGCTCGTGACCGGCCTCAATGACGTGGTCGACCAGCTGGAACAGCCCGGCCTTGTCGCCGCTGGCCAGGGCGGCGACGGCGTCGTCGATGAGCGTGATGTCCGTGACGCCCAGCAGCGGGCGGGCGAGCGCGTAGGTCAGGCCGTCCGGGCCGGCGCCGGCCAGCAGCTGGTCCAGGATGGAGAGGGTGTCACGCGGGGAGCCGCCGCCGGCCTGGATGACCATGGGGTAGACGGAGTCTTCGACCTGCACGCCCTCGGCGGCGACGGTGCGCTGCAGCAGCCCCTTCATCGCCGGCGGGGTTAGCAGCCGGAAGGGATAGTGGTGGGTACGCGAGCGGATGGTGCCGATGATCTTTTCCGGCTCCGTCGTCGCGAAGATGAAGATGACGTGCTCCGGCGGCTCCTCGACCACCTTGAGCAAGGCGTTCGCGCCCGAGGCGGAAATCATGTGCGCCTCGTCGATGATGAAGATACGGTAGCGGGACTCCGCCGGGGCGTAGTAGGCGCGGTCGCGCAGCTCGCGCATGTCCTCCACGCCGTTGTGGGAGGCCGCGTCCAGCTCGGTGACGTCCAGGTTGCCCGGCCCGCCCGGGGCCAGGGAGACACACGACTCGCAGACCCCGCACGGGGTGGAGGTGGGCCCTTCCACGCAGTTGATCGAGCGCGCCATGATGCGCGCCGAGGAGGTCTTGCCGCAGCCCCGCGGCCCGGAAAACAGGTAGGCGTGGTTGATGCGCCCCGAGTCCAGGGCAGCCGACAACGGGGTGGTGACCTGTTCTTGGCCTACCACCTCGGAGAAACTTGCGGGACGATATTTCCGGTAAAGAGCCACGCCGTAAATCCTACCGCTTAGCCATCGGCCCGGGAGAAGTCGAGCAGGTCAATCCCGCCGTCGGCGACCGCCTGCTGGAAAGGCCCCACGCCTTCGTCGGCGGCGTAGGAGTATTCGGCGTCGGTGAGCACCAGCAGCTGGCAGATCAGCGTCAGGCGTTTGTCCTCTGCCACCTGCGGGGTCTGCCCGCCCCAGAGGTAGGGGGCGATGAGCAGCCCGTGCCGGGCCGTGACGGATTCGTCGCGCTCCAGGGCGCTGCCCGCGGCCATGTTCGGCAGCAGCACGCCGGGCTGGGCCGGGATGACCCCGGCCGCCGCCGCAATCTGATCCGCGGCAGCCTGCACCGCCGCCGCCACCGTGGCGGGGGTAGTCCGGCCCACGGCCAGCAGCTCACAGCGCACGTCGACGCCATCGTCGGCGCGCTGCAGGCCGGTATCAACCTGGCTAAAGCCCACGGTAACCGCCAGCGCCTGGCCGTCGCCGAGCTCGGCGGTACCGATCCGCCAGCGGTTGCCACCATCAGCGGAGGAGACGTCGCGGAACTCCAGGGAGGCCGGGATTATCTGATCGAGCCAATACGCAATTTCCGTGTTGTTAATTGCGCTACGCCCCCAGCTTCTCGAGGGCGGCCAGAAGGACGCAGACGGCCACGCCGTCCATGGCGGCCTCGACCTCTTCCAGCGGCGGCATCGACGGCGCGAGCCGGATGTTGCGGTCGTTCGGGTCCTGGCCCAGCGGGAAGGAGGAACCGGCCGGGGTCAGCACAATGCCGGCCTCCTTGGCCAGCTCCCACACACGGGTGGCGGTGCCGTCGATGACGTCCAGGGAGACGAAGTAGCCGCCGGTGGGCTTGGTCCACTGCGCGACCTCGTACTTGCCCAGGCGCTCGTCCAGGATGCGCAGCACGGCCTCGAACTTCGGGGCCAGCAGCGCGGCGTGGCGGCGCATGACCGCGCGCACGCCTTCGGCGGAGCCGAAGAACTCCGCGTGGGCGAGCTGGTTGACCTTGTTCGGGCCGATACCGCGCTTGCCGGCGATCGACTTGAACCAGTCGAGGTTCGCCTCGGAAGAAGCCATGAAGCCCACGCCGGAGCCGGCGAAGGTGATCTTGGAGGTCGAGGAGAAAACGAAGAAGCGGTTGGGGTTGCCCACCTCGCGGGACAGCCCCAGCACGTCGATGATCTCCGGGAATTCGTCGGTCAGCGTGTGGACCGCGTAGGCGTTATCCCACATGATGCGGAAGTCCGGGGCGGCCGTGTCCAGGGAGGCCAGCTCGCGCACGACCTCCTCGGTGAAGGTAACGCCCGACGGGTTGGAGAACATCGGCACGGCCCACATGCCCTTGACCTGCGGGTCCTTGACCAGTTCGCGGATGGCCTCCACGTCCGGGCCATCTTCCAGCATGGGCACGGTGACCATCTCAAAGCCGAAGCGCTCCGTGATGCCGTGGTGGCGATCGTAGCCCGGCACCGGGCAAATCCACTTGATCGTTTCTTCCTGGCTCCACGGGCGCTCCGAGTCGTTGGTGCCGAAGGTGTAGGCCCAGGAGATGACGTCGAACTCGAAGTTCAGGGAGGAGGAGTCCCCGGCCATCAACAGGTCCGGGTTGATGCCCAGCAGCCTGCCCCACAGCTGGCGGATATCAACGATGCCCTGCAGGTTGCCGTAGTTGCGCACATCCGCGCCGGTGGCGTCGGTGTAGTTGTTGCGGCCCGGCAGCTCCAGCAGGTCCTCGGACAGCGCCAGCTGCTCCTTGGAGGGCTTGCCCCTGGTCAGATCCAGTTTCAGGCCCTTAGCCTTCAAATCTTCGTAATCGGCACGAATCTGAGTTGCTAGTTCGGCGCGCTCCGCCGCGCCCAAATCTAGAAGAGACATAGGAGCTAGTCTGCCTACCTTCCGGTATCCGAGGTGAGAGATCAGTGATTGCTTATTGGCCCCCTAGCATAGCGCCGCCTACGTGATTTAGCACTCAGCTGCGGGCGAGTTTAACCCTATCGGCACTACCCGCCCAGCCTGCGGGACCGCTGGAGACTCACGGCGGCCACCACTACCCCCACGACGGCTACCGGGATGCAAAAGAGGAATACCCCCGGCAGCGGCGCGGACACAGAAATGCCCAGCACCTGGTCGATGAGCCACGCGACGGCAACGGTAGCAGCGATACCGGCGAAGACCACCACCCACTGCGCGCGGGCCGAGCGGCGGGCGCGCACGGCGCCCAGCCCGACCCCGACGAAGGCGGCGGCCAGGAAGATGGTGAAGACCACCAGGAGGGTCAGGACCACTTCGCGCCCGCCTACCCCGGCGTCGGGGACGATATAGGGCTGCCCGTTGGTATCGAGCCATTCCACCGGGCCGGAGGTGACGATGAAGCTGTCGTAACCGGAGTAATACGGCGAGTCATCCTGCATGACAAACATCGCCACACCAAGCACGCCCGCGGCCACCGCGGCTGCGACTACTGCGCACGCGACCGCGGAACCCAACCAGCGGCCGGGTGCGACCTGGTAGTCGAGCAAGTGGGCCGAGTCCGCCGCCGCCAGGGTGAAAATCACGGTCGTGGCCACGACGGCCAGGATGGTCCAGGACCCGCCGTCCATAAAGAGGAAGCGGCCGCCGGCGGCCAGCCCCAGGGCCACCGCCATGCACCCGATGATCAGCCACGGTTGGCTTGCTATAAATACTGGCGCTTTCATTGTTATTCCTCCTCTTCTTCCTGCACCAGCGCACCCGCTACCGCTACGTCCAGCAGCTCACTGGTGTCGAGATACCTCACGTCTACGCCGCGGGACTGGGCAAAATCCCGGGCTGAGGCCGAAAGTCCGGCCCCCAGCACCGCCCGACGGTGCCCGCCCAGGGCCTTGTCGGATAGCACCGGCGCGCTGCCGATGACCTCTGCTACCACCTCGGCCGGCCCACTCAGCACGGGATGGGCCTCGCGCAGTTCATCCATGGTCACGGGGTCCTGGGCGTGGAAATCACGCATGACCACCACCGCATCAACCAGGCCCGCCAAGTCCTGCGAGTGCTGGGAACTCACCCACACCTCGGCGGTTTCCGCGGCCTGCCGCAGCCGCTCCCGCACCTGGCTGCGGTGTGGTGCGTCCAAGCCGTTGAAGGGTTCGTCCAGTAGCAGCACCGGTTTGCCGGCAGCCACTACGCTGCCGACGATGACCAGCTGGCGCTGGCCCACGCTTAGCTTGGCCAGCGGCGTGGTCGGGTCGAAGCCCAGCGTTTTCTCCGCTTCGCCCACGTCCAGCCCCTGCCAGCCGCGCTGCACGACACGAAAATGGTCTCGGGACGTGGCGCCGAAGAAGTGAATATCGGCGCTGGCCTGGCCGAAGGCCACATCGGGCTCCGCGCTGCGCCGGCGGAAAAACGTGGTCTTGCCGGAGCCGTTCGGCCCGATCAGCCCCATGATGGGCCGCGGGCTCCCAGTATCTTGCGTGCTGGTCATGGTCTTAACTCCTTAGCGATCATCTGGGCAATATCGTCTTCCCCCAAGCCCAGGGCACTGGCCTCCGCCACCAGGGGGCGGACAAAGTCTTGGGCGAACGCCTTCTTCCGTTGGTCCCTGATGCGCTCGCGCGCCCCGGGCATGACAAACATCCCTCGTCCTCTCTGGCTCTCCACGAGCCCGGCTTGCGCCAGCGCCGTGAGCGCCTTCGATGCCGTCGTCGGCGTCACCTCATGATAATTTGCTAATTCGTGCGTCGACGGTGTCCTGTCGCCTTCGGGCAGCTGCCCGGACAAGATCATGCCGCGCAGCTCCTCCGCTATCTGCTGGTAGATAGGGCGGGGATCCTTAGCCGTTATAGCCATCCTGTCACCTTCCTTGGTTGTTCCCGCAGCAAACCGACCTACCAACATGGTTTACTACTTAGGTAGTAAACCTAACCCAGACTACCCACCCCGTCAAGACCCGAAAGCGGACCAGACATAGAAAAAGCCACCCGGCGCTAACCGGATGGCCACAAAGATTAAGGGGACCTCGCGCACCCGTCAGAGCCTGCTGACCCTTGCTGCATTCCTGCCCTGGGGGAGTTCACAGGATGGACGCCACGCGAGATCCTGCCCCATACTCTAGCCGGGATTCCGGCGATAGTCCAAACAGTCCGCTCCCCGCCCAGGCGCCCACACGCGCCACCACGGCCGGCCCCAACACCCACCTACCCGGCAGACACTTTTATAGCCCTTGAACACCCACCCATTTCCCAATCTGACCTGCCGATTTTGTCGCTACTTGCCGGGGCTGCTACAGTTTCTTCTCGGAGGATTCGACTAGCGGCCTATGTCACACGCCTGGAACGCGTGCGGGGCTCACGCCCCTCGTGGGTTCAAATCCCACATCCTCCGCCATAACGCGCTTCGCTTCGGTGAGGCGCGTTTTTCTTTGCGTTAACCAAGGGCTAAGTAGCGAAAGTGCGTCTAATTCCGGGGGTTATTACTGGTTAAAACTTCCTAAATCACGGTTTTTTCACCTAAGACGCAATTATCTTGGACTACCCTCGAAACTCATTCGTACGTTAGGTGTTGGTACTCGCCGATCAAATGGTGGAGTGCCTTAGGTTTTTAGGTCCGGGTGACTTGAGTGTTGTCCATTGATGCCCTTCCTGTGGGTGGGGAGAATGGATGAATGGTGAAGAAGTTCAGTAAACACACTCCCGAGCAGATTGTTCGCAAGCTGGATAAGGCTCGAGAACTCAGAGAATCAGGATCGGCCACGGCTCAAATCCTCACCGCGCTGGGGATCAGCGAAGCCACGCTGAACCGGTGGCAGGCAACCTATGGGGCGATGACCAAGAGCGAAGCTAAAGAGCTCCAGCGATTGCGCGAGGAAAACACGCGCCTCAAACGTCTCCTTGGGCAGGCAGAGCTGGAAAAGGCGGCGTGGAAAGAATTATCGGAGGGAAACTTCTCAGCCCAGCTCGCCGTCATGATGCCGTCTGGCATCTCGTTGGGCTGGGCTACTGCCACAGGCGTGCCTGCCAGATCGTTGGACTCTCTCGTAGTGCTTATCGGCGCGCTAGGATCCGTCAGGGCAAGCCGGATAAGTACGCGGACCTAAGGGCGTGGATGCACGAGTTCGCGCGTGATCACCGCCGGTGGGGACACCGGCGCGCCTGGAGGACCGCCCTCACCGAGGGGTATGGGATATGCCGGGAAACCTTCCGGAGGATGTGGCGTGAAGAAGGCCTGCGCGTCCTACCCAGGAAGAAGCGCAAACGCGTCGATGGTCACGGCCAGCGCGATGTTCCTGCCGGCCAGTACCCGAACGACGTGTGGGCGCTGGATTTCCAGTTCGATTCAACATGGCACGGCAAGACGATCAAGATCTGCAACATCATCGATGACTACACTCGCGAGCATGTCGCCTTCACGGTCGACAAGACGATCGACGCGGACTCGGTGATCGAGCTGCTCGACCTCGCTTGTTGTGACCAAGGCAGGCGCCCGCGGGTGATCCGGATGGATAACGGCCCCGAGTTCATCGCTCATGCGCTCAACGAATGGGCTGGGGAGGATGAAACGATTCAGGCGTTTATCCCGCCAGGCCAGCCCTGGCATAACGGGTATGTCGAGTCTTTCCACAACCGAATGCGTGACCAACCCTTAGAAGACAACAGCATCGAGAATCTCGAACATGCACGGATGCTCGTGGCCCAGTGGTCGCAGCGGTACGATGACTTCCACCCGCATTCCTCGCTGGGCTACCTCAACCCGCGGAAGTATGCGGAACAATGGCAACATGAAAACACGGTCAACGCTTAAACCAACTGGACCGAATTCTTAGGCCACCCCAATGGCACAAAATCAGTGGCTCCACCCCCTTGATGATGGACACGCTGAAACCAGCGCTTTGCTGGACTGGAACGTACCTAGCCCCAAAATGCACCCTGCAGCACACCACCAGATTGTCAAAGACTTTGCGGGTGCGTATGCATAACGTTAAACGATTCGGCTTGGAGATTGTAAGCGTTGACACCCACCACACCGACACTACACCCCAGCCGAGGGGAATCTTCCTTACCTATATTCCGCCCATTCTTTATCGATCTTTCGTAAAAATATCTACCAAAAACCTCACCGTAACCAACGCAAGCAGCAGCCAAGTGAATTGACCAAAGGATATTTTATTCAAAGGACTATACACCCGCTAACTTGCGGTTTGTAAACCACCAATATGTCTTACCCCACTTTCATCCCGGCGTGTGTGCTACATTACATCTTGTCAGGAAGACGTGACCCTGAAACTGCAAGGAGAAAGGAGAGTCAGATGGACGCGTTGATTGACGCCACCGATGCTAAAACTGCGAGTGATTTCGAGGTTGAAATCATCACCCCCGATCTCAGCCCTCGTCAAGACGTCGGCCACTAAGAGAGCAAATTAGCTAACATGCTCACAGATCGCCTTAGGCATGCGACCACAGGTGCTATCAATACTGCATTTAGTCAACAAACTTCTGAGCCCCAGTTCAGAGTGTTCACCAATGGATGCTTAAACTACCGCGCCTGCGTTCGCGTGGCCAAAGAATGGAACTCCCACACCGGCCCTCCCTACTCGAGGCTAAGAAGTATTGCTGGCAGTCATGCTGTACTTGCATTTAACGCTTTAGGGAGCTGGAACGTTGAACTTAAGTACCTATTTGATAGTCATCATAAGCATCTACAGAAGGCGCTTGGTTGTGACAACTTCAAAGTGGAAGACCTCTATGCATTCATTTCTACAGACCGCGGTTTCACCCCGTTCGGAGCCCATGTTGATTTTGAGCATTCAGGCATCTTCGACCTAGAAGGAGCAGGCAGAATAATCACGGCTTGGCCTGAAGGGGCAGAATATGGAGCCATCAAGAACGGCTCCGCAGCATTCTATGGAATCTCTTTCGCATGGAAAGAACATATGGCAGGAACCCGTTCTTGGAAAGTATCACCTGGACAGAGTTCCGTAATAGCAGCACAAATTCCCCATTTATTCGAATCTCTCGGAGCTGGATATTTCTTTGGAATATCCTTTACCCCCCAGACTACGATTAATCATTCAGTATTATCGCAAAACGGCATAGACTATGCTTTGGCTCCCACTAACGATCCTATATTTCAGGCTAAAGCTATTAACCTAGCCCTATCTGGCGATCTGGAATGGCTCCCTTTAGCAATCGAACACTCGCAAGACGGATACCTCAGTAAAGGAAATATCCGTATCGCCCTATCCGGAAAGGAGCTTTTCTTACTCAACGGGAACAGACATGCCCTTCAAGATCATAAAGAAACCGCTCGAGCACTGGTAGTAAAACTAATCAGACTAGGAATACTATTTGAACTTGCATGACCTCTATGAAGAAATTTCATCTGTCCTTCTTTCATGGTCAGAGAAAGACCTTGAAAATCCCCATCACTTTTCTCGAACTCAAATTGATGACACCAAAACAGTCGAGTTAGCCAACAGGGTTTTGTCATGTATGAGCGAAGATGCTTCTTCAGATCGAAGAATACGGCTTATTAAAGACGGACAAGATCTTCACCCAGCGCAATTCTACGAATCACGCATTGGTGATGGGCTAATCCAACACACTCGTCTTAAGAATCGAGTAGTGGACCAAATTTTAAAAACCGGCGGAACAGTAGTTGTAGATCATGCCCATGAAGTCTCCAGAGAGCTTAGAACCATTAAGGAGCTAGTAGAATCCCACTTTGGAGTTATATGCTGGACCCAAGCATATGTAACGCAATCGTCAGATTCCGCATTTGGAATGCACTCTGACGATCACCCTTTCATTATCTTTCAGATATTCGGTAGAAAACGTTGGCAGACGGAGCACGAATCACCTAGCTTTACCGACTCTCTTATTTCCCCGGAAGCATCTCCTACTTTCCGCGCGGTTACTCGCACAAAGTTTCAGGAATTGGTGAGCTATCTATCCACTTAACCCTAGCATTTGATCGCCCGCCCCAAAGCGACACAAATCTATTTTCCACACGGCACGGAAACGGCCTCCCATACTCGCTAGGTTTCCCAGTAGCTCCAGAGACTAGAGCCAGACTTTCGCTGGCGTATAAAAACTGGTCAATCATTAACAAGCAAGTGGCTATTGAAGTGGAAAACGTAAGAATACGCTTACCTCTCCGTTTCGAGCCCCTATTGACACTGCTCAATAAGAAGCCTCGCGTTTCCGCTCGAGAAGCTTCCTTATGCACTGGCCTTCCGCTAGACGAAGTGCTTAGTTTCTGGCAAAAGGGTTACGAAGCCGGCCTTTTACTCAATCCATTGACCTGAAGAAAAGAAGATCTTTGCTTAAAACGCGCTCCAGAAACCTCGTCTACGCAGTAGTAGCTTCTGCTCTCGGAGATGGTTTAATCCCCACAGCCTTCGCAATCCAATCATTTCAGTTGGATTCCAGCGGCAGATTGCTGACCTTCGTTCTGATTGCCCTCTGGTCAGCAAAGCTCATTTCTTCACTAGCCCTCGAAAAGGTACCCACCCCCCGCTTTCCCGCAAGGCTCATGGTGGTCTCAGACGTCGGCAGGGCTATAGCCCAAGCGGGTCTTCTCCTTTATCTCACTCTTGCTCCAGATTTTTGGGGACCGGCCCTTGTAATTTCATCGCTTATCTATGGGGCATTCGCCCCATGGTTCGGCCCGAACCGATTCTCCCTAACCGCATCTCTTCTCCATGGGGAAGAACGGCGCAAACTGAATTCATTACTATCCGCGATTGGCGACGGACTCTTTCTTGCCGGGCCAATCCTAGGATCCGCTTTAACAATCGGACTAGGCTTCAAGGCCGTCCTTGCTATAGACACGCTCACGTTCGCCGCATCCATAGCCTTCATCCTCGCCTACTGGAACGTCCGTAGCACTTCACAGCAGAAGGTAGAAAAGCTCGAAAATTCCGTGAAGGAAGATCCCGTTCCCACGGTAAAGCTCCCCCGATGGGTGATCCACGGTCTCATTACATGGCTTATCGTAGCCTTAACAATTGGCTTCATCGGTTCTGCCGCCCCTACCTCGGTTATGGACAAGTTCTCTGAATCTGCCTGGGGCTGGATAGCGGCGACAGGGGCTGCAGGTTCGCTCGTGGGATCTTTGTCATCGTCTTTTTCCTTCTGGAGAAAAGCACACTGGAATCTCATGCAGATAGCTCTATGTCTTGCTTATGCAGGACACCTCGTAGCACTAGTCGCATCCCCTAGCCTTTTTATCATCGCCGCCGCTACAGCTATCAGCGGAGCTATGACTGCCATCTCCGGAATAACCTGGGACGTTCTAGGCCAGGATCTTCCCTCAGAAGAGCTGGTAAATCGCTTCGCAGTACGCGATCAAATAGTGAACACGGTAGGCGTACCCGCTGGAATGCTATTATTTGCCGCCCTAGCAAATGCTAGTAGCGCGTCACTGTCCATCCTTGTTGCACTCTTGTTCCTTGCCGCACTCCTATGCCTTTTCCCCACTTCATTCCGTCCCAAATATGAAGAACACGTCAAATGACTATTACCGACGGTTTAACTCCACAGCAGATTACGAGAAATATGTCTCCCTTCCACACCAGTTCCCGGGGATTCTGCAATACAAGACGGGGTACTAGTCACGGTTTATTTCGCTGACCTCAACAGCCGGATTAGGAAGAGGACTAGGAAGACCGCCCCGCAGACTGCGGCTGCGGTGAACATGGCGTGGGCTTGCTCAAGCAGCCGGGTGGCTTCATCCACGCCGTTGTAGATCTGCACATACGTAAGAGCATTATGGGCCTCGCTGGACCCCATCGCGAAGGCTACGCAGGCCACTAGGAGCGCTAGTAGCTCAACAAACAAAAGGAAGAACTTCATTGTCGTTTCCTGCACGGTGACACCGTTGACCGGGCACTCGCTGGTAGTAGATGTCCAGGTACTAGCCCCAGGCTAACCGAACGCCGGGTGGTAACGAGCCTCACCGAGTGGAATCTCTGGGCCGAAGGAACAGGCGGTGAAGTACTGTGCGGGTACGCCGGGGTACTCCAGGCCGGGTACGGAGTGAAAGCCGAAGCGGTTGTAGTAGGCGGGCTCACCGAGGACCACTGCGCCGGCTGCGCCTTTTTGGCGCAGGTAGTCTAGTGCGGCTTCCATGAGGGCGCTGCCGATTCCTTCGCCTTGGCGCTGCGGGGCGACGGCGACGGGGCCGATTCCGTACCACCCGTACGCGCCTCCGGCGCTGGTGCCCAGGGTGACCGGGGAGGCGGCCACGTGGCCGACCAGGGTGTTGTTGTCCTCAGCGACCAGGAAGACGGTCAGTGCGCCTGCTGCGCGGAGGGCATCGACGATGTGCTGCTCGGTGTGATCGGATAGCTCCACGGGGGCAAAGGCGGCCTCCACGAGCTGGTGGATACCCGCGCTATCGGCGGACTTGACCTCCTTTGCAGGTGCGCACAGCGGTACTATCTGCCACTCACGGCTTTCCTGGTCTAGGTGCTTTAACATTGCGATTCACGAGATCAGGTCGCAGATCAGGCCCCTTCGATGTACGGATGCATTGTTGGACTTAAAATGAGCCGAGGGTGCGTACTGAGACATTCGTGCATTCAGAGCGTGTCAAGTTGTTTGTGTGTGGGGTTAGGTTTATAGGTATTTGTCGAAGCGGTCGGGTAGGCCACGGCCATTTGGTTGATGGCTTGTTTCCAGCCGGAAACTCGGGCTCCTTCCATGAGCCTGCCGGCTGTCGCTGAGACTCGTTTGCCCTGCTTTGCCCTCCTTTGCAGCTCGTTTGTCTTCAATATTGCAGATCATCAACCACAGCGTCTTCAGTGCTGATTCATCGTTGGTGAACTGCACCCTATTGCGAGTAGCTTTACGCAGCGCATTGTTAAACGACTCAATGGAGTTCGTCGTATAGATTACCTTCCTGGCTGATGGTGGGAACTGCAGAAACGGGACAAACCGCCCCCGCGCATCCTGTCAGACCTTGACTGAGCGGGGATACTTTTCCCTTGACTGAGCGGGGATACTTTTCTCCCAATTCAGAGGCTTCAAATTCGTCTCAAGCAGCACGGGCTGTGGACTCGTCTGCGGCGGTGTAAATCTTTTTCAACGCCGCTGAAACACCCCGACGATCCCCGTAGGCCACCCACTGGTTCGCTGCGCGAATCAGGTGCACGATACAGGTGTGTACCATAGAATTCGGCCAGGTTGCCTCCACTGCTTCTGGTAGGCCTTTCAGCCCGTCGCAGCAGACAATAAAGACGTCTTTGACCCCACGGTTGGAAAGGGTGGCGCATACTTGCGCCCAAAATGAAGCGCCTTCTTCTTTGGCGATCCACAATTCTACAATGTGCTTGATACCGTCAAGGTCTACACCGATTGCCATGTACGCACTCTTGTTGAGTACCCGGCCGCCGTCGCGGACTTTAATGCGCAGCGCATCGAGGAAAATGACCGGGTAGAACTCGTCTAACTGGCGGTTTTGCCAGACCATGACCTCGTTCAAGACGGGGTCAGTAACCGCAGAAATCGTCTCATAAGAGATAGCAGCCCGCATCGCAGTTGCCATATGGTGCTGGGTACCCCTAATTGTCATCCCACCGGCATACAAGCTAACAAATCATGTCATCAACGTCAGTCAAACGCCTCGAGCCTTGAGGAACCTTAGTCGGCAGGAATGTTCCAGCCCGATCCCTCGGCACATCAACAGTAACCGGCCCGTAGTGAGAATCTACGGTTTTTGGATAGGACCCGTTGCGGTAATTGTCTGTCCCAGCTGCAGCTTTGCCACTCCTGTCGCCAGACTGGTAGCCAAGGTGGGCATACATCTCAGCATTCAAACCCCTGGTAATAGAGGCTTGCAGCATGCCTCGAACGAGGTCGTTGGCATCCGTCGTCGACGTGCCTAGGTCATCAATCAGTTTCGCGATGTCAGGGTTAGCAAGAAGCTTCTTTTCAATCGCATCAATCTTGGCCTTATCAGCCGGATCTCGTCTCGCCACAGAAGTCATTCTGGTCCATCTCCTCATGCGGGTTAGATACCCACACACAAACCATCAGACACTCTCCTAATTTCCGGCAACTTCAGAGACCCTATTATCCGCAAAAATTACGCGAAACACCCCCCAAAGCCTCTCCATGCTGCGAAGTCGCAGCGCGTGTCCCAACAAACCTCGTGCGCATTCTCCAGGCAAAAGCTCCGCTGAGGTTCTGGATTCTAATCAGGGACAAACAGATCCCAAAGGGGACCCCTTGCCATCGGTCGACAAAGTAACCGCTTCTACATAACTAGTAAATTCCCTAGGGACCGTCTCTTCTCCCAAAGCTAAATCATGCCATAGCCTCGATACGCTAGCGCCTTCACTAGCAGGCTCTTCAACATCTCTAGCCACGCACGAAAGGCTGTACAAACCCCATTCAGATTCATCAAACGGATAATGTCCAAGATCTCGCATATCCCGACGGAAATCTTGCATCATGATTTCGCGAGTTAATTCATCGCCCCCCTTCTTAATTTCGTCCGAGACATACAAGATCTGAGTTATTTCTCGAGCCTTTTCTACCCTCTTTAAATACTGCTCATGAAACCTTTTGAGGTCGGACTCCCGAGCGAGGAAATAGGTCGTAAAAAGAAGAATCTCTGCCCCCATCTTAAATCGGATCACCGTCTACAGTGAAGGCCCCAGAATTTTTGTACCTTAACTGAGTGTCACAGTGCCTTTTATGTACATCATTCCCGAATTTATCCGTGTACAAGTCAGCATCAGCCTTGGCTTTCTTAATATCCTTCGGATGATTACCATAAACCAATCCTACTATTGGGTTTCCAGGAGCATTTTTCACCACTTGACACTTCACCGTATACATGCCTAGTTCATTTTTTCGCTCAGCTGAAAATGCTGGAAATGAGCCAAGACACAACACCGAAAAAGCGACGGAAGCAGAAGCAATCCGGCGGAAGGTGTTAGACATATTTTTTAGCATTGCTCTACCCTATCCACTTTCTCCTGTCCACGGATGATCCATCTGACGTTTGCTCTGGTACCTGCAGCGACCGTCTTACAGGCACTATCTTTAGCACCCAAAACAGGAGAGGTGTTAGCAGTCATAATAACTTTGACCCTCATGCCAGATTCACAGTTGTTATACACTTGTATAGCAACCTTTTCCACCTTCGCCTGGACGCAAGATGGAGCAGTGTTGGCAGAACGGAAATTTTGGTTAAGGGAAGACTTGTCTTCTACGAGTCCAATGTTATATCCGTGAGGAACTGTAATCGATTCCCCTTTGGAAAGTTCCGCAACCGAGTGGGCACTGCCCTCCACGTCGGGAATACCCTCGTCTGCAAGCGCAGCTGGGGCAGCACAAATCACCAGAGCAGTTGCCACCGCAGTGGCAAACACAGGAACACGCATCTACTACTACCAATCTTCCCGCGAAGATACCTTGGCGGGAGGTTGGCGATTGTGATCTTTCTTATAATATACACAACTAGAAAGCTTTGCCACCATTAGATCCATAGGTAAGGCACTAACAACTGCCGCACAACAGCCCACGAGCTAAACCCTGCTCAAACAGACTAACGAGTTGCTCTATCCGCTCTGTACTGAGCGAACTGCCTGTTCTCAAAAGAATTGCTCCCCATTAACTCAGGGGCAAAGAATGCGAGCTGGTCTACTCCACTTCTCATTCCTTGCTCTTGGTTCACTTCGGAACCAAGACGTAAGCAGCAAACGCTGCGCCAAGCGAAACGATTACCGTCATTACGTGCCCCGCTGCGGTTCAAATCCATCATCCCCAGCCCAACGACACAAGGCATCACCATGAACCTGAGCACAGCGAAAAATTGCGTTTCACTGCTTCTGGCGGCTCACAGCTTCGTCACGGTCGCCCCCGGCTTCCACAAGAGTTAGCGCATTGTGCGTTTGATCAAACCCTATAAGAAAGGCAAAGAACAACGCCCCTAGCGTAAGCAAAGCTAGAGATACCTTCATTCAACTTCTCCTTGTCTCTTCTTTGTCATTTCACCTCTGTCGCGGTTGGCGTGAAACCCAGGTCGCAACGATTGATGTAATCCCCAAGGCGGCTCACGCTGGCGATAACATTAATTTTTCGCAGTCGAGATTGGTACTGCCCAGAAATAAGCCACTCGAGTGAGCCTTCTCTCGTACCGCCTCTAGTTACCAGGAAAGACTTGAAAATACGACGTATCCTGGGAATTAAAGGAGCGCACACGACAGGAAGGAACGCCCATGAAAGCCGCCCGCCTTTACGGCAAGGAAGACGTCCGGATCGATGACATTGACGAGCCCCAACTGCAGCCCGGTACGGTAAAGATCGCGCCGGCCTACAGCGGCATCTGCGGGTCTGACGTGCACCTTTACTTCGATGGCCCGTTCCGCCCAGCACCCAGTGAGACCGCACCGCACCCGGTCTCCGGGGAGACGCTGCCCGTCGTTTTGGGCCACGAATTCTCCGGCGTGGTGGAGGAGGTCGCTGCCGATGTCGAGGGGTTCGAGCCAGGTCAGTCCGTCGTGGTCGAGCCGTTCATGGTCGATGGCACCTGCCACGCCTGCCAGCGTGGCGACTACCATCTGTGTGACAACATGGGCTTTATCGGCATCTCCGGTCGGGGTGGCGGTATCGCCGAGCATATCGTGGTCGAAAAGCGCTGGGTCCACCCCATCGGTGATATCCCGCTAGACCAGGCGGCCCTGATCGAGCCGCTGGCTGTGTCCCACCACTCCATCGCGCACGCCGGATTCGCCAACGGCGACCACGCCGGCGAAGTCGCAGTCATCGGCGGTGCCGGCCCCATTGGGTTGCTCGCCGCCGCGGTGCTGAAAGCCTACGGGGTGAAGGTCATCATCTCCGAACCGTCGCAGGCCCGGCGCGAGAAGGCCCTGGAGACCGGGGTCGCAGACTTGGGCGTGGACCCGATGAACGAGGATCTTGCCGAGAAAGTCCGCGAGTTCACCGACGGCGCCATGGCCGACGTCGCTTTCGAGTGCACCAGCGTTCCCGCGGTGCTCCAGCAGCTGATCGATGTCACCCGGCCCGGCGCGCACATCGAAATCATCGCCCTGCACAACCGGAACTTCGATCTCGACATCGTGGGAGATCTGACCATGCCCGAACGCTCCATCGGCAGTTCCGTGGGATACAACAACGACCACCCCCAGGTAATCAAGATGATCCAGGACGGCCGCCTAGACCTCGCGCCGTATATCACCTCCCGGATCCCCATGGACGATCTCGTGGAGAAGGGGTACAAGGCCCTAAAGGAAGACCCGACCGAGGTAAAAATCCTCATCGACGTCCAAGGCCGCAGCTAGCGCGCACCTCAGCCCGCCGCGCTAAGTGCGGCGGGTGCCTACCCTGGGCGACAAGCTCAACAAACAAAAACCTTCATTTTCGTTTTCCTGCACGGTGACACCGTTGACCGGGCACTTACTGGTTGGTGATGTCCAGGTACTAGCCCCGGGCTAACCGAACGCCGGGTGGTAACGCGCCTTACCGAGTGGAATCTCGGGTCCGAAGGAGCAGGCGGTGAAGTACTTTGCGGGTACGCCGGGGTATTCCAGGCCGGGTACGGGGTGAAAGCCGAAGCGGTTGTAGTAGGCGGGCTCGCCGAGGACCACTGCGCCGGCTGCGCCTGCTTGGCGGAGGTGATCTAGTGCGGCTTCCATGAGGGCGCTGCCGATTCCTTCGCCTTGGCGCTGCGGGGCGACGGCGACGGGGCCGATTCCGTACCACCCGTACGCGCCTCCGGCGCTGGTGCCCAGGGTGACCGGGGAGGCGGCGACGTGGCCGACCAGGGTGTTGTTGTCTTCGGCGACTAGGGAGACGGTCAGTGCGCCTGCTGTGCGGAGGGCATCGACGATGTGCTGCTCGGTGTGATCGGATAGCTCCACGGGGGCAAAGGCGGCCTCCACGAGCTGGTGGATACCCGCGCTATCGGCGGGGGTCTCAGGGCGGATGGTGGCCATGGTGGCTCCTTTGTTGGCGGAAGGCGGCATCGGTTGCCGGATGCCTCAGGGTACCAAATGCCGGGCGGGTGACTGGTTGTTTCGCGGTCGTGCGCGGCCGGTGTACGGCAGGCGCTAAGCTGGGCCCCATGGACGCCCTCACCTACGCCGGTTTAGAAGACTCGCTGGACTACCTCTACGCGTTTTTGGACTCTGACCTGCTGGCACGGATTAAAGACGAGCTGCGCTACATCCCGGCCGGGATGGAGGACTTCTTGCTGGATGACTCGCTCGAGGACTTCGTGTGGCTGTGGTTTAAAGACTCCGGCGCCAACGGGTTCCGCCAGTACCTTGCCGACGGCGGATTCGACACCGCGGAGGTGGAGCAGGCCTACGTCTTCTGCCGGGCGGAGTGGGGAATGAACACCCCGCCGCAGGTGGAGTGGCTGCGCGAAGACGGCTTTGATTTAAGCCCCATCCGCCGGGAAATCGACAAGCTGACCGGCCGCGAATCCTAGCCGGCGCTGGCCTGCTCGCCGCTGGTCTGCTCGCCGGTGGTTTTCGGCAACTTATTTCCGGGCGGCGAGCACCATGCGGTCGACCTCGTGGAGGACCTCGTCGACTAGGGCTGGGTTGTAGCGGGGATCGTTGCGCATTTCCAGCAGGACGGATTGGGAGGCCTGGAAGGCGGTGGCGCGGGCCTGGGCCGCGAAGGCGCGGGCGCGGTGGGCCTTTTCCAGGCGGGCCTTTTGATCCTCCGCGTCGAGGTCGTCGGTGCCGAAGACCTTGTCGAACCAGTCGTCGATGTTGGCGGCGACCTCCGGTTCCAAGTCATCGTGCTGTTTGCGCAGGCTGTCGATGGCGGCCTTGCGGGCGCGCTCCGTGACTTCGGCGTGCATCTTGTCCGAGGCGGCCTGCGAATCCGCCGTCAGATCCAGCTTGCCCATCAGCCACGGCAGGAGCATGCCAGGCAGCACCATGGTCACCAGCAGCACGGTCAGGGCGATGACGGCGAGCTCGTTGTAGAACGGGATGGCCCCGCTCGGCACCGACAGCACCAGGGCCAGCGTGACGAGTCCGCGCATGCCGGACCAGGTCATCAGCAGGACCTCTTGCAGGCGCAGCGGGGCCACGCCGGGCTTCCCGCGCCGCAGGTTGATGCGGTAGAAGACATACATCCACGCCAGGCGCACGGCGAAGGCCACCAGGGACAGGATGACGCCCACCAGGACCGAGTGCCACAGATCCGAGCCGACCTGCGTGATGGCGTCGTTGACGGACAGCCCGATGAGTCCGAAGGCCAGGCCGGTAAACAGCAGATCCACCGTGGACCAGAAGGCCTGACCACTGACGCGGTCCTCGGCCTCAATGGGCGCGCGGGAGTTGAGCTCCACCGCGGCGATGACCACGGCGATAACGCCGGAAGCACCCAGCTCCTCGGAGAGGATATAGGTAGCGAAAGGGATCACCCAGGTCAATGCGTTGCGCGCGGTGACATCGTGCACGTGCTTGATAAACCAGCTGGCCACCCGCCCGACCAGCAGGCCGATGACGCTGGCCACCGCGGCAGAGTAGGCGAACTTTAAGATGCCCTCCCCCACGGAAAGCTCCGCGCCGCGGGTCACGGCCAACAGGGCCATGTGGAAGACGACGATGGAGGCGGCATCGTTAAACAAACCCTCGGTCTGCAGGGCCGAGATGATACGGCGCGGAATGCCGGCGGGCTCGGCCACCGCGTCCACCGCGACCGGATCCGGCGGGGCGATGGCCGCGCCAATCAGCAGGGCCGCGGCCACCCCGACGCCGGGCAGGAAGACGTACGCGGCAGCGCCCACCGCGGCCGTGGTCACCACCACCAGCAGCACGGACAGGCTCACGATGGTCAGCCACTGCTGCCGGATAACTCCCCAGGAGGTCCGCCGCGCCAGCGCCCACAGCAGCGGCGGCAGGAAGATGGGCAGGATGAGATCGGCCGGCACGTGGAGCGCCGGGATACCTGGGATAAAGACGATAACCATCGCCACCACCGATAGCAGGGCGGGCCACGGCAGCCCCAGCTTCTCCCCCACTGCGACTGAAATGATGCTGAGCAGCAGCAACGCCACTACCCCTAGGACTATTTCCACAACGCCTTCTCCCCGCGCCTTTTCTCTTTACGTTTTAAGTGTAGGACGCGGGGCTCGCAGCCACCAGTCAGTTTCCTGCCGGCTCCCAGAAAACCGGATCCCAGCCCATCCGTGCCGGGTCGAAGCGCTCTAAGATCTCCTCCGCGCTGCGGGCCCCGGCCAGCCCCAACGATGCCGCCAGTTGCCCCACCACCTGCTGGACGCTGGCGGTCTCCAGCAGCTGGCGCAGGGTCACCGCCCCGTCGCGCTTGGACAGGCGCCGGCCGTCGCTGTTGAGCACCAACGGCACGTGGACGTACTCCGGGGCCGCCTTACCCAAAAGGTGCGCCAGGTACGCCTGGCGCGGGGCGGAGGTAAGCAGGTCGTCGCCGCGCACCACCTGGTCCACGCCCTGGTAGGCGTCATCGACCACCACGGCCAAGTTGTAGGCGAAATCCTGGTGCTGGTTGGCGTTCCCGCCGCGGCGCAGAATGAAGTCATCGACCTCGCCGGTGTAGTCACCGCGGTGGTAGTCGTGCACGGTGTACTCGTCGCGGTCGGCGCGCAGGCGCAACGCCGGCACGCGGCCGGCCGCGGCCAGCTCCGCCCGCTTGGCCTCCCGCTCTTTTTCGCTCAAGTCCCGGCACGTGCCCGGGTACTGGCCCGGAATGGCGTGCGGGGCGCGGGCGGCCTCCTGGATGTCCTTGCGGGAGCAATAGCACTCGTAGTGCGGCAGGTGCGCCAGCGCCGCCTCGTACGCCGCAAAACGGTCCTGCTGGCGCAGCACCTCACCGTCCCAGTCCAGGCCGATAGCCTGCAAGTCCTCTTGCTGCCGCGCGGCGGATTCCAGCGAGGAACGCTGGGTGTCCACGTCCTCGACCCGCAGGTAGAATTTCCGGCCGGACCAGCGCGCAAACAGCCAGGCCAGCAGCGCAGTGCGCAGGTTTCCAAAGTGCAGGTCACCGCTTGGGCTGGGCGCGTAACGCCCGGCCGCAGGAAGGGTCTCAGAACTCATAAATTACAGCGTACCGCCCGCGTTCTGGCACGATAAGGTGCATGACAAAACAATCGGCAACCGCAACCACCAACCCCGGTGGCGAGAGCATCCGATTCATCCCGGTGCAGGCCAGCCTGTACCCGTGGCTGGTCACGCTGTTCGTCGTCACCTTCCTGATCTCGAATATCAACGCCACGAAGGGCGTCGAGCTGGGCCCCCTAGTCACCGACGGCGCCTTCTTCCTGTTCCCCCTGGCCTATATCACCGGCGACGTGCTGGCCGAGTGCTACGGCTTTAAGTCCACCCGGCGCGCCATCTACATCGGCTTCGCCATGGCCCTTCTGGCCGTGCTGTCCTTCTACATCGGCATCTGGCTGCCGGAAGCCGAGTTCTACGAGGGCCAGGAGGCCTTCGCCGCTACCCTGGGCCTGGTTCCCCAGATCGTTGCGGCCTCCCTCTGCGGCTACCTCGTCGGCCAGCTGCTCAACGCCTGGGTCATGTCGGTGCTCAAGCGCCGCAACGGCGAGAAGAAGCTGCCGGTCCGCCTCATCGCCTCGACCGTCGTGGGCGAGTTCGGCGACACCCTCCTGTTCTGCGCCATCGCGGCGCCCGTCATCGGCATCTCCACCGCCGGCGACTTCATCAACTACGTCATCGTCGGCTTCCTGTGGAAGACCCTCATCGAGGTCGTCCTCCTGCCGGTGACCACCCAGGTCATCAAGTGGGTCAAGAAGAAGGAGAACTACGTGGCCGGCGGGGCGGGCGCCTAGGCCCGTAAGGTATCCGGCTTAGCGCTTGATACCCAACCTCCGGTAACGGTTCACCGCGGCCAGGATCTCGTGTTTGCGTGGGCGCGACAGGTGCCCGGGGTGGGCGCGCCCCGGGGTCAGCGCGGTCAAAGACTCGGCGGCGATGGTCGCCAGCAGCTCGTCGACCAGCTCGGTGACGGGGCGGGAGTCGTTGTGCTTGCCCAACCACTCCAAGCACAGTGCGATGGCGGCGGTCTGCGGGGCATCGGCCAGCTGCGAGACCGCGCTTAGGTCGATGTCGCTCTTAGCAAAACTGATGGTCTCCAACCCGCGCGGCTTCGCGCCCTGGGGCTTGCCCTTGTGCCCGGCGGTGGGCTGGAGGCAGCCCGGGGCCAGGGCGCGGGCGCTCGGCTCGAACATGCCGGGCTCCAACGCCAGCTCGTGCGGGCGGGAGCCGGCGGCGATCTCATGGGCGCGGGAGGTGATGTCGTGCGGCTGGTAGCGGTCCATGGCGATAACCGTGTCGGCCAGGCTGAGGTAGGCGCCGGAGCCGCCCGCAATCAGGACGGTGGACATGCCCTTGTCCTGGTAGAGCGCCTTCACCCGCGCCACGTACGGGGTAATGGGCTCCTGGTCGCGGGGGACGAGCTCCTGCATGAGGCGGTCCCGGATCATGAAATTCGTCGCCGAGGTGTCCTCGTCGATCAGCAGGGCGGTGGCGCCGGCCTCAGCGGCCTCGACGACGTTGGCGGCCTGGGAGGTCGAGCCGCTGGCGTTGGTGGTGGAAAAGCGGCGGGTATCCGCCCCGGTCGGTAGGTTGGTAATGAACGGGGAGATATCCAGGTCCGTGACCGGGCGGCCGTCCTCGGCGCGCACGCTGGTAGCATCCGCCCGGGTGATGACCCATTCGCGGCCGTCGCCGGCCACGTGCGGGTAGACGCCGCGCTCCAGGGCGCGCAGCAGCGTGGACTTGCCGTGGTAGCCGCCGCCCACGATGACGGTCAGCCCGGCGGGAACCCCCATGCCGGTCACGGTGCGGCCGCTGGGCAGCTCGAAGCTGTGCGTGAGCTCCTCCGGGGCAAGGAAAGCCGCGGCGGTATCCGCGTCCATCGGCTTGTCGCTATCCCCGGCCCGGCGCGGCAGGATGGCGCCGTTACCCACGAAGCCGACCAGGTCGCGGGTAGCCAGCTGCGCGCGCAGGGCCTCCTGGTCGCGCAGGAGCCAGACGTGACTAGCCAGTTCATCCGGGTCGAATTCCTCGGCCAGCACGGCTTCTTCCACCGCGTCCGGCAGGTCCTCGGCCAGCAGGCCGGCCGCGCGGTGGCCTAAGACGCGGCGGCCCTGGGCCGGCAGGCCGACCAGCAGGCGCACCTCAATGACCTCGTCGGTGACCACGACGGCGCTGCGCTCCAGCACCTCCTGGCCGATGAACCCGACGCTCACGCTGTTGGACTTGCCGCTGCCCTTGCGGCCTTTGCCTCCCTTGCCGCCGCCGATGGCAGCGACGGTGCGCGTAAGCCTGCGGGCCAGGAAGTCGGCCACCGCGACCTTGTCGAGCTCATCGGTGACCACGTCGGCCGGCAGGTCGGCCACCGCGCGGGGCACGCGCACCCGCACCTTGGACGGGGCGGCGAAGGGATCGCTTTGCACCTTGTCGATCGCCACCGTCAGCCCGTCCGGGCCGGGCTCGGTATAGGTGCCGGCCAGCTTCTTGTACGCGCCGTAACCGGCGCCGTCTATACCGTGGCAGGCCTTGGCGAGGTCCTCTAAAGTACCGCCTGCGCGGCGGTCACCGCGAAAATTCTTTCCAGACATACCCGCCACCGTAACACCCGCCTAGGCGTCACAGCGCGGGCCCTTCGCGTTAGCGGCCGGCGTAGTAGCGGCCCAGGAATTCGTCGCGGTAGGCCGCGTAGTAGCCGCCGTCGATGGCGGCGCGGATAGTGTCCACCAGGCGGACCATGAACTCCAAGTTGTGGATGGTACACAGCGTCCCGGCCAGGTACTCCTTCGCCTTGAGCAGGTGGTGCAGGTAGGCCCGCGAGTAGTTCTCGGAGACGTAGCCGCCGAATTCCTCGTCCACGCCCGCGAAATCGCGCTTGAAGCGCGCGTTCGACAGGTTCAGCCGCCCGTCCAGGGTGTAGACCCCGCCGCGGCGGGCCAGGCGCGTCGGCGCGACGCAGTCAAAGGTATCCGCGCCGGCTTCTACCGCGGTAAACAGGTCGTCCGGCTCCGAAATGCCCAGCAGGTGGCGCGGCTTGTCCTCCGGCAGCTCGTCGCAAACCCAGCCGACGATGGTGCCCAGGTTTTCCTTCTCCAGCGCGCCGCCGATGCCGAAGCCGCCGAAGCCGCGGCTGCCGGTCTCCCAGGCCTTGTCGGAGATCTCCACCAGGCCGCGGGCGGCCTGGCGCCGCAGGTCCTCGTACTGGGCGCCCTGCACCACGCCCCACAGGGACTGCTTGGGCCGGTGGGTGCGCTCCTGGGTCAGCCGCGTGTGCTCATCGATGCAGCGCTGCGCCCAGCGGTGCGTGCGCGCCACCGACTCTTCCTGGTAGGCGCGGGTGTCGACGAGCGTGGTCAGCTCGTCGAAGGCGAACATGATGTCCGCGCCCAGCCCGTGCTGGATCTGCATGGATTTTTCCGGGGTAAACCGGTGCTTGGACCCATCGATGACGGACTTGAAGTCCACCCCGTCTTCATCCACCTGTGCCATGCGCTCCTTCTTGGCCGCGCGAATGTCCTGCTCCGTCAGGTCGGCCAGGTCCATGGCCAGCACCTTCTTGAAACCCACGCCGAGGCTCATCACCTGGAACCCGCCGGAGTCGGTGTACGTCGGGCCGTGCCAGTTCTCGAAGGCGGCGACCCCGCCGGCGGCGTCCACGATGTCGTCGCCGGGCTGCAGGTAGAGGTGGTACGCGTTCGACAGGATGGCTTGCGCGCCGGTGGCCCGGATCTGCTCCGGCGTCAGGGTCTTGACGGTGGCCTTGGTGGCCACCGGGATGAAAGCCGGGGTCTGGATATCCCCGTGCGGGGTGCTAATCACCCCGGTGCGGCCGTGCTTTCCCGCGCCTTCCTGTTCCAGGCGGGTACGGACCTTAAAGCTCAAGTCACCTGCGTGCGTCATGCTGGTCAGTATATTCCCTCTGCTTAGTGGCCTGGGCTTCCCATTCCTTTTCCAGCTCGTTGCCCTCGATGTCGATGGTGGGCAGGATCTTGTCCAGCCAGCGCGGCATCCACCAGGTGCCGCGGCCCATCAGGAACATCGTGGCGGGCACGAGTGCCATGCGCACGAAGAAGGCATCGAAAAGCACGCCCGCGCCCAGGGCGAAGCCGAAGATCTGGATGAACGGCAGCGGCTGGTTGATGAAGGCCACGAAGACCGAGATCATGATGATGGCCGCCGCGGTGACCACGCGCGCGCCCTGGGTGAAGCCGACGATGGTGGCCTCTTCGACCCCGTTGTAGGGCGAGCCCGGCTGGGAGGTGCCGCCGCTGCGCGTGTAGTGCTCGCGCATGCGCGTGACCAGGAAGACCTGGTAGTCCATGGCCAGGCCGAAGGTCACGCCGATGAGGAAGATCGGCATAAAGGAAATCAGCGGGCCCGGCGCCGGCACCAGGCCCCACAGGCCCTCCTGCCAGAACAGCACGGTCACGCCGAACGCGGCGCCCACCGAGAGCAGGAAGCCGAGGCCGGCCACCAGCGGGACCAAGACCGAGCGGAAGACCACGAGCAGCAGCAGGATGGCCAGGCCCACCACGATGCCCAGGTACAGCGGCATGGCCTGCTCGAGGCGTTCCGTGATGTCCAGCTGCACGGCGGTAAGCCCCGTCATGCCGACCTCGGTGCCGGTCGCGTCCTCGATCCGGGAGTTGGTATCCCGCAGGGCGTTGGCCACGCCCACGGTGGCCTCCTCCGTGGGCGAGGTCTCCGGGGTGACCATGATCTGCGCGGCGTTCTGGTCTTGGCTGAGCCCCACCAGCTGGGCGTGCTTGACCCCGCCCACGCCCTTGAGCTGATCCGTGGCGTACATGAAGGAGGAGAACGCGGCCTTGGAGTGTTCGTCGTTGCCCTCCTGCGCGGACATCAGCGGCTGGAGCGCGGCGGAGTCCTCGTTGACGTCGGCCGCGTCCACGATGACCAAGAACGGCCCGTTCACGCCGGGGCCGAAGCCCTCCGCGAGCAGGTCCGCGGCCTTGCGCTGGGTGGTATCCGGGTTCGAGGTGGTATCCGCCGGCAGCGCCAGCTCCATGTTGAGCACCGGTGCCGAGAGCAGGCCAAGGGAAAGGACTACGCCGGCCATGGTCAGGCCCGGCACCTTCTGGACCGCGCGCACCCAGCGGTTGCCCATGGTGCGGCGGCGGGAGCGCTTGCCCTTGCGGTTCGGGTTGCCGGCCACGCCCGGGATGCGGCCCGCGAAGGCCTTGTCGCCCAGCAGCCCCAGCAGGGCCGGGATCAAGGTCAGGGCGACCAGCACGGAAATCGCCACGGTGCCGGCGGCGGCCAGGCCCATGGCGGACAGGAAGCCGATGCGGGCGATCACCAGCGCGAAGAGCGCCACGAAGACCGTGGTGCCGGCGAAGACCACCGAGGAGCCGGCCGTGCCGGCGGCCATGCCCGCGGCCTCCGGCCCGGACATGCGCTCGCGCTCGGCGCGGTAGCGCGACAGGATGAACAGGGCGTAGTCGATGCCCACGGCCAGGCCGATCATCACGGCCAGCACCGGGGTCATGTTGTTCAGCTCCACCCAGTGGGTGGCGATCATCAACCCCAGCGAGCCGAGCCCCACGCCGATCACCGCGGAGATGAGCGGCATGCCCGCCGAGACCAGCGAGCCGAAGGTGAAGATCAGCACCAGGAAGGCCACGCCCAGGCCGATTATCTCCGAGGTCGAGTTGACGCGGATATCGTCGCCGAAGCCGGCGCCGCCGGCCTCGACCTGCAGGCCCGCCGCGCGGCCCAGGTCCATCGCGTCCCTGACAATCTCCTTGTCTTCCGAGTCCACCGAATAGGGGCTCTCGGCGTCGAAGTCAAAGGTCGTGTACGCGATGGTCCCGTCCTCGCTGACCATTGCCAGGTTGTCCGCGTCCTGGCGGGCGGATTCCTCCGGCAGCCCCATCGAGGTGAACTGGTCGACGACCTGCTCCTGCAGCTTGGGCGAGACCTCCAGCGGGTTGCCAAAGCGCATGGTGTCGCCCATGTCCAGGTTGTCCCGGAGGTAGTCCACCACCTGGTCGATGGCCTGCGCGTTGTCCGGGTCGCTGAGCTTCTCGCCCTCCGGGGCGTGGAAGACCAGGTTCACCGTGGGCGCGTTCGCCGGGTTGCCGCCCTCGGGGAAGAGCTCCATGGTCCGGTAGGTCGCGTCGATGGACGGCGTGCCCGCGATGGAGAACTCGCTCGTCATCGGCTTCATCAGTGCCACGGCCGTACCCGCGGTCGCGGCCAGGAGCACAAGCCAGGTGACGATGACCTTCCACTTGTTCAGGTAGGACCAATGCCCCAGCCGGTACAGGAGTTTAGCCACGAGGTGAACACCTTTTCTGCATCAATATTCCCACCGCTGCGCGGGAAAGAAACGGGAAGGAAGTTTAAAAAATCTAGGGTAAGGACTGCATAGCCGTATTGCCCTAGTCTAAGTTATGGATCAAAAAATTCCCTATCCCACCGGAATGCGCCGGTCAGATAGGGAATTGAGTTGGCGGTGGCGGCGGGATTTGAACCCGCGGTTGGGGGTTACCCAACAATCGCTTTCGAGGCGATCACCTTCGGCCGCTCGGACACGCCACCGCGTAACAGGTTACGGCAGGCGCCCCGCGTTAACAAAATCGCCGGTTAGCGCCCCGCCGCACCGCGTCCACGACTTACTTGTCGTCGCCGGTCAGCTTGCCCAGGGCCTCGGAGGCCTTGTCCTTGATGTTGTTAGCGGCGTCGGACAGCTTGTCCTTGGCGTCAGCAGCGGTCTGCTCGCCCTTGCCCTCGTTGGCAACCTGTTCGTTGTCGGTAGCCTCGCCGTAAGCTTCCTTAGCCTGACCGACGACCTTGTCCTTGGCGTTCTCGAAATCAGCCATGATTTTCCTCCTTGTTAGAAACGAATTCGTTTGGGTAGCCCCCAGCATACGCGTGAATACTCGACCGCGCCGCCAGAAAGGTGTCACACCTCACACACTAGCGCAGTGATTCAAAAAATCCTGCCATAAGCTGGGCGCATTCTTCCTCGAGGATCCCCGCCCGCACCTGCGGGACGTGCAGCCCGCCCGGCGCGCGCACCAGATCGACCCACGATCCGCAGGCCCCGGTCTTCGGCTCGAAGGCGCCAAAGACCACCGAGCTGACCCGCGCCCCCAGCAGCGCCCCGGCGCACATGGCGCACGGCTCCAGGGTGACCACCAGCTCGCAGCCGGTTAACCGCCACCCGTCCCCGTGCTCTTTGACCGCGGCCCGGATGGCCTCCACCTCCGCGTGGGCGGTCGGGTCCTGGCGCTGCTCGCGGCGGTTGACACCGGTGGCCAGCTCGCGCCCTGCGGCATCGAAAAGCACGGCACCGACCGGCACGTCCCCGGCCGGGGTACCGGCCGCCACCTCGAGCGCGCGGCACATGCGGCTTTCTGCCCGGCGCGACCCCTCACTGTCCGGCAGGCCGTGGATGGGCGCGGGCATCAGTCGAGCTCGTCGTCGCTGTCGCTGTCGAGGTTGTCGATGGCCTCCTCCAGCTCGTCGCCGAAGCCGATATCACCCGCGATGCGCAGCAACATATCCGACGGCCAGTCCTCGTCGTTGTCCACGATGAAGCCGAGCTGGTCCTCGCCCACCCCGAGATCCGCCAGGATGTCGAAGTCGCCGTCGGCGAAGCCGTCCACGTCGTCCAAATCATCCGGGTCGATATCCGGCACGTCCAGGTCCCGCATGTCCAGAAAGTCCGCCGCGTAATCATCATCGACCGCCATCGTGGCGTCCGAGAGCAGCATATAGACCCCGCCGGGCACGGGGCGGATGATGACGAAATAATCGTCGTCGACGCAGACCATCCCGAAAGCGGCACCCTCGGTGCGCAGGCTCCGCACGGCCCGCACGGTGCGCGCGGCGTCGTCAAAGTCGTCGTCGAATTCGCGCACCACCCAGCGGCCGTTATCTTGGTGAACCGTGACCGCGAAGGAGTACCCGGAAAAATTTGCGTCGCTCATACCTCGTGAGAGTAGTCGCAATGTGGGAAGATTGTCACTGTGAGTTCTTCAGATGTCCAACGTCCCATTTGCATTATCGGTCTCGGCCTTATCGGCGGCTCTCTCCTGCGCGATTTGACCGAATGTAAGCACGCCGTTTTCGGTTACAACCACTCCACGTCCGGCGCCCGCACCGCTGTCAAGCAGGGCTACGACGTCACGGACGATCTGCCGGCCATCCTCCACCGCGCCGAAGCCGAGGGGGCTCTCATCGTCGTGGCCGTACCCATGGAGGCCGTCGGAGAGGTCCTCGACGCCATCGCTGAACACGCCCCGACCTGCGGCATCACCGACGTCGTCTCCGTCAAGACCGCCGTCTACGACCTGATCAAGCAACGCCAGATGGAGACCCGCTACGTGGGCGGCCACCCGATGGCCGGCACCTCCAACTCGGGCTGGAACAACTCCCAGACCGGCATGTTCAAACGCGCCGCCTGGGCCATCACCTTCGACCACGCCCAGGAATGCGAGGCCCGCGGCGAGCGGATCGGCCAATTCTGGGTCGATCTCTTCGCCGACGTGACCCGCATGACCCAAATGGTCGGCGCGGAAGCCGTCCCGGTGACCGTGGACAACCACGACGCGGCCGTGGCCCGTATCTCCCACCTGCCCCACATCCTGGCCGAGCTGCTCGCCGTGGTGGGCGACAACGGCGGCATCCTCGCCCAGTCGCTAGCGTCCGGCTCCTTCAAGGACGGCACCCGCGTGGCGGGCACCCGCCCCGAGCTCGTCCAGCAGATGTGTGAGACCAACGCCCCGGCCCTCGTCGACGCCCTGGACGAGTCCCTTGAGCTGCTCCAAGCCGCCCGCGACTCGCTGTCCTCCGCGGAGCCGTCCATCGCGGACCTCGCCGACGCCGGCTACCGCGCCCGCACCCGCATTGAGGCCCGCTCCGGCGCACGCAAGGAGTCGGTCTCCCCCATCAAGATCTCCTCCCGCCCGGTCCTGCGCCTGCACCCCGGCGGCCACGGCTGGGTCGCGCTGCTGCGCCAGTCCCAGTCCCTGGGCGGGCGGATTGAAATCTTTTAGCCCGCCCCCCCAACGCGTCGCCGCCCGCCGGCGCGCCCAGCCGCTGACCTACCGACCCGCGGAGTTATACCGCCTGCCGCAGCTGCGCGCCAGCCGCGTGTTAGGCGCCGACTTCGACACCGCCGCGGCCGGCCTGCGCGGCTGGCGGGTCCAGGCCAGCCTCTTCCGCGTCCGCGCCACCGGCCCGGCCCTGCCCGGCGCGGTAGTCGAGCTCGGCCTCGGCCTTGGCCCGCTGGTGAAGAAGTTCTATTGCCGCGTCACCGACGTTATCGACGAACCCGACCGCTGCGGTTTCACCTACGGAACACTCCCCGGCCACCTCGAGCGCGGCGCCGAAACCTTCACCCTGACCCGCCTGCCCGGAAACCGCGCCCGCCTGGACATCCTCGCCCGCTCCGAGCCCGCCACCTGGTGGCTGCGGCTTGCCCGGCCAGTGATCGACCTCGCCCGGCGTGCCCTGACCTCGCGGCGGTACCTGCGGGCACTGATTTAGGGGGCGCTGGGAAAATATCGACCTCTGACCGATTTCTTCCATGTTTCCCAGGTGGACCGGTCAGGTGTGGAGCAGAGGTCGATATTTTCCCAGCGCCCCCTAATTCCCCACGCCACACCAAGCCGGACACGTGACCCACGTCATTGCCGAAAACTATATTCTCCCGGATACTTGAATAGTGAACCAATAATCGCGGGTTTCCGCCCGCCGACCGGAGGGAGTTTCATGACAAACCAACGCATTGATGACAAGGTCGCACTCGTTACCGGCGCCGCTCGCGGCATCGGCCAGGCCATCGCCCTGCGACTGGCCGACGATGGCGCCAACGTGGCGGTCCTGGACTTGGACGCCGACAAGTGCGCGGACACCGTCGCGAAGATCGAAGAGACCGGCCGCAAGGCGGTAGCCATTGGCGCCGACGTCTCCTCCCGCGACCAGATCTACGCCGCCATCGACAAGGCCGCTGAGGAGCTCGGCGGCTTCGACATCATGGTCAACAACGCCGGTATCGCCCAGGTCCAGCCCATCGCGGAAATCGCCGACGGGGAGGTCGACTCCATCTTCGACATCAACGTCAAGGGCGTGCTGTGGGGCATCCAGGCGGCCGCCGCTAAGTTCAAGGAGCTGGGCCACGGCGGCAAGATTATTAACGCCTCCTCCATCGCCGGCCACGACGGCTTCCCGGTCCTGGGCGCCTACTCCGCCACCAAGTTCGCCGTGCGTGGTCTGACCCAGACCGCGGCGCAGGAGTACGCCGCAGACGGCATCACCGTCAACGCCTACTGCCCGGGCATTGTTGGCACCGACATGTGGGTCGAAATCGACGAGCGCTTCCACGAGCTCACCGGCGCCCCGCTGGGCGAGACCTACCAGAAGAACGTCGAGGGAATCGCCCTGGGCCGCGCCCAGACCCCGGAGGATGTCGCCGACTTGGTCTCCTTCCTGGCTAGCCCCGGCGCGGACTACATCACCGGCCAGGCCATCCTGACCGACGGTGGCATGGTCTACCGCTAAACCAACCCGCGCATAGCTAAAGCCCCTAGCCGCTTTCGCAGCCAGGGGCTTCGTGTTTGTGCGCCCGGAGGGATTCGAACCCCCAACCTTCTGATCCGTAGTCAGATGCTCTATCCGTTGAGCCACGGGCGCATGTCGCTGAACTCGAAGAACTCCTGTTCTCTCGGCAACGAAGAATTACTATACCCGCCCTTTGGGCGAGTACCAAAACGCCAGCTTATTGCGTATAAACCGGCGTTTCTTAAGGCGGATTTTTACAAGACCATCCCGAAGACGGGGACGGCGATGAAATAGGTCGCCAGGGTCGCCAGGACCAAGGCGATGACGTTGAGCCAGAGGCCGCCCTTGATCATCTCGCCGATGGTGACGTAGCCGGAGCCGTAGGCGATGGCGTTCGGCGGGGTGGCCACCGGCATCATAAAGGCACAAGTGGCCACAAGCGCGACCGGGACGGTCAGGATCATCACGTTGATGGCGGCCGCGTCGGTCAGGCCGATACCGACGGCGACGCCGCCCATAATCGGCAGGAAGGTCGCGGCGGTGGCGGTGTTCGAGGTGAACTCGGTGAGCACCAGCACCAGCGCGGCGACGGCGGCCACGAGGAGGAACAGCGGCAGGACCTGCAGGCCCTTGGCCATCTCACCGACCCACAGGGACAGCCCGGACTGGGTGAACATGGCGGACAGCGACAGTCCGCCACCGAAGAGCAGGAGCACATCCCAGGGCAGCTCGTTGGCGGTCTTCCAGTCCAGCAGGCGCACGCCGTTCTTGCTGTCGGCGGGCAGCAGGAAGAGCAGCAGGCCGGCGATGATGCCGACGATGGCGTCGTCGTAGCCGACCCCCCAGCCCTGCCAGTTGATGAGCAGCGGGACGAAGACCCAGGAGATGGCGGCCAGCGAGAAGATGATGGCGACGCGGATCTGCGGGGCGGTCCACGGGCCCATGTCCTTGATCTCCTGGTCGATGAGCTCCTTGCCGCCCGGGATCTGTTTCATCTCCGGCGGGAAGACGGTAATCAGCACGACCCAGGCCAGGAAGGTGAAGATGATGGCCACCGGCATGCCGACCAGCATCCACTGGGCGAAGCCGATCTCAATGCCGTGGGTTTCCTTCATGTAACCAGCCAGCAGCAGGTTCGGCGGGGTACCGATGAGGGTACCCAGGGAACCGATAGAGGCCGAGTAGGCAATCGCCAGCATCAGGGCGGTGGCGAACCGCTTCTGGTTCTTCATGCCGCCCACCGTGTCGGCGGTCAGCTGCAGCACGGACATGCCGATGGGCAGCATGACCACCGCGGTCGCGGTGTTGGAGACCCACATGGACAAAAAGCCGGTGGAGATCATGAAGCCCAGGATGAGGCGTTTGGGCGAGGTGCCCACCAGCTTGACCACCATCAGCGCCATGCGTCGGTGGACGTTCCAGCGCTGCAGCGACAGCGCGACGAGGAAGCCGCCCAAGAACAGGAAGATGGTGGACGAGGCGTACGGCGAGGACACGTCGGAAATCTCACCGACCCCGGCCAGCGGGAAGATGGCCAGCGGGATGAGCGCGGTCGCGGCCAGCGGCAGGGCCTCGGTCATCCACCAGGCGCCCATCAGGATGGTCACCGCCGCGACAGTGCGCAGGGCCAGGTGGCTGTACTCCGCGTCCGGATCCGCGCCGCTGGAGTTCATCACGGTCTCCACCGAGCTGGCCGGGAAGATGAAGAAGACGATGATGGCGAGCGCGAGGCCGCCGACGATCCCGATGAGCTGGCGGCGCAGTTCACCCTTCTTAACGCCTTTGTCCTCTTCGCCTTCTGGGTGGGCGGTCGACTCGTGAGTCTGTGGAGTTGTCATGGGGAACACCAATCTGTGAGACTGAGATATAGCGCCTAGGTGAGGTAGCGCCTCTGCGATTTAGCGCCTAGCTGTGCGCATATGGGGTAAGGAAACAAACAACACTTTGTTGCCTAATGTGGGGAACTTTACAAAACTTGTGTCACATATGCCACAACCCGGCCGCTTGGCCACCCCCGAAAACGGCCCGCGCGGGGCCACCCAGACACCCGTTTACGCCCGGGGACTCCCCCGGCCCCTAAATACCCAGGACAGCCTTGGCGATGAAGAAGTAGATGATGAGGCCGGTGGCGTCGCAGAAGGTGGAAATGAACGGGTTGGAAAAGACCGCCGGGTCCGCGCCCACGGCCTTGGCCAGGATCGGCATCATCCCACCCACCGTGGCGGACATGGAACAGACCAAGAACAGCGTGATCCCGATGACCAGGCCGATGTCGAAGCCGTAGGCCAGCGTAGCCAGGCCGACGCCGAGCAGGCCGAGCACCGCGCCGAGCAGCATCCCCACGCGCAGCTCCCGCCACATCACCGCCAGGATGTCCTTTTTTCGCACGTCGCCCAGCGCCAGCGCGCGGGTGACGGTGGTGGCGGCCTGGTTGCCGGTATTGCCGCCGGTACCGGTCAGCAGCGGGATGAACAGGCTGAGCACCACGGCGGCCGCGAGGGTCTCCTCGAAGGCGTCGAGCACCTGGACGGTCAGCAGGGCGGAGACCGCTAGCACCAACAGCCAGACAATGCGCGAGCGCACCAGCTTCAGCAGCGGGGTGGACATATACGGCTGCTGCAGGGCCTCCGTACCACCGGCGCGGGCGGAATCCTCGGAGTCCTCTTCCTCCACGATGTCCGTGGCGTCGTCCCACGTCAGCAGGCCGACCAGGCGCTTGGATTCGTCGACGATCGGCATCGCCAGCAAGTCCAGGGGCAAAAACCAGCGGGCGGTTTCCTCCGCGTCGTCGTAGGCGTAGGCGAAGACCGGCTCGCGCATCAGGTCCTCGACCATGCGGTTGCCACGGGCCATGAAGAGCTCGCGGAAGCTGACCACGCCGACCAGGCGGCGGTCCTTGCGGGTGACCGGCAGGGTGTAGATGGTCTCGACGCCATCGGCAGTAGCGCGCAGCTTGGCCAACGCCTCATCCACGGTCATCTCCCGGTAGATCTCCGGGACCTCCGGGGACATGCGGCGGCCGACCGAACCCTTCGGGTAGCCCAGCACGACGCCCGTGACATCCCGCTCGGTCTTGTCCAGCGAGCGCAGCAGGCGATCGGCGATCTCGGCGGGCAGCTCGTCCAGCAGGGAGACTCGGTCGTCCGGGTCGAGCTCGTCGAAGAAGGCGTAGACGTCGGCGTTGCCCAGCTCGTCGATGATATCGGCCTGGTGCGCGGAGTCCAGCGCGTCGAAGACCTCGATGGACTTGTCCCGCGGCAACAGGCGCAGCACCACGGCCGCGCGGACGTTGTTCTGGCGCTCGACCAGCGCCACGATGTCCTGGATGGGAGGCGTGTCCAGGAGCCTTTGCATGTCCGGCGCCGCTTTCGGATCGATTTCCCCTTCGGTCCGCAGCAAATCCTCTAGCCGATCGATGGCCTCGTCTACCGAGTTGCTCATGCCCGCCACCTCCCTTGATATCCACACTGATTGACGTTGGTTCGGTGCCGGGGTTCCCGGCGTGCCTTGCTAAGAATAAACCCAAAGTGCGGAATTTGGGCAACGGACACTTCCGGCGGCCCGCCAGCCTTTCCTACAGCCGGTTTATTGAAGCTCATTTTCATGCTGTACGCAGGAGAAAAGAAGCCGGTACCGCGGTAAAATTGTGGGGTATCCCAACCGACACGCACCGAGGAGAACCCGCCTATGTCCACCATGCTTGCCGCCACCTATTACGGCCCGAACGACGTCCGCTTCGAACAGCGCCCGAAGCCGCAGATCATTGACCCGACGGACGCCATCATCCGCATTGAAAAGACCACCATCTGCGGCACCGACCTGGGTATCTCCCACGGCAAGAACCCGGAGATCGAGGCCACCGCCCGGGAAAAGACCGGCGAGTGGAACGGCCGCATCCTGGGCCACGAGGGCATCGGCGTCGTGGAGGAGGTCGGCGCCAACGTCACCAACTTCCAACCGGGCGACCGCGTCATCATCTCGTGCGTATCCCGCTGCGGCTCCTGCCCAAACTGCCAGAAGCAGCTCTACGCCCACTGCACCGGCGGCGGCTCCTGGATCATGGGCTACATGATAGACGGCACGCTGGCCGAGTACGTGCGCACCCCGTTTGCGGATAACTCGCTGTACAAGCTGCCCGCAGAACTGGACACCGACATCGCCGTCTTCCTCTCCGACGCGCTGCCCACCGGTCACGAGATCGGCGTGCAGTCCAGCGACGTCAAGCCCGGCGACGACGTCGTCATCGTGGGCGCCGGCCCGGTCGGGATGGGCGCGCTGATTACCGCGCAGCTCTACTCCCCGGCCACCATCACCGTGGTGGATATGAACACCACCCGCCTGGAGCTGGCCCAGAAGGTCGGCGCCACCCACGTGGTCAACCCGGCAGAGGAAGACGCCAAGGAGGCCATCGCCCGCATCACGGAGGGCCGCCTGGCGGATGCCGCCATCGAGGCCGTCGGCCTGCCCGCCACCTGGGATACCTGCCAGGAAATCGTCAAGCCCGGCGGGCACATCGCCGTGGTAGGCGTGCACGGCCAGCCGGTCGACTTCCGCCTGAACGACCTGTGGATCAAGAACCTGACCATCACCACCGGACTGGTGAAGGCGGATTCCACGGAGATGCTGCTCAAGGCGGTTAGCAACACCCAGATCCCGATGAAGGAACTGGCCACCCACCACTTCACCTTCGCCGAGCTGGAAAAGGCCTGGGAGACCTTCGCCCACGCGGATGAGACCCAGGCAATGAAGGTGATGATCTCCTCCGAGTAAGCACCGTCTATTTTCCCGCCTGCCCACCGCGTCAACCGGCCTAACCGCCGGCGGGCGCGGTGTAGCCTGTAGCCCATGCCCACTCCGACCATTAACGTCAGCGCCGTCATTTTCCGCAACCGCACCGGCGAAGTGCTCACCGCCCGCAAGGCCGGCACCAAACTCTTCCAGTTCCCCGGTGGGAAGCCGGAGCCGGGCGAAAACGCCCGGGCGGCAGCGGTGCGCGAGGTGGCCGAGGAGCTGGGCGTGGAACTTGCCGGCGCGGCGTTAAAGGAGCTCGGCACGTTTGACGCCCCGGCGGCCAACGAGGCCGGGCACGCCGTGTCCGCCACGGTCTTTAGCTACCCCTACGAGGTCTCCGCCCAGGCCAGCCACGAGATCGCCGAGCTGGCCTGGGTCAACCCGCACGCGCCACAAAAGCCGCTCGCCCCGTTGCTGGCCGAGGAGGTCTTCCCGGCGCTGGCGGCGAGAACGGCCCCACGCTCCATTGCGGTGTATACGGGGGCGAGCACCGGCACGGACCCGCACAACCTGGAGCTGGCGCGGGAGCTGGGCACCGCGCTGGGCGCGCACGGGGTGCGCCTTATCTACGGCGGCGGCAAGGTCGGGCTGATGGGCGCGGTGGCGGACGCCGCCCACGCCGCCGGCGCGCCCATCACCGGGGTCATTCCCCAGCACCTGGTGGACGGCGAGATCGCCCACCCGGGCCTTGACCGGCTGGAGGTGGTAGAGACCATACACCAGCGCAAGCAGCGCATGAGCGAGCTGGCCGAGGCCTGCGTGGCGCTGCCGGGCGGCGCCGGGACCCTGGACGAGTTCTTCGACGTCTGGACCCGCCAGCAGCTGGGCCTGCACGCCACGCCCCTGGCCCTGTTCGGCGCGGCCTTCTGGGCCCCACTGGTGGACCTGCTGGACCACCTAGTGGAGCAAGGCCTGGTGCGCGCCACCGACCGGGACAGCCTCATCGTGGCGGACACCGCCGAGGAGCTCTTCGCAAAGCTGGACCGCTGGGTCGCGCCCCGGCCCAAGTGGTCCTAGCGCCGGCGCCCCACCCGGTCGGCCACGCCGAAGCCCAGGGCCGCCAGGCAGACCGCGGTAATCATGGCGAAGCCCATGATGATGGCCCCGGGCCAATCGGCGTCGGTGTTGCCCAGGGTGGCGAAGACGATGGCGGTGGTCACCGCCAGCCCGACCGCGGTGCCGATCCGCTGCCCGGTCTGCATGACCGCGCCGGAGGAGCCGGCGTAGTTGGCGGGCACCTCGGCCAGCGTCAGCGTCTGGTTCGGGGAGACCACCGCGCCCTGGCCGGCGCCGACGAAGCACAGGGTGAGCACCAGCCACCACTCGCTGACGGACCAGTGCGTGGTCCCCCAAATCACCACGATGGTCGCCACCAGTCCGAAGAGCGTGGTCAGCATGCCGATAATCACCACGCGGCGCCCGTAGACCGAGACGCTCTTGCCGGCGAGGGTGGCGGTCACGGAGTTCAGCAGCGCCGAGGGCAGGCCCACGCAGCCGGCCACCAGCGCGGAATAGCCCAGCCCGTTCTGGAAATACAGCGCGACCAGCACCCAGATGCTAGTAATGCCCATGAACCACAGCGTGGCGATGATGGTCCCGTTGCGGAAGGTAAAGGTCTGGAAGATGCCCAGGTCCACCATCGGCTCGTGGCCGGTGGACTTGTGGTGGCGCTCCCAGGCCACCCAGATGGCCACGCAGACCGCCCCGGCGGGCAGGAGGGCCCAGACCCACCGCGAGCCCGAAGATTCCACGAACGGGAAGAGCACGCACAGCACCGCCAGCCCCAGCAGCAGCGCGCCGACCGGGTCCAGGGACTTAAACGCCTGCCAGGCGCCGACCTTCTCCCCGGCGCTGTCGCGCACCCTGGAAAACAGCGGGCGCGGGAACCACATCAGGCCTAAAACGATGGCCAACAGCCCGATCGGGAAATTGACCAGCATGGTCAGGCGCCAGCCTAGGTCCGGGCCGCCGATGCGGATGAGGAAGCCGCCCAGCACCGGCCCGATGGCCACCGCCACGCCCACGGTGGAGCCGAAATAGCCGAAGGCCCGGCCGCGTTCCGCACCGCGGAAGTACTGCTGGATCATGCCCACGCCCTGCGGGTTGAGCAGGCCCGCGCCAATGCCCTGGATGAAGCGGGACAGGTTCAGCGACTCGGCGTTCGGCGCGAAACCGGCGGAGGCACTAGCCAGGGTGTAGATAGCGATACCGACGAGGAAGATGCCGCCGCGGCCCACCAAGTCCCCGGCGCGCCCAGCGGCCACCAGCACCACGCCGAAGGTGAGCGCGTAACCGGACAGCACCCACTGCACGTCGGAGTCGCTGGCGTCTAGGCCGGCCTGGATGGACGGCAGGGCCACGTTGACGATGGACACGCTAATCAGCGACATAAAGATCGCGACGAGCAGGACGATGAGCACGCGCCACCGGGCGGGATCCTGCCCGGCCGGGTACTCCGAGGCATTCGCCTCCGATACTGTGGATGCGTTTTTGTCTAAGCGCCCGGATTTTGTCATTACACTACTTATACTCTGCTCGCGCAGATTCGCAATCCGCCGGGATAAGGCCAGAACAAAGCCAAAAACGCCCGCGGACCGAGGGAGATTTAACTCGGAACGCGGGCGGAAATATGGCGGAGACGAGAGGATTTGAACCTCCGGCCCTCCGTTAAGAGGGCAACTCATTAGCAGTGAGCCCCATTCGGCCGCTCTGGCACGTCTCCAACGTAAAACGCGGTGCTTCTAGCTAGCGCAAACCAGCCGTCGCACCATGAGTTACGAAGATTTAGGGTACCTGTTAAACAAAACAGAAACAAACTCGCCCCTCCCTACCGCCGCGGGAACGTCCGCGGGCATCGCGAGCCAGGAAAGATCCTACCGACGTAGTGACCTGTCACACTTTTCGCGGCATAATCGGAAGGCGAGACGATCGCAGCACGAGCCACCACCCCGCGCCGTGCTGGCGCACCTTAACCGGAAAGGACTTCTTTATGCGCACCACCATCGGCGAGTTCCTGCTGGACCGGCTCAAGGCCATCGGCATCACGGAGATAATCGGCGTTCCCGGCGATTTCAACTTAAGCTTCCTGGAGCAGATCGACGCCGCCAGCGGCATCCGCTTCGTCGGCGCCTGCAACGAGCTCAACGCCGCGTACGCGGCCGATGGCTACGCCCGGCAGCGCGGGGTCGGGGCCTTGCTGACCACCTACGGGGTGGGGGAACTGTCCGCCCTCAACGGGATTGCCGGTTCCCGGGCCGAGCACGTCCCCGTCGTCTCCCTGGCCGGCGCCCCGCCGCAGTACGCCACGGAATTCCGGTGGAATATGCACCACTCCCTGGCCGACGGCGACTACGCGAACATGCTGGAGGCCCTCGCCCCCTTCACGGAGATTTCCACCCGGGTTTCCCCGATGAACGTGGTGGAGGAATTCGACCGCGCGCTGCATACGTGCCTGCGGGAAAAGCGCCCGGTGCACATCCAGATCCCCTCGGATATCACGCACCTGGAGATCGAGGTCGACGATGCCCCGTTCAGCACCGCCCTGGCCGCCTCCGATCCGGAGCGGCTCGCAGCTGCCACCGAGGCCGTCCTCGCGCGGCTGGCACAGGCCCGCCGGCCGCTGGTGCTCATCGATCAGGACACCGACCGCCACGGCTTCACCGCGGCCCTGGACGCGCTGGTGCACCGAGCCCAGATCCCGTACTCCCAGCTCTCGTCCGGCAAGGCCATCCTGGATGAAAACGATCCGCTCTTCCTCGGCACCTACAACGGCGCCTCCTCCGCGCCGGGCGTGCAGGACCGCGTCGAGTCCGCCGACTTCCTGGTGACCACCAACCCGCGCTTCATCGAGGTCAACTCCGGCTCCTATACCCACCAGCTGGACGAGAGCGCCATCATCAACTTCGGCGACCAGCACGTCAACGTCGGCGGCGAATACTTCGTGGGCATCAACACCCGCGAGCTCCTGGGCGCCCTCGTCGAGAAGGTGCCGGCACGTGAGCCCGCCTCCCCTGCCGCCGAGCGGCCCGCCCCCGCCACCGACGATTTCGGCGCGGATCCTTCCGCCCCGCTCACCCAGGCGCGCATCTGGCCGCGGATGGCGCGGTTCCTGCGGGAGGGAGACGTGGTCATCACGGAGGCCGGCACCTCCAATATCGGGCTCGGGCCGCTACCGATGCCCACCGGGACCAAGTACATCAACTCCCCCATCTGGGGCTCGATCGGCTTCACGCTACCCGCCCTGCTCGGCTCCCAGCTGGCCGCGCCGGGCCGCCGGCACGTGCTCTTCATCGGCGACGGCTCCTTCCAGCTGACAGCCCAGGAGCTATCGACCATCCTGCGCCAGGATTTAGAACCCATCATCGTGCTGGTCAACAACGGCGGGTATACCATCGAGCGCTATATTCTGGGCATGGAGCAGGAGTACAACGACATCCAGAACTGGGATTATGGGGCCCTGCCCAAGGTGTTCAAGGCCGATACCACGATGGCCTCCTACAGCGCCGCCACCGAGGGCGAGCTCAACTCCGCGCTGGAGCAGATTGCGGCCAGCGGGACCGGCGCCTTCCTCGAGGTCCGCCTCGATCCCTTCGACGCGCCGCAAGGCCTCAAGGCCTTCGGCCCGACCACCGCAGATTTCGATTTCGGCCCGCGCGGGCCCCGCAACCCCTAAGGTTAAGTCCATGATTCGTCCTGACCTTTCCTCCCTCCCCGTTTACCGGCCCGGCGCGCGCAACGACGACGCCGTGAAGCTGTCCTCCAACGAGGCCAGCCACCCGCCGTTGCCGGCTGCGCAGGAGGCGATGAACCGTGCCGCCGCCGGGGCCAACCGCTACCCGGACATGGGCGCCGTGGCCCTGCGCGAGGCCCTGGCCCAGCACCTGGGTGTGGACTTCGACGAGGTGGCGGTAGGTACCGGTTCCTCAGCCCTCTGCCAGCAGCTGGTGCAGATCACCTCCACCGCCGAGAGCGAGGTCATCTTCCCGTGGCGCTCCTTCGAGGCCTACCCGATCTTCGTCCAGGTGGTCGGCGCGCAGCCGGTGGCCATCCCGCTGGGCGCGGACCACGGCATGGACCTGGCCGCGATGGCCGACGCCATCACGGAGCGCACCAGCCTAATCTTCCTGTGCAACCCGAATAACCCGACGGGCACTACCATCACCAACCAGGAGTTCACCGACTTCATGGACAAGGTGCCCGGCGACGTAGTCGTCGCCCTCGACGAGGCCTACTTCGAGTACAACCGCGCCGCGGATACCCCGGACGCCACCCAGTACCTGCGCCGGTACCCGAACCTGGTGGGCATGCGGACCTTTTCCAAGGCCTACGGCCTGGCCGGGGTGCGCGTGGGCTACGCCTTCGGCGCCGCGAATATCATCGCCGCGCTCAACCAGGTGGCCGTGCCGTTTTCCGTCAACGCCGTGGGCCAGGCCGGCGCCCTGGCATCGCTGGCGGATGCTGCCACGCTCCAGTCCCGCACCGACGAGGCCGTCGAGCAGCGCGAACGCGTCGCCGCCGAACTGGCCGATTTCGGCAGCCCGCACTCGGAGGCCAACTTCGTGTGGCTGCCGGCGCCGGCCATCGCCGCTTTTGGCACGCCGCAGGAACTGGCCGCCAAGATCGCGGCCGAGGGCGTGCTGGTGCGCGCTTTCGACGAGGGCATCCGCATCACCGTCACCACCGCGGAGGAAACCGACGCGCTGGTAGCCGCCTTCCGCGCCGCCACGGCACAGGCGGACTAGGCGGGCGCGGCGGGACCGCTAGAATGGGGCGAAACGTCAACCGCTAGGAGTGCCCCGCCATGCGTACCCTCGTCAACCTGGCCCTGAACGTGGTGGCCATCGCGATCGCCCTGTGGGTCGTGGTCACCTTCGTGCCGGGCGTGGACATCGTCCCGCCGGCGGCCAACGGCTTCAACGAAATCGGCTCCACCAACGAGCCCGGCTCCTCCGGCACCTTCATCGCCGTGGCCATCGCCTTCATCGTGGTCAACGCGGTGGTCACCCCGGTGCTCCGCGTCCTCGGCGCGCCGATTACCTGCCTGACGCTGGGACTTTTCATCTTGGTCATCAACGGCGCAGTCCTGCTGCTGGTCGAGTGGCTGCTCAACCAGCTGGATCTGGGCGTGGGCAACCTGGCCATCGACGGCTGGTGGCCGGCCATCCTGGGCGCGGTGGTGCTCTCGCTGGTCTCCGGCGTGGTCAACTTCTTCACCAGCCCGGTCCGGCGCCTGGCCAGCGGCGGCCGCTCCTAGCCGCCCGCGAAAGGCGGCAGGACGTCCACGCGGGTAACCCCTTCCAGCGCCACCCCGCGGTAGCTGTCGCCGGCGGCCGAACCGTCGACGAGGAAGGTGCAGCGCGGAAGGATTTCTTCCAGGCCCATACCCGCTTCCGTGGTCCCCGGGTGCGCGGCGGCGAGCTGGTCGAGCAGCTCGCCTAGGCGGGCGGGCACCTGCGCATCCGGGATCTGCTCGTGGGCCGTCCCGGCGGCGGCGCGGGCGGCCGCGAAATAGTGCACCTCCAACATGGCCTCTACTATGCCGGGCTAGGCCGTTCCTTGTCGAACCCGCCACCCCAGCGCGCCTAGAACGCCCGTTCAGTCCGCGGCCCACTCTTTTCCGCGGCTGCCGCGCCGGGGCGGCTAAGATGGGGCCTATGCGTACTCCGGAACAGCACCATGCGGAAGTCAAGCAACTGCTGGATGACTGCGGCGCGCTCCACCGCAGCCGACACCACGAGGTGGCCCTGAGCGAATCCTTGGGCGCCACACTGGCGGCGGACGTGGTCGCCGCCTATGACTCTCCCCGCTTCGATAATTCGCAGATGGATGGCTATGCCCTGCCCACCGCGGCTGGCGGGACCTTCCCGGTCGGTACGACCATCCCGGCCGGCACGGATCCGGATCGCTTCTACGCGGACGGCTTAGGCGGCCAGGCCGCGCCCATCATGACCGGGGCGAAGGTCCCGCGCGGCACCGCCGCCATCGTGCCGGTCGAGCGCACCGAGCCGGCGGACTTCCTGCCGCAGGGGGCCACCGTCACGGCGCCGGCCGTGCCGGAGGGCCAGTTCGTGCGCGCCGCCGGCAGCGATATTTCCCGGGGCTCCACGCTGGTCACCGGCGGCACCCGCATCAACGCGGCGGTCATCGCCACCCTGGCGGGCCAGGACATCCCAACCGTCAACGTGGTGGCCCCGGCGCGGATCGTGATCTGCACCGGCGGCGCGGAGATCGGCAGCAGCAGCGCGGACCTGGCGGATCGCTCGGCCGCCATCCCGGACTCGAACGGGCCTATGCTCACGGCCCTGGCCGCGGAAGCCGGCATCGTCGTGGCCGGCCACGTGCGCACCGACGACGATCCGGTGAAGCTGCGCCGCGACCTGGACACCGCCATCGCGGAGCTGCAGCCGGACGCCATCGTGACCTCCGGCGGCATCAGCGCCGGCAAGTTCGAGGTCGTGCGCCAGGTGCTGGAACCGCACGGCTGGTTTGGCCACGTCGACCAGCAGCCGGGCGGGCCGCAGGGGCTGGCCAAGCTTTCCGGGACGCCGGTCATCTGCCTGCCGGGCAACCCGATCTCCTCGCTGGTCAGCTTCCACCTCTACGTCGCCGACCTGCTGGGGACCACCCTGCCGGCCCTGCCCGCCCAGCTCGCGCACCCGGTGACCGGGCTGGACGACCGCGAGCGCTTCCTGCGCGGCCACATGACAATCGGGGCCGACGCCATCACCGCCAGCCAGGTCGGCGGGCCGGGTTCCCACCTGGTCGCGCAGGCCATCGGCGCCGACTGCCTCATCCGCATCCCCATCGCCGCCGAGCTGGACGCCGGCGCCCAAGTGACCATCTACCCGCTGTAATTCTTTGTAATTTTCGCCCAGTTTGAAGGAATTGAAGGAGCTGCCATGACCCGCACTGGACTCGTCATCGTCGCCTCGACCCGCGCGGCCGCCGGGATTTACGAGGACCGCTCCGGCCCCATCGCCGTGGAGTTCCTGCGCCGGAAGGGCTTTGATACTCCCGACCCGGTGGTCGTCCCCGACGCCGAAATCGAGCAGGCCGTCGACACCGCCTTCGCAGCCGGGCACTCCGTCATCCTGACCTCCGGCGGCACCGGCCTGAGCGCGGACGACCGCACCGTCGAGGCCGTCGCCAAGCACCTGGAGCGCGAGCTGCCCGGCATCCCCATGGCCTTCTGGGCCAAGGGCCTGGAATCCGTGCCCACGGCCCTAGCCTCCCGCGCGGTAGCCGGGGTGACCGGCACGACCTTTGCCATGACCCTGCCCGGTTCTACGGGAGGGGTGAAGGACGGTTGTTCAGTCCTGGAAGAATTAGTGGTTCCCCTGGTTGACATGCTAGAAGGGACACATGAGCACTAACGGGGATCCGGATTACGTCCACGCCCAGACCGGCAAGGTCCTGGGCGCTTTCCTGACGCAACAGCCCCTGGAAGAACTGGTTGGCCCCGCCCGCGAGCAGGTTCTGACCCGGGCGATGGGCGCGGCGGTGACCTTCGATGGCATCGTCCGCGATCACGACGGCGGCCAGCGGGTCAAGCTGCTGACCTATTCCTCCCACCCCAGCGCTCAGGCGGAAATCGCCCGCATCGCTGGCGAGGTCGCCGCCGCGCACCCGGCGGTGCGCCTGTGGACCGCCCACCGCACCGGGCCGCTCCAAATCGGCGAGCTGGCCTTCGTGGTCATCGCGGCCTCGGCCCACCGCAAGGACTCCTTCGTCGCGGCCGCGGAGCTCGCCGACCGCGTGAAGGCCGAGGTGCCGATCTGGAAGGAACAGCTGCTGGACGACGACTCGGTGCAGTGGGTGGGAATCGAATGAGCATTAAACCGCCCGGCACCGATCCGCAGTTCAGCCCGGCGGAGGTCGCGCGCTACCGCCGCCAGCTCAGCCTGGCGGGCTTCGGCCGCGCGGCCCAGGCACGGCTGCGCGCGGGGCACGTGGCCGTCATCGGCGCCGGCGGGCTGGGCTCGCCCGCCTTGTTGTACCTGGCCGGGGCCGGGGTCGGCCGCATCACCGTCTTCGACGACGACACCGTCGGGGTATCCAACCTGCACCGCCAGGTCATCCACACCGACGCCGCGGCCCGCGCGAACGAGCCCAAGGCGGAGTCGGCCCGGCGGGCCATGCTCGCCCTCAACCCGACTGTCGAGGTCAACGCCGTCTCCACGCGCCTAAACGCGGACAACGCCGAAAAGCTGCTGGCGGATGCCGACGTAGTCCTGGACGGATCCGACAACTTCGCCACCCGCTACCTGGCCTCCTACGCCTGCGCGCGCCGCGGCATCCCGCACGTGTGGGCCTCCATCCTCGGCTTCGACGCGCAGATGACCGTCTTCTGGGCCGGCCGCGGGCCCATCTACGAGGACCTTTTCCCCACCCCTCCGCCGGCCGGGTCGGTGCCCAGCTGTTCGCAGGCCGGCGTGCTGGGCCCGGTGGTCGGCACCGTCGGCTCCGCCATGGCGCTCGAGGCCCTCAAGCTGCTGACCGGGGTCGGGGACCCGCTCATCGGCCAGCTCGGGTACTTCTCCGCCCTCAACGGGACCTGGGAATACATCCCGGTGAACGGTGATCCTGCCGTCGCCGATCGGGTCTGCGCGCACGGGCCGGTCACCGACGCCCCGGCCACGGAGGAGCCCACCGCCTCCTCGCCCGCGGCCTACCCGGACGTGCACGAAACCACCACCATCCCCGCCGGCGCGCTCGTGCTCGACGTGCGCAACCCGGACGAGGTCGCCACCTTCGCCCTCGAAGGCTCGGTGCCATGCCCCCTGCCCCGCCTGCGCGAGGGCTATATCCCGCCCGAGGTGACCGCCGCTCTCAACAAAGATCAGACCGTGGTGGTCCATTGCGCCGGCGGCGTCCGCTCAGCCGAGGCCGTCCACCTTATCCATGAGCGCGGGCTGACCGGCCCGCTCTACTCGCTGCGCGGCGGGATTGATGCCTGGTTAGATTCGAAGGGTTAGGGAAAATATCGACCTTTGCCGCCCCGGGCGCACGTTTCCCCAGGTGGGGTGTCGGAGAAAAGGACAGAAGTCGATATTTCCCCGAACCCCCGTTGGCGGAGACGGCGGGATCTGAACTACGGGGAGGTCTTTGCGCTGGTCGCTGGGCCGGTATTAGGTGGTACCCCCGGGTCGTTCCCTTTATCTTCCCCTTGGGGGCGACTTTTGGGGCCCGCGATAAAGGTGTGATCGACACCATAGTAATAACTACGTAAACCGGGTTGCGCATGTAGACCACATGGACTAATATTAATGGTGTAAGCAAAGAACACCGCAGAAAGGAAAAAACAAAATGCCCACCATCACTACCCTCACCGCCATCGCTACCGCCATCACCAAGACCACCCCCTTCACCCAGGATCCCGACCTCAACCCCAACGGCACAGACACCCCGCTGGTCGCTAATTTCATCGCAGAAACCCCCGCCGGCGACTTCCTCGACCTGTGGATTACTGACATGGAGCAGGACGAAAACGGCACGGTAGAAAGCGTCTCCGTGGAGCTAATGCGCGAGTCCGATGTGCTGGAGCGCGCAACCATCGGCTTCGACGGCTTCGGCGCTGACAGCCTGCCCACCATCGTCGCCGATGCCGCCGCCCAGTGGCACGCCGACTACACCGAGGAGGACTAAAAATGACCATCATCATTTCCGCAGAAAAGGCCGGCTTCACTCACGAGGCCACGGGCGAGTCGCTGGAGGAGCTGCGCAAGCAGCTCATCGACGAGGCCCTAGACAACAACAAAATCATGGACGACTGGCAAGACCAGGTGCAGGCGGTCTACCCGCTGGACGAGTTTGAATTGGATGAGGATGAGGTTTTGTTTACCCCGCGGCCCCTGGACGACGACCTGCTGGACGCCCTAGCCTGCAAAGTCTGGGACGTGCCCGCTGTGAGCTGGCGGCGAGTCGCACAGTAAGAACCCGGGCAGAGTAAAAACACGGGGAAGGAGAACACAAAATGAAGAATATCGACCAGCTCGCGACCGGTCTCAGTATCGCGCTAGACATGGACGAAAACGCCGCCCAAGCGGCGCTAGCCAGCTACATAACACAAACCGCCGAGATCGACGGGCAGGAAATTGACCCCGAGGCCATACCGGAGGACACGGCCGACTTTCTGATCGAGGCCGTGAAGAGCGCGCACCGTGCCGGGGATCTCGGCCTCCGGCAGCTCGCCCAGCTGGAGGAAGCCAGCAGTGATTACCAGCACGCCGTAGATACTGCGGATAGCCTGCGCCAGGTGCGAGACGAGGCAATCCGCGCCGCCGTAAGGGCCGGGGCGAGCAAAAAAGCAACAGCAGCAGCTGCGGACGTGTCCCGCCAATACCTAGACCGAGTGATAAAGCGAGGCTAGGCATGGAAGTCGGAGACAAGGACGGGTTCGGGAGATACGGAATCCTCGACGGGGACGGCCAGCGGATCATGTGCCATGAATGCGGTGCATGGAAGCGGTCGTTCGCTGGGCACCTGCAGACCCACGATTTAAACGCCGACGAGTATAAAAAACGCCACGGACTACCCCGTGGCCTACCGCTGGTAGCCGACGACGTGCGGGCCGTTATGTCTAAGAACGGTAGGGAACGGGTGGGGTCTGAATCGTGGAAGAAATTTGAGTCCCGCCGCGACCCCACATCAGCCTCCCACGCCCGAGGGTCGGACGCGTTCACTATGCGGGGCGTAGCCAAGCAAGCGCACATTGAAACTGCTAAACGTAATATTAGTGGTGTTCGGAAACCTCGACGCCCCTGCGTAGTCTGCGGTGACCCGTGTGTACCCCACCGGCCTGTCCCTACCTGCAGCGACCTATGCCAGAGGATCGCCCGTTACCGCCGATCTAAAACGTCCGCGAAAGCAATCCGCTGGAGGACGCTGCGGGAGGAGGGGAGAACGCTGACGAGTATCGCCGCCATGGACGGCTGCACGCACGTCAACGTGCGCCTGCGCCTCCAGCGACTCGCTTCCCACATGGGCGACGTCGAGGCCCTACAACGGGAGAAACCACAGGCGAAGATACTGCTCTGGGAGCGCCAGCCACCTACCCGTTGAGGACATCGGATTTAATATCATCCGGCAGGCGAGCATGGTCTAGGGCGTCCTCATACTGGCGCGAAATACGGCGGATCCCCGTGACGGCGGCCCAGTATTTGCGGCGGCTCGCCTCGATAGTCCGCTGCAGGGTATCCACGCGTTCGCGTAGGCCAATGATCATGTCGTCCTGCGCCTTAAGGCGCTTCTCCTGCTCGTCCAGGCGCTCAGTGATCCGGTCTGTAAATCCTGCCCAGTCAGGTTTATCTGCCTCGATCTCTTTAGCCCTCACGTTCGAGCGGGCGTTCGCCTTGGCCCCGAGGTATCCGAGGCCCGCGGCCGCCAGGGATCCTAGCAGGGCAAAAATTTCGCTACTTACCTCCACGATCCCGCGCCTCCTCCATCTGCGGCAGGCGCGGCACCTCCGTCATCCGGCCGCGACTGAATGCCCATAGGGCGAGGAGCGCGACCGACCCGTAGGAGAGGGCAGACACCCACCCACGGCCTCCTATGAGGGTGAAACTTGTCGCCCACAGGATATAGATGCCGATACTCGCGCCGACGGCTAGGGGGCGTAGGGGGCGGGCTGCTGCGGCTGTGAGGGCTAGTAGCCCAGCTGCTAGCCACACCCACGCCCAGGTGCTCGGGTCGGCGAGATGCTCCAGGAGGTGCGCTGCCCGCCGGTCGGTGTTGACCAGTGGGGGGAGGTAGGACACGCCGCGAAGTATGGTCGCGGCCCCGATGATGATGAGGCCTACTGAGTCAGACGTTAGCCATTTTGTCGGCATGTAGTCGCCCCTCCTAACGGTAGTGGGTCGGGCTAGTAGTATGCGGAGAATCGGGGCGTATTCGGCTCCGGCTCAGTGTGGTCGAGGTACCCCGCCTGCTGCGGGCTGGCCTGCACTGGCACACCGACGGGTTTTTCGTCAGACTCGCGGCCCGTGTTCACGGCGGCGAGGAGGCCGCCGACGAGGGCGGCGATACTGCTGGTCTGGCCTAGCCAGCTGTCTACCTGCTCGGGCTGGGCGACCCCTAGCACGGTCAGTACTAGGCCGGCGACGGCGACGACGACGTAGATCGCTAGGCGTATCCACCATGGGGTGCCAATCACTGCGCGGGGCTTCGGGGCGGATTTTCGGGCGTGGTTAGCCATTGATTTCCTCCTGGTTTTTCAGCAGCTGGTAAATGGACGGGAGCATATTGGCGTGAATGTCCTCAATCTTTCGGTCGTTTTCCAGCAGATACCCAATACTGGTATCCCGGTAGGCAGACTCTGGGTATCGGGACTGGAACTCGTGGGTTAGCTCATGATGGATTCGGCGAACTTTGTCGAGCAGCTCGCGCTGCTCAGCGTCGGTTAGTGCCATGAGTGGGCCTCCTGTTTTCTTCTTCTTTCCTGTGAATATGTGCTTCAGCTGGTCACGGGTGCCTCTAAAGGCGTTGACGTCGACAGGGAAATGACCAGCGACTTCACCGTTCGACCCAAATTGCAAAATGTCGGGCTTCCGGTCACCCAGGGGGTAGGCCCATCCGGGGTGATTCGCCCCGCCGTCCGCGTGGTACGTGGTGGAGGCAGGACCGCGCCGGTTCCACCCATAGTGGCTCACCCACAAGCAGCCCAGCCCCTGCATGGACGGCTCGCCGCCCGGCATACGCTCCCAGTACCACGCGCCGGAGTAGACGCCCGGGACACGGTATCCGCGCCGCTCCAATTCTCGTTTGGCCTCCCACACATCCTCACCGCGCAGAAGATAGTGACGCGGGTCGCTTGGTGGGAACCGGTTATCGACGCTCTCGACGTCAATCCACACGCCGAGGTCTCGGCGCCCGCCCATCTGCTGGTCGATGACATCCACCTGCTGGCTAATCGTCGTGCCCTCGGACGGGGCGCGCAGGTACCAGTAGGTCGAGACTAGGAGTCCCGCGCTCTCCGCGTCCTCCAGGTGGGAACGGAAGGTCGTGTCGCGGTAGGTGCCGTCGCACAGGCGGAGGATGGCAAAGTCGAACCCCTCCTGCTTGGTCTTGCGCAGGCTCATGCCATTCTGGTGCTCGGACACGTCCACGCCGTAAAGCAGGGGCTGTTTATCCTTCGGGGCCTGTTTGGGGGTCGTCTTGGGGGCCGCGCCGCCCGGCCACTTCGCCCCCTTCAAAACCGTTTCCATTGGGTCCAGGCGATTAGGCCCCGGCGGCGCCCACGCGTAGCGGTGCCACTCGAAGTGCAGGTGCGGGGCCACCCCACCGTTTGTATTCGAGTCCGGGTTAATCCGTGCGATGCGCTGGCCCTCCCGCACGGCGGCACCGGCGTTCACCTCCGGGATGACGTGACCATACACGGACGTGCCCCCACCTACATTCGCGTGGTGGTCGAGGACGACCCACTGGCCGAAACCACTAGCAGCGCCCGAGTGTGTGACCGTGCCGTCCTTCACAGCGTAGACCGGGTAACCACCTGAACCGCCGCCGCGCCCAAAATCCGTCCCCCAGTGCACAGTCCCCCACCGGGGGCCGAAACCAGACGTAACAAAAAATCCTTGACTCACCGGCATGGTAGCCATGGTCTAGACCTCCTGGAATAGTGAGTGGGCGGCGCCCGGGGCCCAGTCTTCTTGTGAGGTGTGCCCCTGTATTACTCGGTATCGGCGGCCCTCGTCGAGGAGTTCTTCACCAGCCAGGTAGGCCACGCCAGGCCGCCAGGTGGGCAGGGCGGCCTCCCCGCCCTCGGTATCATCGCTGGTCTCGTCCTCGGCTGGGGTGCCCACCCCCTCGTCCTGTTCTTTAATCTCTACCCAGTACCGCTCGTCGATGCCTGGTGCTCCTGGTTCCCACACGTTGAGCTTCTTTTTGGTGGGGTCGAGCACGTCACGCCAGACTGTGCCGTTGTGGCGAGTTTTGTCGCCGTATCGGTAGTGGGTGGACCCGCGTAGTGGGTGCCAGGGCTCCCAGGCGCGCACTTCCCCGCTTTCTTCTTCGGCGGGCTTCTCTACCAGCTCCGGGTGCTCCTCCGCGAGCTGCTGCGCGATCTTCGTCGCAGTATCCGCCTCGGCCTCCTGCCTGGCCTGCTCTGCTACCGGCTGCGCTTCCCGGCGGGGTTGTTCCTCCCCGTACATCCAACGCAAAAGATTAATAAATTTGTCGTTGTCGAGGGCTTGAATTTGCTGCTTAATCGTGTCCATAGTCGTGTCCTTCCTGGGCGCTTCTGCCCATGAAAATAGCCCCCAACCAGGCGCGGTCAAGGGCTAGAGTGTTGATTGTTATAGGGGGATGAAGACGACGCGGGCGGAGGCTGCTTCCCCGGACGCTTTCACAATGATCCTGTCCGAGGCGGTGACCTCCACAATCGCGATAGGGGCTAGCGCCGTGCTCACGTCGAAATAATCTCCATGATTCGCGGACTTTTCGGGCCGGACGTTCAACATCACGCCATCTGCGGTTGCGTGGCCGACCGTGAGGTACCTGCCGGGCGCCATGAGGCCGTAAGCGTACGATCCACTCTCCCTGCCGACCCCGTCCTGGTCTACGAGGTTTAGCCAACCGGTGTCTGGCTCCAGCGCGGTGAGTGTAGTGGGAGCCGGGGCACTGCGGGTGATTTTCTTAAGCGGCATGGTGCACCGCCTTACCTGCTAGGCGGCCCGCCAAATCCCCAGTCCCCACCCGTAAGTGAAGCCCTGCTTGGTGACCACGCCCGCAATGTTGATAGCTAAGCGCGGGGTGAATGTGTCGGTCATTTCGGCAGATACTGGGATATACGTCTGCCTCGCAGGGGCGAATCCCTTGGGGAGCGTAATATCGTCCTCGATCGACCCCAAAACTCGGAATTCGACCCATGGGCCGATTTTTGTGGCCTCCCAACCTCGACCAGAGATTTTGGTCGACAAATCGAGTTTCCTTAGCGGCATCTAGACCACCGCCCGCGTGGCTAGAGGGGTATGGCGATGACTGTGACCGGCTCCCCCGCTGGGGTTTGGTCGCGGAGGAACAGCCAGCCGGGTGTGACGTCGATGATCGGCGTTTGTACGCTGTCCCCGGATATGCGGAATGTGGGCTGCCGGTCGGGCCTGCTGTGTATGAGCAGCCATCGGCCACGCAGGATGTCGATCCCGTTGCCGCGAACGACGATGTCTTGCCCATGGCTGGGTGTGAGGGGGATATCCGAATTCGGCGCAGCTTGGCCCGACCCGGTGAGAATGACCGGCTTGTGGGCTGCCGTGGTGACGTGCTTGAGCCCCATTTAGCACCACCTGCCAGGATGGTGTGTGTGTGTGTGTGTGTGTCGCGTTAATGGTCATTATTATCACTCCCAAATGTAGACATTTCCCGTATCGAGCACGTGCACGTAGTCGCCTTTACGCAGGCCACTCAGCGCCTGCGCCTCGTCCTCGGTCTGGACCGTGATCGAGTTGTAGGGCGACGTCGCAAACCTCGCCTCCAGGCCCGTTACGTCAGACATGTCGTGCGTATGCCCATCTTGCGACAGCTTCTTCCACGACCCCCAACGCCCGGTCTGCGAACCACGCACGTATACGTCTTGATAATCCCCATAGATCGTGTATCGCTGGTACACCTGCGCGCCTACCGGGGGGTTGAAAACCTCCAAAAGGCCCGCAAGCCCCACCGGGTAATTCCGGCCCGTTGACGCATTCGCACTCCTATCCTGGGAGTACACCCCCTGGTCCGTTGCATCGTTCAAATCTTCCACCCCGAGGGATTGCGCCGTGCCGACCCGCTCCACAGCCTTAGCCGCTTCGTCAGCCGCAGCGGCACGCTGCTCAGCCACCTCCTCGGAGGTTTTCGCCGCCTCCGCCGACTCGGCCGCGTCATCGGCATACGTCTTAGCACTACCCGCTAGGCTAGCGACCTCCCGACTATTCTCACGAAATTCGTCAGCCACATCCCGATCTACAGGAATATGCAGGAAGCTGTGGCCGTCGACCTCAAGCATCGCCCGGCCCGTGCGGATGAAATCGTCGTCATCTACAAACCTGGTTTTCAGGGTCGTTGTGATCTCGCGATTAACCCCGGTTTCTGCCATACTGGCCCCTCCTAACGGTGGTGCGTGATACCCGCCAGAGTAGAGGCCGAGCGGCGGCGGTCAGCGCGCCCCGGGTCTACACCACCCATGAAATATTCACATTGCCGCCGGCCACCTGGCGCTGGTACTCGCCGGAGTGGTCACACATCGCCTCCACGACAATCTGCACGCCTGCCTCCAGTTCCTGCTCCGCCGCTAGGGTCATCGTGCGGCGGCCATTCCCCGCCGGGCCGAGCGGCCCGATAGAGTTACGGGAGATACTCTCCAGCCGGGTCGAGCCATTCTTCCCGTAGGCCATAATGCGAATCGCGTACAGCGCCCCCCTGTGGGCGTTCAGCCATGTCAGGTCCACGTTAATCGCGTAGGTCGAGGCGGTGGGGGTCGTGAATCGCGGCGCCACCGAGCTGTACTTCTGGTCGGCGGTTTGTGCTTCGATAGTCAGTCTGCGGCTGTGGGCGCGGCCCTCATCGACCCGGTAGTGGACAATAGCCGACGGGGCGCTAGACGCTTCCGAGAGGAGGAAGCGCCGTTGGGCGCCGACGTCCACGGACATCGTTCTGAATATGTACTCGCGGTTCTCCCCGCTTCCCCGGGTTACGGTCAAATCTACGATGGCTTTGCCCACCCATGACCCCTCAGCGACGAGAAAGTATTTGTAATAGCCGAAGCCGTAGGGTTCGAGCTCCAGGCTCCACGTCCCGTCACCCGGGGCGCCGACCTGCCACACCGAGCCAGACACCGCCGCCAACTGCGACCGCAGACTATCCAGCTGGCGGGTCATCGACTCAATCAAATCAGCCTGATCCTGCGCCGACGAATCAACCGCATCATTAATCTGAACCTGCGACTTCTCAAACGCGTCCCGGGCGTCATTGATTTCTTCTTGCTGCTGGTTGATTCGCTGCTGCTCCACCCAAAGCTCCTGCTGCAGCCGATCATTCTCCTCGAACAGCTTAAGAACATCCTCAGTGTTTTTGTTCCACTCGCTTTGCTTCTCGTTCACCAGGGCCTGCAGCGCCAGCTGGTCACGCACCAACCCGTCAAACTCCAGGTTCTCCTTGTTCAGGCTGTCCTGCGCCTGCAGGGTAAAAACAATAGCCTTAGCTAGGTCGTCGCCCTCCAGGCCGGCCCACTTCGTCCCTGCGGACACCCGACCCACCGCGTCGGCCATAGACCCCAGCAGGCGGCCCCCATCATTCAGGCCGGCCTCCATGTCGCGACGTAGCACAGCCAAATCAGCAGAAACTGCCCCTAGCTCCTCGTACAGGAGATCGCGGATCTTGCCCAGGTTCTCTTCCACACGATCAACCCCGGCTCCGATAGGCGATTTCTTTACGGTGTCGATCAGCTCAGGCTGGCCGAGGCGGCGCGGGGGCTGTAGGTAGGCCTTCGTGCTGGTGCGCTCCGCCGCCCGCAAGCGCTTTCCGAGGTCAGCCAGAACACCGTTCACCTGCCGCCCCAGGATCGGGGTCGCGGTAAACGGCGTGCTTGGGGTGTCGCGCACCTCGTACCCCATGATGACCTCCGACACGCGGGTATCCCCGTCCACAAAAGACACGCGGTCGCCGGGCTTCCAGCCGGGGATAATCCTCCCATCCTTGGCGTGCACATCATCCCCAAAAACAACGGTCTGGTGGTGCCCCGGGGTCAGTTTGATACTGGTCGAGCCTTGGGCCTGCGCCCACTCGCGGCCGATCTCAGACACGGGGTTCACCCCAGAGCTGCTCAGGTTCATGTACTTTTCCCGGAGGAAGAACGGCCCGGCGGCCCGAATATTCACCCGCCCGCCAATCGACGAGTAGGACACATCCGTTCCCTCGATTGTTGCGGCCGGCTGCGCGTCCACATCCACCCGCTCAATCATCGACGCGTCGCCCGTGTAGGCGCTAATCTGCCCGGGCTCCAGCTCACCCGTCACCCCTAGAGGCCGCCGGCCGAGGGCCTGCAGCCGCGAAATGGTCTGCTGGTCGAGCTGCCCACCGGCGATAATCATCGCACCATCGGCCCCGGTCTCGGTTGTAGACCAGGCGGCGAGACCACCGCCCGGGCTGGAGGAGAACACCACGCCGCGCCGGTCGCGGCCCGCGTGCTGCCACACTAGAACGCCAGGTGTTTGCTTCTGCGCCCGCCCCCGGGGCTCATACTGCCGCTGGTCGGCGTCAAAGTCGACCTGGTTGGCGAGTACCCACCCGCCGCCAGCGTGCCAGGCGAACGCCCGCCCGCCGTCAATGTACTGGTTTACCTCGTCCCACGAATTGAGGGTCCGGCCCGTCGGGGTAGTGAGGAGCCCCGAGGCGGCGGTGTCCGACAGTTCCGGCGCCGTCTCGGGCGTGAGGGTGCCGGACATAAATAGGGTTACGTGGTGAGGGCGCCCCGGGTAGTGCTGCTGCGCGTACGAGGCGATAGTGGCGGTGGGGGCGCTGAACACCCCGGCCCGGCCCTGCCCCGGGTCGGTGTAGTACCCGGCGGACGTCTGCGGCTCTACGTCGAACGGCAGCCAGCACACACCAACGGTCGCCTCCTCGGGGTTCTGCGGGTTTCCTACGATGTCGCGGTCGCCGGTGCCGCGCCACGAGTTGCGGGGCATGGGCACCGCAGTCTGCGCGGCCTTACCCGTTAGCCGGTCGTGGGTCTGCGCGTGCGGCCATGCTCCCGCCGCGAGCTGTTCGTCCTCCCACCGGCGCTCCAGGCCGCCCGAGTAGTGTTCTACCTGCGTGACGCCTGGTAGGGGGTCGCCGGGCATGAGTTTCCGCACCTCCACGAACGACGAGGAGCCAGCCAGGGGGTCGGCGAGCACGTCCGCCACATAGTCCTCGGTACGCACCTCCAGCTCCACCCGGTCGCCTTCGTCATCGATGACGACGTAGGTAGGCAGGCCGGTGCGGACAGCCCCCTCGGAGACGAGCTCACGGGTCACCGCACCTAGGCTGGCGCTCACCTCGCGGGCCGTGTCATCGGCGGCGGACACGACGGGGCCCCGGGCCAGCATGCGGTGAAAATGCTTAGCCTCGCTCGACATGCGGGCCACGACGTAGCGGGTTCCGTCGTCCCGCTGCCCCGTCTCCACATCGTCAACGTAGCCATCCCACCTGACGCCGTTAATCGCGAAACTCACGGGCACGGGCTGGTGCCGGGCGGCGCGAAGGCGGGCGGCCTGCGGGTGGTCGTCCTCCACCGTGATCGACGCTTTAGTCACCGTCCAGTCCGCTCGGCCCTCCACCGTCAACTCTTCCCACGGGGCTAGGGGCCACCAGGCCCGCATTCCCCCATCCCACACGCGGGCGTCGATCATCTCATGACGGGCGGCATGGTCGGCTACCATAGTCTGCTGGCCTCCGGGGTGTAGGTGATAGTGAGTGCGAAATCCTGGCCGGGGGCGGTGACCTCCACCTCCGGGTGCACCTCCCGGCGCGGCCCCTCCGGCGTGAGTGGCTCGGGCCAGAAGGGGACGACGGTGGAGAAGTCCGGCGCGCCCGCCAGGTTGGTAGCGAGCCGACGCTCTGGGTGCGAGTCGATGACCCACCCGCCCGGCCGATACGGCAGAGTTTGCCACTCGTCGGCAGCGGTCAGCCGGATACGAACCCCACTATGCTGGCCCTCGATCCGGAACCGGGGCCACACCGGCCGGTCGCCATCCACCGGCAGGGTCAGCACACCGAACTGGTCTGTGTGGTGGAGGGTCACAGACTCGGGGAAGCGGATCGACGTGAACCCAGCGAACTCAAGGATGACGGACAATTTCGCCAGGGGTGTGCTGCCCGGGCTGGTGTGCCAAGTAATCTTGCTGGCCTGCTGCAGCCGTACCCGCACCCACCGGTAACCATATTCGGGGCTAGTGACAACTAGGGTTGCGGGGGCCTGGCCTCGGCCCGCCTCCAGCTGGTCGAGGAGGTTATTCACATGCTGGCGGATGTGCGTCCCCTTGACCTCTAGCGGCAGGGTGATCGTGTTCGTGCCCCTAGCTGTGCCCCTCCACGCCCCGCTAGACGTATCCCACAGGTGATCCACGTCGAAGCCGCTCAGGCCCTCGGGGTCACCCTCCAGAAATATGCCCTCCCGGCACTCTAGGGGCCGTGAAATCGGGATCGGCTGCTTATCGCGGCCCCATAGCGTGATTCGGAACTTCCGGGCCCGGGCCCGTGTGGCCGTAATGCTGCTCATTTTTAAGCCTCCTGTTCGGGTTACTTGATCAGTTCGCGGCGCAGGTCATCCACCAGACGATCCGCACGGGCCCCGTTGACCGTCACAGCGCCGGTGAACTGCGTCCGCACCGTGGTCGTAGGCCCGGCGTTGGTGGCACTGTTGGCCAGCCGTAGGGTGGCCTCACGGGCCGCGACCTCGGCCGCCTGCTGTCCCACGACTGCTGCCGAGCGGCGGGCCGCGTCTACCGCGCCCGGCACCACGGCCCCGAGGGCTCGCTCGTAGTACCCATCCACCACGGTGTCCGGCAGCCCCTCAATTAGGCCGTTCTCGGCCGCTAGGGCGTCCGCTACGGTGTCCGTGACGCTCTCCACAAGGGGGCGACCAATCTGGGCGTTCAGCCAGCCCTGCTCTACATTCAGCGACGCCCAGTCCCCAACCTCCTGGTCGGTGACGCCGCCGAATCCGCCTTCGTTAGCGCCGATAAGGTCGCCGAAGAGCGAGTCTGCGCCCCACCCGGAGCCGCCGATGCTCATGAGTACCGACTGGTTATCCTTGTCGAGCTTGGCGTTCAGGCCGCCGAGCTGCCGGTTCTCCTGCTCATGCTCAGCCAGCTGATCTTCCATGAGGGCGGCGATGTCCGCGAGGTAGTTCCGCTCCTCACTTCGGTCAATCTCCTTTTCGAGTGTGACGCGGGCGAACTCCAGCTCCCGGCGCTGCTGCCGCCGGTCAATGTCCGATTTCTCCTTCTCGGCCTCCAACTGCGCCGCCTCAATCCGCTTATTCGACGCGTCCAGAAGGTTATCGAGCGTTGCGGTGATGTCCAGGGCCTCGTTACGCTTCCTCGCCCCGAGGAGCGCGCCGCCGCTGCCGCTAATCGCGTCGATAATCCCGACTATCGTGTCCCCGGCGATAGCCCCGCCGCTGCGCTGCGTCACCAGCTCCCGGATCGTCTTCTCCACCTCGGCCCGCACCTCGGGGGCAAGATTATCCAGCTCCTTTAGCGCGAGGTCGCGGTAGGCATCCATCGTGTTCTGCCCCTGTCGGCGCTTAATCTCCGCCTGCTTGCCGATCTCGGCGGCCTCACCAAAATTACTCCAGTTCCACGGAAGAAGGTTACCGATATTAGCGCCCTTCCCCACGGACTCAGCCGTCATGGCGTCGGCCTCGGCGATCTCCTTAGCGCCCTCAATGAAGCGCTCTAGGGCCGTAGCGCCGCCGATCTCGCCGGCCGCTAGGGCCTGAGCCTTCGCCAGGGCCTTCGTCGCGCTCGTCAGGCGCTCCATCTGGAACTGCGCCATGTCCTGCGCATAGGACAGTTCATCGTTGGCGTCGGCGACGGAGATCGCCATATTGAATTCGTTTTCGTTCATCTGGGCGCGGGCATTCGCCAGGCTAGCCTCGGCTACAGCCACGTCGGAGGCGCTGCGGATCGCGGCGCGGGTACCCGCGTCCGACATCTGCATGACGTTGAAGATGCCCTTCGTCCGCACCTCGGACAGGTCAATCTCAGCCGCGCCGGATACCTGCGCGGCGTCGTGACGGGTCATGGCCAGATCCCACTCGGCCTGCTGCATGTCCCGCAGGTCGGCCCGGCGCTGCTGCGCGGCGTCGCGCTGCGCCTCACGAACCTTATTCTCCGCCTCGGCGAGTGCCTGCTGCGCCCGGTAGGTCTTGTCCTGCGCGTCGGCCTGCGAGTCGGCGGCCTCCGCCACCATGTCTAGGTTCTCGCTCAGCTTGGCGAGCGCGTCACCTAGAATCCCGACGGAATCGGCGGCGGCCTGGAATCCGCCCGTGACCGTGTCCGTCACCCGGGTCAGCACCTTGTCGACGAGTTCGATAGCCCCGAGGATGGCGGCGACCTGAAGGCCGGTCTGCGCCTCGATGACCCGCGTTGCCGCGATCATCTTGTTGGCCCGGGCCTCCTTCAGCTTCTCCTCCGCGTCGGCGATGTCCTGCGCCGCATCCTCAGCCTTCGAGCTGCCCTTATCACGGGCATCCGCCAGCTTGTCCTCCGCGTCCTTGACCTTCTCGGCCGCCTTCTCCGGGTCGTCGGAGCTGGCTGCCTCCCGGCGCGCTTCAGCCAGATCGGCCTCGGCCTTCGCTACCTCGTCCGCGTTGTCGGTGGAGGTGCTGGCGGCTGCCTCGCGGGCCTCCTTGACGGCCTCCTCCGCCTCCTTAAGCTCCTCTGCGGCGGCCTTGTCCTCCTCGCGTGCCTTCTCCAGCTCCTCGTACGCCTCGATGGTCTGGTCAGACATAGCGATGTTAATAAAGAGCTCCTGTTCCAGCGCGCCCTTCACCTCGCGGACGTGCCCACCAGACAGACCAATTAGTCTGTCCGAAGCGCCTTCGCCGATGATGGTGCGGGCCGTGACGCCGGTACCGACGACGGGCTGGCCCCGGCCGATAGCCGAGATCGTCGAGTAGTCCAGGTCCCCATCCAGAAGGCCGCGCCATGCCCGGGCCGTGTCGGCGGGGGTGTCGGAGGCCCGCAGCAGATTACCGGCCGCCTCCTCAATGGTGCGGCCAGCCCGCAGGATCTGGTTGGAGAACTGCGGGAACATCTTAGCCAGCTCCACGCTGGCGGCCATCGCCCCGCTCGCCGTCCGCCACTGGTCGGGCGTGAGGATCGGCTCAGGCTCAGATAGGCCGTTGTAGGCCAGCGTGCCGGGCTGGTGCCAACCACCACGATCGTGCAGGGTCACGCCCCCGCCGCCGGCGCCGACACCATGACCACCGGCACCGACCCCAAGACCGCCGGCGAGGCTCAGGCCACCCATCGGGGCGGGCACGCGCCGCGACATGACCGGGGCGAGGGGCCGGTAGTGGTCGAAGGCGACGAGCTCACCGAGTGGAATCCACGCGTGATCGGTGTACTGGGGGTGGCTGGCGCCGGCTGCGGGCCCGCCGATCTGGCCGTTACCTCGGCCGCCGCCCATCTCGACGTTGGTGCCGCCGATGGTGCCGGAGGTGTGGCCGCCCCACGGGCCACCGTTGAACCAACCAATGTTGAACGACGTCGCCGAGGGGCCGAGGCCGGGGCGGAAACCCATAGCCGCGAGGGCCTCGCGCTGGTTACCGGTGGCGAAACGCCCCGCGAACGCGGACTGGCCGGTCGCGAAACGAGCCAGGCCGGCCATCGCGCCGGAACAATCGCCCCAGTTCACACCACCCCACACGTAGGGCGCACCCTCCAGGGAGCGGCCCGCCTGCTGCCCCCTGACGGACTGGCCGCCGGCGAAGGCGAGCAGCTGCTCCGGGGAGACCACGCCGCCGCGTGCCAGGCCGGGGGCCCGCTGCGCCCCCCGCTCCAGCATGTCGAGATTATCCAGCTTGGGGAATGTCCCCCGGTTGATCATGTCGAGCTCGCGCCGGTATTTCGGAACGCTCTTCGACGTGACGACGTACTCCCCGGCGTCTACCCTCACCAGCGGCATACCGGCGGCGTCTACACCGAGGAAACCGTCAGTCTGCCCGGTACCCGGCCCCGTGGTAGGCAGAGTGCCGCCCGCGATGGTGCCGCCCGTGGCGAGGCCCGGCACCTCCCCGCCCTTGGCGAGGCCCGCAGTGCCGTGCGCAACGATCTTGATCACGCGCTCGACCGGCATTCGGTTCAGTTCGGAGATCGTCGCGTTGATATTGGTCAGGGCCGAGGAATTATCCACGTCGGCGACGCTGGTCGACTTCGCCCCGCCGAGGGTTTCCAGCTCACCCATCGAGTGATCCGCCCCGGCCTGTAGGCCGCTGTAGTCCAGGTCGGAGGTGGGGACGGGGTGCTGCTCCCCGAGGGTGTCTAGCGTGCCGGTGGCCTCGTCTGCCGACGCCTCCAGGGGCGCGGCATCCAGGTCGGCGCTCGCCGTCACCCCCTCCTCGGTCAGGCCGGTGAGTGCCTCCCGCGCCTCGCCTGCGGCGTCCTCTAGGCCCTCGGTGTCCACGCCCACGGGGATCTGGTGGTCGTCCTCCTGTAGGGCCGTGAGAGCGTCGTTCACCTCCTCGGTGGACTCTAGGGCCGGGGCCCCGTCTACTAGTACCTCTGGCGCCGCGTTAGGTAGTGTTTCGAGCGCCCCAGCGGTAGCCGCGAGGCCTTCATCCGCCAGCGTGGTGTCCACAGTGACGACAGCCGGCTGGTCAGTCAGGGAGTGGATGTCCTCGTTCAGGCGCGCCAGCTCAGCGTCCGCCATCTCAGTGTCCGCGACGACGGGGGCGGTGCCCGAGTCGAGGCCATCACCGCGCTGCGGCGCGGGCACACGAGTAGGGGCCGTGGCCCCGATGGTGGAACCACCGGCGGCGAGCTTCGGAATCTGGTTGCCCGCCAGCAGGTTAATCGCCGCTTGATCCCGCCGGTTGATCGCCTCAATCAGCGGCAGGTACTGGTCAGTCGCCTCCGCGTTAACGACGTACTCGCCCCTGTTAACCCAGCTCACGGCCTGGCCATCCTGGTCAATCCCCAGAATGCCGTCCACTCGGTCAGTACCCGGGCCTGTGGTGGGCAGGCGGTACCCGCCCCCGGCCTCACCACCACCGGCGAGGCGGGGGATTCGGCCACCGTCGGCGCGTCCTATCCACTTTTTCGCCTTCATCGCGGACTCGATCACGTTGACCGTGACCGTGCGAACCAGCGGGATGTCGAACAGTTTTGAGCGGATGGATTCGAGTGTCGAGCTGGCGTTATCCTGCGCATTGACTGTCGGCGTCGCCGAGGATGCGTCCAGGGACTGGAGCTTGCCATCTACGATCTGATACCCGGAGTCGAAGGCCCAGCGATCCAGGTCAGCGCCCGGTCGGGCAGTCTCAGCCGTCAGGCGCGCCAGGTCACCCATAGAGATGTCCACGCCGTTTCGGAGCTTGTCGGCGATCAGCTTCGCCTCGGGGGAGGCCTCCGCCAGGTCGAGCTGGTCGAGGATACGCTGCGCCGCCGCCGCGTCCCCCCGGAAGCCTTCATCGGACAGCAGGATCGACGGCTCAATACCAAGCTCATTCAGCTGCCCGCCCCACTCCATGATGGTCTCAAGCTCAGAGAGCGCCGCGCCGGTATCCGCATCCACGGTGGCCTCAAAATGCCCGTCCGCGTACTCGTGGAGCTGGATCCCAACCTCGTCGAGGGCTTCGCGGGCCTCGTCGGACACCATACCCAGCTTGATGGTCTCGCCCTCGTCGAGCTCCCGCAGCTGCATGTGGAGAGACCCGAGCTCGCCCATGACCTCGCCGGCCCCGGCGATGTTCATGTACAGCTCGTACTCCTCCGGCAGCATGCCGTAGCTGCGGGCAAGTTCCTGCACCTGCTCCACGCTCAGGCCTGTGGCGTCGGCGAGGGCCTGCATGGTCGGCATGGCCTCGTCCCACGCCTCCCTGGCGTCCATACCGGAGGAGACGGCACTATCGAACGCGCCGCGCAGCGCAACCATCTGCTCGTTGAGGGCCGCGGCGTTCTCGGAGTGCACGTCCAGCTGGCCGTCCTCACCAAAGAGGGCTTGGCCGAAATCCCCCTCCTCGGCGAACGCTCCGGAGACTTCTTCGCCGATCTTTCGGATCGCGTCGGCGTACTCAAATGCGGCCTCCGTCGCGGACGACTGGATCAGCCCTGCGGCCTCCATGGACTGGCGCAGACCGTCGATCTGGCTAGCCGCGCCGCCTGAGGAGTCCGCGAGCTGATCCATACCGGCCGAGATGTCGAGGAATCCGTCATCTACCTGGCTTGCTGCCTGCTGGAGCTCCAGCATTTTACTGCGGGCCTGCTCAAACTGCCCGGCGATGAGTTCCCCGCCCTCGCCAGCGCCCCGCAGGTGGTCGAGGAGCTGGTCATACTCAGCCCCACCGGCCGCGATGATGGAATTAAGATCATCCATCGACCGCCCGGTGCTAGCCAGGTAGTCATCCATGTCCGCGTAGGCCGACTTCACAGCCTCGGTCAGGTGGTGGTACTCGTTATCGATGACGGCCGCGCCCTTAGCGAGGCCCGCCTGCGCCTCCACATTAGCCTCGGCGACCCGCCGGATCTCCCGGGTGAACTCGGTTGAGTCGGGGGCGGGGATCGTGTAGGCCCACCCGTCCATGTGGTCGTGCAGGGCCTTCAGCCCGGCGGTTTGCGTGTCAACGATCCCGGCAGCGAGCTCCTTAGCTTGGTCAGTGAGCTGCCCGTTAGCCTCGGCTACGGCTCGGGAGAAGTCCCGGTTTTGCTCCGCCGCACCGCTCATTTTCTCCCGGTACGTGTCGGCCGCCTCACTGGCCCGCTGGTGTGCGTCCACCATCTGCCCGATGGCGATACCTGCGGCGGCGATACCCAGCGTCCAGGGGCCGCCTAGGGCATTAACCAGGCCGCCGGCCGCGCCCTTAAGCTTGCCCATGGCGGTGGCGGCGACGCCGCCTTTACCGGCGAGCACGGTCATGCTAGCGCCGAGGGTACCCAGCTGGGGGTTCGCCGCCTTGGCGTAGCCCACCGCCTCCTTCATCGTAGAGCCGAAGCCCTGAATGCTGGTCACGCCGGAGGCGAAACTACTGGTGACTGCCTGCCCCATGGTGGTGCCGAGGGCCATGCTTGCGACCTTTGCGGCGACCATCGCGGATACCGTCATCTTGATAGGCTCCGGCAGCTTTTCCCACACACCTACGGCGGCGGTCACCCCATCGGTGAGGGTGTCGATCCCCTCCGTCAGCCCGGCGATAACCTGCGGCCCGTGCTGCATGACGGGCTTGAGGATCGCCTCGCCAAGACGGCCGACGGCCGCGCCCACGTTCGCGAGCGACCCCTTGATGGAGTTACCCATTTCCTTAGCCGCGCCGCCCATACCGTCGCGCATGGCGGCCTCGAAGGTCTCGAAATCAACCTTGCCGTCGGACACCATTTCGGACACGTCGCCGCTAGTGACCCCGAGCTGTTCGGAGAGGAGCTGGAGGACGGGCACGCCACGCCCCAGCAGCTGCAGCAGGTCATCGCCCTGCAGCTTGCCCCGGGCCGCGACGGAGTTGAAGATCAGGGCCATGTCCTGCAGGGAGGCGCCGGAGATGGCGGCGGTATCCGCCATCGTGGTCAGCACACCCGTGAGTTCTTCACCCGGCTCAATACCGGACGCCACGGCCGACGCGGCGGCCGACGCGGCGTCACCCAAACCGTAGGCCGTGCCCTTAACCGACTGCAGGGACGAGTCCATAATCTGCGATACGCCCTGCGCAGTGTGGCCGAGGCCCTGCAGCTTAAATTGGGCGTCGTCGATGGCCGTCAGGCGCCCCCACCCCTTGGTGAGGACGGCGCTCGCCGCGCCTGCTGCACCCAGCGCCGGGGCGAGCCCCTTAGCGGTGTCCACCACCTTGCCGAGCGCGCCGCTCATGGCCCCTACGCCCCCGGCCTGCCCCCCGATCTCGCTGGCCTCCCGTCCCGCCCGGTCGAGTTCGTCCGCTAGCTGGCCCGCCGCACCACTGGACGAGCTCAGGCTAGACACTAGCTCCCCGGGTACGCGAATGTTCTGCGCCGAGGCGGCAGCGTCATCCGCCGCCTTTCCGAGCGTTTCGGCACTATGTGCGGCGCTGTCGAGCTGCGCCCCACCCGTCGGGGCAACGTCGATCCGCTTGCCCGACGCCCGATCTGCGGCCTTCCCGAACGCCTCGGCCTGCGCCGTGGCTTGCTGCAGCTGACGGTCGAATTTGCTGGTGTCGGCCTCGATAGTGAAGCCGATCTTTCCGAGGTCCATCGCGGCCACCGTGACCACCCTCCCTAGCGGGTCATGACTAAACGTGCTTTTTCGTCAGTGTCGCACCACTAGGCAGGCGGTCGGATCTGATAGTTCGAGGCGTTAGTCCTCCGTGGCGGCGGCGGCCCGGCGCTCTGCGACCCGGGTAATCGCCGTTTGGATCACCCCGGCCTCTAGAAACTCCTCGGCAACCTCAGGGCCCCACATGAACAGGCAAAACACCGTGTTGAGGAGGTGTTCAAGGGTTCCGAAGTCCATGCCGTCCTCGATGAGTCGGGGCACCAGATCACCATGCTCCCCCGCCTTAAACTCGGGCACCTCGGGGTCAAACTCCCCGCCAACGAGGGGGGTTGCGAGGTGCAGCACGTCCATGCGGTCGAAGGCTACTTGCTGCCCCTTAGCCTCGACCCCGGCGAGGAATCGCAGCACTGTGTCAACGTTGGGCTGCACCTCGTGCTGGGTGCCCGCGAACTCAAATCGGAATGCGTACCGGTCCGCGTCCGGCGAGGCGTCCAGTTGGCCTAGGTTCAGGGTGTTGGTCATTTCTGCTCCAGTGTATCTGTGTTGGTTTTATGCTTGTCTGTGTCCCGCAGCCCGAGGCTACGGGCTAGGGCGGTGTCCTCGGCGAGGAGGCGGACGAGGCGGATCCTAAACCACCTCCACCGGCGGTTGGCGAGTATTCCCGAGCCGAAATCAATGTGGAAGAAGTGTTGGAAGTCAGTTTCTACGGCGTCGAAATTCTCCAGTAGTCCGGCCCAGGTGAGGCGCTCACGTGGAACGCCGGTGTCCTCGACTTTCTCGGCCCACCATTCGCGCACATACTCGCCGTACTCGGCTAGGATGAATTCGTTTGGCGGGCCGCCGCCCGGGTCGTCGTCTGAGTAGGCCCCCGGGTGCGGGTCGTACCACAGTTCTGAGTCCTGCGCCCAGGCCCACCCGTCGGGGTCGCGCCTTAGTCGTCCCCAGTCGTCCCGCCAGCACCCGTCGGGGTCTCCTGGTTCCGCTGGTCGGCGCCGGTGGCCGTCACGGTCTGTAAAGCTTTTCCCAGGTCGCCGGTCTTGAAGAACTCCTCCGCAAGGGGCGATCCGGACGTGTAGTTCAGGTGGATCGCCCCAACCAGCTGGTTCATGGTCTGCCACCCCATGCCCGCATCGATAAGCTCCTTCAGTACCCCGCCGGTGATCTTCGTGGTCTTAGGGTTGAATTTACTCCCGAGGAGGGGGGCGACGCGCTGCAAGACACTAAATCGGCGGGGGCGCGGGGCCTCCTCCTGCTCCTGCTCTTCCCGCTCTTGCGCCAGGTCGAGGTGGAAGGCCAACACCTGGTCTACCGTCGGCGTGATCGCGTAGTCCTTCCCGGCGAATGAGAACTCAATATCGGCTGCTTGCTGCGCTTCTTCGAGCTGCCCCAGCTTCATATCTGTGTAACCCCTTATCGTCGTGTTCGGTGTGCTCTCTCGGCTAGTCTGCACGCCCATTAGCGGCGGTCAGTGCACAACATTGTGAGGGGTGTAAAAAGGCCGCCCAGCGGCCCACAATGGGGCTACTAGGCGGCGTGTCGCGGGGTGCTCGGGCTAGGCTGCCTCGCCAGTGTCTACGGTCTCGCCGGCGCCTGCTTCCTCGCCGGTGTCTACGGAGTCATCCTCACCCAGGCTGCCGGACGGCTCGAAGCCACCGGCCGACGGGCGCAGGATAGCGAACGCCTCCTCCTCGTCGATCGGCTTGGAGGCCTCACGCTCCCCGCCTTCCTCGACGGAGTGGATTCGGGTCGGGGCGCACACGGACTGCATCTCGGAGGTGAAGGTTCGCAGGTCGTTGGCTGCGCCACCGCCGGAGGTGAAAAGGTTGGTGACGGTGGACTCCCAGCCTTCATCGATGTCGGTGCGCCACACGCGGACATCGACCTTGCCGTTCGCGCCGAGCTCCTCGCCGGTCAGCTTCAGCAGCTGCTGGTCTTCGGTCAGCAGCGGCAGCTGGCCCTTCTGGGCGTACTGACCCTCCAGAGACACCTTGAAGGTGCGGCTGGTGGCCTCCTGCGCCTCCCAGCCTTCGGAGTCGTAGTCGGACGCGTCCACGGCGTTCTTCTCGGTGGATACGGACACCGAGGTCAGGCCTCGGACGAACTTGTAGTTGGCGGGGTCGGTGCCTACCGGCTTGATCTGCACAGACCAGTTTCGGTTGAGCATCTTGTTCAGCTCGCAGCTGTTAGGGGCCTTAGCGAATGCGGTTGCCATGCTGTCTCCCTCCTAGGAGATGGTTGGGGGTGCCAGCACTGCCCGGTAGGTGTCGGCGCGGTGCCAGCGGCGGTTATCGTCCGGCACTGGTGGATCACTCACGATCCGGGTGCAGACTAAGACCGACTGGGTCGCGGTCAGGTTGAACATGGTGCGGTCGTGCAGGGCCTCGAACACGCGTTGCATGGTCTCCTCGGGCCCGGTCTGATCGTCTGGGGCGCCGCGTGCGGCGACACCGAATGAGGCGGTGGGGTTAGAGCTGCTGTCGTTGTGGTCTACCTCTAGGCCAAAGATCACTAGGGCCTCGTCAGGCTGGTCGGGCATGAGGTTCAGGAATACCGGCACCCCCTCGCCCTCGGTCTCCGGGGGGTGGCACACACCTAGGCGGGTTAGGTAGGCGGCGAGCTCGTCCACCAACTTCCAGTGGGCGACGGGCCGAGGCATGGGGGTATGTGAGTACTCAGTCATCGGTTAGAACCTTCCTCGAATGTGGTTTTGGATAATTCGGGCGGCGTCCGGCGCGCCCTGATCCTTCGCGGCCTCCAGGTATTTCGCCTGCCCGCCCCTGGGGTGCCGCCACTCGGTCTCCTCATGCTGGCGGCGGGCGTAGATAACCCCGTCGGAGCGGACACCGGCCCGCACGTTGCCCCGCGTGGTCGTGGGCCCCACTGTGCCGATCGATTGGCGCAGGTTTCCCGTCTCGCCTAGGGGTGTGAGGGGGACGGCGCGGGCGGCGAGCATGTTCGCGGCGCTGCGCACACCCGCCTCGGCGCGGCGGCGTATCTGCCCCGACACTTTCCCCGCGTTAATCGACACACGGGTACTCATAGGATCGTCACCTCCACGTGGTCGGGGGTCAGGCCGGTGCCGGTGTAGGCGCGCTGCGCCGTTACCACCGTGCGCTCGGGCTTGCTGCCGAACTCGGCCGGTAGTGTGACGGTGCTGCCGGGCGCGGGCAGGGGCCCGTCTACAGCCCAGTTGAGTGTTCCCGCGACCGTGACTTCCTCGCCCGCTGGTGCGCCCTGCTGGGCGACGCGGCGGGCCTTGAGGTTGATGCTCGCGAGAACGGTCTGGGGTTCGCCCCGAACGACGCCGCGCATGGTGCGGGTCTCTTCCCCCTGCACGATTACTTCATGAGTAAACCAAAGGGCGGCGAGTTTCTCGGACATGGTGTTTTTCATGGCCGGCTCACCACCTAATCCACGGCTTGCCCGACAGTAGGCCCGCGTCCGCGAGTATCAGCTCAGCTAGGGGGCATAGTCCCCCTGTGAGGAGGCGATGACGGGCCGCCGCGCCCGTACTATCATCCAGCGTCACCGACGAGCCGTTATTAGTGGAGGATGATACCGTGGCCTCGGCGGTGGCCCCGCCGCTCAGGATCTCCCCGGCGACACCACCCACGATCCACGCCTCCACCTGCGCCTCCGTAGCCTCGGTGAACGCCTCCGCTAGGTCGTCATCCTCCGGGGCGCCGTTCGGCCCCACCGCATACAGCGCGGCGCGTGTATGGCGGCGCATGAGGCGGGACGCGTGGTCAATGAGGGCGCTAATGCGCCGCTCGGGCACGCCCTCGTAGAGCTCAGGCTCGGGGGAATGGTCGAGAAGCTGCTGCACTGTGGTGTAGGTCAGGGTCATGTGGTTCTCCGTGGTTTGTGGGCATAAAAAAGTGGAGGGGCGCGGGGCTAGCGTGCTGCCCCTGCAACCCCTCCGGGGTCGCTACCCACCTACTGTGTAGCGAGAATCCGGCGGTGGTCAGGGAAACAGCGTGTGCTAGCACCTCGCGCCCCTCCAGGCTGGGGCCGTAACACCCCCTTAGCGGCCCGCCTAACGCCCTAGAGTGCCGGAACTAGGGCAGATAGGGGGCCTGCCAGTGGGCTACAGCCCGCCTAGGCGGTGTTTAGGCCGCGGCAGCGATAGAGCCACCACCGCCGCCGAGCTCACCCGGCTTAATATCAGCCTCGGCGGAGACGATGCCCGACGGGCGGATCACCTTGCTGCCGAACACCTGCAGGCCGCGCACCAGGTCGCCGAAACGATCCGGGTCACGCAGCGCCTCCAGGGTGCGCAGCTGGGAGGCAAACGCCAGCGCCCCCGGAACACCGGCGATGATGGTCTCGCGGCCCGACTTCACCGGGGCGTTCACCGACTGGTAGACGTTCAGGCCGAGGATCGGGATGGATGAGGCAAGGCCGTTGCGTGCGACCAAGTCGGTGCCTGCCGCGTCGGCGCTGGTGACGCGACGGTCGGCCAGCAGCGCGGAGCCAAAGTTCGGGCCGACAACAACCCACCGGTTGCTGGTCGGGGCGGATACCTTGTTCAGCTCCAGGCTCAGGGCGCGCAGAACGTCCCACGCGGTCGTCTGCCCGGCGGCCGGGCGGTAGAAATCCGCACCGTCGAACACCGGGGTGTTGCCCAACTTCTTACCCGCATCGGCGGCGAGCTGCGCCGCGATCTGGGTGTCGATGTCGTCGGCCATCGCGTTACCGTGGTCCGTGGTCGCGGCGCTAGCAAAGTCGCCTGCGGACTGCACTCGGTCAACGTCGTTCACGCGGAACCCGTAGTAACGCTCTTGGTCGACGACGAGCTTCTGCTCGGTGGTCTCGACGTCGTCGTAGACCAGATCCTCGGTGCGGACGTGGGTCTTGATCTTCGCGTCGCCGATCGTGTTGATCGTGACCGTGTCGCCGCTGTTCTGCAGCATGGGCTGGAAGCGCGAGTCGGCGATACCCGGCTGCGCGTAGATCAGGGACTTCTGGTACGGGATTTCGAGCTGCGGGGCCCACAGCTTCGGGATGAAGGTTTCTACGGACATAACCCCTCCTTGTTTTGGGTTACTACTGGTACAGGTGCTTTAGCTGGCCCGCCTGCTGTGCGGTGAAGATCTCCTCGGCGGTCATCTTCTCCAGATCCTCCCGCGTGATCTTCCCCGACTCGGCAGCGGTGCCAGCACGATTAGCGGTATTACCCGAGGACGGCGCGACCGTAGTCGCCCGCAGCTTCGGTACCGCCTCGACCGTCTCGGACACGAGCTGCGCCACCTGGGCGTTGTAGTCCTCGTCGGCCGGATTCAGGGCATGGAACTTGTCGCCGCCCTTGATGAACGGGATCGTCAGGTCGGGGTCAGCCCCAGCGACGCGGACAGCTTCGCTCAGGGCGTACTTCGCGCTCATCTGGTTGTAACGCGCCTCCATGTCGGCGGCGCGGGCCTCGGCCTGCTTCACGAGCTCCTCAGGGTCGGTCTCCCCCTTCTCGTCTACACCTAGGGCCTTCAGCATGGCGTGCTTGAAGGCGTCCATCTCGGCCTTCTGCTGCTCGTTGGCCTGCTCCTGCTCCCGCAGACGCGTGCGCCATTTTGCGTTCTCGGCGTTCAGGCGGCCGATACGAGGATCATCCCCATCGTGGTCGCCTTCCTGCCGCCGCTCGCTAGTCTGCGCGCCTTCCTGCTGGGTGTCCTGCCCCGCGTCGCGGTGCTCGGTGCTGGCCTGCTCAGCCTCGTGTGCCTCGGTGGTCTGGGTGTCGGCGGCGGCCTCCTGGGCCTGGCCCGCCTGCTGCTCAGTGCTCATGGTTAGCTTTTTACCCCTAGAGTTGTTCGTTTCCGGTTCATTCGCGGCGTGCGACGCCTGGCCTGCACGCTCACCTCGGATACTGCACCACTAGGGCCTGCGGTCAGTCGATGGGGATACGCGCCTGACCCTTAGCGCGCCGTATCTGCTCACGCTGGTACATACGGGACAGGTGGCCGTTCTCCCGGACGTGCTCACGCACACGGGCCTGGGCGCGCCGCCTACCCGCCGCCGCGTCCCCCATAGCCTGCGGGGTCGTGGCCGCCACCTCCCGCCGCTTCCACCGGCGCACATTCCGCTCCAGCTGACGCTGCCGCTGCTGCGCCTCGTACTGCTCCCGGTTCGTCTCCTCGGTCAGTTCCTCGGGCATGTCCGGGGCCGGGGTTCCCGGCACGTAGGGGGTATCGCGGTGCCTGCAATTCGGATGGTGGTACCCCGCTTCTAGGGCCTCCCGCATGGTCGCCTTCACGTGCACGGTAATAGGCTCCCCGGTAATCTCGCTGACCACGACGCGGGGGCCGGCCTCCCCGCTGATCGCGAGGAGCTCGTTCTGGTAGGGGTAGCACTGCGGGGCGCTGGCGCGGTGCCACGAGGCGCGCACCAATTCCACCCCAGCGGCTTTATACCCGGCGATGTGCCCCTCCTGGGTTGCGCGGTTCCGGGTCGTGCGAAGGGCCATGTCGAGGTAGGTGTCCATCGACCAGCGGCGCCCGGCACGGTCGTAGTACGCGGTTAGCCCTCGGTCTGCCGCCTCGTTAAGGGCGGCCTGTAGGGCCTTCTGGTGAGTCTCGGCGGACTGTAACGCCGTATTCGTCGCCCGGGCCACTACCCGCCGGTACACGTCATCCACGTCCCGCAGCACCTGCAGCGTTGAGGCCTGCAGGGCGCGCACCATGTCGGCGGTGATGGTGTGCACCGCGTCGATATTCACCCCGGCGGTGAACGCGTCCCCAGCTACTCGGGCCGCCGACGAGGCGTACTCCTCGGCCAGCATGGCATGGATAAGCTCGGGGCTAGGGTCAGTGACGCTGCGGAGGATCCGCTCAGCCCGGCGGCGGAGTTTCTGCACATCCCACAGCTGCGACGAATGGATGTCGTGCGTGCGTTTAGCCGTCGTCTGGGCGATCAGTTCCAGCAGGCGGGCCTCCGCGTCGCGGAAGCCTCGCACCAACTGTTCGGCGTACTGTTCAGCTGTCGTCATCCTCTACCCCCGGCGCCTCATCAAGGCCGAGCCCCGCCAGCGGGTCGTAGTCGTTGACGCGGCGGTCTGCCTGTATCCGCTGCACCTCCTCGGCGACCTCCTCCGGCGTCCACTCAGGGTGCTGTTTCTTGACGGCGGTGTGCAGGCTCATAACCCCGGCGGTGAACAGGGACGCCACACTGTTCTCCAGCTCCTGGGTGGTGACCTCTACCTGGTCGGGGAGGGAGACGAGCACCGGGGCGCTCGGGGCCTCGTAACCATTAAGGCCCGCGTCAAGCTCTAGGTAGGCAGTCAGCAACGCGGATAGGTGGGCGCGCTGCATACGGCCTTTAGTGTCAGCGGTTGCCCGCGTCCGCTTAGTCCGGGCCTTCGTCTCGGTCGCGGTCATATCACCGGAGGCCTGCGGATCCATGTCCACCGTAAAGGGGGATAAGCCTAGGGCGCTCACAGCCTTCCTCACCCCACTATCAATCAGGGTCAGGTACTGCTCGACGCGCATGTCAAACTGCACCTGCTCCATAGTGGGCTGCTGGTCGGGATTTGGCTGCATACCGACGCTGTACACGTCCCGAAGCCAGTTCAGGGACTGCCCCTTGCCCGGGCCGTGGTCATCTAGTAACTCTTCGGAGACGATGAGGCGGCCCCGCGCCGCCTCCACCTCGTGCTGCAGCTGCGACCAATTGTGGTCGATGTCCTCAAAAATCTGCGCGCCCCGCGCTACATCCGACGTGGAGTAGTAGCGCAGCAGCTCATCCTGCCTCCACTCCTGCCGCGTGCGATAATTGCTAAGCATGTGCGCGGTGATTCGGCTCGCCCCGGTCGTGAGGCGCGTACCGTCCCGCAGGCCCTCCAGGTCGGCGAGATTAGCGGCCCGAGGGTGATCGGTAAACGGCACGGGCCAGCCCACGTTATCCCGCTCCCCGAGGTAGAGCTGATATTCGATCTGCCCCCTAGTGTGGTGCTCGAACAGGCGGTAGATCTTGTCATTCTTCTCGTCGTCCTGCCACGCGTCCCAAAAGAGGATCCCCACTTGGCGGCCGTTCTCAAACTCTGCGATCCCCTGGTCTGCGTCGAGCCACTCAATCCACGGGTGGTCATCCACCCGGTTGTTCCACACGACGCGGCCGTAAACCCACCCGAGGGCCCCGGCGCGGTACACGGCGCCCCACCAGTCGCTGGCGAACTGGTCGCTGGTGACGAGGCGTTGCAGGGCCTCGTAGGCGCGCTCATTATCGGCGTCTACTGGGGCGAGCTCAGCCTGCGGTGGTTTACCCGCCAGGTAGTCCGCCAGGGCGGTTGTTAATTCCTCCGCGATAGGCAGATGGTGGGTGATCAGGTGGGATTCGCGGGGCACCGATGGGGGGCCGAGTAAGGCGCGGGATACCCCACCAACGATCCCGCCGTTGTACTGGCTGCGGTGCTGGTATGGGGTCGCGCCGTTCTGTCGTTTGCGGCGTTCATTAATTGCGTCGAGCTCGCCGGATAGGATCGCGTCATCGCGGCGGATCGCCTCCATCGCGGGGGCGTAGCTGGCGGGTGGCCACTCGGTTTTAGGCGCGGGGATTCCCATCATCGTCTCCAGACTCATCTCGGGGCTTGTCGCTACCTCGCATGTATATCCCCAGGTAGATGGCGGTCACGGAGGCGGCACCCCACTCGGGTCGAAGGGGCGGGCACGCAACACTCACATCCCACTATCGCGAAGCCCCCGGCTGTGCGCAGGCGGGGTTTACCGCAGCCTCGTCTACGGGGTGACTGCGGCGGCTAGCACCAGCGGCGCATTCTCTCAACTACCCGGTGTGCCACTCCCAACCACCGCGCCCCCTCTCGTGTTGGTGCTGCTTCCCGCCGTGCCAACCCCACGCATTGGGGCCAGGGCCATCCGGTGCCTATGAGCGGGCGCGAAAGGAAACAAAATCACCCGCGCCGCAGGCCCGGGGCCCTACGGCCCCGCGCATTTGGGGTAGAGGCTCAGCACCAGCTTGGGGCCCGGTGGCATGGCACACGCCATGCTAGGCGGCCATCCCTATCACCTTCGCCCGTCCCGTGACTAGGCGGGGGGCGTGGGGACACACCATCCTGGGGCCTCGCGATATGCAGTTGTGTTGCGTGCCGGCCCCCGCAGCCCATGGTCGGGTGGGGTGCCGCTGGTGGCCTATGATGCTGCCGCCTGTGCTGCGGTCAGTACCCGCCCGCGCCAGTAGTTTCGGCTGGAGTGGATCGCATAGCGTAGGGCGTCGACGTGGTGGTCGTTCAGCTTGATCGGTTTATCCTCGCCCCGCTCGGTCGCCTTAGCGTCCCACCTGTACTCGCTGATCTCCCCGATCAGGTGCCGGCAGTCCTCAGCTACTTTAAGGCCGCCCGAGTCGAGGAGGCTAGACACCGTGCCGATACCGTCCAGAACACCATTCGACGCTTTCGTGACCCGGTGGCGGCGCACGCGCAGCTCCTCGATGAATGAGGCCGCCGAAGGGTCAGCGTACTGGCGTGGCAGCGGACCCCAGCGTTCCTCCAGCTGTTTCTTCCACTCCTCGTAGGAGTCCGCTAGCTGTGCGTCGGTGCGGCGCTCAGCCCCCGGGTTCGGGGCCCACTCGTCCGCGACCCACAGCACCCCTTCGTCATCGACGCCTACCGCGACCCCGGCAGTAGGATTCGTGACGCCGTAGTCCATGCCGACGGATATGAGAGTCAGGTTTTCGGGGGCCTGCCCCACCATCGTGTCCGGGTTCCACATCTGGTACACCGCACCTTCGGCGGCGACCCACTCGGCCTCGATCATCCGCCGGTGGAATAGTCCGGTGTACTGGCGGTGCAAGCGCCTAATATACCGGCGGCTCAGGGTCGGGTTATCAGTGAGTAGGAATTTCTCGACGTGTATATCCGGATCGGTGTGCTGCCGGTCAACGACGCGTTCCTTGAGGTAGTGGCCGGCGGTGCCGGGGTTGCAGGTGACCAGCAGGCGCGAGTCCGGTAGGGATAGACGGGTTAGCAGCATGTCCCAGAATGACTCCGGCCAGCTCACGGCCTCGTCCCCCCAGGCGTTCAGGATCGTCAAGCCCTGGATAGAAATCCAGGAGGCGTCATTGCTCGCCCCAACCACCGAGAATTCTTTACCGAACAGCGTCCCGGCGGGGGCGTTGCGCCGGTAGTGCAGGTGCGGGGCGACGGCCTCAAACTCGGGCCGGGTCAGGATCGGCTGGAAGAAGTTACGCCAGACGGTATTCGTCGAGTGCCCAACAATGAGGTTTACCCCCTCCCCACTGGTGGAGGCCATGCGGGCGATGAAGTCCCACAGCTGCGCGAACGTCTTAGACGAACGCACCGACCCGTACCACAAGTTGATCGGCGCGACCGACCGATTCAGCGCCAACTTCTGCCGGGGCGACAACCCCACCACGCACCACCCCCTCTAGGCGTCTAGGTCATTCTCGAACACTTCCGGGTCGCTCGCCATGATCGTCTGGAAGGCGCGGTTAATCGACTCGGTAACGTCCACACTCGCGTCCACCTGAACGCCCATGTCGAAGCCGTTAAGGCGGTGCCGGGTGCGGGCCACCTTGTCCTGCGACTCGATCAGGCGGCGGATCTGGTCTACCGCCTTCAGGTCAGTCGCCCCGTCCTCCCCCGTCACAGCCTTGAGGTGGCGCAGCACACGGGCGATCTCAGCGTTGAGGCGTAGGTGCTGCTCCTCACTGCGCTGCAGCTCCAGGTCTCGTACCTGCTGCGCGGGTTCTTTCGTGATGTCGAGGAGTGCGTCCTGCACGTCCCGGTGCGCCTGCTGGGCGGAGACCCCGAGCTGTTGCCCGATCTGTTCGTACCCCATCCCGGCCTTGCGGTGCTTGAGGGCCTCGGCCATTCGGTGGCGGCGCTGCTCACTAAAACGGCGTTTGCGCTGCTTAGTTTTACGCACTGGTTCCTCCTATGTTCCCGTAGGTTTTAGTTTATTGTTTAACGATCTTCTCGCCTCACGGCTTTACCCGTCTAGTGGTTGCCCGGTGCCGACCCACTGGCGCTGCACCCCACCGTGCCGGGGCCGGTGTCGGCTCATGGCGTACCCGACGGGGCGGATCAGGCCCCGGTGTCGCCACGCGTTGAGGAGCCCTCCCCAGGCGTTGTTGTGGCGGGGTTTCAGCCCGTCGGGTATGCGGGCGCGGATGTCGTCGGCGGTGAATGGTTCCCCCGCTGTGGCGAGGGCGAGCACCGCCCGGTCGGCGTGGTGCGCCCAGTCCCCTAGGATGTGGTGCTCGGCATAGTAGGGGGCCTGGATCTGGTCGGTCGGTTGCAGCTCCGGTGTTGTCATGATGGGGCCTAGTGTGCCCCGGCTGGCGGGGCGGTCAGGTGGTGGGTGCTTCAGTTTTAGTTTTCGGTGTCGAGAAAGTTAAACGCTTGCCCACCACGTTTTGGACGTTCCCCGGTTAGGTCTTGGTATCGTCGGCAGATAACGTCGGCGTATCGCGGGTCAAGCTCAACTAGTCGAGCGCTGGAGTCGTGTTGGTGGGCGGCGACCATTGTGGAACCGGAGCCTGCGAAGAGGTCGAGCACTAGTCCGCCGGGGCGGAGTGAGTTGTTGAGCATGGCCGTGATGAGGGCTGGCGGCTTCATTGTGGGGTGGTCGGCGTTTCGGGAGGGTTTATCTATTTCGAATACTGTCGATTGAGTATCGTCCCCGTACCAGCGCTGCCCGCCACGACCGAGTCGGCCTTGTCCGCCTGGGGTGAAGCCATAGAGAATAGGCTCGTGACGGTATTGATAGTCGCTACGCCCAAGGGCGATAGTGTTTTTTACCCACACGAGATTTTGCCGAACCAACAAACCCGCTTCACGCATGGCGTTCTCGAATGCGGTCCGTTCTGTGTCCGCGTGCGCGACATAGATCGGAGCGCCTGGCTTCGCAACATTGATAGCGGTTGTGAACGCTCCCAGCAGCATTTCTGGCAGGTCGCTGACCTTATCGTTCTGGATAGTCAGAGAATCTTTCGTTTTCCCGACGTATTCCACTCCATATGGCGGGTCAGTCCAGATGCAGTCCGCAGGGCTGTCCCCCATCATGGCGGAGACGGCCTCGGTGTCGGTCGCATCACCTACTAGGAGGCGGTGCGGCCCTAGGTGCCAAATGTCGCCAAGTTTGCTGATTGGAGTTGCTGGTGGGGCTTCCGGGGGGCATCCTCTTCGTTAGGTTCCGCCCCCTCATTACTTTCGGCGAGCTCGGCTAGCTCGTCCAAGTCTGCGTAGTCGTACCCGGTGCCGTCGAGGTCGTAGTCCACCTCGTTCAGCATCTCCAGTAGAAGCGAATCGTCGTAGTCGCCGAGGTCGGCGGTGCGGTTGTCTGCTAGGACGATTCGATTCGCCCGGTCATCATCCACGTCTACGACCCAGCAGTCGATGGTGGTGTACTCCCCTGGGTTCTCCTCCGCGAGCTCGCGGTAGGCCTTGAGGGTGTGGTTGCCTGCCAGTACCTCGTTGGGGCGGCCGGTGTGGGTTCCACGGTTTACGATGATGGGCCGGTACAGTCCGTTCGTTTGGATGGAGCCTTTGATGGCCTGCACGTCGCCCTGGCGGGGGTTGCGGTGGAACGTGTTTAGATCGGGTAGGGCGATGGTTTCGGGCGCCCCGATACCCGCGTAGGTGGTTGTGTTGGTGTCACTCATGGGCGCCGACTCTAGGGGCGGGTGGTCTGCGGTCAGGCCGCTACACGGGCTACTGGGTGTTGTGTATGGCGGCGAGGGCCAGTACCCGCTCCCACCACGCCTCGGGGGCCCACCGCCCGGCGACAAGGCGGTGCCCGTGGTCTCGGGGCTCGGGGAGGGGGCCGGGGTGTGAGGCGAGGGCCTGTATGTGCTGGCGGGTGGCGGCCATGAGGGTGCGTAGTAGTACCTCGGCGTGCGGCGGGATCGTGGGTTCTTTCTCCCAGCGCTGTACAGTGCGGGGGTTGAGGCCCATCCACTGGCCGAGGCCGTGGGGGTCGAGGCCTATGGCGGCGCGTATGCGGCGCGCTGCGGGGCCGGGGCGGCCTACGGTACCCGCCGGCACGTCTATGCGCCCTGCGGGGCGTGTAGGCGGTTCTGGGGCCCACTGTGGTTCTGCATACGGGCTCATAGTCTGGCGTCTCCTTTAGTAGGGGTACGGGGTCAGCCCCCGACACGGTGGGGCGTGCGGGGGCTGCAGGGCTGGCCGGGGCGGCCTAGATGTTGATGTTAATCTCCTCGGACAGCAGCGTGGTGCTCGGCGCGTCCGGGTTGTCCATCTCGTCGGCGACGATGGCGTCGAAGTGGCCGAAGCGGTAGTCCTCCTCGTGGATGGCGACGAGGGTGCCGGCGGGGTAGCGTACCTGGCCGCTGGAGGTGGTGAAGGCGCGGGCGGTGGTGGTTTCGGCGTAGAGGTAAAAGTCGGTGTTCATTTCGGTTCCTTCCGAGTGTCGCGGCTTGTGCCGCTTCCTTATCTTGCTTACACCCCTATACTACACCACATTCTATAAGTTGTAAAATCGTGGCCCCTGCCAGCACCTTTAGCCCCTACCCGATGAACCAAAACCACCGTCGCCGCGCTCAGACTCCCCGAGCAATTCCAGCCGGTCTACCCGCTCGTCCCGGCCCGAAAACACCGGCACGATCACGAGCTGGGCGACCCGCTCCCCCTCCTCAAACACCGCCGGGTAACGGCCGAAGTTATGCAGCGCGACCCCAATACTTCCCCGGTAGCCCGAGTCGATAACCCCCGTCCCGTTCGCTAGGCACACCTGCCGCTTCGCCCCTACCGAGCTGCGGACAAACACGAGGCCCACATACCCCTCGGGCACAGCGGCATGTACGCCCGTGTCAGCAAAGACGGTGCGCCCGGAGGGCACAGTGAGGCGGTGCTGCACCCGCAGGTCTAGGCCCGCGTCGCCCTCATGGGCGCGGGACGGGCCATGATGGCAGTTAGGGCTCAGGAAATAGCGCAGGACATCGGTCATGATTCAATAAATCCTTTCTTAGTCAGGTAATGCGTCAGCACGTCGGTAACGAGCTGGGTGCGGGTCATGCCCCGGGCGGCCGCCTGGCGTTTAATCTCAGCCAGTAGAAGGGGCGGTAGGCGCCAGCCCGAGTAAACACCGCCCGCCGTCGTGCTCGCGAGAACCTCAGCCTCGGGGAAGCCTCCGATCCTGCCGCTGCCGAACGCGCTGGATAACAGGATCACCATGAGGGTGTTTACCGGCATGTCACGGCTCGCGGCGTCCCGCTGGAGGTGCTCATAGTAACCAGGCGGCAGGATGTAGGTCGTAGGCCGTAGCTCCAGCGTGGGGTCAGCGCGTAGGGAGGCGAGGAGCTTATATTTCTTCGCCACCTCGACTAGCTCAGCGCCGGCGCTCATGCTGCCCCCTCCTGCCCGTAGATAATCGGGGCGGCGACCCGGCCGAGGAGCTCGGGGTATAGGCCGATGTGACGGCGTGCCGCCGCGACGTGGTAGTCCGGTATCCACAGGCCGGCCCGCACGGTACCCCAGGCGGGGAACTCTAGGGCGTCGGCGGCGCACTCGGCCTTGACTGGGCAGCCCTGGCAGAGTTCGCGGGCCCTCGCCGCTCGGTCGTCGCGCCACCTGGCGAGGTCATAGTTTTCTAGGTCGTCGCCCGCGCACTTGGCGCGGGCAGTCCACTCGCGATTAGTCAACTTGCCAGCGACCCTTAGCCGATCTGCTCCCAGTTCGTGTTCATCTCCCACCCGGCCCAGGCGGTGAAGCCTCGGGCGTTGAGTTTGCGGATGGCGCGGCGGGCCATGAAGCCGTGCCGGTAGGTGCCCTCGGTGTGGATTCGGCGCTGATTGTCCTCGTAGTAGACGACGCGGCGGCCAGTAGGCTCGGTGGTCGTGATTACTGTGCTCATGGCTGTGGTTGTCCTTTCTGTCGTGTGGTGGGGTTGCAGCCCCATGTACTCTTTTTGGTACCCCACCAATAATACACCAGTGTATTAAAACAGTAAAATTAGGGCGTTTAGGCAGCAGCTTTATAAATCTCCGGCGGGCCCGACGCGACCCACAAATCAACCCACAGGGCCCCGCGCTCACCCCGCACAGGCGGCCAAAGAATCGGCTCAGGCTTCCCCATATACCGGGGAGTATCATCCGGCACCAGGCCCACGCCCGGCACCTTCTTCGTCCCGGCGGCGAGCATGTCACAGATAGGCTTCAGCAGCGCGACCGTGTTGTCCGTATCCCGGCGCCGCCGGTCAGGCACCCGATAATTCAGCTGCACCCACAGATAGGCCGCCCCCTCGGGCATACGCACCTGCCGGGCGATTAGGCGCACCACGTCCCGCACCTCACGCCGACGCCCCGCCTGGGCGTACACAGCTCCACGGCTAGCCGGGGACGAGTCATTCAGGCTCAGCGGCGGCTTAGACCACGGCAGCGTGAGGGTCGCGAGGTAACGCAGATCAGCCGGGGGATGGAGGATCGTTGGGGCGGGCTTCATGGGTAGGGGTCGTTTCTCGGGCTTTTAGGCGGGCAGATCGAATAGTGGGGGCTGCACCGTCGGCGCGCCCCGCTTCCTCGATGGTGCCGAATGGCGATGGCGGTCAACCGGCCGGCGTAGGCCCCGCTGCGCCTTCTCCACCCCATGCTCGCGGCGCCAGCGGCGATACTCCGAGCGGCAGTTGGTGCAGAACCCCCTCGCGTAGTGCATGACCATCCCCTCCGGCTGCTCCTCGTATCGATTCCACCGGATCATCGGCTCATGGCAGGAGCGGCACCGGGCGGGGGCGGCGCGTAGTGGGAGTGTCTCAGGGGCGGGCACCTCAGGGGCCGCGTGCGCCACCCCAGCGGCGCGCTGCAGGGCGATCAGGGCCCTAGGGGTGCCGTCGCAAAGAATGCCCGCCTGTAGTACGTCTACGGCGGGCTCAGCCTCGACGGTGGATAGGTCGCGGGCGTTGATGATACTGCCCGCCCGTAGGGCCTGGCGGGCGCAGTCTGTGAGTATCGGGCATAAGGCGCAGAGCGCCTTAGCCGCGTCGAGCTGCTCGCGGGTCGAGTTGTACGGGTCGATAAAGGCGGGGTTGTCGGTGCGGTGGCAGGCGGGCTGTTGAGTTCTCACATGCTAGAGTTTTTCAGTCTCGCACGTGTTTGCCAACGGCGCTCGGGGCCTGCCGCAAAGGTTGAAACACGCTAGGACGCTGTGGAACAGTCGGCGGGGGTGGAAAGCGCCCCCGTCCGTACCGCCACAGCGCCGAGGAGCTGCTGCGCCGCCCGGGCGTCCAGATCCACCTCAACACCACCGATAGCTAGGGTCACGGCTGAGTATTCCCCGTCGTCGTAGGAGCCGATTCTAATGTCCCCGCCGCTGGTGTAAATGATCTGGTCTACGTCGTTCATGTGCACCGTCCTCTCGTGTCATGGGCTAGTGTCCTGATCCTGGTGTGCGGTCAGTTTAGAACACCCATGCGACACACGGGGGCACTTTTACTTATTAGGCTGGCAGGAGGGATCTTCCGCGATGGTCGCGAGTATTCGGCTCATTTCGCCATCCGTGTACCCGTAGCCGCTCAGATCCGCGTCGTGGCCCCACTCGCCCCGGTGGCTTTTACATAGGGCCTTATAGTCACTGTTACTAATCTGGACGCCCGAGTCCCGGAGATTGTTCACCGGTGTCCCGCCGCTTCTGCACATCGGGAGGAGCGCCAGGGGCAGGATGATAACTAGCCCGGCGAGGATCGCCCCGAAGCGCTGGTTCTTTTTTCGTTCCTGTTCGGCCCGCTCGCGGCGCTCGCGCTCACGGCGGGGTAAATTCTGCTCACTCATTAGAACGGTGGCTCCTGTCCCTCAATGTTGTCGGAGCCGCCGAAGCCGCCCCGGTCGCTGTCCTGCGCCCCGCCCCACGGGTCGCCGCCCTGGGCCTGCCGGCGCTGCTGCGGGGCCTGCCCGCCGCCCCCCTGGCGGGGGTTACGGTTGACCTGCGCGTCGGCCCACCGTAGGGAGGGCCCGAGGTCACGCACGTCCATCTCGATAGAGACCCGCTGCTCCCCCTCCCGGTTCTGGTAGGCGCGCTGCTTCAGCTCACCAGTGACGAGTACGCGCATGCCCTTGGTCAGGGTCTTGGCGACGTTCTCACCAAACTGTTTCCATGCGGTGCAGGTGATAAAGAGTGATTCACCTTCCACCCATTCGCCTGCCTGCCGGTCGTACTGGCGGGGGGTGCTCGCGATCCTGAAATTGGCGACGGGCACGCCATTCGGCGTGTATCGCAGCTCGGGGTCAGCGACCAAGTTACCGCTAATCGTGATCTGTGCTTCGTTCATGATTTAAGCAATCCTCCTAGGTGTCGGCGGGCTAGCGCTCGCCATTCAAAATAAACGTCATCATGCTGGCAGACACGCCCATCGCGTCGGCGAGCTCCCGCTTCGGGATACCCGCCCCCACAGCCCGGCGGGCCGCCAGGGTGCGCTCCCACAGGGCCGCGTGTAGGGCCTCGCTCATGTCTCGCGACTCCGCCGTCAGCTGCTCACGCACCTGGCGTGCGCGCTCAAGCTGCTGCTTTTTCTGCTCGCGCACAGTGTCCACGTTCGTGTTAGCCGCCAGTAGCTGGCTCATAACATCCTCTTTCTTATGCTCTCCCATAATCTTTACACTACCGCAGTCGGGCCGTGTATCCCGCCGGGCGTGCAGGCTCAGCCCCACAGTGGCAGGCCAACCGTGACGGCAGGCTTCATCTTGGTCTCGAAGGCGTGGACAAATTCTTTCTCAATCTCGAATCCGTAGGCCCGGCGGCCCAAGTTCTCGGCCGCGACTAGGGCCGAGCCACTGCCTGCGCATGGGTCGATCACCACGTCCCCCTTATCCGTGAAGAGGTCTACGAGCTGCTCCAGCAGCGGGACCGGCTTCTGCGTCGGGTGAACTTTCGGCGTGCCCCGGTCGCTCGGCCAGTCGATAATGTTCTTGACCATGCGGCCGTGATTGTTGAATTTCGGCAGCTTATCGCGGTAAAAGATTAGCGCGTACTCAGCGTTACCTACGACTCTCATGTTCGTCTTGAGTACCTGCGGCGAGGTGCGCTTGCGGAACACTAGATTAATGTAGTTCTTAAACCCGGCTTCCCTTGCGGCCTCAATCAGGGGCCATTGCTGGGCGAAGGCGCAGAATACGATCACGCACGGGGCTTCACCCTTCGCCTTCGGCTCGGAGCGCAGCATACGGCTAGCGAAGTGCATGAACTCCAGGACGTTGAAATTCTTATCAGTATCAAAGAATTGCTTCCCCGCCAGCTCCGACTCCCCTTTGCGGTTGTCGCCGTCGGTGTACCACATAGGGCTGGATCCGTAGGCGTTAGCCCCCAGGTTGTAGGGAATGTCAACCAGGATTAGCTGCGCCTTGGGGATCGAGTAGCGCTTGAAATTCTGAAAATGGTCGTGGAAAAGCTCCATACCTAGACCGCCGCCTTCACACCTAGGGTCGTGACCGTCATCATCGGCAGCGCCAGCCCCTGCAGGGCGTTGAGGTTAGCCGCGGTGCCTCGGATAGTGGTGCGCTCGCCGAAGTGGATCGAGTGCACGTCAACGGCCCCTACCAGGTGCTCGGTGAAGATCCGGCGGATCTCCGGGGTCTCCTCGGGCACGTGAATGCTGGTGGTGATCTCTACCGGGGCTCCGGTCATCATCGGCGTATCAGTCATGGGGGTCATTGTGATTCCCTTCTGTCGGTGGTCACGGGTTGCAGCCCGTGCTAGGGCCCGTAGTGGGGGCCGGTGCCTGCCCGGGGGCTTGAACCCCGGTGCCTGCCAGTCAGGCGGTGTGGGCTGTGTTACAGCTGCGGCAGCAGGTCGAGGTCTACGAAGAGCTCGTGCATACCCTGCTCGTTAATGCAGTGGATGAAGTTCCGATCTTTGTCGACGCGATCCATCGTGACCTCGCGGCCCCGGGTGGTCGTGACCTTCATCCCGTGATGGATGTTCTTGTCGAAGTCGACGTCGGCCATGGTGATGATGCGGGCCTCGGGGAGGAAGCTGGCGATGAGGGCTTGCTGCTCTTCGGTGAGGTTGGAGGCGGCGAGGAGTTCGTGGGCCTTTTTGATTTTCGGCTGTACGTTGCGCATTGTTTCGGTTCCTTCCGGTGTGTGCGGCTCGTGCCGCTCTCTTTTGCTTACACCCTAATATTACACCATATTTCAAAGGTTGTAAAGTCGTGCGCCTCTACCTGCCTAAACCAGCAGAACAACCGTACTTTTCGTGCCCTATATCTTCGTCAGCTCATACTGCGTAAACCCGCAAATCTCACACTGCCGAGCCTCCATCGGCGAGTAGCGCGCCGATGATTGCGCCGGTAATCATGCTTCGCTCCCGTGGTCGAGTAGGTGTTCTAAGGCTTCTTCCGGTGTGTCGAACCCGCGCACAAATGCTTGCCATTGTTCGTGCAGGGGTGGGAGTAGGTGCAGGGTGACGGTTGCCATGCCGGGGTAGGGGAACTCGTCTGGGGTGTCGGCGGGTTCCTCCGGGTCTGTGTCTGCTGTGAGGGCTTCGAGTGCGTCCAGGTCAGCGTCCGCCCAGCCGGTACCCTCCAACACGTCCAGGGCTTCCAACTCGGCTAGGAGTAGGTCGTGGTCGTAGGTGGCAAGGTCGCTGGCTTTGTTGTCGGTGAGGGCCAACCGGCGGGCCTGCTGCTCGTCCAGCCGGACTACATGCACCCACACGTCATTCCACCCCTCGCCGGGGTGTTCGTCGTTCAACTCCCGCATGGCCTGGACTAGGTGATTACCCGCCAGGGTGATGTAGCCGTCCTCGGTGTCGTTCACCACCGCCGGACGGTACCGTCCATGCTCTCGCAGCGAGGCCTTGATTAGCGCCACGTCACCGTTACGCGGGTTCCCCGGTACGAGTGCAACACGTCCAGGGGCAGCGTCGTTCTCGTCTCCATACCCGGTGATGGTGCCTCACCCCGGCACGCGGTCAGCGTTTCGTGCTCGGCAGTCCCCCGCTCACAGTGCGGAACCCACCCGTAAGTTCCCGGCCCCGCGCCTCCCGTGGTGTCACTGACCCAATCCCCTGCATTTGCTCACGCTTACGCCGGTTCTGCTTCCGCCGTTGGCGTTCTACCTTCTTCCCCTCCCGCTCAAGTTTCCGCCACGCCCGCTTCGCCTTCTGATGCTCAAACTGCTGTGGAGTGCGTGGGGCTTTCGCTGCCCGCTTCGCCCGGTCGTACAACTTGCGGTAGCGCGCCCCGCCCGCTGCCGCTTTGTGTAGTTCTTCAATGAGGCCACTGGGGTTCGGGTAGTGCATAGGGTCGTTTTCCAGGCGTTCCACCAGTCGGCGGAGGTTGTCGTATCTGGTTGCCACGGTTACTTGATTCCCTTCTCGCGGGCGCGGTCTGCAAGTTCCCCTAGCAGTTGTTCAATTGGTGCGATGACGAGGGCGTGAATCACCGGGGCTTCTTCTAAATCTTCGGCGGTAATGCAGCCCTCCCAATACAGCTCGTACAGGGGGTTCCTACCGTTCCGCCGTGCTCGTTCTATCGCCGCGTTTGCGTCCATGGTTCCCTCCTTTGTGGTCGCGGTTCAACATGAAGAAGGACCGCTGCTCGCACCACACAAAACACGCGGCGTAAACAACGAGCCAAAAGGGGGTGAAAAGGGCCCACCCACAACACAAACTACCCCACACACAAAGACCCCGCCATACAAACGTAGAGGGCGGGGTGCGCGTGCAGGCCAGTCTACCGGCCCACAGCCTTGTCCGCCTGGTCAGCAGCCTTAACCAGCTCATTACCAAGGTGCCGCGCCATAAATGGCTTAACAGCCATGTACGCGCCCTCCCCCTCCGTAGCCAGGTGCGCCTTCACAAACGCCTCCCCCTCATGCTCAAACAGCTCAAGTTCAAACGCTTTCATGCCGCCCTGCCAGCCGTCCAGCTCTGTCGGGTTAGTCGGCTTCAACAGGCCTCGCTGCCCGAGGTGTCCAGCCACGTACTCCGCCATGGCCGGGTCGCCGCCGAAAAACGTATGCAGCACCTCTGCTGTCTGCCTGATTGTCTCGCTGTTCGCTCTCATTCTTCCGTCTCCTTGTCGTTCACTGGCTCTATTGGGCCGTAGTCCACGCCGGCCCCCGCGAGGAGGGCCACGAGCGAGGAGATGATAGTCGTAGCTAGCATTTATCCAATCTTTTCGGTTAGTTCTGTGAGTGCTGCGGCGGCCTGCTGCGGCACAACCCCGTTGCCTAGCGCTTTAATCTGCTGGTTTCGGGTGAGGCCGGGGACTTTGGTTACCCACCCTTCATCGAGGCCCATCATCCATTCGATGAATTCGACGCTGGTGGCGGCGCGGATTTCCGGGAAACGAGGGTGCAGGCTAGGCCCAACATGGTCGGCGATAATGGGCGGGGGCTGCCGCCCGGTAATTAGGGCCCATTGCAATAGCGCGGGCCCATGCGCGCCCCACCGGTTTTTTATCTCCCACTGGAGGTCGGCGGCTGCGTTAAGCCCGGCCAAAAAGTCGAGCATGTCGTGATCCCAGGCGATTTGCGGCGCTGGTCTGCGGGCGAGTCGGCACGTTTCGAGTCCGAGGCCGTCGGCGTGGGTAGCAAGGATAAACAGGCGTTCACGCTGGTGGGGTGCGCCGGCCTCGGATGCTCGCGTACATGCCCACTGCGCATCCCACCCGATTTCGGCAAGGTCACAGAGCACGGTGTCAAGTCCGATAGCAACGTGATTTGATACGTTCTCAAAGCATGCGATTCGGGGTTGTAGTACGCGAATGGCGCGGTAGACGTGGGGCCATAGGTGGCGGTCGTCATTCGTTCCTTTCCGGTGCCCTGCCTGGGAAAATGGCTGGCAGGGATAGCCAGCGGTGATGATGTCTACGGGCGGCACCTCCTCCCAGTCCACGCGGGTCACGTCCCCGAGGTTGGGCACGTCCGGGTAATGACTAGCGAGGATGGAGGCTGGGGCGGGGTCGATTTCGACGTGCCAGGCGGGCTGGGCGTCGAACACCTGCATGACGCCGAGGTCGAGGCCGCCGTAGCCGGAGAAAAGACTGCCGATCTTCAGGGTCACGGGAGGTATTCTCCTTCTATCCATTTGCCTTTTACTGGTGTGCCGTCTGGGTTCCAGGCGCGGGGCAGGTCGGGCCGTAGGGTGATGTCTTTTTCTCGGGCTGAGAATTGTCCAATCTTCCCGGGGACGGTGAAGGCCCATTCGTCGCTCATAGGGTTGAATCTATCTTGCAGGATTCCTGCACTATGCCGTGTCTGTACCCACATTCCACGGCACTCTTGCTGCTCCTCCGGGGTGAGGTCTGCCAGTGTCTTAGGCATTGCGGTCTCCTTCCAGGATGATGTGGAGTGCGTTTGCGATGTCTGACGCTAGGCAGTTGAATCCAGACTGCATCCGGGTGTGGCGTTGCAGGCGGTCGATAGCTTCCCGTAGGCGGATTACTTCTTCCGCGAGTTCCGGTGCAGCGGCTGCGAGTGTGAGGTCAGCGTCCGAGCATGAAGAGCCTTCGCCGTTTGCTTCGACCGCGATGCACATGGACCAGGTGGCCGAGTCGCCGATGTACCACTCTCCTGGGGCTTCGCCGGGGTTGTATTCCCATGGCCCTGGTGTGGCCTGGTCGAGTAGGTGTTTGAGGTTTCTGGTGGTGAGGTTAGTCATCGTGGGCTCCTATCAGTGTTTCGAGTTCTTGGCGTCGGCGGAGCAGTGTGCCGACGCGCTCGACGTTTGCGTCGGAGAATTGGCGACGCAGGTGCTTCTTGTGCTGCTTGGTTCCGACGCCCCCGGAGAAAGCCCGGTCAGTGGTCAGCAGCTGGGTGCGCGTGGTGAGTTCCGCGTCAATGCGGTCAAGTTCGGCGCGCCACTCCGGTAAGTGCTTCGCCCGGTGCTGCGCACGCTGCTCCTGTCGGGCGTGGCGCTTCGCCTGCTGTTTCTCCCAGCGGCGTTTAGCGACTGTGGAGTGACGGGCGCATAGAAAACCGTGCTTCACGTCTTTCCCACACTCCGCGTCGCGGGACTCCACCCACGCAACACACGTCTCACCCCACCCGTCCGGTGGCGTGAGAGTCACCATGGAGGCAAGCGCCCGGTCTTGGCTACTCATCCTGGTCTCCTAGGACTTTTATGATGGTGGTCCCTATGGCGTTGACTACTCGCTCTCGGACTACTACATCGTCGCTATTTTCGGCGGCGAGGTGTACTTCTTCTATGAGGTATCCGAGTGCGTCGCGTAGGTGGATTACTTTTTCTGCGAGTTCCGGGGCGAGGGCTGCGAGGGGCGCGTGCGGGTCATGCATAATCCCTATGTACTTTTCGCCAGCATCCCTCATTTGGCGTGACGTATCCGGGCCGGACGTTCCGTCGTCGTACAGGGTCATCGCCGTCCATGGCCCAGGCGCGGCCTGGTCGAGTAGGCGCTGGAGGTGGGGCATAGTGAGGTCAGTCATTGGTGGTCTCCGTTTCGTGCCGGTTTCCAGACGTGGGCCGGTATTCCCACAGATGCGGTTTTTCGTACGGGCTGAATGTGGGGCCGGTGATTTGTCGGCGCTCTACTGTGCGTAGCCAGCGCCACCCGTGCTGCTCGGTGCGGACGGGGTGCCACGCGAACCAACGCTGCCACGGGCCGATGCTCATTCGGTGCCCCACCCCCAGCGCAGGACACGGCGGGGATCTCCGACCATATCGTGGTGCTCAACGCTCAATTCGTCAGCTGAATCCCAGACTTCGCTCTTTTTTATCCAGGCAGTGAGGCGATAAGCATCTACAACCACAGTCCCTTCAGGCGCGTCCTTGTAGTCCTGCTCAGTCCCTAAAAAATCCGGGTGGTCGTCGAGTACGAGCTTGTACCGCCTCCCGGTCGGGGTGAGGTGACGCGGGGCGATGTGCCCCTTGTCGGTGAGGATGGTGTAGTGCTCAACCGAGCATCCGAGCATGGCGACGTTTTCCCCGTTGTAGTCGGCTTGCATGAGAAAATTCTGGTCTTGGTCCCAGCCGATGTCGTCCATGGTCTTCTTCGGTCGTTCTGGCAGGGCGGCCTTAATCGCCTCCAAGTCGCGGTTGTAGGCCTCTAGGCTGTAGTGCCCCTCGTCCATGCGGTCGATCGCGTCCCACGCGTCGATGAGCTGTTTGCGGGTGTAGCCGGCCATTACAGCACCCCCAGCTGGGTCAGCATCCACAGCAGAATGTAGATGGGGTGGTTCGGGTCGGCTAGGCCACCGTCGGGGGTGAAGGCTAGGGCGGTGAGGAGGTTGAGCATTAGTGGTTCCTTTCGTGGGTTTCGAGGAGGTTTTTGACCATGTCGGCGGCGTCGAAGAACGCTTCCCGTTCCTGGGACGGGGCGAGTCCGGCCATCTGCTCTAGGTCGAGTTTGAGCTGGCGGACGTCGCTCATTAGCAGGCTGTAGTCAGGTTCACGCCGCATAGCGCGCCTCCCATAGGCACTCATGGTTGAGGGCGGCGCGCACCATCGCGGCAAGCATTCCATGGTCGCGGCAGGCCAGGGTGGCGTAGGCGCGCCCGTCCAGGACTAGATGGGCCTCGTAGTTCCCGCTCACGGTGTCCCGCACCTCCAGGTCGAACTCGTCGGACTCGTACACCCATGCGCCCCTGTAGGCCTCGGTTGGTGCGATACCCAGGCGGGTCGCGATGTTATTCAGCAGGCAGTCGTTGGTGTTCATGGTTAAAACGTCCTTTCCAGGGGGTTGTAGTCGAGCACGGCCCAGTCCTGCACGTGCTCAGCTAGTGGTGGGGTGATGTCGCCCTCGATGATCTCGGCCTCGATGGCCTCGGTGGGGTCTTCTACCCCGGCGGGGATCGTCACCGTGTGGGTGTAGGGCAGGCCGTCGTACTCGTCCACTAGGGTGACCTGCATGTCCGTCGTTTCGGGGGGTTCAGGGCCAAACCAGTGCATTATGCCCCCTCCTGCTCGGCGGTGTTCTGCTCGGCGAGAAACACCTTCCATGCGGAGCGCAGGCGCTGGGTTTCACTCTCCAGGATCTCCGCGTACTGGCCCGCCGCGATTTTCCGTAGCCGGGGCGCGGAGCAGGATAGTCGATCGGCGGCGCCCTCCAGCCCGTACACCTGTATGAGCAGGCGTAGGCGGGCCTTCATGGGCTCGGTGAACCGCTTACGGTTCCCAACGAATGCCATCGACATGCCCTCGGGTTTCGCGTCCAGGTCGTCGATGTCATCCCAGGCGGCAGGCGGAGGGAGGTGTAGGTTCCGCACCGAGGGGATCGCGTTCTCTACCGAGTCACCCTCATGTCGGTCGTAGACCTCGCGGATACGGGTCGCGAGATCTTCATCGATGAAGATATGCTCCTCGGACATGATCCGCTTGATCGTGTGGTGGATTGGCCCGCCCTCCTGCCGTATCTGCCGGTGAGTGACCCCGACGGCCCGTAGGGCTGTGAGCCGGCGGCGCATGAGCTCGGGGTGATTCCACGTTGCGGGCAGTGGTTCGATGGCCTGAATGTTCTTGTACATGTCTAGGCTCATATGCCGGTTTTTGCCGTCCAGGTGGCCCTGTATCGCGCCGAAGCTGGTGCCCGCGAGTTTCGCTACCTTGTTCATGGATCGCCCGCCCTGCATCCGGCTTTTAATGAGGGCCTTAGCCCGATCGTTCGGCACGCTCCCCTCGAGGAGCGGGACGACGTGCTTGGCGCACAGTCCGTAGTCGAAGATGGGCTGGCTGCAGCCGTCTTGCTCGCAGTATTTAGTCATCGGTGGCCCCCTGCTCGGTGAGGGCGGCCCAGGCCATGATGATGGCGTGTGCTACGACGAGGCCGACGGCCAGGCCTACGAGGGGGTGCAGGGCGATGGCTACCTGCGTGCCTACGATGATGGGCACGATTATCACGGTGGCGATGACCATGCCGAGGAGTCCTAGGGCTCCGAGATGATGATCGATTCTCATGTTTTGGTTCCTTTCTGTCGGAGGATTATCGCCGGTGTGGCGGTGTGGTCACGGGTTGCAGCCCGTGGTTCCTGTCCTCCCAAGTACATATTACACAATGTTCGTGCATATGTAAATTACTAGGTTTCTTCCTTCCTAGAAGCGGCCAGGCGCTCGCCACATGGCAGTACAGCCTGTACCCCGTAGCGAGTACAGGGCTCCCCGGCCTCGGCCCCGCAGCGGGGGCAGTGGACGCTGCTGCACGCCCCGTAGGCCTCGATGGGTAGCGGCCCGGCCTTGGGCCGGGCGTAAGCTGCCCGTGCCTCGGCTACGGGGTCGGGTGGGGTAGCGCCGTTAGGCGCACCCCGGCCGCCCTTGTTTTCGGGAAAAATCGCATTGGTTTCTAATGGATCTATATTTACGGTTTGGGGGTCATGTGTGACCCCCCGTTCCGCGTTTTTGACCCCCCGTTCGGCCAATTTTGACCCCCCGTTACCGAGCGAGGGGTCATTTTGACCCCCCGTTAAACGGGTAGATAAACCCAACGAAAGATCCCATACTTTAGGCCGACGATCCGGCCGGTAGTGGCTCACCAACCGCTCATCCCCCGGGGCGAGGAGCCCCCGGCTAGCCATCCCCTGCACGTGTCGCTTCACCGTCGAGCGCGACATGCCAGCCCGATCGGCGACGGTCTGGAGGGCCGGGAACACCCCGCGCCCCGAGTCGTCCGCGTAGTCGGCGAGGTACACGAGAATCAGGCGCTCGGCCGATGACTCGCACGGGGCCTCATCGAGGGCCCACAGCATTGCCCGCAGGCTCATATCTAGACCCCCTCATCTTCGGTCGGGGCGTCGGCCGGCACCCGCTGCCCGTCCTCGGTCAGTAGCCACCAGGAGCCCCGCCAGTACACCGGAGCGCGGCTAGGGTCAGGATGGTGGGAGTGGACGATAAACCCTCCCGCACGGCCCACTGCCGGCGACACGTGGGTTATATGGTGGTGGCAGGCGCGGCACGCTGCGAGGCCGTTAGACACCCTGTCGTTGCCCCGCTGGCGCCGCTGCCGGTGGTGCCACTCCTCCGCCCCGCCGGTACACACGCCCGGCAGGGCGAGCTCGCATTCACCCCGCGCCCGAGTCTCCATAACGGTGCGGTAGACCTCGGGGGGCATGGCCCCGCCCCGGCGCGCCCGCCGCTTCATCGGGGTGCGCTTCATCGGGGTTCGTCGCAGGGGTTGGTTTCTGCGCATGATCGCAGATCCTTTCTGTCGTAGTTCGGTCGGGGTTGCAGCCCCGGTGCAGGTATAAAAAATTGCGGCCCTTGTATGGCCCGGGCCGCAGGGCACATCATGTGTTTTTACCGGCTAGACGGGCCATAGGCGGGCTAACGCCTGCATGTGGCACTAGCCCTTAGCCCGTCGGCATTTTCGCCGTCGAGGGCACCCTAGGCGGGTTATTTAGCGGTCACGAGTTCACCCTCGACCACCTCCCCGCCGAGCTCCTCCTGCACGGCCTGCCGCGCCTGCTCGGCCTGCGCCTTCTCTAGGCGGGCGACCATACCCCGGGCGATCCCTGCGAGCTGCTGGTCGCTCGTCCGCCCGTAGTAGTCCAGCGCCTTCTTTAGGGTGTTCACGTCGCCCTGCTCCTCGGCCCTCTCCAGGCCGGAGAGTTGGCGCTCCACGTACTCTTCGCGGCGCTGCTGTTCCTCCTCCTGTGCGCGCCTCTCGTCGTTGAACTCGCCGTCGGCCTGCGGTTGTACGTAGGTCGAGGACTCCGCGTCAGCACCGATCCCCATGGTGGTGAGGAGCTTCTCGACTGAGAAGTCCTTAAACTGCATCTCCCCGCCGGGCTGCAGCTGTAGCTCGGGTACCGTCGTCGCGATCGTTGTCATCGTCCAGCGGCGGGGCTCGCGGGCCTGCATGACTACCGACGCCTGGAAGGGTAGGGTTTTCTCGGCCTTGATCTTCCAGTATTTATCCTGCGTCGGGTGCCCGTTCGCGTCCATCGCGGTGACGAGCTCTAGACGTGAGGTCATGAGGACGGGGCCGGGGAACTGGCGGCACTGGTACAGGATCCCGCCCCAGGTGTCCTTGACGCGGTTCCATAGATCCATCGTGATCTGCACCCCGTCCTCGGGCACGTTCCTGCCCCGGCGCTTAGCCCGCCGGTTCGCCTCCTGCTGGGCGTTGTCAGACAGCAGCGTCCAAACCTCAGATAGTGAGTCGATGATCAGGAGGTTAAATTTGCCGTCGTCTGCGGGCTGGGCTGCAGCCCACTCGATCGCACCCCGGATCTGTCCCACGGTTCCGTCGTGCTCGATGATCTCAAAGTCGGCGCCGGGTACCGCACCGTAGGCGTCGGCCTGGGATTCCCCAACCTCGATGAAGAACGCTCGGTCTACGGCGGGCATGGCGGTGGCCTCCACGGCGGCCCAAGTTTTGCCCGCTCCCTCGATCCCGGCGAGGAGGACGAGCGGGAACGAGGGTTTACAGCTCGGTTTACGGGTCGTGAAATTCATCATGTTTAGTTGCTCCCCTCTTCCAGCTCCAGCACATCGGCGGCGCTGGTCAGCATTCGGTCGATGATTGCCTTAGCGGCGGTGCTGCGGCCCGCCGTGATTCGGGTCGTAGGCTTCGACGCGTCCCGGATCTCCCACCCCGCAGGTACGGTGCCGTCGATCTGCCAGGCCTCCAGCACGTCATCGGCTATCTGCTTTTCCACCTCGGGGGTCACGCCACTATCGAGGAGGTGCGGGGCGTGCTCAAAAAGAAAGTCGATCGCGGCCTGCGCCTTCTCAGTACCCGGCTCGGGTAGGGCATCGATGATTTCCTCCCCGCGTTCATCCGCCTGGGCTAGGAGCACGGCGGGGTCGGTGCATACTGCCTTCCTACCGGGCGCGGTGACTGAGATAGACCCGTAAGTCACGCCCTGTTCGTTTTTGATTGCGCGCTTATCGCCCGGCTCCAGGTCTGCAACGACCGCGTCCTTGTAGTCGCGGTGGATCGCGTTCAGTCGCTTAAGGACTACCGATTGGAGTAGTACTCGCTGCCAGGCGTCGGTGGTTTTTCGCTCCGCTGGGCGGCTCGTGTTACGATGATTAGGCATCGGTTTGAATTTTCCTTTCTGTCGGTGCGGCCCCCGCATTTACGGAGTTGCAGCTCCGCGGGGGTCTATTTTTTTAGTTGAGGGGCTAGGCGCCGATCCGTAGATTCTCACTCATGAAGGCGTCAAGGTCGGAGGGGCGGAATTTCCGCCGCCCGGCGACCTGCACCCACGGGAGATCCCCGGCGTCCATGAGTCGATATAGGGTGCTGCGCGACACGCATAGGCGGTGCGCCGCCTCGCTAGTATCGACGAGACCCTCCCCGTATATCCGGGTCATAAGAAGTCCTTTCTGTCGGTGTGTCGGCCTTGCAGGGCCTTTATTGAGCGGTACCGTCGGTGTAGTTTGCGCCGGTGCCCGCTGTACAAAAGCGTACCAAACTGTACCAGCGTGTACCAATCGCGGGGCGCGTGTCATGCTTATTCCCCCAGATAAACCCGCCAATTGCTAGGGTAATCACCATGACCAGCACAACCCCCGATACTCAGTGGCTACCCGGCCGCCTCCTCCAGCGGGCCCGAGAACGGCATGGGCTCAGCAAGCCCGAGGCCGCGCACGCCGCTGGACTATCAGTATCTTGGTGGCGCCGCCTAGAGTCGGGCTTCACCTACAGGGGCGGCGAGCGCGTGCCTGTCAAAGCCTCGGACGCCGCGCTTATCAAGGCTGCCGCCGGTGTTGGTATCAGCCCCGAGGAGATTCTTAACGCCGCCGGACTGCGCTCCACCCCGGCAGGTAGAGACGGGGCGCACCAGCTGGTGGATAGTCTGCCTGCCCACCTAGTGGACGTCGCGTCCGCCTATATGGCCGGCCTGCTCGACGCTCAGGCTATTCCCCACCCCGTCCATCATGGAGACTAGCCGCGACGGGCGGATCTTCATGTAAATCTTCACGATCGTGTCTACATCATCCTGGCCTAGGAGCCTACCGATCTCGCGGATGGTCGCCCCCTGCTCAGCTAGTCGGGTGATTAGCCAATTCCGGCCATTATGCGGGTGTATACGGGGATCGGCGCCGGCTCGGTCCACAGCGCGGGCGAGGACACTACGAAACGACGTATCATGCACTGCCCCGCCCCTGGCGGTGGTGCTCAGCAGGTCGAGCTCGGCCCGCCCGGTTGGGGTCGGCACCGTCACACGGCGCGCTCGGCACGCCTGCCTGATAATCGTCGGGGCGTCGGCCTGCATGATAGGGACGGTTCGGTACCCGGCCCGAGTTTTCGGCGGCAGTAGATGCATATCGTAGTGTCCATCCTCGGCGCGTAGGCGCTGAAGATTCTGCCTCACCTCCACCTGCACCGGCGGTAGGTAGGGCGCCGGGGCGTCGCCGATGTGCACGTCCCGTGCCTCCAGGGCTAGCGCTTCCCCGATCCGTAGCCCGTGGTGCAGAGTCAGTACACCGATAGCGCGGTGCCGGCTGGGCAGGGCCTCGATGATCGCCGCGAGCTCCCCATCCGTCGGCAGGTATTTTTCTTTAGTCTGCACCCGCTTGGTCGCCTCCCTCACCTGGCAGGGGTTGCTCGCGATAAGTCCCCGGTCAACAGCGGCGGATAGCGCGGCCTTCAACCGCCCATACGCGTGCCTATTCGTCGTCGCCATTCCCGGATAGCAGGCCTGCACGCCATCCCACCAGGCCTGCACCACCTGCGGAGTGATGTCCGGGAGTCTCATATCGGCTAGGCGCGTAACCCTAGGATCGTCCGCCCCGGCCCCGTAGGGGGCGAGCACTCGGTTCTTCAGCACTCGGTCGTACTGCTGGAGTGTGGATTCTTTCGGGGGCTGCGGGCGGTTTTTCAGCAGGGCCCGGTGGTGGTCGAGCCACTGGCGCAGCGTGGTGTGGTCGAGCTGGGCGCGGGCGGCGCGTACCGCTGGCGGCTCCCAGGCGTCGAGTTCTATGAGTCGGCGCTCCTCGGCTAGCCATAGCTCGGCGTCGGTGCGTGCGGCGTAGCTGCGACCGGGTGTGTATCGGTGCCCGTCGGGACCGAGGTAGCTCGGGTAATACCGGCGTTTTTTGGTCTGTATTTTTCCCCACGTGCGGCGCATGGTGAGTGTTCCCCTTATGTTCCCCCGGCGCGGGGGTTGATGTAGACGTGTCAGTGTGATTCAGCGTGTCTCACACTGTACCAGCGTGTACTGCTCCCCCGAGCGTGAAACGTGATATTTGGTTAGTTTTCCCAGCTAGAGGCTACTTTTTGGGCTGTAGTGGCGGAGACGGCGGGATTTGAACCCGCGGTGAGTTTCCCCACGCTGGTTTTCAAGACCAGTGCATTCGGCCGCTCTGCCACGTCTCCATCTGCCGCCCGCAGGCGACATGCTCACCTTACCCGAGCGGGTCTCCGCTCAGGTAAAGCGGGGCCTTTCCTGCGGATTCTCTACCTGCGGAAGCTGCGGAAGTTTCGGTACCGTGGAAGGGCATGAAGGCAATCATTCAAAAAGATCCGGATACCCCACGCTCGCTCGAGCTCGCCGAGGTGGACCAGCCCGAGCTGCAGCCCGGCGAGGTGCTGCTCAAGGTCCACTACGCCGGCGTGAACCGCGCCGATATCCTGCAGACGCAGGGCAACTACCCGCCGCCGCCGGGCGCGTCGGAGCTGCTCGGCCTAGAGTGCGCCGGCACCATCGCAGACGCGGGCGACACCGATTTTGAGGTCGGCCAGGAATTCGCCGCGCTGCTCGCCGGCGGCGCCTACGCGGAATACGTCGCGGTGCCGGCCGGTCAGCTGCTGCCCATCCCGGAAGGCTACAGCCTGGAGCACGCGGCCTCGGTCGTCGAGGTCGCGTGCACGGTGTGGTCGAATATCGCCATGGAGGCCGGCCTGCACGAGGGCCAGACCATCCTGATCCACGGCGGCGGGGGCGGAATCGGCACCTTCGCCATCCAGGTCGCCAAGGCGCTCGGCGCCAAGGTGGCGGTCACCGCCGGTTCGGCGGAGAAGCTAGAGGCCTGCCGGAAGCTCGGCGCGGATATCCTCATCAACTACCACGAGCAGGACTTCGCCGAGGAGCTCAAGAACTCCTGTGACGTCATCCTGGACATCATCGGGGCGAAGTACCTGAAGCAAAACATGAAGGCCCTGACCAAGGACGGCCACATGGTCACCATCGGCCTGCAGGGCGGGACCAAGGAAGAGCTGAACATGGGCATCCTGGTGGCCAAGCGCCTGACCCTGCAGGGCACGACGCTGCGCGCGCGTTCCCTGGAGGACAAGGCGGCCATCGTGCGGGATACCGTGGACAACGTCTGGCCGTGGCTGGCGGACGGCACGGTGCGCCACCACTGGCACGCCACCTACCCGCTATCCCAAGCTGCCGAGGCCCACGCGGCCCTGGATTCCGGCGAGGTCACCGGCACGCTGGTGCTGGAAGTCGCGGACTAATCAGGCCAGCGAGGCCACCACGCGGGTCAGGTGCTCCACGTCGCAGGCCGTGTTGAACGGCCCCAGGGCGACGGTGACGGCGCCGCCGATCTCGTCCGCGCCCATCTCACTCAGCAGCGGGGTGGACGGGGCCAGCGTGGTCACCAGGCGATTATCAAAGAGCCGCTGGTGGACGGTCTCCGCGGGTACGCCGTTGACGGCGAAGCTCAGGCGCGGGAGGCGATCCTCCTTCGCGCCCGCGGCGGCTTCCCCGGTAACGCCCAGGATGTGGACGGCGGGCAGGGTGCCGAGGAACTGGTAGAGATCGTCGCGTAGCCCGTTCAGGTAGGGCTCGAGCAGCTGCATCGAGGCAATTAGGCGGCGCCGGCGCGATCCGCGGCCAGCCGCCTCCCCACCCAGGGCGGCGAAGTGATCAATGAGCGGGCTGACCCCGCCGGCCAGGCCCGTGGACACGGGGGTCTCCAGCTTGGCCGCGCCGTGACGGCCGGGGCTCAGCGCGTCGATCCGCTTGAACATGCGGGTGTCCCGGAAGACCAGGGCGGCGACCTGCGGACCGCCGAGCTTGCCTAGGTCGACGCCCAGGATGTCGGCGCCAAGCGCGTCGATATCCACCGGCCGGTAGCCCGCCGTGGCGGAGATATCCACCAGAGTCCAGGCCCGCGATCGGGTGTTGACCGTGTCGATGATTTCTTCCACCGGGGCCACCGTGCCCAGCAGCTCGTGGCCGGCGGCCAGGGAGACCAGGCGGGTCGAGCCGTCGACAAGATCGGCAAACTGGAAGGCCGGCATCTCCCCGGTCCCCAGGTCCGGCTGCGCCCAGCGCACCTGCGCGTCGACCTCCGTGAAGGCCGAGTAGAGCTCCGGCGGGTCCAGCTTGGACAGCACGACGGAGGAATTAGCGCGCAGCAACGGCGCGATCGCCCGCGCCAGCGCCTGGTAGAGCACCGGCAGGTTGGCGCCCAGCACCACGCGGTCGGCGGTAGCGCCCACCAGGTCCGCCACGGCGGTGCGCGCGGAGTCGATATAGTACTGCCCCTCCAGGCGGCCGGGCTGCGGCGCCGCCGAGTGCGTGCCGGAGGGGATGTCCTGATCCGCCACCAAGGCGGAGGTGCGGAAAGCACGGGATACGCCCGCGATCACCTTTTCCGGGATTTGCGGCACGTCGTGTGCATTGAGATACGTCCAACCGCCCGACAAGCCGGTATATAGGCCGCGCACACTGGCGACATCGTACCGTGTGACCATGCGGTTCGAACCCTCCTTGGGTGGTTGTTCCGGGCGCAGCTGCGCGCCTTATGCCACCCCACTTTATACGCCACTTCACCACAATACTGAAATGCCCAGGAATGGCTAATGCGCTTTGTCATTAGGTATATATTCACCGCCTTTATACCGCCATTAGCAGCACTGTTAGCGACGACCAAGGCGTGCGGAACCGGCCGCTAATTTAGCCAGTTGTGCGTTAACTCTCGGCCGGCAAGACCCACTTTTGCCCTTCAGCGCGATAGGGTATTTCACGTGCAAGACGAAAATAAACTGCAGGAAGACGTAGCGCGCATGACGGCTACTCCGGACGGCGGCGCCGCCCCGGAGTCGAAGTCCATGACGTTCAGCGCCGCTTTCGGAGACCTCATCCAAGGCGCCAAGCAGCGCGAACTGTGGTTCATGTTGGGCCTGCAGGACATCAAGCAGCGCTACCGCCGCTCGGTGCTGGGCCCGCTGTGGATCACCATCGCCACGGGCGTGATGGCCGCGGCGCTCGGCCTTTTGTACTCCATGCTGTTCCAGATCCCGGTCGCGGAGTTCCTCCCCCACGTCACCGTGGGCCTTATCATGTGGAACTTCATCTCCGGGGCCATCAAAGAAGGCTCCACCATCTTCATCGACAACGAGGGGCTCATCAAGCAGCTGCCCGCCCCGCTGTCGGTGCACGTCTACCGCCTGGTCTGGCGGCAGACGCTGTTTCTGGGCCACAACATGATCATCTGGCTGCTGCTCATCCTCATCTTCCCCCGCCACCTGGGCTGGGAGTTCTTCCTGTTCATCCCAGGCCTGTTCTTGCTGCTGGTCAACGGCGTGTGGGTAGCGATGTTCTTCGGCATTATCGCCACCCGCTTCCGCGACGTGGCTCCGCTGCTGGAGGCGCTGACCCAGCTGCTGTTCTACGTCACGCCGATCGTCTGGATGACCAACACCCTGAAGGAGCAGGGCGGCGCCGTGGCGGACCGCGCCCGCATCGCGGAGATCAACCCGCTGTACCACTACCTGGAGGTCGTGCGCGCCCCGATGATCGGTGAGCCGGTGGCCGCCTACCACTGGTGGATCGTCATCGCCTGCACTATCGCCGGCCTGTTCATCGCCGGTCTGGCCATGCGCAAGTGGCGCTTCCGCGTGAGCTACTGGGTCTAGAAGGAGCACCAAAATGGTTTCTATCGATACTTACAACGCCTGCGTGGACTTCCCCATCTTCGACGCGAAGTCCCGCTCCTTAAAGAAGGCAGTGCTCTCCTCCGCCGGCGGCGCCATCGGCAAGAACTCGGACAACACCGTGGTGGTCGAGGCCTTAAAGGACATCAACCTGCACCTGCGGGAGGGCGACCGCGTCGGCCTCGTCGGCCACAACGGCGCCGGCAAGTCCACGCTGCTGCGCCTTTTGTCCGGCATCTACGAGCCCACCCGGGGCTCTTCCGACGTGCGCGGCCTTGTCGCCCCCGTCTTCGACCTGGGCGTGGGCATGGACCCGGAGGTCTCCGGCTACGACAACATCATCATCCGCGGCCTGTTTTTGGGCCAGACCATCAAGCAGATGAAAAAGAAGATGGACGAGATCGCGGAGTTCTCCGAGCTGGGCGACTACCTGTCCATGCCGCTGCGCACCTATTCCACCGGCATGCGCGTGCGCCTCGCCCTGGGCGTGGTCACCTCCATCGAGCCGGAAATCCTCCTGCTGGACGAGGGCATCGGCGCCGTCGATGCCGCCTTCATGGCCAAGGCGCGTGTCCGCTTGGAGGAGCTGGTCAAGCGCTCCGGCATCCTGGTCTTCGCGTCCCACTCCAACGACTTCTTGGCGCAGCTGTGCAACACAGCCCTGTGGATCGACCACGGCGAGATCCGCTCGGCCGGCGAGGTCGCCGACGTGGTAGCCGACTACGAGGGCCCCGAGGTGGGCGAATACGTCCGCGACCTGCGCAAGCGCTTCGAAAACGAGGACGCACAATCCTAGTTCCGCTGGGTGTCAGTAGCCGGGCCGGCACCCCGCCGGTGGCACAATAGAGCGCATGACTGCCACCTTGCATTCCTCCGGCACCACCGCCGCCGTCATCGTCACCCACCAGCGCGCCGAGCTACTGCGCCTATCGCTGGATCAGGTGGTCAACCAGACCCACCCGGTCGACTGGGTGATCGTGGTGGACAACGGCGCGGAAGACGCCGTGCGCGACTCCCTCGAGGAACTGGCGGGCGAGCGCGCGGTCTACGTGCCTTCGGAGACCAACCTGGGCGGGGCCGGCGGCTTCGCGCTGGGCTTTTTGACCGCGCTGTCCCTGGGCGCGGACGCCATCTGGTGCGCCGACGACGACGGCCGCCCGGCCGACCACTCCGTGCTGGAAACGCTCTACCGCGTGGCCGAGGCCCACCACCTGGCGGAAGTCTCCCCGGCGGTCTGCAATATCGACGACCCGCAGCGCCTGGCTTTCCCGCTGCGCCAGGGCCTGGTCTGGCGCCGCCGCCTGGACGAGCTGGAGGGCGACTTTTTGCCCGGCATCGCCAGCCTGTTCAACGGCGCGCTGATTTCCGCCAAGGCGATGGAGGTCATCGGCGTGCCGGACTACCGCCTGTTCATCCGCGGCGACGAGGTCGAGTACCACCGCCGGCTGGTCGGCTCGGGCCTGCCCTTCGGCACCGCCCTGACCTGCGCCTACCTGCACCCGGACGGCTCGGACGAGTTCAAGCCGATTCTGGGCGGGCGGATGCACACCCAGTACCCGGAAGGCGAGTTCAAGCGCTTTTTCACCTACCGCAACCGCGGCTACCTGCTGTGGCAGCGCGGCATGCGCAAGCTGCTGCCGCAGGAATTCGCCCGCTTCGGCTGGTTCTTCCTCATCCAGCGCCGCGACCCGGCCGGCTTCATCGAGTGGCTCAAGCTGCACAACCGTGGCCGCACCGAGGACTTCCGCCGGCCCAAGAATTAGCGTTTAAGCTCCTAGTAGCTAGCGCCTAGTCCACCTCGAAGCTTTTGCGCGTGGAGCGGAAGATGATCCAGCGCTGGACCCAGAAGTTCACGAAGGTGGCCAGGCCCTGGGAGACGGCGTAGGCCACCACCAGCGCCGGGGTGGAAGGCCACTCCAGGCGGTGGTCGAGGAAACCAAAACCCCAGCGGTAGAGCGTGATGTTGACCAGGAAGGTCAGCGCGTAGGTGGCGGCCACCGCCAGCAGCCGCCGCAGGCTGGGCCGCGCGTTGAACGTCCACTTGCGGTTGAGCAGGTAGGCCGTGAGCGTTCCCGCGACGAAGCCGACGGACCGCGCCCCGGTCTCCCCCAGCACGCCGAGGGCGATCTGCAGCAGCCAGGTAATCCCCAGGTCCACGACCGCGGAGATGCCGCCGGTGATAAGAAACTTGGCGGACTGAGCGCGCAGCGAGTTCGACTCGGACAGCCTGCCCGCCATCGTCGATAAGTCTGCCTGCTCAGCCACTGTGTTCTCCGCCGCTTTCCTATTTAAAGACGAATACTCGCTGGACGACGAAGTTGGTCACCGTCGCCACGCCCTGGGCGATGACGAAGGCCACGGTGTTTTTGACCGCGCCGTCCAGCCCCAGCGCCATCAGCGGCGAGTTGAGCAGCCAGAACAGCAGGTTTTGCACCGCGAAGGTGCAGCCGTAGAGCACCGCCACCGTCGCGGCGGTGCGGCCGGTCACCTGCGCGCCGAAGGTCCAGCGCGCGTTCGCCATGTAGGCGGCGATGGTGCCGAAGACCCAGCCGATGGCCTTGGCCGCGGAGCGGTGCAGGCCGAGCGCGATCAGCACCATGGTCAGCCCGTAGTCCAAGGCAGCGGTGAAAACGCCCACCGCGATGAAGCGCCCCAGCTGCTGTTTCAGGGATCCGCGTTGGACTTCGGTGTTCTCCGGCATGTCATTCACGGCTCACTAGCCTACCGCCTGCAGCCCCGCCCCTTAGGGATCAGCGCCGCAACAGGGCGCGGTAGATATCCAGGCGCTCAACCGGGGAAGCCTTCTGCTCCCCCAGCCCGCCAATCTCCGCCAGGGCGCTCAGCGAGGCCTCGCAGACGTGGCGGGCCTGGTCGGCGGCGAGCTCAGAGCCGTCGTCATCAACCCAGCCCAGGGCATGCATGGTGGTTTCAATGACGCTGTCGGTGACCTCGGGCCCGGACAGGCAGGTCAGGCCCAGCACCGTGGACCAAAAAGCGTCCTTGCCCTGGGAGGTGACTTCCCGCGGCAGACTAGCCAGCACCCGCTGCGCCTGCGGGCTGATGTCCACCTCGCGCTCCAAGTCGAGCGCCTGCAGCAGCGGTACGAAATCATAAAGCCGAGTGCGCTCGACTATGCGGCGGACCTCCCCGTTGACCAGCTCTAAGACCTCGTCGATGGTGTCCTGACCGGTCAGCGCCGCATTAACCGCGGTCAGGTTGAAACTCGAGCCCGGGAAGGAACCCGATCCGCCCACGCACAGCGCCCGGGGCGAGCCCGCGTCGCGCGGGTAGATATCGGCGACCACCAGGGAAAAGTCCCACAGCCCCCAGGTGTAGTCCACCTGCGAGCCCACGCGCCACAGGAACTCCGAGACCTGGTGGGTGGGATCGATACGCTTGCCGCGGGCGTCGTGGTGCTCGAAGAAGTGCCAGGGCGAGTCCTCGTCCGGCAGGTCGAAGCAGACGGTGAGGACGTCGTGCAGGTCGTGGAAGGACAGAGCGTCGTTCAGCCCGATCTGGCGGTGGACCTCCGCGTCGGCGCGCACGTTGGAGACCTGGCAGATGACCGTCAGCGGCTCGCGCGCAAGGCGCACCAGCTGATCCCCGCGGCCGCGGGCGGCGCGGATATCGGTGACGCTGGCCATCTCTGACATAGGCCCCAGCGTAGCGCTTTCGCCGCTCGCTAACCGTTGCCCCAGTTGAGACGGACCTTAATCCGCGCGGCGGGCGATCTCCCGGGCCTCCGCCTCGCTGACCACGAAGGTCAACCCCGCCCCGATGGCCCCCAGCAGCGTCCACGGCTTGGTGACCCCGCGCTTGCGCAGCCAGCCGGCCGCCCGGCGGGTGACCGCGATGTCCAGCGCCGCGCCGAGGGCAAAGACCGCCACGCCGGCCACGATGGACCACGCCGGCAGGGTCGGGGCATCGTCCGGGACCTGGCCGAATTCCTCGTCGTCTTCGTCCTGGGCGTTCAGATAGCCCACCAGGCCCAAAAAGCCGGCGGCGGACAGGGCGTAGGCGCCGATGAGCACGGTGCGGTTTTTGATCCAGTCCGGGTAAGCAGTCACCGCGCCGATGATCGCCGATTGGGCGATCCTCCCGGCGAGAGTGTCATCCAGGGCGTAGTTGTCAGTGTTGTCAGTATTGTCTGCGTCGTCGGCGCGGACCGTGGTGGCGGTCCGATCGCGGTCGGTAGAAGTCATGACACCACTGTAGGCAGGGCTAGAATTGGGCGCATGTATTCTTCGGATCCGCAACACCTCACCCCGGCACAGCAGGCGGCGAAAGACCAGACCCACGAGGACGACCACCGCCACGGCCACTTTCTGGCCACCGAGCACACCAACCTTCCCTTCGACGGGTTCATGACGCGGCTGATGGCCGAGGAGCTGCCGATGTTGGACTCGGCCTCCCGCACCCGGGTCATGGAACTCATCAAGGCCTACGACGGCCCGGTGATCTGCTCCCAGGAGGAGCTTCCCGCCGAGATCCGCGAACTCATGGATCTCTAGGCTTTGTTCCCGAAAAGTTAGAAACCGGGCACAAATAATACGGTTGTACTGCCCGTTTTGTTCCGAATATCACGAACTCGCCGCGCTGGCTTTCACACCTATACCGATCGGCACTAGGTAGGCTAGGGCATTGAACTATCCGTCAAGCAAAGAGTTGAAAGATGGAATTACACACCACTGAGAAGTCTCTCCACGGCTGGGGCCGCACCGCGCCGACCACCGCGCACGTGCTGTCCACCCCGGATGTAGATGTCATCAAGAACGCGGTCGCACAGGTTGCGGACGCCAACGCCGACGCCCCGCAGCACCTGCGCCGCGGCGTCATCGCCCGCGGCATGGGCCGCTCCTACGGCGACCCGGCCCAAAACGGTGGCGGCCTCGTCATCGACATGCAGGCACTGAACCAGATCCATTCCATCGATCCTGACAGCGCCATCGTGGACGTCGACGGCGGCGTCACCCTGGACCAGCTGATGAAGGCCGCCCTGCCGTTCGGCCTGTGGGTCCCGGTCCTGCCCGGCACCCGCCAGGTGACCATCGGCGGCGCCATCGGCCCGGACATCCACGGCAAGAACCACCACTCCGCCGGCTCCTTCGGCGACCACGTGGTCTCCATGGAGCTGCTGGTGGCCGACGGCCGCGTGCTCCACCTGGAGCCGGAGGGCAGCTCCGATGACCCGGACGGCACCCTGTTCTGGGCCACCGTCGGCGGAATGGGCCTGACCGGCATCATCCTGCGCGCGCAGATCCGCATGACCAAGACGGAGACCGCCTACTTCATCGCGGACACGGACCGCACCGAGAACCTGGAAGAGACCATCGCCTTCCACTCGGACGGCTCGGAGAAGAACTACACCTACTCCTCCGCCTGGTTCGACGTCATCTCCCCGGAGCCGAAGCTGGGCCGCTCCACCATCTCCCGCGGCAGCCTGGCCACGCTGGACCAGCTCAAGGAGTTTGCGCCGAAGCTGGCGCAGGATCCGCTGAAGTTCAACGCGCCGCAGCTGATGACCGTGCCGGACATCTTCCCGTCCTGGACCATGAACAAGCTGACGCTGTCCGCCATCGGTGAGGCCTACTACCTGATGGGCGCTCCCGCCCGGAACCAGGTCAAGAACCTCACGCAGTTCTACCAGCCGCTGGATCTCATCGGCGAATGGAACCGCGGCTACGGCTCCAAGGGCTTTTTGCAGTACCAGTTCGTGGTCCCCATGGACGCGGTCGAGCCGTTCAAGGAGATCATCCGGGACATGCAGCGTTCCGGCCACTACTCCGCGCTGAACGTCTTCAAGCTCTTCGGCGAAGGCAACCGCGCGCCGCTGTCCTACCCGATGCCGGGCTGGAACGTCTGCGTGGACTTCCCCATCCGCGAGGGCCTGGGCTCCTTCCTGGACGACCTGGACCGCCGCGTCATGGAATTCGGCGGCCGCCTCTACCTGGCCAAGGAGTCGCGTACCTCGGCGGAGAACTTCCACCGCATGTACCCCGGCCTGGAGGGCTGGCTGAAAACCCGCAACGAAATCGACCCCACCGGCGTCTTTGCCTCCGATATGTCGCGGCGCCTCGAGCTGCACTAAGAAAGGACACTCATGCTTAACGCAGTAGGCCAAGCACAACACATTCTCCTTCTCGGCGGCACCAGCGAAATCGGCCTGGGCATCGTCGAAGAGTTCCTGGACCGCGGCCCGGCCAAGGTCACCCTGGCCGCCCGCCCGGGCTCCCAGCACCTGGAGGCCGCCCGCGCTCAGCTGGCCCACAAGGGCGCGGACGTGGAGGTCATCGAATTCGACGCCACCGACTTCGACTCCCACCCGGCGGTTATCGATGCCGCCTTCGCCCGCGGCGACGTCGACGTCGCCATCGTTTCCTTCGGCACCCTAGGCGATCAGGAACAGCTGTGGCAGGACCAGACCAAGGCCGTGGCTTCTGCCCAGGTCAACTACACCGCGCCGGTCTCCGTCGGCGTGCTGCTGGGCCAGCGGCTCAAGGCGCAGGGCCACGGCACCATCGTGGCGCTGTCCTCGGTGGCCGGCATGCGCGTGCGCCGCTCCAACTTCGTCTACGGCGCCTCCAAGGCCGGCCTGGACGGCTTCTACGTCAACCTGGGCGAGGCCCTGCGCGGTGACGGCGTCAACGTGCTGGTGGTCCGCCCCGGCCAGGTCCGCACCCGCATGTCCGCCGAAGCTGGCGATGCCCCGCTAACCGTCAACGTCTCCGACGTCGCGAAGGACACCGTGCAGGCGGTCCTCGACGGCAAGCAGTCCATCTTCGTCCACCCGCTGTTCAAGTACGTGAGCTTGGCCTTCAAGTTCATCCCGCAGCCGGTTTTCCGGAAGCTGCCGTTCTAAATCGGTTCGCCGGTTGAGTCATAGGCCCCGGAGCTTTCGTTCCGGGGCAGCTGGCGGCACTCCTGCTGCTCGGCATCGCCGAACCGGCTGACGTAGAGGCCCGCATCGCGCTGGGCCTCTTTTTCTGTCTGCCCGTTGCCAACCACCGAGCCCGCAACGCGCGTGTCCCCGGCCGCGCCCCGGCCTTGCACCGCGCATTCGACGGTCACACCCACCTTCTGGGCGGGCACCGACTCCGACTCATCTTCGCCAAAGGACTGGCCGACCACGGGGACGGCGATAGCCACCGACGCGACCGCGCCCGCCGCTGCGACTGCGTATCCTCGCTTCATAGCATCTCCCTAGTTCTGATCACGGTACCCGCGAATCACCGTACCTAAGATCCCTGGCGCTGTATAGCGACATCTGCAGCCCCGGCCAGTATCCCCGTTCGCAGCGTGCGCTATGAGGGACGAGCAGCGCTATATGAGAAACTAGAGAGCATGTCCACTGAGTCCACCGTGACAACTCCTTCCGCACCTGCCTTAGCCCGTCCGCTGTCCCAGTTCGGGGATCACCGCGATGGGCTCGGCCGTGGGCCGGCGCTGCTGGCCATCCTGCTCGCCGCGCTGGGCGGCGGTCTGGTTACCCTGGCCGGCTGGGTAGTATTCCGCTCTGTGTCCCTGCCGGCGTTTTCGACCTCGATGGTCACGCGCGCGCTGGCCACGGTAGGAACTGTCGCCACGCTGGTGGTGGTAGGCGTCCTGCTGTTTTTCTGGATCCGGGACGAGCACTCAGCCGGCCCGCGCCCGCGCTGGCGCGCCTGGCTGACCACCGTCGTGTCCTACCTCTCCCCGGCGCTGCTGGTGCTGTCCTCCATCGGCTTGCCGCTGTCGGCCAGCCGCCTGTGGCTGGCCGGCATCCAGGTCGACCAGGTCTTCCGCACCCAGTTCCTGACACGGATGGCGGATACCGCCACGCACGCGGACATGAACTACCTGGATCTGCCCACCTTCTACCCGATGGGCTGGTTCTGGTTGGGCGGGCGCCTGGCCAACGTGCTGGGCATCCCCGGCTGGGAGGTCTTCCAGCCTTGGGCGCTTATCTCCCTGGCCATGTGCGGCTGCCTGCTGGTGCCGCTGTGGCAGCGCCTGGTCGGCTCCCTGCCCGTCGCCACCGCTATCGCGCTGACCACCACGGCGGTCACGCTCACCATCGGCGCCGAGGAGCCCTACTCCGCCGTCATCGCGATGGGCGTGCCGGCAGCGGCCTTCCTGTGCTCCCGGGCCTTCCACGGCTCCTGGCTGTCCACGCTGGGCCTGGCTCTCTTCCTGGGCGCTTCGGCCTCCTTCTATACTCTCTTCACCGGTGCGATCTCCCTGACCGTAGTCAGCTTCGTGGCAGTGATTACCGCGGTGCTGGAACGTCGCTGGGAGCCCATCGTGCGCCTGGTCTGCATCGGCGTCGGCTCGCTGGCCCTGGCCGCCATCTGCTGGGGCCCGTACGTGCTCGGCGTGTTGCGCTCCGATGTCCCTATCAATTCCACCGCGCAGCACTACCTGCCGGAAGAGGGCACGCAGATCCCGGTGCCCTTCCTGGCCCCGACCATTATCGGGCTGCTCTGCCTGGTCGGCCTGGTGTACCTGTTCCTGCGGAAGGACAACCGCGACATCCGCACCCTGGGCTGGGCCCTCGGCGGCGCCTACCTATGGATCGCGGCATCGATGGTGCTGACCCTACTGGGCAGCACGCTGCTCGGCTTCCGCCTGGAGATCCTCGTGGTCCTCATCATGGCCACCGCCGGCATCCTGGCGCTGGCCGAGCTGCGCATGCACGGCATCGACAAGCTCTGGCCGCAGGGCTTTAGCACCACCACCAACCGCCGCATCACCGCCGCGTTCATGGCCGTGTTAGTGCTGGGCGGGGTCTTTTACGCCCAGCGCATTCCCGAAGAAAACGAGTCCGCCATTGATCACGCCTACACGGACACCGACGGCTACGGCGAGCGCGCCGACCGCTACACCAGCGACTCCTCCGGCCACTACCAGGAGATCCAGCGCTTCCTGGAGGACCACGGGGTAGTGCCCAACGAATCCGTGATGCTCACCGACGAAAAGCTGTTCATGGCCTACCACCCCTACTGGGGCTTTAACGCTTTCACCTCGCACTACGCCAACCCGCTGGGCCAGTTCGACGCCCGCAACGAGCAGATCGAGACCTGGGCCAACGACTCCTGGGGCCAGACCCCGGAGGAATTCCTCGACGCCCTGGACTCGGCCCCCTGGCGCGGGCCGGACGCCATGCTCTTCCGCGGCAGCCTGGAAGACTCCGCCGACGGCTTCAAGACCCACCTGGCCGAGGACATCTACCCGAACCAGCCGAACGTGCGCTACCGGGCCGTCTTCTTCGACTCCGAGGTCTTCGACGAGGCGCACTGGGCGATGGAACAGGTCGGCCCCTTCGTGGTCGCCGTCCGCACGGATTAGCCGGCGGGAGGTATGCCGCGACATGGAGTTTTAGCCGCGGTGCCGTAAACTATTCGCCGTGTCAGATAGCCTCGCAACTCCGTATACGCCAGCCGAACCCACCAGCCACGGCTCCCCCGCCCCCGGGTGGCTCCGTCTTAGCGCCATCGTGGCGGGCCTGGTGGGCTTCGTGCTGTTTATCGCCACGCCGCTGCTGCCGGTCAACCAGGTCCAGTCCTCGTTCAGCTGGCCCAGCGACGACTCGCTGAACTCGGTCAACGCGCCGCTCATTTCCTTGGCGCCGGAACAGCTGGAGGCCGACATCCCGGTCTCCGCTATCGACCAACTGCGCGAGGGGCAGACACAGCTCTTCGGCACGCTGCCGGCCTCCTCCAAGGAAGCCACCGACCGCGGCCTCTTCGTCAACGCGGGTGACTTCGGCCTGTCGGTCAGCTCCCTGAACGAGGTCGTGCTCTCCCTGACCCCGGATCAGATGGAGCGCCTGGACGACAAGGACGTCATCCATATCTCCGCAACCGAGGACGAGACCACCGTTGAGGTGGGCCCGTTCTCCCAGTCGATCGATGACGACGACCTGCGCCCGCAGGTCACCGGCGCCTACTCCGAGATCGAAGACACCCCGGAAAACCTCGCCCAGCTGCGCGCGGACGGGCTCGACGTCCAGGTCGAGATCAACTCGCGGTTTACCTCTTCGCCCACCCTGTTAAAGTCGCTGGCCATGTGGGGCGGCCTCGCGATGGTGCTGGTCAGCCTGTTCACGCTGTGGCGCATCGACCGCTTGGACGGCAAGCGCCCGGGCTTCATGCCGGAGTCCTGGAAGAAGATCCGCCCGCTGGACGGCGTGGTCGCCGCGGTGCTGGTCTTCTGGCATATCTTCGGCGCCAACACCTCCGACGACGGCTTCATCCTGACCATGGGACGGGTCTCGGAGAACGCGGACTACATGGCCAACTACTACCGCTGGTACGGCGTCCCGGAGTCACCGTTCGGTTCCCCGTACTACGACCTGGTGGCCTTCCTGTCCCAGATCTCCGCGACCTCGGTGTTCATGCGCCTGCCCGCGCTGGTCTCCGCGTTTCTCATCTGGTTCATCCTCTCGCGCGAGCTGCTCCCCCGCTTCGGCGAGCTGATCGATTCGCGGCGGGTGGCCCACTGGACCGCGGCGTTGATGTTCCTGGCCTTCTGGCTGCCGTACAACAACGGTGTCCGCCCGGAACCGGTCATCGCGCTCGGCGTGATTTTCACCTGGGCTTCCTTCGAGCGCGCCATCGCCACGCGCCGCCTGCTGCCCGCGGCCGTGGGCACTATCGCCGCCACGCTGACCCTGGGCGCGGGCCCGACCGGCCTGTTCGCCGTCGGCGTGTTCCTGGTTTGCCTGCCGCAGCTGTTCAAGATCATGCGCGAGCGCCTGCCGCTGCTGGGTGGCGGGGCCACCGGCTGGCTGTCCATGATCGCTCCCTTCCTGGCCTCCGGCACGGCGATCTTCGTGGCCGTCTTCGGCGACCAGACCCTGGCCGCGGTGACGGAGTCCATCCGCGTGCGCTCCGAGGTCGGCCCGGCCCTGCCGTGGTACTCCGAGTACGTGCGCTACTCCACGCTGTTCCAGCAGTCCGTGGACGGCTCCATGACCCGCCGCTTCGCCATGTTCACCATGCTGTTTAGCCTGGTGCTCATCATCTACGCCTACATCAAGGACCACCGCGTGGCGGGCGCGCCGCAGGACATCACCCGGCGCCTGCTGCTCATCGTGGCCATGTCCATGTTCTTCCTGCTGTTCACCCCGACCAAGTGGACCCACCACTTCGGCATCTACGCCGGGGTGGCCGGCGTAATCGCCGCGCTCGGCGCGGTGGTCTTGTCCCAGATCGCGCTGAAGTCGCCGCGGGCGAGGACCTTCTCCCTGGCTACGGTGGTTATCCTGCTGGCCTTCTCCACCGCCGGCTGGAACGCCTGGTGGTATGTCTCCTCCTTCGGCGTGCCGTGGTGGGACCGCACCATCCAGTTCCGGGCCATCGAGGCCAATACCGTGTTGCTGGCCATCGGGCTGATCCTCGTGGGGATCGGCATCTGGCAGTCCTTCCGCCACAACTCGCGCAAGGCGAAGGCGGAGGCCGCCGGCACCACCGACGAGTTCACACGCCAGGAGGCCGCCCGGGTTTCCCGGTGGGCCGGCGTTATGTCGGCGCCTATCGCGCTGGCCTGCGCGTTCATGGTGGGCATCTCCGTGGCCTCCTTAGCCAAGGCCTACGTCGACCAATACCCGGCCTACAGCGTGGGCAAGGGCAACACCCAGGCCCTCAAGGGCAAGACCTGCTCGTTGTCGGATGAAGCCATGATCGAGACCAACACCAACGACGCCTTCCTCACCCCGGTGGACGGCGACTTGGGAGACTCCCTGACCGATCCGGACAAGGACAACTACGGCTTCGACCCCAACGGCATCCCGGAAGACATCGAACCGGAGGCGCAGAACTCCGCCTCGGTCGGTGCTATCGGCGACTCCGGCTCGGCCGGCTCCGCCACCTCCGGCGGCAACCGTTCCGCCGGCGGGGACGTCTCCGACTCGGATGCTACCGGTTCCGACGACTCCGAGGACTCCAGCCACAAGGACTCCGCCAGCAAGGCGGCCGAGGAATCCGGCGCTTCGGAGGGCGGCTCCCGCGACACCACGGGCGTCAACGGCTCGGTCAAGCACCTGCCGTTCAACTTCGACTACAACCAGGTTCCGGTCCTGGGCTCCTACGACGAGGGCCAGAACTCGACCGCGAAGCTAACCACCAAGTGGTTTAACCTGCCGGAGGAGAAGGAAAACTCCCCGCTGCTCACCGTCGGCGTAGCCGGCAAGATACAGCACCACGACGTCAACGGCGTGGAGCAGGAGGGCATGGACGTCACCCTCGAATACGGCACCGCGGACGAGACCGGGCGCGTGTCTAACACCGGCGAGATTGAGATGATGGACGTCGGCGCCACCCCGAAGTGGCGCAACCTGCGCTACCCGCTGGCCGACATCCCGGACGAGGCCAACGTCGTGCGCATCGTCGCCGTGGACGACTCCACCAACGAGGACGACTGGGTCGCCGTGACCCCGCCGCGCGTGCCGGAGCTGACCAGCATGACCTCGCGCTTCGACAGCTCCCGCCCGGCCCTGCTGGACTGGTCCACCGCCTTGCAGTTCCCCTGCCAGCGCACCTTCGATCACTACGCCGGCGTGACCGAGATTCCGGAATTCCGCATCCTGCCGGACGCACCGGCGCAGACCTCCCTGACCGACTTCCAGTCCTTCAGCGGCGGCGGCGCCATGTCCACCTCGGAGGCCGTGAACTACTCCTACGAAATCCCCAGCTACCTCAACAACGATTGGAACCGCGACTGGGGCTCCATCTACAAGTACGAGTTACGCACCAACTCCGCGGGCATCGCCCCGGACAAGGCCAACATCAACCTGGAAGACATCACCCGCTCCGGCTGGTGGAAGAACTCCGAGATGAACGTCCGCCCCGAGGGCGAGGAATAACCCTCCACACCCGCCTCAGCTAAGCCCCAGCTGAGGCGGGTTATTTCTTTAAACGCTTGGTCAACGATCAAGCGCCAGCGCAGCAAAGGGGTCACCGTGGGCGAGAAGTCCCGCATCTACCGGGCGTTCGTCATCCCGGACAACGCGAAGCAGGTGAAATTCTATGGTCGGGCCATGGATATCGCACCTGCTACCCAGGAGAGCTAATTCCGTTAGCTCACCCCGCGGAGAAACTCCGCCACGTCACGGATGCGCTGGCGCATGACTGCCGGGGTCTGGAAGCGGTGCCGGCCGGCGTAGTCCCGGGTGGTGATGTGGCTGCCCTTAACGTCCGGGTGGGCGGCGACCTCGTCCTGGCGGGCGAGCTGGAGCAAGGTTGTCGGCCAGCTCGCAGGCTCGGGGAGCTCGTGTCCTGCGCGCAGCTCGTCCGGCAGGGCCGCCAGGGCGCCGAAGTCCGGGAAGGTGAGCACGAGGGCATCGGCAAGCGGGGCGGCGAGTGCGGCCAGTGCGGCGCCGGAGGAATAGCCCCAGACCACGACCTTGTTCGCGCCCTGGGCGCGGCAGTACTCGACGGCCTTAGCTACCGCCTCGAGCATCTGCCCGACCGTGTGTTGCGGCGCCAGCGGGTAGTCCAAGTCCACGGCGCGAGCCCCGCTCAGCCCGACCGCGGCGGCGACCTCCGGGCGCCACTGCATTTCCAGGGCGCTACCGGAACCACGCCACCAGCCGCCCGAGTGCAGGCTGACCACCCAGGTGCCCGAATGCTCGGTCTCCTGCGTGGAGGAGAACACGCAGGCGGGGAGCTCGGGCAGGTCGGTCTGCTCCACGTCGCGGGTAAAAGCCACGCCCGGCAGGCTGTGGTCCACCCCGGTGCCCAGGACCATCATGGCCGCGTGGGTAACGCGGTCGGGCAGCTGGGCGCAGTAGTTATCCGCCGGGGCCGGATCCCCCACCCCGCCCTTCCACGGCGGGGTGAAGTCCGGCAGCTCGTAGTGGGCGTCGATATAAGACGCCAGCTGCTCGAGCTGCGCGTCGTCGTCCAGCTGCCGGTCCTGGCCGCCGATGAACCATTCTTGGCCCTCGTCCAGGGGGCGCGCGTTATCCGGAGTGCTCATAGCTACCAGATGGTCACGCGCTGCTCGGGGGCGACGTACATCGGGGAATCGGCCGGGACGTCGAAGGCTTCGTAGAGCTCCGCGACGTTGGCGGCGATCAGGTTACAGCGGAACTCCGCAGGGGAGTGCGGGTCGATGGCCAGGTACTGGGTGGCCATCTCCGGGCGGATGGCGGTGCGCCAGACGCGGGCCCAGGCCAGGAACAGGCGCTGCAGGCCGGAGTAGTTCTGCTCGTAGAGCTCCGGCTCGGCGCCGTCGACCTCAAAGGGGGCGAGGTTCTGATGCGGATCGATGCCCTTGTCGCGGCAGTAGTTTTGGTACGCCACCACGGCGATGCCCAGGCCCCCCAGGTCGCCGATGTTCTCCCCCAGGGTGAACTTGCCGTTGACGCCGGAGGACTCGATCCCGTTGTCCTGCAAAACCGTGGGCACCTGGCCGTCGAACTGCTCCACCAGCTTGGCCGTGAGCTTCTCAAACGCGGCGCGGTCCTCATCCGTCCACCAGGAGTTCAGGTTGCCCAGGCCGTCGTACTGCGAGCCCTGGTCGTCGAAGCCGTGGCCGATCTCGTGGCCGATGACCGCGCCGATAGCGCCGAAGTTCTCCGCGGCGTCCGCCTCCGGGTTGTAGAACGGCGGGCGCAGGATGGCCGCCGGGAAGGTGATGTCGTTGACCACCGGGTTGTAGAAAGCGTTCACGGTCTGCGGGGTGGTGACCCACTCGTCGCGGTCGGCCGGCTTGCCCACCTTGGACAGCTCGTAGTCGTGGGAGAAGGCCGCGCCGCGCCGCGCGTTGTCCACCAGGTCGGCGCCCGCGGAGCTAAAGCTCAAGTCCCCGTAGTCGCGCCAGGTATCCGGGTAGCCGATCTTCGCCTTGAACTGGCCCAGCTTCTCCAGCGCCCGCTCGCGGGTGGCCGGCGTCATCCACTCCAGGGTGCTAATCCGCTCGCGGTAGGCGGCGATCAGGTAGTCGACCAGCTCGTCCATCTCCCGCTTGGAGGAGGCCGGGAAGTGCTTGTCCACGAAGGCGCGGCCGATCTCCTGGCCCACGAAGCTCTCCGCCAGGCCGACCGCGCGCTTCCAGCGGTCGCGCTGCTGGGTGGCGCCGGACAGGCGGGTGCCGTAGAACTCGAAGTTCTTCGCCCCCACCTTCTCCGGCAGCAGGGCGGCGCGGGAGAGCAGGATGTGCCAGGTGGCCCACAGCTGCCAGTCGGCGATCCGGTCCTCGGTAAACAGTCCGGCCAGGTGGTCGAAGTAGGACGGCATCATGGAAACCACGCGGCCGTCCTTGATTCCCCCGGCGCGCACGATTGTCTGCGCCACCCGGGGCACGTCCTTCAGCTCGACCGGGTTGTAGGTCTCCACCGCGTTGCGGGTGGCGACCACGTCCCAGTGGCCGGCGGCGATGTCGGTCTCCAGCTGCACCACGCGCTGCGCGGCGACCTCCGCGCCGAGGCCGAAGAGGCGGGCCGGATCCAAAAAGCCCAGCATCTGCGCCACGTGCTCGGTATAGGCGCGCAGGGTGTCCGCATGCGCCTCCTCACGGTAGTAGGCCTCGTCCGGCAGGCCCAGGCCCGACTGGATGAGGTAAGGCACGGCGTCCTCGGAGCCGGAATCCTTTTCCACCCAGAAGGTCACCGGGGCGCCCACGCCCTCGCGCTCGAGCTGGCCCAGGACTTCCGCCAGGGCGTCCATGTCCTCGACGGCCAGGCGGTCTAGGTCCTTGTCCAGCGGGGCGAGGCCGGCGCCGTTGACGCCGTCGACGTCCATGAAGGAGGCGTAAAGCGCGCCCGGGCGGGAGTCGTCGCTTTGCACGATCTCGTGCACCATCTCCTCGGCCTCATCGCGCAGGCCGTGGAACGTACCGTCCACGCCGCGATCGTCCGGGATGACGTGTGCGTCGAGCCAAGGTCCATTGACAAACTGGTAAAGGTCTTTCATACCCACCCAGCTTAGGCGAGTTAACAGACTAGCGACGACCCCACCGGTGCCACCGTCTATTTAAGCCCCCATCTCCACGAGCAGCACCCCGCCGATAATCAGCGCCACGCCCAGGGACTTCAGCCAAGTGAAGGGCTCTTTGAAAAAGAGGAAAGACAGCACCGCCGTCAGCGCTACGCCCACTGCGGACCAGATCCCGTAGGCCACGCCCAAGGCCATTCCTTCCAGCAGGGCCAGGGACAAAAAGACGTAGGCCGCGACGTAGCCGGCCAAAACGGCCATCAGCCACCTGCGCCCGCCGAGCACCGCGGACATCCGCAGGCTCATCGTGCCGGCGACCTCGCAGAGGACCGCGAGGATGATATACGTCCAGGTCATGCCGGATCCACCTCCACGGGGGAGGCCTTCGGCCGCGGCCTAGCGCCCATCTCCACGCAGGCGACGCCGGTCACGATGAGCGCCATGCCGATCATCTTCAACCAGGTCAGCGTCTCCCCGAACAACACCGCCGACAAGGCGGCGGTGGCCACTACCCCGCCGGCGGCCCACATGCCGTAGGCCACCCCGATGGCCATGCCCAGCTTGAGGACCCTATGCAGCAGCGCGAAGGCCGCGGTATAACCGGCCACCACCACCGCGTAAACCCACGGATGATCCAGGGCGATTTTCAGCCCTAAGGTGGCGACCACTTCGCTGGCGATGGCCAGCAGGAGGAAAAACCCAGCGCGCAAACACTCAACTCCTTCGCCAGATGTGTTTTAACTCTTCGGCGGCAATACCGCACTGCCGCATATCTACTCTACCTGCGGAAAAAGCAATCCCTTCCGCCTGCCAGTGGCCCCGCGCGCGTTCCGGATCGTGGCAGGTGCCGTCGGCGCGCACGACCCGCCACCACGGTAGATCCGCGCCATGCCGGCTCATAAACCAGCCGACATACCGGGCGCCGACGCCGGCAACCTTGCCCACCTCGCCGTAGGAGGTGACGTTGCCGGCCGGGATGGCCGCGCAGACGCTGCGGACGGTCTCTTTCACTTAGCCGCCGAGGTTGAGCACGTCGTCGGACTCGCGCGGCTCCTCCTCCGGCGCCGGCGGGGTCTGAACCAGGGTGACCGTCGCGCCGGTGGCATCGGCCAGCAGGCACATGCGGCCGAACGGGGACTCTTCGGCCGGCCGGATGACCTCGCCGCCGTGGGCCTGCGCCTGCACTATCGCGGCGTCGAGGTCCGCGACGCCCAGGAAGGTCTGCCAGAAGCTATTGACCTGGTCGGGGAACTGGCCTTGGGCGTTCCAGAAGCCGGCGAAGGCCGCGCCCTCGGCCTCCGCGGTGGCGTACTCGATCTCGCCTTCGCGGCCCGGGCTGGTGCGCAGCTCCCAGTCGAAGAGCTCGCCGTAGAAGTCGAGCGCCGGGGAGAAATCCCGGGTGACGCTCAGCTCGTGCCAGACCGCGCAGCCGGGCTCGCCGCCGGCGGTAAAGCTGGTGGGGGCCGCCGGCTGGATAAGCCCGAAGAGGCCGCCGGCCGGATCCACTAGCAGCGCCATCTGGCCGCGCTCGATGGGGCGCGGCTCCGCCATCACCTTGCCGCCGAGGCGCTCCGCGCGCTCGCAGTCGGCCGCGATATCCGCGGACAGGAAATGCGTGACCCAGGTGTCGGGGTTCTGGGCGCCTTCTGGCTGCGGGATAAACCCGCCGATGGGCAGGCCCTTGACCGTCACGGTCTGGTAGCCGCCCGGCGCGCCCTCGATGTCCCAGCCCAGCACGGCGCGGTAAAACTCCGCCGAGGCCGGCTGGTCTGCGGTGGTCAAGTCGATCCAGAAGGGCAGGCCTACCTCGGCCTCGAATGCTGGCATCTACAGGTTCCTCCACTTCTCGGGGTCAAAATCATCATCGGCCGTGGCCTCGTCGAAAAAGTCGTCGTCCTCGTCGCCGGCCTCCCCCACCACGAAGACAGCGTCGGCGACGCGGACCCGGTCGCCGGGCACGATCTTCTCGCCGCGCGTCTGGCACACCGACTCGTTAACGGTGACCTCGCCGGCGGCGATGAGCTCCTTGGCCTCGCCGCCGGTGGCCACCGCGCTGGCGAGCTTGAGGAACTGGCCTACCTTGATGGACTCGCCCGCAATGGGCACTAGAATTTCCGCCATGCGGACCAGTCTACCGCTGGGGTTTCAGCGTCACCGCGGTGCCCGAGGCCGTGACCATCAGCATGTTGTTGGAGGTGCCCAGCACCGTGTAGTCGAAGGCGATGCCGATCACCGCGTCCGCGCCCAGTTCTTGACCGCGGTTCCACAGCTCGTTCAGGGCGGACTCGCGGGCACGCACGGCCTCTTCCTCGTAGCCGGCGGAGCGCCCGCCAGTGATGTTACGAATGCCCGCGCCGAAGTCCTTCAAGAAATTGATGCCGGAAACCGTCTCGCCGGCGATGACCCGCAGGTACGTGTCGATCTCGCGGCCTTCTACCGTGTTCGTCGTCGTGAAAATCATGCCCTTAGGTTACCCCGATTGCCCCGCGCACGCCTTCGTAGAGAATAAACACGGCCAACAGCAGGAAGACCGCGCCGGAGAAGAGATCCACCCACGAGGAGTGGCGCGACATCCAACGCGAAAACGCCCGCACGGTCAGCGCGACGGCTCCGAAAAGCGCCAGGGACTCGCCCACCAGCAACACCACCAGCAGCGCCGACCAGCCCAGGCTCATGCCCGGCTCTAGAAAATTCGAGAAGACCGCGCCGAAGAAGATGACGACCTTAGGGTTCGACAGATCGCAGATAAACCCCAGGCGGTAGGCCTTGCCGGCGGTGATCCACACCCGCGGCGCCGAGTCCGGGTTTTGCTCTTGGAAGGTCTCAGTCTGCACCACGCGGGCGGGCACGCGGCGCTGCGCCAGCCCGGATTTGATGGCGCTGTAGGCCATCCACAGCAGATAGGTACCTCCCAGCAGCTGGAGCGTGATGAGAATCCCCGGGTGCGAATCAATCAGGGCGGACAGACCCGCCAGCGAGGCCACCACCCAGAGCAAAAGACCGGTAGAGCTGCCCAGGGCCGCCCACAGCCCGGCCCGGGTGGAGCGGGAGCCCAGCCGGATAATCTGGATGACGTCGGGCCCGGGCGAGGCCATGGCCACCAGCCACACCCCCATCAGCGTGAGCAAAGAGACTAAAGACACGCACACCTCCTGTAGAAACGACTGCAAGGCCCCGACCGAAAACCGGGACCTTGGTTGAGCTCTCTTTGGCGCCGCAAACGGCGGAGTTGATACCGCATCCGAAGGTACGCGTCATCCCACCTAGTGGGAAACAGGTTTGTTTGCTGGGCTAATTAACCAGGCCCATGACCCCTTCCACCAGCATGACAAGCCCGAAGATGGTGAAGATGATGCCGGCGACGATGTCCAGCCAGTTGCCGTGCCGGGCCAACCAGCGCGCGGCCGTGCGAACGACGAGGGAAAAGCCGGCGAACCAGGCAAAAGAGATGGCCAACAGGATGAGCCCTACCGCCACGGTCCACAGCGCGGACATGCCCGGGGAAAGGAACTGGGCGAAGACGGCGCCGAAAAACACCAGGGCCTTCGGGTTGGACAGGTTGGTCATCAGCCCCAGGCGGTAGGCCTTGCCGGCGGTGAGCACCCCCTGGACGCGCTCGGGTTGCGTGGCCTCGGGCTGGCTCGTGCGCAGCCCGCCGCGCAGGGAGCTAAGCCCCATGTAGATAAGCACCCCGCCGCCAATAACCTGCAAGCCGCTGAGCAGCTCCGGCCGGGCAGCAATCAGCGCGGACAGGCCCGCCAGGGAGGCCGCCAGCCACACGCCCGTGCCGGTGGCGATCCCGGCCGCGCACAAAAGGCCCGCCCGGCGCGAGCGCGGCGCGGTGCGGATAACCTGCACCACGTCGGGGCCCGGGGTGACCAACAGGACTATCCACACGCCGATGAGCGTCAGCAGGGAGGCCAGGCTCATGGAGGTTTCTACCTTCCGAAGTATTCAAGGGGCAGTCATTTAAAAAACCGCCACGCTGCCGGTGCGGCAGGTGACGGTTTTAGTGTATACGGAGCGTTTCCGTGGGTTTACCAGGCGCCCTCGATGGCGTCCTTGTGGTCACGGACCTTCTCGCCCTCAGCGTAGAGCGGCATGTCCTCGCCGGCCTTGTACCAGGAGGTGTATTCCGGCTCCAGCGGGGTGCGGCCGGCGATGAGATCGGCGGCCTTCTCGCCCACCATCATCGTCGGGGCGTAGATGTTGCCGTTGGTGACGTTCGGGAAGACACCGGCGTCGGCGATGTAGAGGCCTTCGATGCCCCAGACCTGCATGGTCTCCGGGTCGACGACAGCCATCTCGTCGTCCTTGGAGCCCATCTTGGTGGTGCAGGACGGGTGCAGCGCGGTCTCGCCGTCGTTGCGAACCCACTCCAGGATGTCCTCGTCGGACTGGACGTCGGGGCCCGGGCTGAACTCACGCGCGCCGACTTCCTCCATGGCCTTGGTGTCCAGCAGGGAGCGGGCCACACGCACGGCCTCAACCCATTCGCGGCGGTCCTGGTCGGTGCGTAGGTAGTTGAACAGGATCTCCGGCTTGTCGTGGATGTCGGCGCTCTTAATGCGCACATAGCCCTTGGTATCGGAGAACATCGGGCCGACGTGCCACTGGAAGCCGTGCTTGACGTCGGCCTTCTGGCCGTCGTAGCGCACTGCCATCGGCAGGAAGTGGAACATCAGGTTCGGGTACGCTTCCTTGTCGTTGGAGCGCACGAAGCCGCCGGCCTCGAAGTGGGAGGTGCCCACCGGGCCCTTCTTGGTCAGCAGCCACTCCAGGCCCATGAACGGCCAGCGCCACTTGTCCAGGTACGGCTGGGAGGAATCCGTGTTGTTGGTCAGCTCGTACTGGATGTAGACCTCGAGGTGGTCCTGCAGGTTCTCGCCCACGCCCGGCAGGTGCTTGACGACCTCGATGCCGTGGGACTCCAGCAGCTCGCGGTCGCCGATGCCGGAGACCTGCAGCAGCTGCGGGGTGTTGATGGCGCCGGCGGACAGCACGATCTTGTCCGCGTAGACGCGGTGGACGCCGCCTTCCCACTCGTATTCCACGCCGATGGCCTTCTGGCCGTCGAAGAGGACCTTGGTGGTGAAGGCGTGGGTGCGGATCTCCAGGTTCTTGCGCTGCTTATTCGGGTGCAGGTAAGCGCGGGCCGCAGACCAGCGCTTGCCGTGGCGAATGTTGCGGTCGAACGGCGCGAAGCCCTCCTGGCGGTAGCCGTTGACGTCGTTGGTCAGGTTGTAGCCCGCCTCCTGGACGGACTTGAACAGGGCCTGGAACAGCGGGTTGGTGGCCGGACCGCGGGACAGGTAGAGCGGGCCGTTGTGGCCGCGGCGCGGATCCTCCGGGTCGGCGCCAGTGGCGGTCTCCATCTTCTTGAAGTACGGCAGGCAGTGGGCGAAGTCCCAGTGCTCCATGCCCGGGTTGTCGGCCCACTTCTCGTAGTCCATGGGGTTGCCGCGCTGGAAAATCATGCCGTTGATGGACGAGGAACCGCCCAGCAGCTTGCCGCGGGCGTGGTAGACGCGGCGGCCGTTCATCTCCGGCTCCGGCTCGGACTCGTACATCCAGTCGTAGTGCTTGGCGCCGATCGGGAAAGAGAACGCCGACGGCATGTGGACGAACAGGTCCCACAGGGAGTCGTTGCGGCCGGCTTCCAGAACCAGCACGCGGGTTTCGGGATCTTCAGTCAGTCGAGCAGCGACCACGGAGCCAGCGGAGCCGCCGCCGACAACAACCACGTCGCTTACTTCGTCAGTTACCTTCTTCGAGTTAGTCTTAGTCACCTTGTCTAATAGACCCATACGGAAAGCACTTCCTTTCTTCGCGGTGTTCAGAAATGCATATTATGCAATCGATGCATGGACAAATATGCACCATTCCGCTCCTACTTGCATAACGAGCCTACCTGAGAAGCTTGCAATTTGCCCAGAATAAGATAAGTTTGACATGTTCCGTTACGGTTTTTCCGATAGTGTCGCTACCCCTGTCCACCCTAGATGCGCTCGGGTTTTTTGCGCCGTTTCGAATATATGAATCAAATATGTTTGAGCGTTTAGCCTTAAGCCCGTCTATGTCCGTTTGGGGTCCGTGTGGGCAGGGGCGTTAACAACTTCAGAGGAGTGATCCATGGCGAATTTCGATCCCCACGATCCTGAATCGCCCCAACCTGCTAACGCCGAGCCTTCCTCAGAGGGTAAGGCGCGCACCAAACGTCGATCGCGCTACCAAGTCCGCGCCCTGGTCGGCAGCTACAAGGCGGAGACCGGCTCCGACGTCGGCGCCGACGAGGTCGAGCCGCCCAGGACGAACTGGCCTGTCTTCACCGTCTCCAGTGTGCTGATCATCGCGATGGCGCTCTACGCCGGCTTGGGACGCGAACACGCCGCCAACACGCTGGCCAACGTCACCGGCTGGATTAGCACCAACCTCGGCTGGTTCTACATCCTGACCGCGACCATCGCGGTCGTTTTCGTGCTCTACATCGCGATCTCTAGTTCCGGCAATATCCGCATGGGCCCGGATCACTCGCGCCCGAAGTTCAACACCTTCGCGTGGGCCTCCATGCTCTTTGCCGCCGGCATCGGCGTCGACCTGATGTTCTTCGCCGTGGCCGAGCCGGTGACCATGTACCTGGCCCCGCCCACCGGCGAGCCGGAGACCATGGAGGCGGCCAAGGAGGCCGTCGTCTACGCCATGTTCCACTACGGCCTGACCGGCTGGGCACTCTACGCCCTAATGGGCATGGCCTTCGGCTACTTCGCCTACCGCCTGAATATGCCGCTGGCCATCCGCTCGGCGCTGTACCCGCTCATTGGTAAGCGCGTCCACGGCCCGGTCGGCGACGCCGTCGATGTCGCCGCCATGCTAGGCACTGTCTTCGGCGTGACCGCCTCCCTGGGTATCGGCGTGGTGCAGCTGTCCTACGGCATCCACCTCATCTTCGATATCGACCAGGGCCTGGGACTGCAGTCCGCCCTCATCGTCATCGCGATTGCCATCGCGACCCTGTCCGCCGTCTCCGGCGTGGACAAGGGCATCCGCTTCCTGTCCGAGCTCAACGTCTTCTTGGCCATCGCACTGATGATCTACATCGTGGTCTTTGGCAAGACGGCCTACCTCTTCGACGCCATCGTGATGAACGTGGGCGACTACGTCTCCAAGTTCCCGTCTTGGACCATGGACACCATGGCGTTTACGGACGATCCGGCCGCCACCTCCGAGTGGATGCAGTCCTGGACCCTGTTCTTCTGGGCCTGGTGGATCGCCTGGGCCACCTTCGTCGGCCTGTTCCTGGCGCGCATCTCCCGCGGTCGCACCCTGCGCCAGTTCATCTTCGGCACCCTGACCTTCCCGTTCCTGTTCATCCTGATGTGGATGTCCTTCTTCGGCAACACCGCCCTGGACATGGTGCGCTCAGGTGATTACCCCGAATTCGCCGAGAACGCGGTCAACATCCCGGAACAGGGTTTCTACGACATGCTGCAGGAGTTCCCGGCCTCGGGCTTCATCATCCTGCTGACCACGGGCATCGGCCTGCTGCTCTATATCACCTCAGCCGACTCCGGCGCGCTGGTGATGTCGAACTTCACCTCGAAGATCACCGACAGCCGCCAGGACGGCACCCGCTGGCTGCGCATCTTCTGGTCCGTAGCCGTGGGGCTGCTGACCCTGGCCCTGTTGCAGATCGACGGCATCGCCACGGTGCAGTCCGCCACCGTGGTCATGGGCCTGCCCTTCGCCGTGGTCATCTACCTGGTGATGTTCTCGCTGTGGAAGTCGCTGCGCCTGGAAAACGTGCAGAAGGAGGCGCGCACCACCGCGCTCCACGGCGTCATCTCCGGCCGCACCGACCGGATCGCTGCCGACGACAACAGCTGGAAGCAGCGCCTGGATCGCGCCAATACCTACCCGACCAAGCAGGACATGGACACCTATATGCGGGACACCGCCGAGTTCGCTCTGGAAAAGGTCGCGGTCCAGATGCGCCAGCGCGGCTACGACGCCATCCTGCTAACCAGTGAGCTGCCCGATCTGGAACTGCCCCAGCTAGACCTGCAGGTCACGCTGCACAACGAGCGCAAGTTCCGCTACCAGCTCTTCCCCGTGGCTTCCGAGTGCCCGGAGTTCTTGGCCGGCGACCAGAAGGAATACTTCCGCCTAGAGGTCTACGATCTCACCGGTTCGTTGGGCTACGACGTCTACGGCTACAGCGAGAACCAGCTCATCAACAACGTGCTGGATCTCTACGAGCGCCACCTGGCCTTCCTCCACATGCAATCCGAACGCCCAGGTGACTCCGATGTTTCCGACGGGGCAGAGCCCGAGCGGATCTGGCGCGAGGATAATTAGTTCTGGTAGACCGGAAAGCGGAACCGAACAAATTCCCTGTTTGAATACGAATGCCGGCGCCTATTAAAGCGCCGACAAGAAAGGATGCTTTGTTGAGCACCCAGAACGCACTGTTTGATCCATCGACGACGGAGCTCCTCTCCGGCGTCCACACGGGCGACGGCCCGAAGTCCCTATTCATCGATGGCCAGTGGGAGGCCGCCGCTGAGGGCGGTACCCGCACCATCACCTGCCCGGCCGACGGCACCGTGGTCGCCGAGGTCTCCGAAGCCACCGACGAGGACACGATCCGCGCTATCAAGGTCGCCCGCCGCACCTTCGATGCCGGCACCTGGTCCTCGGTCCCGGCCATCGAGCGCGGCAAGCTGCTGCTGCGCGTGGCCCAGACCATCCGCGACAACCAGGAGCTTTTCGCCAAGGCAGAATCCGCCGACACCGGCAAGCGCCTGGAAGAGTCCATGGGCGACATGGAAGACATCGCCGGCGCCTTCGATTACTTCGGCACCCTGGCTTCCCACCAGGCCGGCCGCGTGGTCGACCCGGCGGACCCGAACGTGCGCTCCCGCATCGACGCCGAGCCGGTTGGCGTCTGCGGCCTGATCACCCCGTGGAACTACCCGCTGCTGCAGGTGTCCTGGAAGGTCGCCCCGGCCATCGCCGCTGGTAACACCTTCGTCCTCAAGCAGGCGGAGCTGACCCCGCACACCGCCATGCTGCTCATGGCCGTGCTGCGCGATGCCGGCCTGCCGGACGGCGTGGCCAACCTGATCACCGGCGCCGGCGCCAACTGCGGTAACCCGCTGTCCCAGCACCCGGACGTGGACATGGTCTCCTTCACCGGCGGCCTGGTCACCGGCAAGCTGATCGCCAAGAACGCCGCGGAGACCGTCAAGCGCACCGCGCTGGAGCTGGGTGGCAAGAACCCGAACGTCGTCTTCGCCGACGCGGACTTCGACGCCGCCGTGGACAACGCCCTCAACGCCGCGTTCTTCCACTCCGGCCAGGTCTGCTCCGCGGGCTCCCGCCTGATCGTGGAAGAATCCATCCACGACAAGTTCATCGAGGCCCTGGTCGAGCGCACCAACAACATCAAGATTGGTGGCCCGACGGACGACAAGGCCGAGACCGGCCCGCTGATCTCCGCCGAGCACCGGGAGAAGATTGCCAAGTACGTGGACCACGCCCGCGAGCAGGGCGCGTCCATCCTCACCGGCGGCCGCGCGGCCACCAGCGAGGACACCAACGGCCAGCACGGCACCGGCAACACGGACCTGGGCGCCGGCATCTACTACCTGCCGACCATCATCGATGACACCACCCGGGAGATGGACTGCGTCCACGACGAGGCCTTCGGCCCGACCGTGACCGTGGAGACCTTCACCACGCAGGAGGAGGCCATCGAGATCGCCAACGACACCGAGTACGGCCTGGCCGGCGCGGTGTGGACCACGGATGCGGGCAAGGCCGAGCAGGTCGCCCGCGGCCTGCGCCACGGCACCATCTGGATCAACGACTTCCACCCGTACCTGCCGCAGGCCGAGTGGGGCGGCTACAAGCAGTCCGGCAACGGCCGCGAGCTGGGCCCGACGGGTCTGGAAGAGTACCAGGAGCACAAGCACGTCTACCAGAACCTGACCCCGGCCGTTTCCGGCCAGTTCGGTCTGCAGAAGTAGCCTGTAAGCTCCTAGCTCTGGGTGCGCGGCTTGACCGTCATCACGTCGATGTTGACGTGGGCGGGCAGGGACGCCACCCAGCGCACCGCCTCCGCGATGTCCTCGGCGGCGAGGTTAAGCTGGCCGTCGTAGACCTTGGCAGCGCGCTCCTCGTCGCCGCTGAAGCGGACGAGCGAGAAATCGGTGGCCACGCGGCCCGGGTCGATCTCCGTGGTGCGGATGTTGTGGTTTTCTAGCCGCAGCGCCCGGGAGATCACCCGCACGCCGTGCTTGGCGCTGTTGTAGCCAGAGCCGCCTTCGTAGACGCCCCAGCCGGCCACCGAACCCATGTTGATGACAAGCCCCGAATTATCCGGGGCTTGTTCTAGTTTCGGCACCAGTGCCTGCAGCATGCGTACCGTGCCCAGCACGTTCACGTCGTACATCCACTGCCAGTCCTCGAGCCTGGTGTCGACTAGTGGCTCCAGCCCCTTGGCACCGCCGGCGTTGTTGACCAAAAGGTCCAGCCGGCCGATCTGCGCGGCGAAGGCGTCCACCGACTCCTGGCTGGCGACGTCCAGCTCGATGGCGGTGCCGCCGATCTCTTCCGCGAGGGCGTCGAGCCGGTCCATGCGCCGTGCCGCCACGATCACGTGCCAGCCGTCGGCGGCCAGCGCCCGCGCGCTAGCGGCGCCAATCCCGGAGGAAGCACCCGTCACTACTGCCACTTTCCTGTTACCTGCGTCATGTTCGACCATGCCCCGCAGTGTAGCAAAGCCCTTGCTTTCCGGTACGGAAAGTGTCATACTTTCCACTGTGGAAAACAACGAGAAGAAGCAGGCCACCGAAGCCCTGTCCTTTAACGAGACCCTCGCCAAGAAACATACCTCCCTGGTCCCACCGTGGGTCGCTTTTTGCCTGGCGTTGACCTACCTGGCGGCGTTTGCGCTCTTCGCGTTTAAATCTCGGCCTTGGTGGGCGCTCCTCATCGTCGCCGCCGTTATGCTCGTCGCAGCTGCCATCCTGCCCCGGCGTTACCCGCGGGTGCGCCAGTCTTACCGCCAAGATCCCTTCGCCGCGCCCCCCGCGGACAAGCGCTACGGGCTGGGACTATTCTGCCTCTACTGGCCGATGTCCGCCATCATCTTCGCCCACGACCTGCCGGCCTGGGTCGTGCTGCCCCTTGGCCTCCTAGCCTTTGCCAGCGTGTGGTGGGCCCTGGGCAGTGATGCCTTAGATCTCAGCTCCCGGGAACGGAATCATTCATGAGCAGCCAGCTCGATCCGGTCATCCACCCGCTCAACCGGTTCAAGATCTGCGCCGTCCTCAACGCCTACGGCGCGACCGAGGGAGCAGTCAACAAAGAGATGGAGTTTTCCTCGCTGGCCCGGGAGGTGGGCCTAAGCGCGTCCGCGCTCTCCAAACAGCTCAGCGCCCTACAGGAGGCAGAATACGTCAGCCGCTTCCGCGAATACGGCTCCACACGCGGCAAGGACACCGTGTGGGTCAGCCTCACCACGCGTGGTCGCGCTGCCTTTCACGAGCACCTAGCGGCACTCAAGGGCATCGCCGGCTAGTGGGCGCGGAAGGAATAGCTACCCGTTAGCCCGTTGTGGATCTCCACGGAATAGCTCTGCCCGTTAGCCTCAGCGCCCTCCACGAGGGAATCCAGCTCCTGCGCGTTGTAGTAGCGGCTTAGGCCCAGGTACAGCAGCAGTAGCAGGAACAGTCCCACCACGACGATCGCGGCAACCACCATGGGGGCGTTTCGGGTCGTTTCTACTTCTGGCATTCGAAGCGGTAGCCTCCTTCATTCTTAGCTGCTCCGGAATCGGTGGTACCCTCCACGCCGGCGGAATCGCGGCTGTCGACCACTGGGCTGCCACCGTTCTGGTAGCACTGGTTAATCAGGTTCTGCTTTTCTGCATGGGTAGTGTACATCGAGTAGAAGATCAATCCGCCAGCGGTGAGAATACCCAAGATGGCCACGCCTCCTCGGCGTCGTAGTACATCGCTTCGGCCAGCACCAACGGGCCCTGGATGTTGGGATCCAGCTCGTTGGCCTGCGCCGCCGGGGGTGTTATTTACCCAGCGCATCCTCCAGCTCGGCCAGGATGTTGTCCATGCGCTTGGTCTTGTCCTCGTCCGGGGTGAACTCGCCGTCGGTGAAGTCGGAGAAGATGGAGACCTCCAGCTGGTTGCGCAGCTGGGCCATCTGGAAGTTGCTGACCACCAGGCGCCAGGCCTCGACCGCGCGGATGGCGCCGGAGGAGCCGTAGCCGACGAAGGCGACCGGCTTGCCTGCCCACTCCGCGCCCAGGGAGTCGTAGGCGTTTTTGAAGGCGCCCGGCACGGAGTGGTTGTACTCCGGGGTGACGAAGACGAAGGCATCGCAGGCGTCGATAGCCCGGGACCACGCCTGCACGTTGGCGTCGTCGTACTGTTTGTTGGCCGCGCCCGGGACGGTGGCGGCGGTCAGCAGCGGAACATTGAAAGCGGCCAGGTCGATGAGCTCGTAGTCCACGCCCTGCTCGGCGCGATCGCGGGCGATACCCTCAACCCAGCGGCCGACGGCCTCCCCCAGGCGACCTTCGCGGATAGAGCCAATGATGATGCCGATTTTTGCCATGTCGGGCTTCCTTTCAGTTCAACGGTTAAGTGTTTCTAGGACAGCCTACCCGGAAAAGACCTGCCGCACCGTGACATTGATTCGGCCCTGCGCCAGCCCGCAGCCTTCCGGCGCGGTGCCTGGGCGAACCTCGGGCACCCCGTGGAAAGCACAACGCTTCGGGCCGCCGAAGACAATGAGATCCCCGGAGGCCAGCGTCACCTCGTCCCAGGGCCGGTTGCGGGTCTCCGTGCCGCCGATGCGAAACAGCGCCTCCTCCCCGATGGAAAAGGAGACGATGGGCGCCCGCGTGGACTCGTAGCGGTCCTGGTGCATGCCCATCTGCGCGCCCGGCGGGTAATAATTCACCAGGGCCATGTCCGGCAAGTAGCTTTGCGCCCACGGCGCTAGCTCCTCGGCGAGGGCGGCGGCGCGACAGACGGCATCGATAGCCGCCTGCCGAAGAGCCCCTGGCAGCCCCGGGACGGTGTGGCCGAATTTCCGGTCCACGTAGCGGTAGCTGTCATAGTCGAAGTAGTGTCCCAGGTTGAGCATGTGCACGCTCATGCGCCCGCCGGAGGCCAGCTGCGGCCGCTGCATGGCAAAGGGCGTGCCGCTGGCCCGGCGCGCCAGGTCCCGGAACCGCGCGACCCACGCGTGCTGCTCCGGCGTCGACCAGTAGCCCGGCACGTGCGCCACCCCGGGCGCGACCTTGGCCGCGGGGCGCTCCACCTCGAAAAGCATGCCACCCAGTCTGGCACAACCAGCGGCGCGATAGTTGGCACAATAGACAGCATGACGATTAAGGACAGCGAGAACAATCACGCGGTCTACGGCACCCGCGAGCGCATGGAATCCGGGCAGTGGCACCTGCCCGGCAGCGACGAGCTCCGCGCGGAGCAGCTGCGCGGCTTCCGGCTCATCAAGCAGTTCAACGACCTGGGCAACACCGATCCGGACGCCGCCGAAGCCATCCTGCGAGAGCTTTTACCGGAAGAATCCGCCGTTCCCGGGTGGTTTGCCCCCGCCAACGTGGAATACGGCTACAACCTCATCTGCGGCGAGAACGTCTTCATCAACTTCGGCGCGACCTTCCTGGCCCAGGCCAAGATCCGGCTGGGCGCGGGCACCCTGGTCGGCCCCCACTGCTCGTTTGTCACCGTGGGCCACCCAGTCGACGATACCCAGCTGCGCGCCGCCGGCTGGGAGATCGCCCACCCCATCACGGTGGGCACCACCTGCTGGTTCGGCGCTCACGTCACCGTCCTGCCCGGAGTCACCATCGGCGACAACTGCGTCATCGGCGCCGGCACCCTGGTCACCCAGGACGTGCCGGACAATTCCCTGGTGCTTGGCTTACCCGGGCGGGTCGTGCGTAAGCTTGGATGACATGTTCGACATCGCACGGATCGGCCGCGACCTGCCCGTGGCCGGGGTCATTGACCGCCTGCCCACGCTTGTCGATGCCACCGGGCGCCTAGTCATCCAAGCCCCGCCCGGCACCGGTAAGACCACCCTGGTCCCGCCCGCCCTGGCCAACCACTGCGGGGGCAAGGTCATCGTCACCGCGCCGCGCCGCGTGGCCGTGCGCGCCGCCGCCCGCCGGCTGCGCCACCTCTCCGGATCCCCGAAAGCCGTCGGCTTCAGCGTCAAGGGCGAGCACCAGCCCGGCACCCACGTCGAGTTCGTGACCCCGGGCGTACTCCTCCAGCGCCTGCTGCGGGATCCGGATCTGGAGGGCGTGTCCGCCGTCGCCATCGACGAGGTCCACGAGCGCCAGCTGGATACCGATCTCATTCTGGGCATGTGCCTGGAGCTCGCCGAGCTGCGCGACGACTTCCGGCTGGTGGCCATGTCCGCCACCCTGGAGCGCGACAAGCTCACCGAGTTCCTAGGAGCCGAAACGCTCAGCACCCCGGCGGTGACCTACCCGCTGGATATCTCCTACCGCCCGCACCCCGGCCGCAGCAGCTGCTCCCGGGAATTCCTGGACCACCTGGCGCAGCTGGCCCAGGAACAGGTGTCCGCCACCGGGCACTCCGCCCTGGTCTTCGTGCCGGGCGTGCGCGAGGTAGAACACGTCGTCGGCCGCCTGCCCGTCAGCTTCCCCCTGCACGGGCGGCTGGATGCCCGGCAGCAGGACGCGGCCCTGCAGCCCTCGTCCACCCCGCGGATCGTGGTCTCGACCTCCCTGGCCGAGTCCTCCCTGACCGTGCCCGGGGTGCGCACCGTCATCGACTCCGGCCTGTCCCGCGTGCCCCGGCTGGATGCCAGCCGCGGCATGACGGGGTTGGTCACTATCAGCTCGGCCAAGTCCACCGCGGACCAGCGCGCCGGCCGCGCCGGCCGCGAGGGCCCGGGCACCGTGGTGCGCGCCTATTCCGCCGTCGACTACGAGCACGCGGCCGAGGCCATCACCCCGGAGATCCTCACCACGGATCTGACCCAGGCCGCCCTGCAGCTGGCCGCCTGGGGCGACTGCCCGCTGCTCGATAGCCCGCAGCCGCAGCACCTGGCCCGCGCCCGGCAGAACCTGGAATCGCTCGGCGCCCTCCGGGACGGCCAGCTGACCCAGCTGGGCAAACGCTTGGTCCGCCTGCCGCTGGACCCGCGCCTGGGCCGCGCCCTTATCGAATGCGGGCCGTCTGCCGCGGCCACCGTCGCCGTGCTGGCCGACGATCCCCGCGGCGACATCGCCCGCCAGCGCGCGCCGAAGTCCGAGTCCCAGCGCCTGGCTAAGCTGGTCAGCACTGGTAGCGGTGTCAGCGATCCCGGCGCCATCACCGGGCTGGCCTTCCCCCGTTGGATCGCCCGCCGCGTGAAAGACGACACCTACCTGCTGGCCTCCGGCACGCGGGCCCGCCTGCCCCACGACCTCGGCCTGGACGGCTCCGAGTGGCTGGCCACCGCGGTCGTGACCCGCTCCGCCGAGGGCGGCACCATCCGCGCCGCCGCCCGCATCAACGAAGAGGACGCGCTGTCCATCATCGGCGTGAGCGAAGAGCTGGTAACCGACTTCGTCAAGGGCAAGCTGCGGGCCCGCCAGATCCGCCGGGCCGGGCAGATCGAGCTAAGCTCCACCCCGACCCAGCCCAGCCCGGAGGCCGGGGCCGAGGCCCTCGCCCGCCTGCTCGAACGGACTGGGTTAGAAATTTTCCACTTCTCCGACAAGGCGCAGCGCCTCTTCGACCGCCTGGCCTTCCTCCACGCCCGCCTCGGCGATCCCTGGCCGGATCCGCACAAGGCCGATCCGCAGTACTGGCTGGGCCCGGAGCTCGGCGACATCGTCCGCGGCAAGCCCCCGCGCGAGGTCGACATGTACCCGGCGCTCCAGCGCCTGCTGCCGTGGCCCAACGACATCGATGCCGCCGCGCCCGAACGCCTCACGCTCCCCTCGGGCAAACACCCGCGCATCGACTACGCGAGCGGCCGCCCCGTCGTGCGCGTCAAGCTCCAGGAGTGCTTCGGGCTGCATTCCTCCCCCGAGGTCGCCGGCATTCCTGTCCAGTTCCACCTGCTGTCGCCTGCCGGCCGCCCGCTCGCGGTCACCGACGACCTCGCCAGCTTCTGGTCCGGCCCCTACCAGCAGGTGCGCGCCGAGATGCGCGGGCGCTACCCCAAGCACGCCTGGCCGGAAGACCCGGCCTAGCCCCACTGCTGCCACGCGAGGTAGCAGCTCATGACCACCACGAGGGTCAGCAGCGCGTAGCGAATCAGCTTCGTGCCCCCGCCCAGCACCGTGCGCGCGCCCAGCTGCGCGCCGACGATATTGGCCACCGCCAGGACGATGCCGAGCGTCCACCACACGTGCCCGCCGACGATGAAGACCACCAGCGCGCCCAGGTTCGTCGCGGTGTTGACCACCTTCGACATCGCCGCCGAGCGCAGGAAGTTCTGGGAAAAAATGGCGGTAAAAGCCATGATCAAAAACATGCCGGTGCCCGGCCCGAAGATGCCGTCGTAGAACGCCACCGCCGCCGTTGCTACCAGCGCCGCTAAGGACCGCCAGCCGGAGTGGATCCCCTGGCTGTCGCCGCCGCCGAAGCTCGGCTTGAAGGCGATGAACGTGCCCACGGCGAGCAAAAGAACAATAATCAGCGGCCGCATCACCTCCTCGTCGAGCAACGAGGCCATCAGCGCGCCCACGCCCGAGGCCACCGCCGCCAGCACCGCCATCGGCACCAATTCCCGCGCCGGAGGCCGCACCTTGCGCACTAGCGTCACCGCCGCCGATGCCGTGCCCGAGACCGCCGCCACCTTATTCGTCGCCAGCGCCGTGGCCGGGGCCACGCCGGGAACCAGCGCCAGAATCAGGGGGATGAGTACCAGCCCACCGCCGCCGATGACCGCATCGATCCAGCCGGCGACCCCTGCCCCAGCGACGAGCAGTGCCCAGGTTCCCACGCCCATTTCCATGGCAACAGTATAAGGCCAATAGTATAAAGGAGATCGAATTCACAAGGAGGTACCCGAATGCCGCTGGCAGTGCGCTGGATGATTGTCGCGCCCGCCTCCGTGGGCCTCGGTTGGCTCTTCGACCGCTGGAACGTGCCGGCGGCCTGGATCGTGGCCGCCATCGTGGTCTCCGCCGGCATGGCGCTGGCGACCCGCAAAGAGCTGCCCGTCAACCGCCACGTCTACGCTCTCAGCCGCGGGTTCATCGGCATCCTGGCCGCCATCCCCCTGACCACGGTGCCGCTGTCGCGGATCGTCGGCTTCCTGCCCGCGGGCGTCGTGGTCTCCCTGGTGACGGTGCTAGTCGGCGTCGCCGGCGGGCTCCTCCTCCACCGCGCCCAGCCGAAGGCCGTCAGCCGGGACACCGGCATCCTGTCCATGCTGCCCGGTGGGGCGTCCATGATGCCGGTGCTCGCCGACGACCTCGGCGCGGACTACCGCTACGTGGCGCTGACGCAGTACCTGCGCCTGCTGACCGTGTCGATGACCCTGCCGGTCGTCGTCGGCTTCCTATCCACCCCGGCCGACTCCCATCCGGTCGACGCCCCGCAGCCGGACCAGCACTGGTGGATGATCCTGCTCGTGCTGGCCATCGCCTTCGCCGGCGAGCCCCTCGGCAAGGCCCTCCGCCTGCCCGCCCCGAGCGTGATGGGCCCGCTCCTGCTGACGGTGTTGGCCTCGCTTTTCCTGCCCGGTGAGCTCACCCTCCAGCCCATCGAGCCGTTCCGCATCTTGGCGTTCATGTCCATCGGCTGGGTCTGCGGCGGCGGACTGTCGTGGCCCGCCCTGCAGCGGTTCGCGGCGCAGCTGCCCGCCACCGTGGCCTATATCGTCGTGGTCATCGCCCTGTGTGCGGCCACCGCCTGGCCGCTGACCTGGGCGCTAGACATCACCTATTTCGAGGCCTACCTGGCAACCAGCCCCGGCGCGCTGGAGACCGTCCTGGCGCTGTCCTCCGAGGGCGGGGCCGGGCCAGCCGTGGTGGCCATCCAGCTCATCCGGCTCATCATCGTGCTGGTGATTGCCGGCTACCTGCCCCAGCTCATCCGCCTCTTCACGCGGAGGAAACGCTAGCGCCTAGTCGAGGACGGTCTCGCGCAGGATAGACATCGGCACCGAGCCCAGCGCCAGCGCCTCGGCGTGGAACTCGCGCTCGCTCATGCCCTGCGCGACTGCCTCGTCGCGGGTCTGGCGCCACAGGCGCGCACCCAGCGCGTACGACGGCGCCTGGCCGGCCCAGCCCAGGTAGCGGTTGACCTCGAAGGAGAGGTTCGCCGAATCCATCGCGGTGTTTTCCCGCATGAAGGTGTGCACGTGGGACTTGTCCCAGACGCCGGAACCGTCCGGCATCTTCTTGCCCAGGTGCAGGCCGATGTCCGCGACCACGCGGGCGGCCCGCAGGCGCTTAGCGTCCAAAAGGCCCATCCGGTATCCGGGATCATCCATGTATCCGAGCTCCGCCATGAGCTCCTCGGCGTAGAGGGCCCAGCCCTCGCCGTGGCCGGAGTTCCAGCACACGCTGCGACGCCACAGGTTCAGGTCCGGCTCGACCAGGGCCTGGCCGATCTGCAGGTGGTGGCCCGGCACGCCCTCGTGGTGGACCGTGGTCAGTTCCTGCCAGGTGTGGAAAATGTCCTGGCCGGCCGGCACCGACCACCACATCCGGCCCGGGCGGGAGAAGTCATCCGCCGGCTGGGTGTAGAAGATGCCGCCGGTGCCTGCCGGATCGATGCAGCACTCGATCTCGCGCACCTGCTCCGGTACGTCGAAGTATTTACCGTCCAGCTCCTCGATGGCGCGGTCGGCGGTGGACTGCATCCACTCCACCAGCGCGTCCTTGCCGCGCAGGAGGTAGCGCTCTTCCTGGTTGAGCTTGCGCATCGCCGTGCGCACGGTGCACTCGTTGCCGTAGAGGCTGTGGGCGATCTTTTCCTGCTCGGCGTTGATCTCGTGCAGCTGCTCCAGGCCCCAGCGATAGGCCTCGTCCACGTCCACGACGTCGCCCACGAACAGGTGGGAGAACAGCTCGTAGCGCTCGCGGCCGAACGCGTCCGAGGTCGGCGCCTGCGGCTGCAGGTCCGTCGACAGCCAGGCAGAGAATTCTTCGAAAGCCTGCTTGGCGTGCTCCACCTCGGCGGAGTCCTCGGCCAGGCCGAGCTCGTCGAGCATCGAGTCGCTATCCGTCAGCGCGTTGCACTGGCCGATGACCTCATTGATCTGGCGGTTGGCCGCCACCAAGCCGTGCGATGCCGCCTCCGTCAGCGAGTCCCGATAACCCGCCAGCGCGCTACCCACCTTGGACAGGCGGGAGCGGATGGCGTCCAGGTCCTCCTCGGTCTCCTGCGGCATGAGCAGGAGGGTGTCCCGGATGGTCTGGACCGGCGAGGCGATGTTGTTGAGTAGCCGCAGGTCCTCCATGCGGTGGTGCATGTCCAGCTCCAGGCAGAGCCGGTCGCGCAGCACGGCTGCAGTCACGTAGTCGACGTCGTCGAAGTCGTCCTCGTCGTCCGATTCATCCGTCGAGTCATCCAGGGCGTCGAGATCCGCAATCATCTCGCGAGTACGGTCCGCCACGGCTTCGTAGTATTCGGGAGAGAAGTCCTGCAACTCCCCCTCGTAGCCCGCAACGCCCCACGCCGTCGCATCGGTAGGGGTCAGGGCTGCCAAATCAGCTGCGAAATTATCGCACGAAGCGTCCAGAAGGGAAGGCTGGCGCTCGGCGTTGTGCTCGGAACTCATGATTGGGAAGTCTAGCCACTTTCCCTACTTCACCGCCACCTGGCGCGGCGCAGTGAGAACGCTGAATGCTCCCTGCCCCGCCAAAGTCGCCCGTACCTGGTCTTTTCCAGCCGTCAGCAGGAAGATAACACTTAAGCATCAGTTCTTGGACCGTTCCCCGTCGAAAATTCCAACATAGTTTCGAAAACGTTTTCTGTGGGGGTTGCGGTGCCGGTTTGGGTAGGTATTATGGGGGTTGGGTTAGAACATAGTTACGACATAATCATTCGGGGAGAATGTCATGGACCCTTATTACACCGTCAATACACCGAACTGCCCAATCGCCCACGACGCCACCCAGATCCGCCGCGTTGACTACCACCTGTGGCAACGCCTCCGCCCGCCCATTAACGAGGATTGTGAGACCACCGTCGGCAACCTCGCCGCCCGCACCGGCCTTTCTTATACCGCCTGCCTCAACCGCTGCTTCGCCCTCGAACGCCTCGACACCCTGCCCCAGCTCAAAGAAACCGTGGAAAGACTCCAACACATCGGTTTCAATTACCTCATCCTGATCGACCAGGTCTTAAATAACCTGGGCGAGCCCACCCAGGACGTTCTAGAACGCATAGATACTGAATTAAACAAATACCTCAGCCCTACCCGCCCAGGCCAGCGCCTGCCCTCTTATGCCAACCTGCGCCGCAAGCTCAACAGCCTGGTTGCCACGGAACAGCCGGAGGATACGCCGAAAGAATCGGCCGATACCTCCGGCCCAGACGGCGGCAACTATTCCTGCGAGGCCCAGTCAGGCTCCCGCGCCGGCATCTACGCCGACTACGACCCCGCAACCACCGCCCAACTAGACGACGCCATTTCCCGCACCGCCAAGGAACAGGACATCAGCCCGGCCGCCGCGCTCGCCGGCCTCATCCTCGGGGAATACTCCTCCCCACAGGTGGTCCTCAACCTCTACCAGGCCAGCGACGTCCCAAACGCCCCAATCTTCGTCGCCGGGTTCGGCTGGATAAGTCACGAAAGCGGCCAGAAGCTGGCGGACGCAGCGACCACCGTCCGCCACATGTCGGACATCGCGGAAAAGCGCAGCCGCAACTACGCGACGCCGAACGACATCAAGGCCTTCGTCAACGGCCGCGACGGCACGTGCCGCTACCCCGGCTGCACGGTCAAGGCGGAACGGTGCCAGAAAGACCACTGCGTCGACTTCGAGGACGGCGGCCCGACGGCCGCGTACAACCTCGTCAACCTGTGCCAGCACCACCACAACATCAAGACCGACGGTCGCGCGACCTACGTCATCGACCCGCACACCTCGGACGTCATCTGGTTGTTCAACGACGGCACCTGGCAGGCCACGAGTCCAGAGGGCCCGATGTCCCCGCGCTCCTGCAATTGGCTGCGGACGGTGGAGCAGGTCATGGCCGGGCGGAGGGGGTGATGTCGAAAAATCTGACATTTCCGCACCAAAGCACAGCAATTGCTAGACCATGCAGTCTAATTTCAACCACCGGTCAACGTATAGAATTAGACAATGCAGTCTGTTCTCTTTATACTAAGTTGCATGATCAAGCCAGGACCGGCCTTCACTCGCCCACGCACGCCCGCCGCCAAGTGCCTCCACCTGGTGCGCCTCAATCCGATCATCACTCGGAGCGAGCTAGTGGAAGCGACCGGCCTGTCCCAGCCCACCATCACGCGCGCGACCACGGCACTCCTCCAGGCCGGGCTCATCCAAGAGCGCACCGACCTGACCCGCACGAAGGGCCGCGGGCGCCCGACGGTGCCGCTGGAGGTAGCGGAGAACAACTGGCTGCTGACTGGCATCGCCATCGGCACCTCCTCGACCTATATCGGCCTCTACGACACCAAGGGCCGCACCATTCGGGAGGATGACATCACCACCCCGGTGGCATCGCTGAGCGAGGCGGATTTCATCGAGCACATCATGGCCGGCATCAACCGCTTGACCGCGGGCCTGGACCAGGCGCTGGTCTCCGTCGGCGTGACCACCTCCGGCCAGGTCGACGAGGAAGGCCTGGTCTACGCTCCGAACCTGGGGTGGAACGGCGTCGACATCGCCGAGCGCCTGCGCTTCCAGTTCAGCGTGCCGGTCGTGGTCACCGCAGCCATTCCGGCGATCCTGGGCTCGGAAACCCAGGCCGCGGACATCGCCTCCAACGACAAGGTCCTGGTGCTCTTCGCGGACGACTCCATCGGCGCGGCCCTGTCCAACGACGACGGGGTCCAGCAGTTGACCCCGCTGACCGATCCGCAGGGCCGCCCCGCACAGGATTCCCTCTCGACGGCGGCGGTGCTCAAGAAGGCGGCGGAGCAGGGCGTTACGGTCGACAGCATTGCCGATGCCCCACGCTCCATCCTCGATGAGCGCGCGCACGATCTCGGCGAGGTCGCCGCCCGGCTGGTGCGCGAGCACCACCCGAACACCGTGGTCGTGGCCGGATCCGCCTTCGTGGATGATCCGCAGGCCCCGCGCCGCTTCGCAAGCGCCGTGCGGGAAGAGGCCCCCGATACCGAGGTCCAGCTGCGCATGATCCCCACCCACCGCGAGATCGTCCGCGCGGTCGCGCGTGCCGTCGCCCTGGACCCACTGCTGCGCGTGCCGCTCGAGCTGCGCAAGGTCAGGGTGTAGAAAGCACCGTCCGCACGCTATCGATGCCGTCGAAGCGCTCGGCCCGCAGGCCCGCCTCGCGCGCCCCGCGCACGAAGTCGTCGCGGTCGTCGAAGAAGAGTGTGTCCTTGAGGGTGCCGCCGAGGGCATCGACGGCGACGAGGTAGGCCTGCTCCTCCGGCTTGGCCACCCCGATATCGCAGGACAGGGTGACGGCGGCGAAATCCTCTAGCCAGGGATGCTCGCGCCGCACGACGGCAGCGAGCCCGGTCGGGATGTTGGAAAGGATGCCGACGGGGTGGCCGGCATCGATAAGCGACTGCACGAAGCCGACCATCTCCGTGTCCGCCTCGAGGCAGCCCGCGATGTCCGCGGCCACGGCCTGGCTGGTGTCGATCTCGCCCAGGCCGCTGCGGCGGGCGAGCGTGGTCCACCAGCGCTCGTCGGAGACCAACCCGGCGTCGTAGGGCGGGCGCAGCTCCTCGTAGGTGTCCCAGAAACGGGCGCTGTCCCGCACGCCGAGCGTGTCCTCCAACAGGCGGCGATCCGCGGCCGAGGGCAGCCGCATGAGCACGCCGTACAGATCGAAGAGCAGCTTGGTTTTAGCCATGCGTTACCACCCGGGGCTTGAGCAGGCACAGGCCGGCGATGCCGCAGGTCGCGCCGCCGATGAGCATCGGCAGGCCCGTGCCTGAGGGGTTCACGAAGAACAGGGCGATGGCTGCCAGGAGCAGGACGCCGCCGACGCCGAAGAAGGCCTTGACGAGCCCGCTGGCGCGCAGGAAGCGCACGCCGGCGAGCATGGCCATGCCGGCGAACGGGCTCAGCATGAGCGCGGCCGAGGAGAAGAAGATCCCCCACGCGATGTCTACCGCCGTCAGTGCCAGTCCCCCGACCAAAGCGAGAACCATCAGCCCGAGGGCGATGGCGGCGGTCGTTTTCTGCTTTGCGGTCATAAAATACAATTGTCCCACCGGAGAAGCCTCCGGTGGGACAAAAGTGATTATTTTAACCAGACCGTTATTTGGTCTAGTGCTTTATTCGGCCGAGCCCAGGTTTGCGTCGATGCGCAGCAGGCCGGAGCCGTCGTTGCCCACCAGCTTGACCTGGTCGATGATCTCGGAGACGGTGTCCTCTTCCTCAATCTGCTCCTCCAGGAACCAGTTGACCAGGCTGCGGGAATCCAGATCCTTGACCTCGTCCGCGATGCGCGCGATCTCGCGGATCTCGGCGGAGACCTTCTGCTCGTGCTTGAAGGCGGCCTCGAAGGCGTCCAGCGGGGTGGCAGCCTTCAGGGACGGGATAGCGATGTCGGTCAGCTCGACGCGGTAGCCGCGGGCCAGCAGGTGGTCGGCGAACTTCTGAGCGTGGGTGCGCTCCTCGTCGGCGTGCGCCAGGAACCAGTCGCGCATGCCCGGGAAGGACAGGTTGTCCATCTCATAGGCCAGCTGGGTGTAGATGAGCGCCGCCTGGTGCTCGGAATTAACCTGGTTGTTCATTGCGGTTTGCAGTTTCTCGTCCATGACCTGGACCTTTCTGTCGGATCGGTAATTAACTACCGATAAGTATACGCGTTTAAAAAACTATTTCCAGGCAGGAAATCCTTACCAATTTAAGGTTATGTTAACGTAACCCGCGTTATGTTTCCTTGAATTTCTCGAGCCGGCGCTGACTGTCGTCATCCAGTCCCCTAAATTCTACCTCGATTCCGCGGGAGGCGTACTTGCTGCGCACTGCATCGACGGCCGCGATGGTGGAGGTATCCCACAGGGTCGCGGCCGAAAAATCGATGGAGACCTTGTCCGTGCCCGGCGCGTAATCGAAGGAATAGACCAAGTCATTCGAGGAAGCGAAGAAGAGCTGGCCGGACACCGCGTACTCGCCCGGCCCGGTCTGGTCGACGGTCACCACGTGCGAGACCCGCTGGGCGAAGCTGACCGTCGCCGCCAGCACGCCCAGCACCACGCCGACCGCCAGGTTGGAGGTAATCAGGGTCCCGGCCATGGTGATGCCCATGACGAGAGTCTCGGACCAGGGCATCGCCCGCAGCGTGCGCGGCCGCAGGGAATGCCAGTCGACGGTGGTCGCCGCCACGATGATCATCACCGCCACTAGACCCGCCATGGGGATGCGCCCCACGGTCTGGCCCAGCACCAGGACGAGGATGAGCAGGAAGACCCCGGCCATGAGCGTGGACAGCCGGGTCCGCGCGCGGGCGCCGCGGACGTTGATCATCGTCTGCCCGATCATCGCGCACACGCCCATGCCGCCGATGAGCGCGGAGAGGATATTGCCTACCCCCTGGCCGTAGGATTCGCGGGTCTTGTCCGAGTGGGTATCCGTGATGCCGTCGACCAGCTTGGCCGTCAGCAGCGACTCCATCAGGCCCACCAGGGCAACGCCCAGGGCGTAGGGGCCGATAACCTGCAGGGTCTCCCAACTCAGCGGCACGTCCGGGATGAACAGGCCCGGCAGCGAATCCGGTAGCTCGCCCTGATCGGCCACGTCGGGGACCTCCCAGCCGGAGATCATGACCAGGGCGGTGAGCACCACGATGGTAATCAGCGGCGCCGGGATGGCCGGCAGCAGGCGCGGGGCGGCGAGCATGAGCACCAGGCCTAGCCCCACCAGCGGGTAGACCAGCCAGGGCACGTCCTGCAGGTGCGGCAGCTGCGCGGTGAACATCATGATGCCCAGGGAGTTGACGAACCCGGTCATTACGCTGCGCGGGATAAACCGCATGAGCTTGGCGATGCCGAGCGCCGCCAGCACCAGCTGCAGCACCCCGGCCAGCAGGATGGTCGCGACCACGTAGTCGAGGCCGTGGCTGGCCGTAAGCGGGGCGATGACCAGCGCCACCGCGCCGGCCGCGGCGGAGACCATCGCGGGACGCCCGCCGGTAAAGGCGATAGAAATTGCCATCACCACAGAGGCGAAAAGGCCCACCCGCGGGTCCAGGCCCGCCAGGATGGAAAAGCTCAGCACCTCCGGGATGAGGGCGAGGGAAACCGCGAGACCGCCGAGCACCTCGATGCGCAGCCGGCGGGCAGAGGAAAAGGCGTAGCGGAAGCTATCCGCTACGCCCAGGGAACCTGCGTCATTCACCGGAGTGTTAGGACCCTTCCTTGAACGAACCGTCCGCGGTAATGACCGGCAGGACCGACCAGCAGAAGTTGATCCACTTATCGGTATTGCGCCACACGTAGTCCGGGTGGAAGATGGTCACCGGCTTGGTGTAGATGACCGCCGAGCGCACGTCCACGTTCAGCTTCGGCTTTTCCGGATCCAGGTCCTCGTGCTCGAGGATGCGGCAGACCAGGTCGAGGGTCTTGCCGGAATCCGCGACGTCGTCGACCACCAGGACCTTCTTGCCGTCCATGTCGGAGGCGTCCAGGTACGGCGGGAGCAGTTCCGGCTCGGGCAGGGTCTTGCCGATATCGGTGTAGAACTCCACGTTGATGGACCCCATGGCCTTAACCCCGATGGCGTAGCCGATGGCCCCGGCCGGGATCAGGCCGCCGCGGGCGACGCCGATGATGAGATCCGGCATCCAGCCCGAGTCGATGATCTGCTGCGATAGGTTGCGGCTGGCCTCGCCAAACGTCTCCCAGGTGAGGTTCTCCCTCTCCGGTACCGCCCAGTCGGGGTTATGGGGATTAGTCACGTGGTGCTCCTATCACGGTTGCAGACTCTCGTATGGGGAAACTTTCCGTCCAGTCTATCGCCGGACAAGCGTTAACGGAAAGGCACTTCCCCCAGCGCCCGCCGGAGCTTACGCGTGTGGAGGCGGGACGGGTTTTCCGCCAGCTGCTCGACCGCGCGCACCGCGCACATGACGTGGGCCTGCTTGGAGTTCGAGTAGAAGGCCTGCGCCTGGGCCGGCAGCTTGGGCACCGCGTGCAAAGGCAGGTCGCTGACGGCCAGCAGGGTGCCGTAGGGCACGCGGTAGCGGTAACCGTTGGCGGCCAGCGTGCAGGACTCCATGTCCACGGCCACGGCTGCCGATGCCCGCAGCCACTCCCACAGCTGCCGGGTGGTGCGCCACTCCCAGTTCCGGTCGTTGGTGGACAAGACCGTGCCGGTGCGCATGATGGGGTTGTCCGCGCCGTAGATCTCGTCCACGCTCGCCTCCAGCATGCGCTGGATTTCCGGGATGGCGGGGATCGGGTTCGCCGGGGTGACCGGCTCGTCCAGGAGGCCGTCGTCGCGCTGGTAGGCGTTGCCCAGGATGAGATCGCCGATGCGCATGCGCCCGTCCAGGCCCGCGCAGTGGCCGATCATGATCCAGGCCTCGGGGCGCAGTACGGCCAGGCAGTCCGTGATGGTCTTCGCGTTGGAGGGGCCGACCCCGATGTTGATCATCGTGATGCCGTCGCCGGCGGCGGTGATGAGGTCGAAGCGGGGCATCTGGTAGCGCGAGGTCAGCGTCAGCTCGTCGACGTCCAGATCCACCGCGTCGTTGGGGTGGATGGTCTCACCCGTGGGCAGCACCAGCGCGGTGTAGCGCGAGTCCTCGCTGGCGAGCTCACCAAGGCCGAACTGCACAAACTCGGTGGTGTGCATGGCGTAGTTGGTAAACAGGATGTACTTCTGCACCGTGTCGACCTCGATGCCGGTGTAGTGCTCGATCCGCTCGCAAGCGATGTCGAAGCGCTGCGGCCCGAAGTGGAACAGCGGCTTCTCCGCGCCGTGGAAGGCGTCCCAGTCGCCGTCGATGATGGCGTCGTTGACGTCATCGAGCGTGGGGCGCGGGACGGTGGTCCCGCGGTCCTGCGGGGCCGGTGGGGCGCCGCGGATGTACTCGGGCGGGATGCGCACGTCCGAGGGGCCGACGTAGATATCGCACGGGTAGTTATCCACTAGGCGCTGCAGCTGGGCGGTCAGGTAGTCGCGCAGCAGGTAAGGCTTGGAGATTACCGCGGAATAGTTGCCGGCCTCGTTGACGTAGCCGAAGGGTTCCGAGCGGTCGATGGGGTGCCACTCGCGCACGGCGACGGTGATTTTGGGGTAGCGGACCTGGTCGTAGTCCGCGAAGTCGTGGGAGCGCCGACAGGACTGCTCGTAGAGTTCAATGAGGCGCGTGACCGCCTCGTCCACCGTCTGAACCTGCACTGTCTCTACCTGATTCCGCATGCCGCCACACTACCGCGTAAACGAAGGCCCCGCCGGCTGCACGCTGGCGGGGCCTTCTCCCCATGACTAATCTAATCGGTGCTAAACAGAAGGAGTGGAGCGCAACTTCTGCAAAACAACCGCCCGTGATTAGGCAAGGCTTACTTTAAGATACTTTGGAAAGAGCGTCAACCCTTCGGATGACATTTTTTAAAAAAAGTTTTTCCTAACTCGCCTCACCTGCTAGTTCGCTAGGCTGGAAGGCCCGGATTGTAAAAGGAGATGGTTGTACGTGGCCACTGATGCACTACAGGAACTGCGCTCCACAATCGAAAAGCAGCTGCGCCGCTTTTGGTCGAACGATGCCCCGGCCAACCCCCGCTTCGGCGTCAAGAACACCGCCCCGCCCAACGCGCTGCGCGAGGAGGTCGCCGAGGAAATCGCGGAGATGCTGCGCAAAGACCCCACCAAAGAGGGCTATTTCGGCTCGCTGAGCGAGGACTCGCGCACCCGCATGGCCGTGTCTAACGAGGAGGTCGACTCGGCCGGCTCCAGCTCCACGGTGGACTCGCTCCCACTGGGCGCGCGGTTAAAACCCCGCGGCATCTTCGAGGACGACTGGACCGCCCGTCCCAGCCCGGACCGCCCCTGGCCCATCATCTTGTTGCACGGCACGGCCGACTCCAAGGGCATCTGGCAGATCCTGGGCGGCGAGCTCCGCGAGGACGGCTGGGCCGTCTTCGCCCCGGACTACGGCACGCGGGCGACGGGCCTGCTGCCCGAATCCGCCGCGCAGGTCGGCGCCTATATCGACGCGGTGCTGACCATGACGGGCGCGGAGAAGGTCATCATCGCGGGCCACTCGCAGGGCGGGCTGCTGGCCCGCTACTGGATGCGCGTGCTCGGCGGGGCCAGCAAGGTCCGCCACCTCATCTCGATCGGCGCGCCCAACCACGGCACCACCGAAGGCGGCATCATCAGCCCGCTGATGGCCAGCAAGCGCAACGACTCCATCATGAAATCCATCATCCAGTCGTTCTTCGGCGACGCCGGCCAGCAGCAGATCGTTGGCAGCGAGATCTTGAGCGCCGTCAACGCCGGCGGCGACCTGGACGAGGGGGTGACCTACACGTGCATCGCCACGCGCCACGATGCCGTGGTGGTCCCGCCCGAGACCTGCTTTTTATCCCCCAGCAAGGTCAAGGACGGCACGGTGCGCAACATCTACGTCCAGGACTTTGATTCTCGCGCGGTGGTGCTCCACCACGACCTGCCGGTGGATCGGCGGGTGCGCGCCATCGTGCGCACCATCGTCCGGCAGCTCTAGTCCGGCTCCCGGATGGTCTCGACGAAAAGCCAGCTCGAGTCCAGCTCCCCGTGCCGCGAGCACCGGGCGCGCCAGCCGTCGGGGCGGACCTGGACCACCATGCGCCGCCCACACAGGCGGCAGTAGCGCGGCACGTCCAGGCCGGCCGCGGCCGCCGGGTGCAGGGTGGAGACCTCTTCGAGGGGCTGTCCGGTATTCGGGTGGTAGACGGGCGGATCGCCGGCGAGGACGGACGCGGCGAGCGCGGAGTGATCAGCGCCCGCAGATTTCCCCGACATCTACAGCGCCTTGATGGGCAGGTCGATGCGCCCGAGCATGTCCACGTCCTTTTCGATCTGGCGGCCCAGGGTCGTCAGGTAGTTGCCCGCGATGATGGCGTTGATGCCGCCGAGCAGGCCCTTCTCCGTGCCGTCGTCGCCCAGGGACAGCTCGCGGCCGCCGGCGAAACGGAGGGTGACAGCGGGCATCGCCAGCCGGAAGGCGGCGACGGCGCGCAGGCCCTCGCCCAGGGGAACCAGCGGGCGATCCGCGAACGGGGTGCCCGGCCGCGGGTCGAGGAAGTTCATGGGCACCTCGCAGGGCTCGATCTCCGCCAGCTGGGCGGCGAACTCGGCGCGCTGCTCGAGGGACTCGCCCATGCCGATGATGCCGCCGCAGCAGACCTCCATGCCGACCTCGCGGACGAAGTCGAGGGTCTGCCGGCGCTCTTCCCAGGTGTGGGTGGTGACCACCTGCGGGAAGAAGCTGCGCGCGGTCTCCAGGTTGTGGTTGTAGCGCTGCGCGCCCATGTCCTTCAGGCGCTGCGCCTGCTCGCGGGTCAGGGTGCCCAGGGAGCAGGAAATCTCAATGTCGACCTCCGCGTTGATGGCGGCGATGGCCTCCCCCACCTGGTCCAGGAGGTTGTCGTCCGGGCCCTTGACCGCGGCGACGATGCAAAACTCGGTGGCGCCGGTCTTGGCGGTGTTCTTCGCGGCCTCCACCAGCTCGGCGATATCCAGGCGGGCGGCGCGCACCGGCGAGGCGAACAGGCCCGACTGGGAGCAGAAGTGGCAGTCTTCCGGGCAGCCGCCCGTCTTGATGGAGATGATGCCTTCCACCGAAACGTCCGGGCCGCACCAACGCAGGCGAGTTTTATGCGCGATGTCGGCAATTTCTTCCAGCTGCTCGTCGGGGACGGAAAGGACCTGTAGGAGCTCTTCTTCGTTCAGGCCGATGCCCTGCTCTAAGGCCTTCTCGCGGGCGATATCAACAATACTCATACGGGTAGCGTAGCGAACAAAGTTGAACGGCGTTTAATTTTGCAACTTTAAGTTTATTTCTTTCGCGGGTGGAGCGCGGCACTAGGCTGGGGTGCATGAGCGAAAACACCAGCCTGTACGACGACACCCTGGAGCTACTCCAGGAGCTAATCCGCAACGCCTGTGTCAACGATCTGACCGACGATTCGGGCCACGAGGTCCGCAACGCCGACACGCTGGAGCGCTTCTTTGCCGGCACGGACGTGCAGGTCCAGCGCTTTGAGCCCCACCCCGGGCGGGTCTCGGTGTTGTTTACGGTCCCGGGCGGCCACGGCGAACCGCTGACCCTGATGGGCCACACGGACGTCGTGCCCGTCGACGAAGACAAGTGGACCAAGCCGCCCTTCGATGCCGTCATCGAGGACGGCGTGCTCTACGGCCGCGGCGCCGTCGACATGCTCTTCATTACTGCCACCATGGCAGCCGTGACCCGCGAGGTGGCCCGCCGCGGGAAGCCGGCAGGCGATCTCACCTTTGCCGCCCTGGCGGACGAGGAGGCCCGCGGCGGCTGGGGCTCGCGCTGGTTGTATGCCCACCACCCGGACGCGATGAGCTGGGACAACTGCCTGTCGGAGACCGGCGGCAGCCACCTGCCGAACTCGCTGGCCTTCAACGTGGGCGAAAAGGCGCGGGCCAGCGCCGCCTCCACGTGCACGGCGACGCCGGGCACGGCTCGACGCCCTTCGGCAAGGACTTCGCCATCGTGAAGATCGGCGAGGTCGCCCGCCGTATCGCACAGGCATCCGCGCCCGTGGCCACCAGCGAGACCTGGACCGGCTTCGTCAAGGCGTTCCGCTTCGATCCCGCCACGGAACAAACGCTTATCGGCGGCCAGGGCACCGCGGAAGATTACCGCGCCTTCGGCAACCTGGACGCCTACGCGCACGCCTTTTCGCACACCACCTTGTCCCAGACCGTCCTGCGGGCCGGTGGCGCGATCAACGTGCTTCCCTCCCACGCCTACCTGGAGATGGACATCCGCCCCTTCCCCGGCCAGACCCAGGAGGACCTGGACGAGTTCCTGCGCCAGGCGCTGGGCGATCTGGCCCACGAGGTCACCATCGAGCACCTAATTACCGAAGACGCCACGCAGTCGGGCACCGACACCGCGCTCTGGCAGGCCATCGAGTCCACCGCGCACGAGTTCTTCCCCGACCTGGACGTCACCCCGGTGCTGGCGACGGGCGGTTCGGATTTGCGCATCGCCCGCCGCGCCGGCGGCAATGGCTACGGCTTTGCCCTCCACGCGCGGGCCCGGGACATGGCCGAGGCCAATTCGCAGCTCCACAGCCACGACGAGGCGCTGCACTTGGAGGACCTCGATCTCACGGTGCGGGCCTACCGCAGCCTGGTGCGGCGCTTCCTGGGCGTCTAAAAAGTTTCCTGCGTACACTTTCCCGAACCGCGAACTCGTGCCAAGATGTATCCCATGAAGAAACGCCTCGCTGCCCTCGTGTTGACCGCTACCCTTGCCACCCCCGCCGTGGCTTCCGCCGATCCCGTTGACGACCTGCTGGCCAAGGTACCCGCCGGCCAGATCTCTTGCGAAAAGGCCCGCAGTTACTGGACCAACCCCGGCGACTACCAGTCCAAGCGCAGCCAGGCGCTGTCCGTGGCCACTTTCCACCCGCGCGGCGGGGAGATCCGCTCCGCCATCGCCCGCATGGATGACGCGGTCAACCGCTGCAACCTGGGCCAGTCCGGCAACCAGCAGCAGCCCGCCCCACAAAACAACCACCAGAACCGCGCTCCGCAGAACACCCACCGCGCCCAGAACGTGATTGAGCTCGCCGTCGCCCCCGGCCAGCCGACCGTCGACGTGCCGTTCGCCGGCCAGACCTTCCGCATCCCGGATCTCGCCGCCCTGGCCCGCACCGCGCTGGCCCAGGTGCAGCAGCAATTCGGCTCTCTATCGTCCTTCTAGTCGACCGGACCCAGCTGGAAATAAATCTCCTCGTGCGCGTGGCACCCGGGATTAAACGGGTGCCCGCACGCCGGGCAAGCGGTGGCTAGCCGGTAACGCCCGTAATTCATCGTCTCCCCACAAACGCCGCACAAAACCGCGTCCGTGTGCTTATCCATCGCGCCGAAGGGGTGATCGGCAAGTTCCGCGTGGCAGATAGAGCACGCGTAGAACTGCCCGCACGTCGCACACTTGTTGGCCACCACGTCCACCGGCGTATGCCAGTGCGCGCAACGGCCCTGGGCGTCCACGTCGACGCCTAGGATTTCTTTCCCCGACATACTCAGCCACTCTTTTCCACGAAAAGAAAAACGATTCGCACCTCATACCCTTTCGGGTTTATGCACGCTCAACGATACTCAGAGGGAATCAGCAGACTTGTTGGGTTCACTGTTTTGTGAATTAACCAGTTGCTCCAGTCTCTTTTCGATATCAGAGAGTTTTTTAATAAGGGCCACAACGAACGCGAGCCCGCCAATTAAGGCTATGATACTTAGCATTCGATCACTTCTTCATCTTTACGCAGGCCCATGTGAGGTTACCCTCGTTTAGAGTACACCCTATTTGTACGGATCTTGTGTCCGTAGGAGAGGATGTTCATTGTGAGTCAACAGCGCAAGAAGTACACGCCTGAGTACCGGCGTGAAGCCGCGAACCTGGTAATCGAGTCGCAGCGCCCGATCGCTCATGTGGCTAAGGAAATTGGTGTTTCCGCCGGGCTTTTAGGCCGGTGGGTCAAACTCGAGCGTGAACGCCGAGGAGCCTCGGATGGGATGAGTGAGGCTGATCTTCGTGCTGAGAATGCTCGTCTGCGTCGTGAGCTGGCAGAAGCCAAGATGGATAACGAGTTTTTGTCAAAAGCGACAGCCTTCTTCGCCGCGAAGCAACGCGAGCAGCAAAGTTCGAATTAATGCAGCAAGAGAAGGCGAACTACAGCATCAAGCGCATGGCACGGCTATTAAAAGTGTCTCGGTCTGGATACTACAAATGGGCCCA